>CAYYUG010000036.1:7601-12959 GCA_964474755.1 uncultured Rhodospirillaceae bacterium | reverse complement strand
ACTGGCTGGAGGATCCAGAGTGGAACACGCCGAAGGCGCGTTTGCCGCATCTGGAGAAAATGTTTGACGAAATTGAGAAATGGACGATGACTAAAACGAAGTTTGAGGTCATGGAAATCTTAAATCCACTAAATGTGCCGTGTGGCCCGATCCTCAGCATGAAGGAACTAGCAGAAGAGCCATCATTGCGGGACACAGGTACAATCGTTGAGGTCGATCATCCGGTGCGCGGTAAATATCTGACGGTTGGGAATCCGATTAAACTTTCGGACTCTCCGGCGGATGTAGACCGGTCGCCGCTTTTGGGCGAGCATACGGATGAAATTCTAAAAGAGCTCGGTATGAGCGCAGCGGATATCGAGACGTCAAAATCTGCCGGCGCGGTATAGACCGATTGCAAGGACATAAAGCTCGAAAGGGAGACGGATGCGTATTATCGTTCACGGCCAACAGGCCTTCGGAGAGGCGGTGCTGAAGGCGCTGCTTGATCGCGGTGAAGACATCATTGCGGTCTATTGTGCGCCAGACCGAGAAGGTCGGCCGGTCGATCCCATCAAGACATTGGCGATTGAACATGATTTGCCAGTCTACCAACCGAAGAGCTTCAAGGACCCGGAATTGTGGGAAGAGTGCCGCGCTCTCAATCCGGACCTCGGCGTCATGGCCTATGTTACAAAGTTCGTGCCGGAAGATTTTCTCTACATTCCGACCAAAGGGACGATCCAGTACCATCCTTCGCTGTTGCCATTGCATCGCGGGCCCAGCTCGATCAACTGGCCGATTATCATGGGGTCGAAGAAAACTGGGCTAAGTATTTTCTGGCCAGATAACGGTCTCGATACTGGACCAATTCTACTGCAGAAGGAAACTGAGATCAGTGACGAAGACACGCTGGGTTCCGTCTATTTCGACCGGCTCTTTCCAATGGGAGTTGAGGCTATGGTCGAAAGCGTAGATTTGGTACGCGACGGGAAGGCGCCAAAGATAGCACAGGATGAGTCCAGGGCGACCTACGAGAGCTGGTGCCGGGCCGGCGACGTCGAAATAGATTGGAGCAAGCCGGTAGATGAAGTCTACGCGCTAATCCGCGGTGCCAACCCGCAGCCTGGAGCCTGGACAAAACACGATGGCAAAACGTTGCAGGTCTTCGATTGTCGCAGAGTGGCTTCTGTTGATGGTGCGCCCGGCGAGGTGGTGGCAATCGGTGAAGACGGCATCACAGTTGCCGCCGGCGGAGGTGCGCTGAACCTGCAGCGGTTGCGGCCGGAGGGCGACAAGAAGCTAAAGGCGGCAGAATTTGTCTCCGGCAGCGGCATCGCTGTCGGCGCGAAACTCGGTTAGGCGATAGCAAAGGGTTAATGTGAAGTATATTTTGGAGGGTGTCCGTGTCAGTACGGAAGGGAACGCCTATTTTATCGCGCCAACCGCTGCCGTAATAGGCAAGGTTTGGCTGGACCGCAATGCTAGCGTCTGGTGGAACGCGGTCCTCCGGGGTGATATGGAGCCCATCAGCGTCGGTGAAAATTCCAACATTCAGGATGGCTGTGTTTTGCATACGGACGTTGGCTTTCCCTGTACCGTCGGTAAGAACTCGACGATCGGCCACATGGCGGTGCTGCACGGCTGCACAATCGGCGACAACTCGATGGTTGGGATTGGGGCGGTCGTACTGAACGGGGTCACCGTAGGTAAAAACTGCATCATCGGGTCGAATGCACTCATCCCGGATGGCAAGACGATCCCGGACAACTCCGTCGTGATGGGATCGCCGGGCAAAATTGTGCGGGAGTCCACCGAAGCCGATCATGCCTATATCCAGGAAACGGTCGACTTCTATGTCGGCAACCAGGATCGTTTCAAGAACGCGTTGGAGATCGATGATTAACGAAGGGCTAATGAAAAAAATTTGAGGCTCGCTTGACCCTATACGGGCGATGCGTGCAGAGTTTTTTAAACTCAATCAAGGCGGACGCAGACGCCGCCCAAAAACTGGGAGACAATGGAATGGCATATAACACACTCATAATGGGCGCTTCCTACGGGTCGCTGTTGGCGATCAAACTGCTGCTCGCCGGCCACTCAGCGAAGCTGATTTGCTTGCCCGAGGAGGCCGAACTGATCAATACCGAAGGGCAGCTTGTCCGTATCCCGGTACGCGGCCGTGATGAGTTGGTTGACGTGCATTCGGATGATCTCCCGGGAACGATTTCCGCTGCGGGTCCGGGTGATGTCGATCCTTCGGAATATGACCTCATCGCGCTGGCGATGCAGGAACCGCAATACCGTTCGCCCGGCGTGCGCGAGCTGCTCGACGCTATTGGAAAGTCTGGCAAGCCTTGCATGTCGATTATGAATATGCCGCCGCTGCCATATTTGGCACGCATCCCGGGGCTCGACACGGACACGCTTAAACAGTGCTACACTGATCCGACCGTATGGGACAATGTGGATCCAAAGCTGATCACCCTGTGCAGCCCCGATCCCCAAGCTTTCCGGCCGCCGGAGGAGAAAACTAACGTGCTGCAAGTCAGCCTACCGACTAATTTCAAGGCGGCGCGCTTCGAGTCCGACGAGCACACGGCAATCCTCCGTCAGATGCAATCGGATATCGAGGCTATCCGCTACGATGATGGTCATGGCGCGGTTGAACTGCCGGTCAAACTCAAGGTACACGATTCCGTCTTCGTGCCACTCGCCAAGTGGGCGATGCTGCTGACGGGCAACTATCGCTGCATCTTGCCAGATGAGATGCAGTCAATCCGCGACGCGGTGCATAGCGATATGGATAAATCGCGCGCGGTATACGAATGGGTGTGCAAAGTTTGCCGCGCTATGGGTGCCGATCCGGCTGATCAAGTGCCATTTGAAAAATATGCCAACGCTGCTAATGGGCTGACAAAACCATCCTCGGCCGCCCGCGCCCTTGCCAATGGAGTGCCGAACATTGAGCGGGCCGATTGCCTAGTGAAGACCATCGCCGAGCAGAAAGGCCTGCAGGACTCAACGGTCGATGAAACGGTCGAGCGTGTTGAAATTTGGCTGGAGAAAAACCGAGCAGCGGCTTAGCGGCTAATGCCACACAAGACGTGTTTGAAGTTCTCTAGGTAAATTCATGATCGATATAGACATGTTAAAGCGTGAGGTACGGGCGCTGGTTTTCGATCAGTATGGAACCATAGTCGACATGCAAGGCGGGCTTACCGAAGTTGTCCGGAAATACTTAAAAAATAAGGGATCTGATACCGATCCGGGACGTTTCGTCACTTGGTGGCGACGTACTCATTTCGAGAATTCCATGATCGACTCGCTCTGCGCACGCGGGCACACTCCATATCGCGAGATTGGTCATCGGGCGGTTGACTTTACTCTAGAGCGTGCGGGCATCCAGCACTCCTCGGAAGAGGTGCAGATGCTGGTATCGGAGATCGAAAAGTTGAAGCCGTTCCCAGAGGTTCCGGCGGCACTCGAACGGCTCGGCGCGCGGTACCGCATGGCAATACTTTCGAACGGAGATCGCGATATGCTGGGGGCGGCGAAACCGCATATTGGATTTCCGTTCGAGGATACCATCTCGGTGCAGGAGGCGGGTGCGTTCAAACCGCACCACTGCACTTATGAGACCGCCGCGAAGATCCTTGACCTGGACCGTTCATCAATTTTGTTTGTCGCTAATCACACTTTCGACGTCGTCGGTGCGAAGTCGTTTGGAATGCGGACCGCATTCATAAACCGTCGCCATCGTCCGTTTGCACAGACGCCGCATATACCTGACATCGTTGTAAAGAACATGGGCGAATTGGCGGATTTGATGGTCGGTGACTCAGACTAGGTTCGGTAATTTACGCTGCTTCAAAAAATGCTTTGTTGACTTTGCTATTCGGTCTCAAGGCGAGGCGCTCGTTGGCTAGCGACCGTACCACGTCGGACAGACCCGCGCGCGCAGCTGCCTCGGTCAGCGTCCATTCGACGATGTCCCGTTGTGCCACGCTGCCACCCATGCGCCAGAGGTCGGGGCGGATGGGAAGCAGGCGCTCGACAGCTTCAGCGTATTCACCGTCAGTGAAATGCGCGATCGCCTCGAGGACCGGTACAACGATGGCACGGTAAGCGGGTGCATTTTCGCTATCCCCCGCCGCCGTGCCGCGTGTGGTATCCAGAAGAGTTTTGTATGCATCTCTCTCTTCGGCGCGGAGCGCCGTCATTCCCAGATGAATATCGTTGAATGGGCTAGTTCTGCCGTTGGCCCGATCTTGCCAAAGGGCGTACAGAGGTTCCCACCGCGCGCCTGCCTCGCAACCGAGCATTTCCAGCCGCCACAGCAGAGCCGTCGGGTTACACAGGCTGGTGCCGATTGGCCGTAGCGTGTCTGCGATCTCATTTTCATAAAGCGAGAGCGCCGCGTCGAACTGCCCAAGTTCCAAATGGAAAAGCGATTTATGCCACCAAATATGGACGCGATTGTTATTGTCGGGTGCGGACCAGAAAGGCTCCCGGCTTTCCATCCATACCAGCCCTTCCTCCGGCCGGCCGGTCATCTCCAGCACATGGGAAAGAGTATGTTGCGGCCAATAGCCATAGGGCTCCAGTTCAGCGGCCGTGTGCGTTATTTCTTCCGAGTGTGCGTAATCGCCAGCCTCTTCGAGCCCGAAACCGTAAAAAGACAAAATTATCCCGTAACCCGGCTGGCTTTTGGACCAGGAAGGCAATGCACGCACCGAGCGGCCGGCGGCACGGTGAAATCGTCCCTGAAAGTTGTCCAGGCGCATCGCACTCTGGTGCGCGACGAGATCTAGGGGATAATGCATTAAATGGCGATCGAGTATAGCCACCGCGGATTTCCAGCGGCTTTTGGATGCCAGGCGCAGCGCCTCCAAATGTGCTATTTCTCGTTCGTTCATCCCACCCTTATCGATTTTTGCGACGCGCTCGCGGGCGCTCGCTAGGAGGTCAGGATCATTTGACAACGTTAATGGCCAGACGCGGATGAGTTCGGCAATTCTACACTCCGGCGAGTCCTCTTCGGCCATAGACAGAAATGTGTTGGGATCGCCGTAGTTTAGTGTGAAGGCACGCACTGCCTCGTCAATGAAGCCAGCCGCTTTTGTGCTGGTTCCTGAGAGGTGTTGGCCCTGCGCATCCTGCGTCATGTTATCTTCCTCGAAACGTTATTTGTGCCATAACATACCTAAAATTAAACTTCGTCCCAGCTGACCCTAAATAGATAAATGCCGATAGACCATACGTTGCGAGGTAAGGACTGCCACACGGTCATGAGGCTCTCGCCCGACCCTTACTTCAGCTTTATCAAGACGTAGGGGCCAGCTGCATACTCAATGATGTCGAAGTCACCGCCTTCTG
>CAYYUG010000036.1:3856-7501 GCA_964474755.1 uncultured Rhodospirillaceae bacterium | reverse complement strand
ATCAAGACGTAGGGGCCAGCTGCATACTCAATGATGTCGAAGTCACCGCCTTCTGGCTCTACGTCGCTAAATTGCCATTATCTTGACCGACGGCCAACTTGTTCCACCCCAGTTGCCAGGAGCCCGGCTTTTTAGTCGTGGCCATGAGCCAGGTGCCGAGGTCTTCTAGGTTCTTTGCATTAAGCCAGAGGGAATACCTTTAGCTGTCCGCCGTGTGACCATGCCTGCAATGTAATTGGAGACGGCTTGGAAGACATTCGCCGATCTGCCGTAGTCATGCTTACCCGCTTGACTAGATACCCGTGGCACTGCCATCCAAGCGTGTCGGCAAAGTCTGTGTCAGCCGTCGAATACGTGCTGATATTTGTAATTTCTAACACGAGCGGCTGCGCGCTCGGCCTGTTGTAGTCCGTATCCGATTGATCATGCATGGGAGGTTCCCTATTGTCATCGAAGATGCCTCAGGTGTCCGAATCGGCTATTTGTAAGGTGTGCCGTATCGATCTGGAATTATGTTGTAGTGCTAAAATGCAAGACGCGATCGCAAGAAAAACTGTTGCTACGGGTCGCCGAGCCGTTATTTCATTGTTGGCTGGGGCCGCTATCCTTTTGGGGGGATGTGGGAGCATCCCAGAGGTGAGTATTCCAGACGTGAGTATCCCAGACGTTGTGAACCCCTTCACCTGGTTTAAGGATGATGAAGCGGAGGCGTCTCCACAGGTGCCCGCAAAGCCGGGTAAAGTGGCCACCAACCGGCCCTATCCGAAGCTTGGAAGCGTACCTAAGCGACCGTCATTGAAGTCGCATCAGGCCAGTATTGCAAAAGGGCTAGCCGCCGATAATGAGAATGCCCGATATACCGATGAAAAAATTCAGCGAGAGGTTGCGCGCCGGGTGGTGCCGCCGCGCGATGCGGCGACCAGGGCGGCGGTACCTAGTGCGCGTCCCGTGCCTCCGGCCCCACGGGTTGCGCCCACCTTGGTACCACAACCTCGCGCTTTGCTGCGGCCAGTGCCAACGGTTCCTGTGGCGAGACCCGTTGCGCCAAAAATGCAATCTGCCGCACGGTTAACACCGCGGGGAGTCCCCAAGCCGCCGCCTGCTCAAGAACCTGCATTTGCGCCCGGCGAGACACTGCAGGTCGCGACTATTTATTTTAAGGACGGTTCAAAGAAGCTACAAAGTAACGACCAGTTGATCTTGCGGGAGGTCGCTTTAGCACAACAGCAAAGTGGCAGCACAGTGCGTGTGGAGGGTCACGCAAGCGGTCGGGTCAGGACGTTCGATTCATCACGCCGGCAAATGATTAACTATCAGGTTTCCCTTGACCGTGCGCAAGCGGTTGCCAATCTACTGTTGAGCTTAGGCGTGCCGGTGGCCAAGCTGCAGGTCGAAGGAAAAGGCGACACCGCGCCGATCTATGCGGAATATTCGACCACCGGCGAAGCGGCTAATCGCAGGGTCGAGGTATATTTCGTAAACTAGATCAGGTGAAGGTGGTCTATATATTAGGGTGATAGAAATATTTAACGAGAACACTGGTTCGCTTTTTGTGGACTAATATATCCTGACGCACCCAAGGTAAACGCAGGCGATAGTGTGCTTTCATATTGTCTTTTATGTGAAATCGCGCCGGTGGCAACCTCTCCGGGGAGAGCCCAGAAACCCGGATCTTCTCACAAGAAGTACCGGGCTTTGCCTCCAACTTCACTGCCACCGTGCGGTAAAACGGCCCTGTGGTAATTTAGCAGTACAGAACACGGTAGTGTGGGTTGGTTCGCAGGGTAGCGGGCCGTAAAACAAATTTAGGCTTTGTCCAAGGCCTGGTAGTGCCCGAACTACAGGTAATGTGTGCTGTCTTCGCTGATGGTTGACGAAGTTTGCGAGATGTATCTATCAAAGGCATCCAAGGTATCCGCTTAACTTGAGCTATGTCGACTCTAACGGCGGTAAATCTATTTCTCCTTAGTTGGACGGCGGGTCTTCGTCCATGTTCTAGCGGTAGTTTGTAAAGCAAAGCTGTTTCGCTGTTGTGCGACAATGTTTGGAGAAACTTGTGCTTATCAATTGGAAAACATCAGAAAATGTAAGAAGCGGTCGACTTCGGCGGGCGGGAGGGCTACATAGTCGCCGACGTCCACTAAGCGGCAGTCCAATCACAACCAGACCATGGCCAATTAATGAACGAAGAATTTTACAAAGTTAAGCGTCTTCCGCCTTACGTTTTTGCTGAGGTCAATGACATGAAGGCAAGGGCGCGAGCGGCGGGTGCGGATATCATCGACCTTGGTATGGGCAACCCGGACATGCCGCCGCCGCAACACATTATCCAGAAACTTGTCGAGACGGCCCAGAATCCTCGTGTTCACCGGTATTCCAACTCGCGCGGTATTTCAGGGCTGCGCAAGGCGCTGGCGGGATATTACGAATGTCGATTTGGTGTGGAAATTGATCCGGAACGCGAAGTGATCGTCACGCTGGGCTCGAAGGAAGGGCTTGCCAATTTGGCACAGGCGATCACCAGTCCTGGCGACATTCTGCTTGTCCCAAATCCGTCCTATCCAATTCACCAGTTTGGTTTCATAATCGCTGGCGGTTCGGCACGTCATATTCCGGTGGTGCCAAATGGCGATCTCATCGCGGCGCTGGAGCGCGCAGTGATCCATTCGGTGCCGAAGCCGATCGCCTTGGTGTTGAACTACCCGTCAAACCCGACGGCGCTGACCGCTGATTTGGATTTTTACGGCGAGGTTTTAGACTTTTGCCGTAAGTACGAGATCTTTGTCCTGTCAGATCTCGCTTATGCCGAGATCTACTTTAACGATGAACCGCCGCCATCAATTCTCCAAATTCCCGGCGCGAAGGATATTGCGGTAGAGTTCACTTCATGCAGCAAGACTTATTCGATGCCTGGCTGGCGAATCGGGTTTGCCGCTGGTAATCCCCGCCTGATTTCAGCGTTGGCTCGGGTTAAGAGCTACCTGGACTACGGGGCATTCACGCCAGTGCAAGTTGCTGCCACAGCGGCGTTGAACGGGCCACAGGACTGTGTCAATGAGGTTCGCAGGATATATAAAGAGCGGCGTGACGTGCTGATCGGGGGTCTAGACCGTGCCGGCTGGTCGATACCCAGTCCGCCCGCCACCATGTTCGCATGGGCACCCTTGCCACCTGCCTTCCAGGCGATGGGTAGTTTGGCCTTTAGCAAGCGTCTGCTTGAGGAGGCTGAGGTAGCAGTATCGCCGGGTATCGGTTTTGGTGAGCATGGGGAGGGCTATGTTCGGATCGCCCTGTGCGAAAATACGCATCGTATCCGTCAGGCGATTCGCAACATCCGCCGTTTCCTGTCGCAGATGGATCCCGGCGAAGAGATGTTCCCACCGCGTCTAAAGGCTGTTTCATGAGGCCGCCGTTGAAATTGGCTGTCGCCGGGTTGGGCGTCGTCGGGGCGGAAACTGTCCGATTGATAGCAGAGCACGCAAAATTGTTGCAGCAAAGGTGTGGTCGGCCCATCGAGGTAACGGCTGTATCAGCGCGCGAGCGGAACAAGGATCGCGGTCTCGACCTCGGTTCGATCCATTGGTTCGACGATCCCGTCGCAATGGCGAGAGAAGCAGATGCGGAGGTAATCTGCGAATTGATCGG
>CAYYUG010000036.1:0-3756 GCA_964474755.1 uncultured Rhodospirillaceae bacterium | reverse complement strand
GGCCGTGATTTTGCCGAAATTCTGGCTGAGGCGCAGGAGTACGGATATGCAGAAGCCGACCCGTCCTTCGATATAGATGGAATTGACGCGGCGCATAAGCTGGCAATCCTGACGAGCTTGACCTTCGGCTGCGAAATCGATTTCGAAGCGGTCCACATTGAAGGCATTCGTCATATCGATGCGCAAGATATCCGTTTTGCCACGGAGCTTGGCTACAAAATTAAATTGTTGGGGATTACCGAAAACAGTGAATGCGGCGTTCAGCAACGCGTTCATCCCGCCCTGGTGCCCCTTGATGCCCCGATCGCCTCTGTAGAAGGTGTTTTCAACGGCGTCGTTGCAGAGGGTAATTTTGTCGGCACCACTATGTTCGAGGGCCGTGGTGCCGGCGATGGGCCGACGGCTTCAGCAGTTGTTGCTGATATCGTGGATATTGCACGAGGACGCCAGACACCTACCTACGGTGTCCCGGTTGAGGCGCTGACCCCGATAAAAGTTCGACCGATGGATGAGCGTGTAGGACCTTACTACGTTCGGGTGATGGTTTCGGACAAGCCTGGCGTATTTGCCGATATCGCAGGCGCACTTCGTGATTCGCAAATTTCTATCGAATCAGCGATCCAGCGAGGTCGCGCTGAAGGCGGGGTGGTCCCTGTTGTCCTGACAACACACGAGACCAAAGAAGCTGCAATGCGGCGGGCGCTGGAGCTTATAGCGGCACTTGACAGCGTCGCTGAGCCGCCATGCATGATACGGATCGAAAACAGTTAGAATCCTATTTTCGCTGTCGCGCTGAAGGCGGGGTGGTCCCTGTTGTCCTGACAACACACGAGACCAAAGAAGCTGCAATGCGGCGGGCGCTGGAGCTTATAGCGGCACTTGACAGCGTCGCTGAGCCGCCATGCATGATACGGATCGAAAACAGTTAGAATCCTATTTTCGCTGTTGGTCCGCCGTTTTAAGCTCCGATATATTAGGATTGAATTATTCAGGCCGTTGGTTCGAACGACAGCCTGTCCTGTTAGGAGTGTATCTTTATGAGTGATAATACGAGCACAATGGATCGTAACCTGGCGCTGGAAGCTGTTCGGGTTACCGAGGCGGCAGCGCTGTCGGCGTCGCGATGGATGGGGCGCGGCGACGAGAAGGCGGCGGACCAGGCAGCCGTCGACGCCATGCGCGAGGCGCTAAACAGTCTGTCGATAGACGGCACGGTCGTCATCGGTGAAGGTGAGCGCGATGAGGCCCCGATGCTGTATATCGGCGAGAAGGTAGGCAAGGGTCACGGACCGAAAGTTGATATTGCGCTGGATCCGCTGGAAGGGACAACGATTACGGCGAAGGGTGGCCCCAACGCTCTTGCGGTTATTGCCATGGCGGATGAGGGTAACTTCCTGAACGCTCCGGATGTCTACATGGATAAGATCGCCGTTGGCGGCGGGTTGCCGGAGGGTGTCGTCGATATTGATGCAGAACCACTCGAGAACTTGAACAATCTGGCTAAGGCGAAGGACAAGAAGATTTCTGATCTAGTTGTTTGCATCCTAGATCGGCCACGGCACGCCGATTTGATTAAGGCGGTGCGCGATTCGGGCGCACGGATAATGCTCATATCCGATGGCGACGTTTCAGGTGTGATCGCGACCTCCAGCGTGAGCAGCGGTGTTGACATCTATGTCGGAAGTGGTGGCGCGCCGGAAGGAGTTTTGGCTGCGGCGGCGCTGCGCTGTATCGGGGGTCAGATGCAGGGCCGGCTGATATTCCGCAACGATGACGAGCGGGCGCGGGCCGCCAAGTGGGGCATCACGGATCTTAACCGAGTTTATAACATGCTCGATTTAGCATCGGGCGATGTCATGTTTGCGGCGACCGGTGTGACAGACGGCACGATGGTGAATGGTGTGCGACGCCGGGGCGGTGGTGCCTTTACAGAATCGATTGTCATGCGGTCCAAGAGCGGTACCGTACGAAAGATCAGTTCGGAGCATGACTTCACCCGCAAGACTGGTTTTCGTTTCGCCGAGGAATGAACGAAGCAGCTTTCCTTGGTGTAACGCGCTCTTTAGGGGGTAAGCGTTGGCGTGCGCGGGGTGAAGATGACCGCCTCGCGTTAGCCCTTTCTCAGCGGTTCGACCTGCCGGAAGCAGTCGGCCGGGTTATGGCTGCACGCGGGATATCATTGGAAGACGCCGCCGGTTTTCTGAAGCCCGCACTGAAAGACTTGCTGCCCGATCCGTCGCATCTAAATGACATGGATAAGGCGGTTGATAGGCTGGTTACGGCTGTTCAGCAAGAGGAGACAATTGGAATTTTTGGAGACTACGATGTGGACGGTGCGACGTCGGCCGCGTTGCTGTCTCGTTTCTTTTCCGCTGTTGGCGGTTGCACCAGGATCTACATTCCCGATCGTTTGAAAGAAGGATATGGTCCAAATGCCGCCGCGCTCGACAAGCTGGCTGAGGAGGGGATCCAGGTTGTCATTACTGTGGATTGCGGGATCACCGCTTTCGAACCTTTAGAAACGGCGGCGGCGACTGGCTTGGAGATAATTGTCGTCGACCATCACGTCGCCGAACCGCGGTTGCCGCGAGCCCGAGCCGTCATCAATCCCAACCGCTTGGACGACGATAGCGCTTATGGTCAGCTCGCTGCAGTAGGAGTATCGTTTTTGTTGGCAGTCGCGGTTAACCGCGGTTTGCGGCAAGCTGGTTGGTACAAGGAAAGGGATGAGCCTAACCTGTTGTCATTGCTTGACCTAGTCGCGCTTGGGACGGTTTGCGATGTGGTCCCGTTGACAGGATTGAACCGTGTGTTCGTTCGGCAAGGTCTGACGGTGATGGCACGCCGGCGCAACCTAGGTCTTGCGGCGCTAGCCGATGTTGCTGGCGTTAACGAAGCGCTCAAGGCATATCATGCTGGTTTCGTGTTGGGACCGCGCGTTAATGCGGGGGGGCGGGTTGGTGAGGCTAAACTTGGCGCGACCTTGCTGACGACTAATGATGCCGGGGAGGCGCAGAGGATTGCTAAGCGGCTTGACGATCATAACCAGGAAAGACGGGCGATCGAGGCCGCCTGCCTTGATGCTGCCATTGATCAGATTGAGACAGAGGCGGCGCAAGGCAACCTCGATGACAGCCTAATATATGTTGCTGCCGAAGGTTGGCATCCCGGCGTCATTGGTATTGTCGCGAGCCGCCTAAAGGATCGCTACAACAGGCCTGCCTGCGTCGTTGCCTATGAGAATGGTGTCGGAAAGGGCTCGGGCCGTTCTGTCAACGGTGTTGATTTAGGTGTTGCCGTAGTTGCCGCCCGTCAGTCGGGATTGCTGATCAATGGGGGTGGTCACCCGATGGCCGCCGGCTTTACAGTTTCGCGCGAGCAGGACAATGCGTTCCGACGATTTTTGAGTGAAAGAATTGCGGCGCATGTCGGCGACGATGGGATTGTTGCTGAGTTGGGAATTGATGGGTGTTTGCAACTTGGAGGGGCCAACGTTGCATTCATCGAATCGCTGGAGGACTTGGCGCCTTTCGGTTCGGGAAACGCACGACCCAGGTTCGTATTTCCAGCAGCTCGGGTGCTAAAGGCCGATGTCGTCGGCCGGGATCATGTTCGCTGTTTTATCGGTGGTGAGGATGGCGGCCGGATCAAAGGTATTGCGTTCCGTGCCGTAGATCAGCCGCTCGGGCAGACCTTGTTAACCTCGGGTGGCCTTCCCATGCATATCGCTGGTCATCTTGAGTGCGACAGTTGGCG
>CAYYUG010000035.1:36466-40726 GCA_964474755.1 uncultured Rhodospirillaceae bacterium | reverse complement strand
GATGCCGTCAAGCTAGGGCATCAGCTCAGACTGCCGGGATAGTCCTTCCAGATACTAGGCTCCAGTTTGAGCGCCGTTTCCTGAGGATAGGTTTCTTGCCAATAGCGCGAGACTTGGCACGCTGTTGGGTTCCAGACGCCTGGGAGCTCACCAATGCGCGCCAGAAAAGATTCTAGTAACTTCAGTCGGTTGCACCAACCTATGGCGTAAGGGTGCAGCGTTATGTTGAAATAACGGCCACGCTTGTACTGGGCGTCGAACTCCGCATTCCAATTGGCGAAAAGCGTATCGGCATGCTCCAGTCCGGTGCCCTTCTTTGGAAACATTAGAAAGAACTGGTCATCGAAATGATAGAAATAGGGCAAGGTCAGGATTGCCCGATTGCTGTCGAAATCTGTCACCCAGTAATGCGGGATGTCGTCGGATAGGCCATTACCCATATAGCTATAACCGTTTTCGATTAGCAGATCGTGCGTATTAGGACTGACCGTTCCGACCGCGAACGGATCGTTTGGCCGCGGCAGCGAAAACCAACCCTCCGGCCTCTTCCCAGTCAATCCTTCCAAGATTTCGGTGGTCATAGCGAGCCTGGATTGTTCCTCTTTGCGGCTGAAGGCGCTGACATCTTCATGCTTTAAGCCCTGTGCTGCGATCTCGTGGCCATCGTCACGCAAGGCCTTGATTTCGTCGGGCATAATCCGGGCCATCGCTGCCGGCACGGGAACCGTCGCCTTGATATCGAAGCGATTGAAAATAGCGCGAACCTGCGCCAACCCCTCATTCATACCGAAGACGGCGGCCGATCGCCGCAGATCGGCGGCTGTTAGGCCCACAGGGCTGCTCGCTAGGCTAAGATCCAGCATTACCGTCATGCAGACCTGACTATCCTCTGGCCAGCGCACGGCGTCGTCGAACAGAGAGATTTCGTCGGAAATTGTGTAACCATCTTTCCAAGGCATGGCTTAGCCCTCCTTTGATGGAAACGCTTTGAGGCAATAGCGGGCCACTTCCTCGCAACTGGGGAACCAGACACCGGGCCGTTTTTTCATGCGGGCGATTAATTGGTCGAGCATCTCGATCCGCATCGCCCGACCGGACACGAAGGGGTGTAAGCAGATATTCAAATACCCACCTTGCCGGTACTGCTGATCAAATGCGTCCCACCAAAGATCCAACACCCGGTTAGGGTCTGTGATACGCTGCGCTGCATTTTCGCTGCTTAGCCAGGCGAAGCTGAAGAACATCGCGTCGTCGATTGCGTAGTGGAACGGCAGATTTATGAGACAATTCTCGCCATCCGCGTCGCGCTCGTAGTAGGGCAAGTGCGCAGCCGATCCGTGCGAGTTATAGACATAGCCTTCCTCGAGCAGCAGTGAATTGGTGTGCCGGCTGCGTGTTCCGACGGGTCGCTTCCCGACCGTCTTCTCTAGCGCAAACGTTGATTTGCGGATGTGATCATGTTCAAGCTGCATGTCCTTTGGCACGTGGTGCTCCCACATATGGTCGGCGATCTCAAAGCCGGCCTTATGTGCGGCGACCAGTGACTGTGGGTAGAGCTCGCAGATGCGACCCGGGGTGAAGATCGTTGCGGTCACATCATTGGCACTGAACAACTCGATCAAGCGCCAGATACCGACCCGTCCGCCAAATTCGCCCTGCGCCAGTTGCATCGGCGTCTCCTCCAGATAGCGTCGGAATAGCATCGCGTCGAAATCGCATGTAAAATTTACGGCAATCTGCGTACCTTGGGACCAAGAGAAATCTTTTATGAACTCATGCTGCGCGTCGTATGTTTTCGCTGCGGTTTCAAGTTCGGTGAGTTCATCCACCAGCTGTTCGGTATTTGTCATAGCAGGGCCTCCCTTGGAGAGCTTAGGAATACCCCGAACATCTCGCAATGGGGCCGGGCCGCCGTTAGGCTAGGGTTGCCCAAACTTGATTTATAGGGAGACCATCATGCAATTCGGCGTTAGCGCCCCGTTCCGCGGCCCCTTAGCCCAGCCTGAAACCATCCGACGTATCGCGAAAAAGGCAGAGGTATGGGGCTATGACTACCTCACCGTGTCGGACCACATCGTTATTCCCAAGATGGTTGAGCCGAACTATCCCTACAGCGATTCAGGTCGTTTCACCTGGCTGGATATAGGCGGTACGGACTGCATGGAACAGTTCACCCTTATGGCTTGGCTCGCCGCAGCGACAAGCAGTATCCGCATCCTGAGCTCGGTTATAGTTATCCCGCATCGTAGCCCGTTGTTCATGGCGAAGTCGCTGGCGACCATGGATGTGCTGTCTGGCGGCCGTATTGCAGTTGGCGTGGGCGCTGGCTGGATGCGCGAGGAATTCGAGGCACTCGGTGTTCCAGACTTCGATGCGCGTGGGCGGGTGACGAACGAATATATCGATGCGATGAAGGTTGCTTGGACGCAGACGTTACCGACCTATGCCGGCGAGTTCGTCAATTTTTCCAATATCGAAACCGATCCGCGGCCGGTGCAAGCTCCACACCCACCGATCTGGATTGGTGGCGAAAGCCTGTCTGCGCTGCGCCGCGTTGTCAGTCACGGTGACGGCTGGTATCCCTTTGGCAGCAATCCAAAATTCCGCATGGACACGGTGGAGGCCTATTCGAAGCGACGTGACCGGCTGTTTGCTCTGACGGATGAAGTGGGTCGAGACCCGGCCTCGATCGCACTTACGTACAATTGCGCCTTCCACAACGAAGAAGAGCAACAACGTCCCGATGGATCCCGGCTCTGCTTCACGGGTTTGCCGGAGCAACGCGCCGCAGACATTATGGCTTTTGGCGAGGCTGGTATTAGCATGATGGTCCTGAACCTGACGGCCAACGAGGAAGGCGCTATGCTTGACCGGATGGAGGCTTTCTCGAAAGAAGTGATGCCACTGGTGGGATAGTCAATGCAGCTTATCCCTTCCCAAATGAGCGGGCGAAGGCCCAGAGTTCAGGTTCTTTGTGGAAGCGCAGATTACGGTGGCCCTTGCCGGAAGTGTCTTCGACAAGGAAGGTGTCACCTGACTTGAAGCGGCGTTTTTCACCATCGCTCACTTCGATTTCGGTGTCGCCTTTCAAGAACATCACATATTGCCGCTGCGGGGCAGTGTGCCACTCCCCTAGTGGCGGATTGTCGCCGAGCGGTTCCGTTGTGCGGAACATCACCCCGTAAGCGTCTATGGCGCGTGTGTATTTGGCGTTACTGCGGAACTCGATCTCGGGTTCTTCGATTTCGTCGAAATGGGTCTCGCCCTCAGCGTCTGTATAGATACGAGTAATTTTCATATTGAGTTCCTCCTTTGCTTCGACGTTGTAACCGCAGTCGCAGCATTCTCTTCGCGTATGCCGCGGTCATTGAGTGCTTCTACCGTGACCACGTGGGGGCGTGTGCCGCGCCTCCCTAGAAATGGCTTCAGCAGTTCGACGAACGCCGCGATTTTTTTAACCTCGGTCATGCAGGTGTTCATGGTAAATACGCCGTTTTAACATGGTGCGCACCTTTCAATGGCTCCGCCATCTTTCAAACCAGTAAGAGGACATAGCGATCGAATTCCCAGACGCCTGGATGTCTGCCAACCAACTGATTCACACACCTACGGTGAATACTGCTGGTGCGAAAGAGTAGGATATCCCTACCGGTTGCCGCGTTAGACGCCGTCCTTCACCGCACTCGGCGCAGTTTCGAACACATACGCATCCATGGATGCTTGCGCTTCTTCCCGCCGGCGGTGCCATTCCTTCGGTCCACCGTAATAGGCGAGACTTCCCGGCTCCGCCGTACCGTCTCCATTGTAATAGGACAGACAGTCGCGTAGCGGCGTAGTTAGGATGTCCGCTTGTTTGCAATGATCTGCGTAGGCCAGTTCCTGATCCTTTTGTATGTCGACTATTTCGGCCCCGCGATCGCGCATCGTCTCCAGCATCCAGGTGACATAGTCAGTGTGTGATTCCAGCCCAACGATGAAATTGAATTGGCCGCCGCCACCCTGCGGACCTGACATGATAAACAGGTTTGGGAAGCCGTTACTATGGACGCCGAGGAAGGTTTTGACGCCCTCGCCCTCCCATTTCTCGCGCAATGATTGTCCGCCACGTCCGACCACCATGTTGAAGGACGATGTCCCCATCCACTGGAACCCCGTCGCGTAGATCAGCACGTCGAGATCGTATTGCACACCGTCATGGACGATGCCGCTTTCGTTGATCTCTTGCACGCCTTGCGGCGCGGTGTCGACCAAATGGACGTG
>CAYYUG010000035.1:4216-36366 GCA_964474755.1 uncultured Rhodospirillaceae bacterium | reverse complement strand
CGCTTTCGTTGATCTCTTGCACGCCTTGCGGCGCGGTGTCGACCAAATGGACGTGCGGCATGTTAAACGTCGGTAGGAACTCATCATGGAAGGTCGGCCGCTTGCAACCATAGGGGTAATAAGGTTTAAGAGCTGCCGCCGTATGCGGGTCCTCAACGACTTGGTCGACCCGGCCGCGAATCTGTTCCATGATCCTGAAGCTAGTGTTGAGTTGTTTTTGCACCAGTTCTTCCGGTGAGATAGGTGTCCGGTGTTTCTTCTTCGGCTTGAATTCCTGGACTTTGCCGGAAAGATAATCGTCGTCGCCAAGAAGCGCTGCGCGTCCCGATGTAATTTCCTTCAAGCGATTGCGGCGATTTAGGGCCCAGTTGGGCTCCTGCTTCCATTGTTGGATCTCTTCGTCTTCCGTGGGACGCTGGTCACGTATGTCGATAGAAGACGGAGTGCGTTGAAAGACGTAGAGTTCGCCGACGACCTTGGCAATTTCCGGGACTACTTGGATAGATGTCGCTCCGGTGCCGATGATGCCGACGCGTTTTCCTTCGAGATTGACATTGTAGTCCCAGCGAGAGGTGTGGAAAGATTCGCCTTTGTAGGTCTCCATACCGTCGATACGTGCTAGGCGAGGGGCTGTAAGAATTCCGTTCGCCAACACCACAAATCGCGCCTTCATCGCGTCGCCGCGGTCGGTATAGACCGTCCAACGCTTCGTTTCTTCGTCCCAAACCGTTTTTTCTACTGTGGTGTGGAACAGACAGCGATCATAAAAATCAAATCGTTTGGCCATGTCCTGGGCGTATTCGAGGATCTCAAAGCCGGACGAAAACTTCATAGTTGGGAAATAGCCCATTTCCTCCAACAGTGGCATGTAGCTGTATGATTCAACATCGCACGCTATGCCGGGATAGCGGTTCCAGTACCAGGTGCCGCCGACATCTCCTCCCTTTTCGCAAAACCGGACATCGGTGAAACCCGCCTCCCGAAGCTTGTACCAAAGTATGAGCCCACCAAAACCACCGCCGACGACCAAAATCTCACATTCATCGTCCAGCGCTTTCCGCTCGACGGGCTTGTCTGAATAGACGTCGTCAAGGTAGCGGCTGAATTCACCTTCGATCGCCATATAGTCTGCGGCTCCTCGGCGGGCTTCTTTAAATTCACGGTATTTCGCCTGTTCGGCGGCATTGAAGACGGCGCCCGGCGGAGGCGGGGGTAAGGTCTTCAAGGATTCCTCTTCGATTACGGAATAGCCCTTGCCAGCAATCTTGTCAGTCGCCTTGGCTGCGCGGGTATTGAAATGTTTTTGTCCAGTCTCAGGGTCTATGCGGATTGATGCTGTCATGTTGTGCTGCTCTTAACGTCGTTTTACTTTAATTTGTCGCCCAAGATTTTTTGGTAAGCGCAAATTTTTATGCTCTTTGTATACGGATTGTAAACGCACTTGGACTTCGGGCGGGAAGGGCGCCACCTTACGGGCCGACAGGTCGATATGCAATGTGATGGCCTCTGCCTCGGCGGCCAGATAGCCCTCCTTGGCGTGATACATCTCTAGCCAGTAATGCACCCGCTTTTCATCGAATTCGACGATCCACTGGTGGAAGCGTAGTGGATCACTCTCCATAACCTCTTGCACATAGTGAATATGGAAATCACCGGTGAAGGTGCCGTGTCCCGTGCGGTCGCGATAGCTTTGGTCAATCCCGATGTAGCGCATCAGCGCACCGGAGGCCTCATCGAAGGCGAGCACGTAATAGGCCATATTCATGTGTCCATTATGGTCGATCCATTCTGGCCGAACGGTTTCGGTGTACTGGTCGAAAGGTACAGGAATGTTAGCGGTGTCGGGCATGCAGAACTCTCGTTAAGGGAATTATTGTCGGCAGGGGTTGTCCCCGTGCGGCAACAAATTCGGAAATTCGACCTGCTGGCGCAATGAATTTTCGTTTAGATTCGGGTTGCTGCGATAAAGGGGGTGTTTTATGGGACCCACGCAAGGATAGCTATCGATACCAATCTATTGGTTCGATGGCTCACTGATTGTTTGATTTTACTCAAGTTTATATAAAGCAAGATTAGTGCAAGCTTTAGGATATTCGTTAAATATTTGTTCGTTACCAATGGGTTAATTCCTGGGAACAATGTTTTCACTAATATCTTTTAAATTCCAATCTGAGGTGTTGTGCTTGTCCATGAACCAAGGCACTCATCGATCAGTTCCGGTACCAGACGAAACATGCGGACCAGGGACCCCAAATTAGTAGCTTCCCAAAATGCCATCGGGTAGTCAGTCTTTCGTCAGACCCAACACCTATAATGTATCGTTATGTTGGGGCCTCCGCGGTATCCGGCGAGCCTTGTCGGCAATTTGTTCAAGCTCTGACACGGAGTTACAATTCCCTTAAACCGATCTTACCAGACCTCACCGAAGGGCCGAAGCTCAACTCGAAACGACCAGGTTGAACGGTCCTGGTGAGCAGTCTTATACATTTCCTCGGCAATTGCCGAGGGTTTGGCGAAAAAATCGTCTGGCTTGTCGGCTGCCATGAGTGGGCGGGTCCGCGGAGTGTCGATCGACGCGTCGATGATGAAGTAGGCAACATGTATACCCTGCGGCCCAAACTCGCGGGCAATCGATTCCGCGAGAATCCGCTGTGCCGCCTTGGTCGAGGCGAAGAAGCCCCAGTTCGCCTTACCGCGGGTGGCCGAGGTATTACCAGTCACCAGGATCGTGCCTCCGTCCGTCTCCAGCATCGCTGGTATGGTCTCACGGGCGAGGTGCAGTAACGCCGTCGCATTCACGCGGAAATTCCGTTCCAAATCGATGGGGTCCATTTCGAGGATGCTGCCACGGGTTGACCGCAACGCATTGTGCACCACGATTTTCGGTGCGCCCATTTCCTTTGTAACGCGCGCTACGGTGTCGATTAGAGAGTCAAGATCGCCGACGTCGCAGGGGAAGGCACTAGAGTTCGTATATTTGCCAGCCAAGAAGTCGAGGTTTTCCTCATTACGGGCCAGCATGGCGACCCTGTAGCCACCTTCACTAAATCGCCTGGCGATTTCCGCGCCCGTGCCGTGTTCGGGCCCGACGCCGGTGACAAGGCAAACCGGTTTGCTCATGTTCAACGTTCCTTGAGGCTGAAATATAGGGGACTGATACTTTTGACGTCTCAAGTCTAGGGACCTGAAGCCGTCTAACACAACCGGTGGATCGAACGGATTTATGTCCGACGTAGATTGTATCCGCTTGCATGCGTCAACCTTTTGCCCGCTTGGGCCGTGATCGGTAAAGCATCACGTAGGGACGCGCATAACCTTGCTGAGGCCGCTTGGCGCCGGCAGTGCCGCGTGTGCGTCCCGGACTTTCTTTATCCACGCAAACAGCTCGGGTGCCATAGGTGCGACCCGCCGGACCGACATATCCATATGTAAAATCATTTTTTCCATAGTCGCCGCCAAGAAGCCCTCCTTGGCGTGATACATCTCCATCCAGCAATGCACTCGCTTTGCATCGCAGGCGATGACGCGGCCGGTCATCCGAAGCGGGTCTCCTTCTTTAACCTCTCGCAGATAGGCGATGTGGATATTGCCGGCAAATGTGCCGTTGCTCGTCGTCTCACGATATTCGGCCGACAAGCCAAGAAACTCATCCAGGGTTTCTGAAGCTTCGTCGAGGGCGAGCAGGTAATAGGCCACGTTCATATGGCCGTTGAAGTCGATCCACTCTGGCTTGACGGTGGTCGGCGGCAGCTCGAGAGGAGTGGGAATTTTGGTCACGGCAGGCTATGCGGTCTTCTGATGCGAGGGAGCCAGACTTTAACAATCCGCGAGCGTATCGGAAAGGGGATGCAGCATTGCGCTTATCCGGTTCGCCTGCCTAATATTCTCCGTCATAGCAAAACCAATACGCTCGGATAAGGAGACAAATCGGTGGCCGATGAGATCAAGATGCCCGTGGAGGGATCGCACATCATGATGTTCGCCCGTTCGGTGGGCGACGATAACCCGATCTATCATGATGAGGAATATGCCAAGACGACAGAGGTCGGCCACGTCATCGCGCCGCCAACCTTCCCGCGTTCCGTGGCCCAGTTTGATCCGGACTATTTCCTGCGTTGGCGGTCGAACCAGCCTTGGTTCGGGTCTGGCAAGAACCCAACTAGCGTCACAGAAAAGCCAAAGAGTAGTGGTGGCCTGCATGCTGAGCAACATTTTGAATATCACCGGCAGCTAAAGCCTGGTGATCAGCTGACTGTAACGGTCAAGCCCGGCAAAACCTGGGAAAAGGAAAGCAAGCGCGCTGGCAAACTGATGTTTTCCGAGACGATCCAAGAATATCGCGACCAAAATGGTGAGTTGGTTATCACCTCGCGTGGCGTCGGTGTGAAGACCGAGCGCCCTGTTGATCAGAGCTGAGGGAGTACGAAAAATGACATTGAGTGCGAGCCTATTGAACGCGGGCGACACCCATGAAGAGGTCGTCGTCGACGATCTAACCCGTACCCAACTGGTAATGTACTCCGGTGCGTCGGGCGACTATAATCCGCTGCACACGGACGACCTGTATTGCAAGGAAGCCGCAGGCTATCCGGGTGTATTTGCTCACGGTATGCTGTCCATGGGGCTAACCGGGAAGATGCTGACCAATTATGTCGGCGACGGCCGCCTGAAAAAGTATGGTGTTCGCTTCACAAACCAGGTTTGGCCGGGCGATACTTTGACCGCCAAGGCGACAGTCGTAGAGGTGCGCGAGGAAGATGGCGATCGGGTTGTCGAGCTAATGCTCGAAACGGTCAACCAGGACGGCAAGACCGTCGTCACTGGTTCCGCTACTGCACGCGTCGACCCTTAAGGACATCGCAATCATGAGTTTGGTCCGTATAGATCGGGCCGGTGCTGTGCGCACCGTGACACTCGCTCGGCCTGAAAAGCGTAACGCGATTAATCCCGAGATGATGGCCGCATTGCGCGAGGCTTTCGAGACCGAGCCGGATGCTGAGGAGCGTGTTGCGGTGCTGCGCTCCGAAGGGCCCGTGTTTTGCTCCGGCCTGCAGCTCAGCACGAGCGGTGTTGATCCGTCAGAGGCTGTCGCCATAGAAGCGATGTTCACGGCGGTTCAGCATTATCCGCTGCCGGTCGTCGCCGTTGTCCAGGGTGCCGCTATCGCTGGCGGCTGCGAACTGGCGCTGCATTGTGACTTCATTGTTGCGGTTGAAAACGCTAAATTCGCAATGCCGCTGCCACAGCTCGGCGTTTCCACGACATGGTTTTTGACCAAAAAAATTATGGAGACCGCGGGCCCTTTTGTGGCCCGTGAATTCCTGCTCTTAGGAGATCCGATGTCAGCCGCCCGGTTGCACGACTTCGGTGCCGTCGCCCGGGTGGCCGGCAAGGATGCACTGGAGACAGCAGCAGAGGCGCTGATTAGCCGGTTGGCTGCTAACGCACCACTGGCGATGCGCTCGATGAAAACGATCATGAACCGGCAGGCGTCGTTCTTGTTCGACCTCGAACGAGGTGACAGCGACGCGATAGTGGCAGCAGTCTATGACAGCGCTGACGCCGTCGAAGGTGTGGCAGCGAAGGTTGAAAAGCGGACACCGACCTTTACCGGGAAATAAACCTCTCAAACTAATCCGGCCGAACCCGTTTAGAGCGGACCGAACTTTCCGATGGAGGCATGCGCTGCTGCGCTGCATGGCGGTCCTGTATGTCATCGATGTCGTCGCGAGCGAAACGTTTTGTTGCGCCAAGGCAGCGTTCATTTCGTAAGGTCCTGGGACGACGGGCTGGGTTTTGCCATACGCCAGCACGGCTCGGTAGTCTTTGCGCTGGCAGCGGGAACGTTTCCGTCAACCAGCATTGGGCGACCTAACTATCTATGTCAAAGATGTCGATGCCTTGGGCGCGGGGTTCTGCGGTAAGGGTTTCCAGGTCGCTGGCAGGCCGGAGGATATATCGCGCATTGCGAGACTTCGACATCGGCGACGCGAATGGCCACATCAATTCGGTCGCGTAAGATCTGGAACGGGACGGCACGCTGCCGAGCCTGATAGAAACATTTGATGATTAGCGCCTTGCGCTCAACAGTTCGAGCACCTGTGCGAGCGCACCTTTCTGGTCGAACCCGCGTAAATCATCATATAGTGTCTCGCTATCGTCGCCTAACACCGGTGTGACAAGACCTTCGAACTTGGACTTCAAGTCTGCCCAGGAGAGCGGATTTTCTGGATTACCTCGCGATCTCTCAACGGTTGTATGCAGTGTTGTTCCTTCTGTCAGATCGATTTCCATTTCTGCACCGTAGCGGCCGATATCAGGATCAAGTGACAGGGTGACGCGCTGCATCAGGTCCTGAACCCGAGGATTGGTAAGCCGGTCGGTGGAGAAATCTGCGAGTTGCACCGGACAGCCCAGCAAGGTGATGGCAACGCAGAACGCGATGGAGAATTTGCCTTGCAACGGTTCGGTCGGCATCGGATGGGCAACTAGCTTGGAACTGATAGCGGCAACCTTGCAGTGAATTGCCTCGATTTGGCGACCATTGACCTGTGGGCGGAGTTTGCGCGCGGCGTCGATATGGCCGTGGATCAGTTTGCCGCAGGCGTAGGGCTTGAAAGAATTGTCGAACAGGCTCTTGCCGGCTGTGAGGGGCGCATTTCCTAGCCCCGGCCCGTCTTGCTGTACCAGCGTATCCGCGAAACCACCTTCCGCGTCGAAAATATGGCGCGCGGCGGTGAAGCCGTTGGCGGCAAGTTCTGCCGCCAACACACCCTCCATTGCGCCGTTGCCGGAGTGAAACGGTTTACTCATAGTTCCGAAGGATGCGGTCATGCCTCCGGCACTGGTCGCTGCCGCGGCAATCGCATTCAAGGTTTGTTCCCGATCAAGATCGAGGAGGACCGCCGCCGCCGCCGTCGAAGCTAGCCGGCCGAAAATCGGTGTCGGGTGGAAGCCTGCCGCCTGCATCCGATTGCCAATGCCGCCATCGCCAAGGACTGCCGCGACCTCGTAACCGGTGATGAAGGCGTTGAGTGCGGTCGCTTCGTCCGCGCCCTTCGCTTCCGCGAGTGCTAATACCGTTGACCAAGTAGGCGAACTTAGATGGCTCGGGGCGTGGCCGCGCGTGTCATCGAAATCGAGCGCGTGGCCCATCGTCGCGTTGACCAAAGCGGCTAGTGCCGGTGACGTCTTCGGACCGCACAGTATGCGCGAACGTCCATCCGCGCCCCAAGATACTGCTGTCTCTCGCATGGCGCGCGACACTGGTTGGTCGACGGCGCCGACCGCGACACCTATCCAGTCGACTAGGCAGCGCTTCGCCATGTCGATAACATCAGGGGTGTAAGTTCTCGAACCCGCTGATGAGATAAAATCGGCTGCGGTCTCGCCAATCGGATTGTCCATTGCCTATTCGATCTCCACGATCATCTCGACTTCGCACGCGATCTGGAACGGTAAGGACGACATGCCGACAGCCGACCGAGCACCGCGCCCCTTGTCGCCAAATACTTCCACCATCAGGTCGGAAAAGCCATTGATGACCGACGGGTGTTGCTTGAAGTTAGGTAAAGCGTTGACCATGCCAAAAACCTTTACGACCTGCTTCACGCGGTCCAGGTCGCCGATATGGTTACGTAGGGTCGTCAACATGTTTAGACCAACCAGACGCGCCGCTTCCTGTCCTTCCTCAACGGATAGGTCTTCGCCAAGCTTGCCGGAAATAACACCATTTGGTAGTCGGGGGCCCTCGCCAGATAGGTAAACAAGTTTGCCGACCGTTTTCGCCCCCACATAGTTGCCCGCCGGGACCAGTGGCTCCGGCAGCTCGATTTTCAATTCCTTCAATTTTGCCTCGACACTCATCCCCATCTCCTTCGTTTGTCTAACTGAATTCTGCCCTGCGTTAGCTGGTACGCCAAGCTGCCGTATGCTTGACTTCGACCGCTAAGTAATAGGTGAGGGGCGTAATGGAAGAACTGGCAACGGGATATGGTTTGATCGAGGGGCCGGTCTGGGACGACGAGCGCGGACTGATATACAGTGACGTGGTTAATGGCGGTGTGCGAGCGCTGGACGCCGATGGTAAGATCAGTACCGTGGTGCCAAAGCGGCGCGGGGTTGGTGGAATGGCGCCGCATGCGGCAGGTGGCCTGGTGATCGGCGGGCGCGAGATCATATATGAAAGTTTCGACGGCGAGACGCACGCCACACTGCTGACCCCGGATGTCACTGATGTGGCGATAGGGTTCAATGACCTAACGACCGACGAAGTGGGCCGTGTTTGGGTTGGGTCGCTTGCCTACCGGGTCATTCTGGGCGAAGAGGTGAGGCCCGGCCATTTGCATGTTATCGATTTGGACGGCTCGGTGCGAACCGTCTCGGACGGTATCATTCTCACCAACGGGATGGCCTTTTCCCCTGATGGCAAGACTTTGTATCACTGCGACGCTCGCGCTGATCTGATCCGCGCCTACGACGTGGCTGCGGATGCGGAGGTGATTGGCTGGCGCGTCTTTGCCGAAATCAACGGCGCCAGTACGCCAGACGGTATGGCGGTGGCGGAAGACGGGTCGATCTGGGTCGCGATCGCCGATGGTGGCAAGGTCATGGTGTTTGAACCGGACGGGGCGGTCCGCACCGAAATCCCGACGCCCCTCCCCATGGTAACCAGTGTCTGTTTCGGCGGAGCCGATTTGCGGGATTTCTATATCGTTACCGGGTCGCGCAACGGCCCGCGCGAGAATTGTGGCACGATCTATCGCATGCGGACGGACGTGTCGGGTCTACCCATCGTGCCGGCGAAGGTCGCATTGGGCAGTTAATCGCGAAACAGAGGAATGATGCTATGAAATATGGATTTTCACTAATCGTGCGCGGCAAATCAGCGACGCCCGCAACCTTTGATGCGATGGCCGAGAAGGCTGAGGCACTCAAAATCGATGCGTTGTGGGCGAGCGATCATTTGGTGTTTCCGCCCTTCATTACCTCGTCCTATCCCGGCCGAGCAGACGGCCAACTGCCAGACGATTGGAAGCAGACCTATTACCAGCCTTTCAGCGTGCTGAACTACCTTGCGGCCCGCACCACCTCGGTGCGCCTCGGCACCAGTGTTTTGATCCTACCGATGCGTAACCCGCTCGAAATCGCAGCGCAATTTGCCGAGATGGATAATTTGAGCGGAGGCCGGGTAAATTTTGGCGTTGGTGTCGGCTGGTACAGTGAAGAGTTTGACGCCCTCGGCTATCCCTTCAAGGATCGCGGTAAGCGGACCAATGACGGGCTGGCGATCATGAAAAAGCTCTGGACCGAAGCTAAACCGTCACACCGGAGCGAATATTTCAGCTTTGAGGATGCGGAGAAGGGGCCGAAGCCAGTGCAATCGCCGCATCCACCAATTTACATCGGTGGCAATTCCTCAGCCGCCATTCGACGTACGGCGAAATACGCAGATGTCTGGCATCCTTTCAAAATCACGCCGGAGATATTGGTGGAATCGCGGCCAGTATTAATTGCCGCGTTGCAAGAGGCGGGCCGGTCGGCGGAGGGATTTCCCATTGCGCCGAAGATTGCGCTTACCTTTCAGGAGGGGCCGGCGGCGGCAGGTCAGGCTCCCAGCGAGGGCCGGCCACAGGACATCATCGACACCTTACGCCGCTTCCGCGATGCGGGTGCGACGGAGTTCTGCTTCGACATCATGACCGAAACCGTACCCATCATGCTCGACACCATGGAACGCTTCGTACAGGAAGTGCGAGATAAGGTGTGACGAGAGCCGTGGTCAGAGTGGCAGGTGAGTGAACGGCTCTAGTTTGCGGGTGTCGAGCACGGCGGTGTGTTGCTGGTATAGCCATCGTTCCCCCAGTTTTACAAACGCATCCTCGTATCGACCGGCGACGTAGACCTTGCTGTTGCCGTCGGGATCTGTGCGTAGGATCGCGAAGTGTGAGAGGGCTGTCGCGCAGTCGCTGGACAGTTCGGCTGAGATCGGCGTAACCAGATGCAACCGTTTGCCCGGGTCGCGCACATGCTGTTTCGTTTCGGCTAGTATCTGTTCTAGTTCCTCGCGGTCGGAATGCCACCAGGACATTTCCGCGCGAATTTCTGGACCGAAGGCCTTGATCTCGTATCGTGACACCGGAGCGAAAAGAGCGAGCCAGCCGTCCAGGTCCTCGTTGTCGAGCCGGGCCGCGGTGGTCCGTATCACCTCGAAAATCGCGGCCTGTTCTAGCAGTGCCGTTACTGCCGCATCGCTCACAGCGATTGCGCCTCGTCGCTGTTGAGGGGTGAGTGCGGAGGTCGGCCCATGCGACGTCCCCATTCCTGATAATAGGCGCGGACATTGGCATCGTCGGTTGGGTTGAGGTCTTCTTCGCGGGCTAGGATGCTGTAGCGCACCACGTCGGTCGTCATTGATGCCCATTGGGCTTCGACCGCGATCACGTCCTCACCCAGATTGCGGCCAGCCGGCCCCCAGAACATGTTGTGATGGCGTAATCGGTCCTTTTCGACCTCCTCTGGCAGATCGGTGAGGCCGATGCCCCGCCATTCGACCAGGGTCTTGCCGGGTTCGATTGGCACCATGCGGTCTAACCGCACCACGTTCGCGCGGATATTGATCATCAAGTCGGGGAAGATATTGATGACGCGCATCTCATTGTCCCGCATGCCAGGCAGGGTGCCCACCGACGCACCCTTATAGCCGCCAGCTTCGTATGTCACCGTGGCGTCGCTGTCAGACCAGTAGCCGCTATGACCGTTGTCGAATAGTCGCAATTGCATAGGGCTGGTCTTGGCGATCACCCAAGGTTGGGTCTTGCGGTTTATGAAATGCAAAAGGCTGTGATAGCGCTCGCTGTTATTGTCCTGCCAAAGCTTCCAGTTCGCGTTCAGTTCTGCCTTGTTGTAGTGGAATACCTTGAGCGGTGCCGCGCCGAGCGGTTCGCGTACTGACTCGATGATCGGCCCAATATAGTCCTCAAGCGGTTCCGTGTCTGGGCTGAGACAGACGAACACCAGTCCTACGATGCTATTGCAACGGACCGGGATCAGCCCCAACTTGTTGCGGTCAAGCTGCACCGCGTCGTAACCGCCCGGCTTGGTGATGCCTGTGCAGGCGCCATCGAGCCCATATGTCCAGAGGTGGTAGAAGCACTGGAACTCCGACGCGTTGCCGGATTCCTCGCGAACCACTGGTGCAGCGCGATGCCGGCACACATTGTAGAAGGCGCGGACAGTGCCATCGGACCCGCGCACCAGAACGATTGGTTTGCCAGCGACAGAGGCGGTGCGGAAATCACCGGGCGCGGCAAGTTCGCTTTCATGGCAGACGAACAGCCATACCTGCTCGTAAATATCTTTCTGCTCCTGCGCAAAGATCGTCGCGTGAGTGAAAATCCGATTGTCAAGATAATGCGTCTCAGGCAATGCCGGCGGTTCATATCCTGAGATCATTTGCTCGATCCGTCTCTAGTTCCCGATGCCATCCCAGCAGTCGGCCCGTGCAGGCTACTCGGCGGCCAAATCTGAACGCTTGCCCCAGCGGTAGACGAACTCTTCGCCCTCCAGATCGATGGCGGGGAACTCTTTTTTCTCGTTCCAGTGATCCTGGGTATGCCGCCATTCCCGCTTGTCGCCCCGCCGCGGCAGGATTGACACGGCGCGCTTCAGATAGTTTGGGTTAAAATCTTCTTCGTCCATCCAGTCAAACAAGGGCATATCAGTGTCTTCCGCCCGGAGTGCTGGTTGCACGCTTTTCGCGCCTGTTTTACGCATATGGTTGAGCAGGCGACACACGAACTCGGCGATTAACTCACTGCGAATGGTCCAGCTGCCACGGAAATAGCCGAAAACCCAGGCCAGGTTAGGCATGCCGGTGAACATCATGCCGCGATAGGTCACAGTGTCGTGGAAGTCGATCGGTTCGCCGTCGATGGCAAACGCGATATCGCCCATGATGTTCATGTTGAAGCCGGTCGCCGTGACGATGATGTCGGCCTCCAGTACGTCGCCAGATTTCAGTAGTATGCCGGTCTTGGTGAAGCGATCGATCTCGTCGGTCACGACCGACGCCTTGTTGGCCGCGATGGCTTTGAACAGGTCGGCGTCGGGCACGAAGGCGATACGCTGACGCCAGGGCCGGTATGGTGGTGTGAAGTGTTTATCTACATCGTAGTTGGGCCCGAGAAGGTTACGAATGTTGTCGATCAGCTCATTTGCCACCGCTTCCGATTCCGTCAGGCAGCGTTGGGTGAAGTAGGATTGATCCGACATAATTTGCCGTCGGGTGATCTCGTGCACCCAGTTCTCATCGACGCGCAATCCTCGTAGCTGTTCAGCAATGTCGATCGCATTGCGTCCGGTACGGAAAAAAGTCGGTGTGCGTTGCAGCATGGTGACATGTGCCGCAGTCTGCGCCATCGTCGGCACCACCGTTGCCGCCGTTGCGCCGGAGCCTATGACCACGACTTTCTTGCCTGCATAATCTATGTCGTCCGGCCAGTTTTCCGGGTGCGCGATCCGGCCCTGGTAATTGGCTATACCGTCCCATTCTGGAGTGTAGCCTTCGTTGTGGCGATAGTAGCCCTGGCACATCCACAGGAAATTGGCACTGATCCGGATTGTCTCTTCCGCGTCGGCACGAACGGCTTCGATGATCCATCGGCTGTCACCTTCCGACCAATCGGCCTTGAGGATCTTGTGACGATAACGAATGCATTGAGCTAGATCGTTTTCCTCGATCACCTCGCCCATATAGGAGAGGATTTCTTCTGCCGTTGCGATTGGTGGGCCAACCCAAGGCTTGAAGCCGAAGCCAAACGTATGGAGATCACTGTCGGATCGAATCCCGGGTGACCGGTGCGTCCACCAGGTGCCGCCGAAGCTTTCTTCGCTTTCCAAGATGACGAAGCTTGTTTCCGGGCATTTCTGGCGCAAATGATAGGCGCCTGCAATCCCGGAAATCCCGGCGCCAACGATTAGTACGTCGAAATGCTCGATCAACGGCGCGGATTCCGCTGCGGAATTTAGTTCAGCCATTTATTATCTTCCCTAGCTTGGAATGGGCTTTCTATCGAAGATAGGCGTCCTAATACCGCTCCGACAAGTCTGGCTAGGCCATGTTACCTCAGGGCAGGCAATATTTCCCGTTCCATCAGAGCCTTTGCCGCGCGGCCTTCTGGCGTCTGCACTAGGCGGAACATGACGCCGAAGAACAATTTATCGAGACCGAGGGCGGCGAGGCTGCGGAGCTTCTCGATGCAGCGATCCGGTGGCCCGACGACACCGAAATGGTCGATGAATGCCCCCGGGAGTCCGGCTGCCTGCCGAGAGTCGTCCTGCGTGTGTTTGTTCATATCGTAGGTGTCGTGCAGGCTCTGCAGCGCCTGTGCTGCTGCCGGTGACATCGGGCCGTTCGGCTTACCATGCATGACTGAGAAGCGTGCGAAAGTGGCGAGACCGCCGCGCGCCAAATCACGAGCCAGGTCCATTTCGTTGCCCGGCACGCAATTTATGTAAGCGCCGAAGGCTATCCCGTCCGGATCAAGTCCGGCATCCCGGCGCGCCTGTTTGGCCACATCTATGCCCCAGGCGATGCGGTCCACATCCGCTCCTAGGGTGAACATGATGCGGTCCGCATGGCGGGCGGCGACTTTGATGGCCAGCGGTCCGCTGACCGCGACTTCGACGGGCACCTTCTTTTCGCGTCCATCTAGCCAGGTGATTCGACTTTCCTCCGGCTCGTCGGCGAGACCGAGATGGCTGACTGTGGGCGCCACTTCGTCGGGTAATTCGATCTCGTCAAAAGGAACTGCCTCGCCGCGGAGATAGGTCTGCAGGTGTCGCAGGTAGGTCTCGAACTGTTTCATGCGCGCCGGCGCCTTGCCGATATGGGCGAGCGCCGAATCGCCGCGGCCGAGGCCAATCAGGGCACGGCCGTCCGATACGCGATCAACGCTGAGAATGGCGCTCGCCATCGAGGCAGCGATGCGGGTGACCGAGTTTGAGACACCGGTGCCAAGACCGATCCGTTCCGTGACTGTCGCCGCCATGGCGAGGGCTACGAAAGGGTCACCGGACAGGTTCTGCGAATCGACGACGCAAAGCCCGTCCCAACCTTGTTCTTCCAGATCCGCAGCGATTTTCATTACACCGCGCGGCGATGCGACTGCATGGGTCCAGATTTCGAGCATGTTTAGAACTGGTTTACCACGCCACCATTCACCTGCAGCATCTGACCGTTGATGAAGCCGCCTTCTTCGGAAACCAGCAGGTCGACTACGGCAGCTATATCGTCCGGTGTTCCCAAGCGACCGGATGGGTTGGCTTGGCGCAGTGCCTCGAAATCCGGCGTCGAAGTATCGACGCTAATGTCGGGGAACGTTCCGGGCGAAATGATATTCGTTGTCACGCCTTTCGGGCCGTAATCTCGTGATAGAGTTTTGGTCAGACCCCACATGGCGTGTTTGGAGACGGTGACTGCTGGACGACTATGTCCGCCCATCTGTGCGTTCATGCCGGTGAAGTTGATGATACGGCCCCATCCCTTTTCTATCATCCCAGGCATGAAGGCGCGGCAGAGATGAAATGCGGAAGTAAAATTGACGTCCATCACCCTGTTCCAGTCGTTCTCAGAAACCTCCAGGAAGTCACCACCGGGCCGAATGGCCGCGTTGTTTATCAAAATATCGATTGTGCCGAACTGGTCTAGTGAGGATGCGGCCATTGCAAGGACGGTTTCGCGGTCGCCAATATCGCACATTTCGATGGACGCTTCGGCGCCCGCAGCGCGTACCTTCTTGGCGACATCCTCGCAGGCAGACCGGTCTTGGCTGCCATTGAGGACTATATTGCACCCGGCGGAAGCCAGGTGCAAAGCTACGCCCCGGCCAATATTACGGCCAGAACCGGTGACCAGCGCGGTCTTTCCCTTCAGGCTCATGAATCCTCCGCAAGGATCTCGGCAATCCGGTTGTCGGATACGCGGACATCGACGCCGGCTCGTTCCGTCTGCAGGGTCATGGCGACGCGGGAATCACGGCCTTCCCAACCGCGGTTCAATGCTTCGGTCATTTCCATCAAAGTGAGGTGCGCGAGGCGCATCGGCACGTCAAATTCACGGCCTACCTCGCAGGCCAGCGCTACGTCTTTGCGTGCCAGCTTGAGCGCGAAGTCGGGCGGGTCGAAGCGGCCTGGCAAGAACTGGCGGCTTAGCGTGTCGAACACGCGGCGGCGGCCCAGAGCGCCCTTGCGAAGTGCCTGCCATAGCCCTTCCGGATTGACCCCGGCCTTGACGCCCATGGTGAAGGTTTCAGCTAAGGCTGTTTGCAGGATGTAGCCACTGCAATTGTGCACTAGCTTTGCGACCGCGCCGGCACCGATCGGACCGACGTAGTAGGGTGCGTCGCCCATGCTGTTTAGCACTGGAAGATACTTGTTAAAGGTGTCCTCGTCGCCGCCGATCCAGATCGCCATCCGTCCGTCGCGGGCGCCGTCTGGGCCGCCGCTGACTGGCGCGTCGAGCGCCTGCACGCCCTTCTCCGCCAGGGCTGCATGGATGTCACGGATCACCGTCGGTGAGTTGGTGCTAAGATCGAAATAGGCGCTGCCCGGCTTGAAGCCTTCAATTAAGCCGCTCTCGCCCAAAACAACGGCCTGTACCTCGGGCGGTCCGGGCAATGAAGTGAAGACCACTTCACTTGCTTCTGCGACCGCTCTCGGCGTATTGGCCCAATTCGCACCCAGCTTCAGGTGTTCCGCAGCCGCGTCCTTGTTGATGTCATGTACGGTGAGCGAATGCCCGCCTTTAATCGCGTTCAGCGCGATGCTGGCCCCCATGGTGCCGAGGCCGATGAATCCCACGTTCATGATAGTCTCCACTGTCCGGGATAGTTGTTTTGGCTGCTGGTGAGCCTAGCAGACGGGCTGCCGCCAATACAAAACGCATCCACGATTAGGCTAATTGGTGACTGACACCAAGTCAGGCGCAGTGACGAGTTGGCGCACCCCGTGAGTATGATCCTCTCAAAAAATGTTGCCGTCCTTAGCCCAATTGTATGGAAATTTGACCCAGAACTTGGCGTATTGAGGGCGAGCTATCTAGGTTACTTGCACGGGAAAGCATTGTGCGTGTGTGTATTTCGGCCTGGTCGTCGAACTTGCGAATACTGCGGGCTTACCCGACCCTGTCAGCAAAGATTTAGTTTGGTAAAGCCCGTTGTTAATATTCTCTGCTTGGGCAAAGTCGGCGAAGTTCAGCGCTTTAATGTCGTTCACCACCAGGAAGACCTGGGTCTCGAGGTGCAGTTGAGGGTTTCCACATTTTGGGCTTAGGCAAGAGCCGAGGCGTTTGCCCGGCTTGATATTGAAGGAACTGTGCACCCATTGCCTATGTCTAAGTAAACTCAGAGATGCTGATAATTGCCGGATCCATTTGAACTGATTGCCTGTATACTCAAAACATGCTGCGGATCACAGCTACAATATCATTGTCGAAAAACGAACTGGTTGAACGCTTTATACGGTCGCCGGGGCCGGGTGGTCAGAATGTCAACAAGGTTGAGACGGCTGTTCAATTGCGGTTCGATGCGGGGCGATCGCCAAACCTCCCGCACGTCGTGTATTTGCGCCTCAAGCAGCTTGCTGGAAGACGGATGACGGCCGATGGTGTGCTGGTGATCACCGCAAATCGCTTTAGGAGCCAGGAACGCAATCGAGAAGATGCGCGTGAGCGGCTGGCGAATTTGATCCATAAGGCAGCGGTGCTGCCGAAGCGTCGGAGGAAAACCCGTCCAGGTAAGGCGGCAAAGCAGCGTCGGCTCGACGCAAAAAAAATGCGTGGAGGGATAAAGAAGATGCGTGGTAAGGGCGGGTTTGCGGACGACTAGTGGCCTGCTACGTTTATATCCTCTGCAGTACCGACGGACAGCGGACCTATGTCGGTTGGACAACTGACCTGGACAAGCGGTTGGAAGCGCATAATGCGGGCAAAGGCGCAAAGTCGACGCGTGGCCGCAGCTGGCGTTTGCGTTACGCCGAACGCTTCAAAAACCGCGGTGAGGCGATGAGCCGCGAATGGCACCTCAAGCGCGACCGCCGATTCCGCAAACAGATCGCAGATCAGAACTTCTGGTAACCGCCGTCGATCAGCAAGGTATCGCCAGTGTGATAGGCGCTAGCATCGGACATCAAATAGACTGCGAGGCCGCCGAAATCCGAACCTTCGCCCCAGCGCCGCATTGGGATACGTGGCTTGACGTTGTTAGCGAATTTTTCCCAGTTAAAGGCGCTTTCGGTCATCGCGGTTTCGATCCAGCCAGGCAGGATTGCATTCGCCGTGATGCCGTAACGCGCCATCTCGACCGACAGCGCATATGTCATCGAGACTACTGCGCCCTTGGTTGATGCGTAGTGTTGGTTGCGGGCTGCGCCTGACAAGGCGGCGAGGCTTGCGGTCACGACTAGGCGGCCGCCATCACCGCGCTCGATCATGTGCCGGCAGGCGGCACGGTAGGTGTAAAAAACGCCGTCCAGATTGACCCCCATAATTTGGTCCCAGGCCTCCTTGGTCATTTCGACGAAGGGTGTCAGCGCACCGCGGCCGCTCACACCGGCATTCGCGAAGCAACCATCGACACGACCGAAACGCTCCAGTGTTTCTGCAAAGCAGCGCTCGACCTCTTCTTCCTGCGAGACGTCACAGACGAACGCGGCGGCGTCAACACCATGTGCTTCGATCTGCGTCAGCGCGGCGGCGTTCTTTTCCAGATTGGTACCCCAAATACAGACAGCGCCACCAGCCTGTGCGATGGCGTCGGCCATACCAAGACCGATCCCACCATTGCCACCGGTGATCATCGCGACCTTGCCGGTCAGATCGAAAGGTTGATAGGGCATGGCGGTCTCCTGATTGTGTTTCGAAAATTGAAATGTCAAAGAGGTAAGCTAGGCGATGGAATAGTTATTTGCCATGTGACATTTGGTTGGGTCACTGCATCGCCCCGTGTAGTATCGCCGCGTTTAGGGGGAACCCGCGTAGAATGAATGCCAGCGAACCACAGGTTTTTCTTGTCGGAGCGGGGCCGGGCGATCCGGATCTGCTGACCATTCGTGCTTTGCGCGTTCTGCAGAAGGCCGAGATCGTCATGTATGACCGCCTGGTATCTGACGCTGTTCTCGCTTTGGTGCCGGAGGGGGCGGAGCGAATATTCGCGGGAAAGGCGTCGCGCAGGCACTACATGCCCCAGGAAACGATCAATGACGTACTCGTGACTCAGGCGCGCAGCGGCCGCCGCGTGGTGCGCCTGAAAGGCGGTGATCCCTTTATTTTTGGGCGTGGCAGCGAAGAGGCACTGCACCTGGCAGAGCATGGTATCCCGTTTGAGATTGTGCCAGGTATTACCGCGTCTATGGGGTGCGCAGCTTATGCCGGCATTCCACTCACTCATCGCGGTCTCTCTAAGGGTGTCCATTTCGTCACCGGTCACATGGCGGGAGACGGGGAATTGGATCTGGATTGGGACCGTCTTGCTGACCCAGACATGACCCTCGTCGTCTATATGGGCCTGATGAGGATTGATCGGATTTGCAGAAACCTTATAGAAGCTGGGTTGCCCACCGATACGCCGGCGGCGGCAATCCAGAATGGGACATTGCCGACGCAGAAAGTGATTACGGCGACGTTGGCGAAATTACCAGGTGAAATTATAGAAGCTGATTTGTCGGCGCCGACCTTGTTTGTCGTTGGTGCGGTCGCCGCTTTCGCTGGGACGCTGGCCCGGCATCAAACCGACGACTGTGAGATGAGAAAGGCGGATCAGGCATGACAACTGCGCGACCGAATGCCCCTTTAACGACCTTACGCTCTTGGCTCGACCGGCTAGAGGAAACTGGTCGTTTGGCTCGGGCTAAGCCGGACGTACCGCTGGAATTCACGCTTGCGGCGATCGCAAAGCGTCTGGATGGTGATAAGGCGACATTTTTCCCGTCGCCGGGCGGTCATGCGTTATCGGTGATTTCTGGCTTGGTTGCCGCCCGCCCCTGGATTGCGGAAGCGATGGGGGTCGATGAAGCCGATATGCTTGAGCGCTATCGTGATGCCGTGCTGAAGCCACTACCTTGGTCCGAAGTTTCGGCTGAATCCGCTCCCGTTCAACAGATCGTTATTGACGGCGATCTCGATATCACGGAAGAACTGCCGATCCCAGTGCATAACGAGCATGATGCCGGTGCCTATATTACGGCGGGACTGGTGATCGCAGCCAACCCGAAGACCGGTGTGCAGAACGTCTCAATCAACCGGATCCAGATAAGTGGACCGGACCGGCTCGGTATCCTCATTCTTCCGCGTGACCTGCATCGCTTCTACGATGCCGCGGAAGAAGCAGGTGAGGCCTTGTCTGTTGCGATCGCGGTCGGCGTGGACCCACTGACCCTGCTTGCTTCACAGTCGATTTTGCCGATCGACCGGGATGAGTTGGAAGTCGCAGGCGCTCTACATGGCCGACCGCTGCCGGTTGTTAAATGCAAGACTAACGATGTGCGTGTACCGGCCGAAGCGGAGATCATCATCGAAGGTCGTCTGTTGCCGGGAGTGCGTGAGGAGGAAGGGCCGTTCGGAGAGTTTCCGCAATATTATGGCCCATCAGGAAAAAGGCAGGTCATCGAGATTGATACCATCACCCGGCGGGAGGATGCCCTGTTCCATACCATTGTACCGGCGGCAATGGAGCATCTTCTTTTGGGTGGTATCCCGCGTGAGGCCTCGCTGATCGCACATCTGCAGCGGACCTTTCCGAGCGTCAAGGACGTCCATCTCTCGCGCGGCGGGGTCTGCCGCTATCATCTGGTCGTCAAAATTGCGAAACGCTGGGACGGTGAGCCTAAAAATATAATGATGGGCGCGTTCGCTGGTAGCGCCGACATCAAGCAAGTCACTGTCGTCGACGAGGATGTTGATATTCTTGATCCAGATGCGGTCGAATGGGCTGTTGCGACCCGCTTTCAGGCAACCGAAGATCTGATGGTCGTCGCGGGTGCTCAGGGATCGCGACTTGATCCGTCGGGGACCGATGGGCGGGTTGATAAGATGGGTCTGGATGCAACGAAACCGCTCGGCGGTGATCCCTTTACCTTCACGGTTGTGCATGTCCCGGGTGAGGATGACGACGCGCTGGACGATTGGATCGAAGGTTAGCTTGTTGTTTTGCAGCGATTTTTTAACGACTGTAATTGTGGAGCTAGGGTGTTCGCACTAAGATTTCGCTAAAGCAAGGTGACGAGCCCGGTGAGCTTCAGGAGAAGGATCAATGGCGGTGAACATCGCGGTTAACCCACTCACTATTCATATTGGCGCAGAGATTAGTGGCGTTGATTTGTCTCAGTCGCTGGCTCCGGAAACAATCAAGGAGATCCGCGCAGCGTTGCTGAAATGGAAGGTTATTTTCTTTCATGACCAGGATATTGATCACGAAAGCCACCTCGCCTTTGCAAAGCGGCTTGGCGAACCGACGGTTGGCCACGCAGTATTTGGTCATATCGAAGGTTATCCAGAAATTTACTCCGTCGCCAAGAAACGCGCAGCGAACCGGTTCGGTGCGCCTACAATGGTCGCGCCATGGACGGGATGGCATGCCGATATCACTTCGGCGATCAATCCGCCGGCCATATCGATACTGCGCGGAGTGACCTTGCCGCCTTATGGCGGCGATACGCAATGGACCAACCTAGTTGCAGCTTATGAAGGCCTTTCGGACACCTTGCGTGGTTTTGTGGATAAACTCCGTGGGTTGCATTACACAGCGGCCCCTGACCTGGAACCGGGCACAAAGGCGTATGAAGATTATCGAAAACGTCGCAAGCTGGTCAGCGAACATCCGCTGGTGCGGGTCCATCCGGAAACTGGCGAGCGTGTGCTCTATGTCAGCCCGACCTACTTGAAGTCGATTACTGGCATGGCGCCGAGGGAAAGCCAGTATTTTTTGGAACTGCTGTGGGAGCACGCTGTCCGGCAAGAATATGTTGTTCGATATCGTTGGAGGGATGGGGACATCGCCATCTGGGACAACCGGGCGGCATGCCATCATGCGCCGACCGACATATTTGAAGTCGAAGGCGACCGGCAATTATACCGTATCACCTTGGTCGGCGATGTGCCGGTTGGTGTAGATGGGACCCCTTCAAAGGCGATCGATGGCAAACCGATTACTGCCTGGGCGGCGGAATAGGTTTCCTTGGGCGACACTGGCGCATATGCCGCTTCATCGCGGATCGAGATTACTCCCTTAACGCTCCATATTGGAGCGGAGATTGGTGGTGCTGATCTGGCACGGCCACTTCCCACCGAAATCGTTTGTGAAATCCGCGATGCGTTGCTGCGTTGGAAAGTCATCTTCTTTCGCAACCAACAGCTTGACCACGACCAGCATCTGGTATTTGCCCGACAACTGGGTGAACCGACCGTGGGGCATGTCGCATTCGGACATATCGAGGGGTATCCGGAAATTTATTCGGTCGATACGCGGCGTACCGCCAACAGTGTGGGTACCGGGGAGAAGGTCGGTCGCGCATGGACAGGCTGGCACGCAGATGTCACGACGGCAATTAATCCGCCGGCGATATCTACGCTTCGCGCCGTGTCGGTTCCGCCCTATGGCGGCGATACTCGCTGGACTAATATGGTGGCTGCTTATGACGGATTATCAGAGCAATTGAGGGGTTTCGTTAACAGTTTACGCGGCATCCATCGTTTTACACCACCAGAGGCAGATGCGCCGGCAGTCGATCCGAACTTGATCCGCCAGATTACGGGGCAGATTAGTGAGCATCCATTGGTTCGCGTGCATCCGGAAACAGGACAGCGGGCGCTCTACGTTTGCCCACAATTCCTCAAATCTATCGTCGGACTGACACCGAGAGAAAGCGAGCAACTGCTGGAGTTACTATGGGAACATGCGGTGCGTGAAGAATACACAGTGCGCTACCGCTGGCGCCCGGGAGATCTCGCGATCTGGGATAATCGCTCGACCTGCCATCTGGCGCCAAACGATGTTTTACAGACTGGTTTCGATCGGCAGCTCTATCGCATTACACTGTTGGGCGATATACCGGTGGGCGTCGATGGCTTGAGATCGAAATCTCTTGGTGGTGAGCCGATTACGGCATGGGCCGCTGAATAGCAGGAGGAATCATAAGATGAGCAATGTGGCAGCGTTTGAATTGGCTGATGCACCGAAAGAAATCGAAATCAATCCGGTTACGATCCATATTGGTGCGGAGATCGACGGTGTCGATCTGACAAAACCACTTTCCCAACAGACAGTGAAAGAAATTCGCGCCGCACTTTTGAAGTGGAAGGTCATCTTCTTTCATAATCAGTATATCGACCACGACCAGCATCTGAACTTCGCAAGACAGTTCGGCGAGCTGACTGTGGGGCACGCGGTGTTCGGCAATGTCGAGAACTATCCGGAGATTTACTCCGTCGCAAAGCATCGTAAGGCGAACCGCTACAAGACCGGCGCAAAGATGGAGAAACCTTGGACAGGATGGCACGCTGACATCACGGCGGCGATCAACCCGCCTGCGGCTTCGATTTTGCGCGGCGTGAACATCCCACCCTATGGCGGTGATACGCAGTTCACTAATCTGGTTGCTGCCTATAACGGTTTGTCGGACACGCTGCGTGGATTTGTCGATACTTTGCGTGGCGTACACAAGTTTGCGCCGCCGCAGGGTACGGAATCCTCCGAGGAATATAAGGAGATGCTGCGCACTAGGGGGCAAGAGAGTGAACATCCGCTCGTTCGTGTGCACCCGGAAACAGGTGAGCGTGCGCTTTATGTAAGCCCTTCTTTCTTGAAATCGGTTGTCGGTTTGGCGCCGCGTGAGAGTGAGCAATTGCTGGAACTCCTTTGGGAACATGCGGTGCGTCAGGACTACACAGTGCGGTTTCGTTGGAAGGCAGGAGATATCGCCTTTTGGGACAATCGTTCGACCTGCCATCTGGCACCGTCGGACATTTTCCAGATCGATGCTGATCGGCAGCTTTACCGTGTCACCCTAGTAGGTGATTCCCCGGTGGGTGTCGATGGGAGGGTGTCCACGTCATTGCTCGGCCAGCCAATACTCGCTTACGCCGCCGAGTAACAGCTAGTGCAAATAAGATCCGATCGATTTCGAAGGAGACGACCAAATGGATATGCTATTTAGCGACGAAGATCTGTCATTCCGTGAGGAAGTCCGCGCCTTCTTTAAAGAGAACCTGCCGGAGACGGTGCGTGAGGTCGTTCGGCGAACGCCGTCTTATGTTTCGAAATCCGACATGGTCGCTTGGCACAAGGCGCTGTATAGGCGCGGATGGATCGCGCCAGCCTGGCCAGTAGAATATGGTGGCATCGGCTGGTCTGTGACACAACGCCATATCTTCGAGGAAGAATACAGCGCCAACGACGCGCCTCGGATCAGCGGCTTTGGTATTACTATGGTCGGCCCGGTCATTTACACTTTCGGTACTCAGGCCCAGAAGGATCGTTACCTGCCGAATATCCTGTCTGGTGATGAATTGTGGTGCCAGGGCTATTCGGAGCCAGGCTCGGGTTCGGATCTGGCATCGCTGCAGACACGGGCCGTGCTCGACGGAGATGAATACGTAGTTAACGGTCAAAAAATTTGGACCTCTCAGGCGCACAAGGCCGATATGATTTTTTGCCTCACACGCACAGACCCAGAAGTTAAGAAACAGGAGGGCATCACCTTTTTGCTGATAGATATGAAAACCAAGGGTCTGACTGTGAAGCCGATCATCTCCATGGATGGCGGCCATTACTTGAATGAGGTGTTCTTCGACGACGTGCGGGTCCCGGTTGAGAACCGCATCGGAGAGGAAAATAAGGGTTGGACCTATGCCAAATTTTTGCTCGGCCACGAGCGAACCGGAATTGCTGGGGTTGGAAAGTCGAAACAGAAGGTTAAAAAGCTGAAGCAGATTGCTGGGATTGAGCGAGCCGAGGGAGGCTCGCTGATCGACGATCATGGGTTCAAGGCGCGCATCTCCAAGGCTGAGGTCTCTCTCTCAGCGCTTGAAATCACAAATTTACGGATGATGTCGGCGCTGGCCGGCGGTGGTAATCCTGGACCGGAATCCTCGACCCTTAAGATTAGCGGCACGGTGATTGAGCAAGAGCTCAATGAATTACTCGTCGAAGCGATGGGGTTTTACGCGCTGCCCTATGACGCCAGCATGGTGCGACCGGATGCAAACGAGCTACCGGTTGGCCCGGAGCATAGCGTTGGGCTGATGAGTGAAAGGCTGTTGCGCAGGGCTGCATCGATTTATGGTGGGTCGAATGAAATACAGCGTAACGTCATCGCAAAGGCGGTTCTGGGACTGTAAGCCATGGACAACGAGTACTTTCAGCCGCGCCGTAGTTTTATTTTCATGCCCGGTGTTAGCCCGGACATGTTCCCCAAGGCGCTGGCAACTGGCGCCGATATAGTTTGCATCGACCTTGAAGATGCAATTGCGCCGAACCATAAGCAGGATGCGCGCGAACGGACGATGAAGCTTTTTGAGGCGCCGCAGGCGAAAGACGGTGTTGAGCGGATTGTTCGGATCAATTGCTTGCGCACGGCCGACGGCATGGCTGACGTGCAGTCGGCTATTGCAAGTCCGGCGGCACCACCTGCTTTGATGTTGCCTAAAGTCGTTTCGCCAGGCGAAGTAAAAGCGCTTGATGAGTTGTTGTCCGAGCATGACATGCTGACCCGGTTGCACGTCATCATTGAGACAAATGCGGGCCTGGAGGCTGCCTACGATATCGCGCAGTCCAGCGACCGCATTGATGCGATGTTCTTCGGTGGCGTCGACATGGCGGCAGAACTGCGCGCCGCAAATAAATGGGAAACGCTGCTCTACGCTCGTTCACGCGTTGTACATGCTGCGGCAGGTGCAGGACTCGACGTGATCGACGTCCCCTATCTCGACCTTGACGATATGGCGGGGATGGAGCGCGAAGCGCAGCTCGCTGAAGAGCTCGGCTTTACTGGTAAAGGGTCAATCCATCCCAAGCAGATCGCTCCCTTGAACGCTATCTTTAGCCCGTCGGAAGAAGCCGTTGCCTATGCGCGACGGGTTATTGCAGCCTTTGAAGAAGGGGATAGCGGCCTGGTCGTACTCGACAACAAGCTTATTGAGAAGCCGGTACTGCGCACCATGTACCGTACTGTTCGCGTGGCAGAGAAGATCGCTACCGGCTGATAGCCGCTTAATTTTATTCCTTGTTCATGACCATATAGGTGTGGACGTAGTCCATGCCCTGGCCGGCTGGGTTCTCGCGCACGAACGTTTCATATAAATCGTAATAATGATTCATAAGTTCGGCTCGCTCTTCCAACGGTCGATCCGTCGATAGCCCGGCAAAGAATGCGCTTTCGCTCCAGGACCGCAGTGTCGGGATGTATTCACGAGCAAATCTTATAGGGTCGCCGTGCTGTTCATAGTCGAGCCTGTATGGACAATCGATTACTCTGGTTTCGATATGATCGAGCCGAAGGCCAGCTTTGTGAACCGGGTTTTTGGGATCAATGAGCGGCGCGCTACATTCTTCTATATCGCGGTAATATTGCGGAAATACTGTGGCTTCGTACTCTTTCATCGTGATTGAGCCGTCTTCTGCCATTTCCCGCCAAAGTCGATTGAATGTATTGAACATGTTCACGCCTTCAGTGCCACCTAGATAGCGGCCTTCTTCGTCGCGGCAAAAATTCAGCAGGACCAGACGTCCTCCCGGCACCAGTTCCGCCGCCCGGCTGCTGAGGATGCGTTCCCAGTCGGCCCGACCCTGCTCGGCGTAGGCGGCTAACTCCCTACCCTGTGCTCCGACCATGTGGACATGGTTGGTGATCGGGCCAGGTAGCTCGCTGATGTAGTGCGAGGCTGTGGCGGAAAAACCAAAATGAAGGGAATTTTCCGGGAACATACGTTGATGAAATGATGTGCCAGAGGCGTAGACGTATAAGTTCTCAATCTCTGGCGCATAGCCTGGCAAATCAGTCAGGCCGTGAGCGTTATGAAATACTTGACTAAAATCATTTCGCGGCAGGTCAGTGTAGGTCATTACCAGAGGGCGTGATGGTGCTTGTTCGCGCACGAAACGAAGGGCTTGGCCAATCATGTCGATCGAGGTGCCGCCGTCGGCACAACCCATATCAGCCAAGGCGAACACTGTGCCATCATCTTGGATATCCATTGCCTCTAGGGCATTGCGGATCATTGGCATTGCACCGTCAATGACGATTTTCGCGCCAGTCGTTGCTAGCGAATAATAGCCGCTGCCTTTCATCCGGATATCAGCGGCGGTTTCAGCTTTATCGTTCATGGCGCCTCCATACGGGCAAGGCCGAGCAATGTTAAAAACGGTTTTGTATTAACGTCTTGTAGTACTGATATGTCACTTGTATTGTTATCTCAACTTGCTATTGAGAAGTCGTTTTAGCGCAAGGGGCGGTCCAAATGTTCGAGACATTAATAGGGCTGCGACGTCGAGACGCGATAAGGTTGACCAATATTCAGCAATGGTGAACACTTGCGTCCAGGGGCTGAAGTGGGCCTTCAAGTGATTACCAAAATGAGGTGTAGGCAACAGTATCTACTTCTTAGTTTAAAACTAATCCAGAACAGGGAGGACCTAAATGTTAAATAATGTCATTAAAACAGCAGTCGGTGCGGCCGCCGGATTGGGGATGATGGCGATGGCTGGTACGGCGCTTGCCGAGGCTAGTTGGAGCATGGCGACGCCTTGGGGCGGTGGTAAGCCTCTTGAAGACGCCAAATCGTTCGCAGCGCTGGTCAAAGACCTCACTGAAGGCCGTGTTAATATCACGGTTTTCCCGGCGGGCACGCTGGGCAAGGCGTTGAAAGTGACTGATTCTGTCAAGTCTGGTGTAGGCCAGGCCGGTCATAATTGGATGGGTTATGACTGGGGTATTGATAAGACCACGGTAATCTTCGGTGGCTATGTTGGCGGCTTGACGGAAGAAGAGTTCTTCCTATGGCTTTATCAGGCTGGGGGTGTTGACCTGTGGAAACAGTATCGGATGGAAAAATTTGGTGTCATGTCGATCCCGTGCGGTACCTTCCCGGCGGAAATTTTTCTGCACTCCAAACGCAAGGTTACTAATCTCGCTGAGTACAAAGGCCTAAAACAGCGTACGGCAGGTGCTTGGGCAGAGGTTGGTGGTTCGCTTGGCGCGACGACGGTTATCCTGCCCGGCGCGGAAGTTTATCCTGCGCTGGAACGTGGCGTAATTGATGCCACAGAGTGGAGTTCGCCGTCGGTTAACGAACCGGTCGGTTTCCATAAGATTGCAAAATACATCATTTTCCCGGGCGTACATCAGCCGGGTGCTACACAAGAGTGTGAGTTTAACAAAGCCGCTTGGGACAAGATTTCTGCTCGCGATCAGCATTTAATTGAACTGGCGGGTGAGCTGCGTACATTCCGCGCATGGCGTAACCACGCCTATAACGATCTGTTCGCTTATCGCCGTATGGCGAAGGGCGGCAATACCATGCTTCGCTTGGAACAATCCTTCATCGATGCTGCTCAGAAGGCCGGTAACGAATGGGCCGACAAGCAGATAGAAGGTAACGCATGGTTCAAGAAGGCACTGAACCACCAGCGCAAATTCCAGCATGATATGAGCGTTTATTCGAAGATGCGTTCAGGTCCTGGTACGCGTGCGGCAATTGGTGACATTCTTAAGTAAACCAGACCTTTGAAAAACTATTTAGGGGGAGTGTGAGAAGCGCTCCCCCTTTTCTCAGTTTATGTATTTCCAAATTGGATGTGGGTGATGGACGCGGTACTAAGCGTATTGTCGGAAACGCATTCGTTGATCCTTTCGGGTGAACCCAAGGGACACGGTTGGTTTCTCGGATTGTTAGTCGGGATCTTCTACGTTACGGTCCTTTATGCACTCTGGGGCTTGGCGCATGCGGTTATTGGGCGGGATGTTTTCAATTTCGTCCGACCTATCGAAAGAATGGTCAAGTACGCCGGAATAATTGCCGGCTGCATAATACCATTCCTCGCAATTCTCATCGTCTACGAAGTTGTTATGCGCTACGCTTTCCGAGCGCCGACATTTTGGGCGTTTGAGGTGTCATACATGATGATGGGCACCAGCCTCATGCTCGGCATCGCCTATTGCACGCAGCTACGCCGTCATATCCGAGTAGATTTCTTTTTCGATACTGTTTCAGAAAAGCAAAAGGCTTTAATCGATCTGACTGGTTACGTTTTGCTTCTATTACCGATGATAATCTGGGTGTCTTGGGGTCTTTTTGAATATTTCCTCGAGGCATATAAGTTTAACGAGCAATCCGGAGAATCAGCCTGGAACCCGTTAATTTGGCCATTCAAGTTTACGTTCACGTTCGGTTTTTACCTCTTTACCCTTCAAGTGGTTGTTGAAGCCTTGAAGTGCATTCTGGTCCTCATGAACCGCGACGTACCAGAACCAGATCTGCCAGGGGGCTTCAAATAATGAGTGTTGAATTTGCATTATGGATGTTCCCGGCTCTGCTTTTTTGTCTTTTTATGGGATTCCCAGTCGCGTTTTCTTTGATGGGTGTTGCACTAGTTTGGGGCGTAATTCGATTTAATGAAGCTGCTGTCGCCCTTTATTTGGCAAAAGTAGACGACGTCGCTTCAAACTACGTGCTAGGCGCTGTCCCGCTATTCATCTTTATGGGATCGTTGCTTGAACGTTCTGGGGTTGCAGAACGATTATTTGAAGCAATACATATGTGGACTAGACGATTGCCGGGTGGGTTGGCCATCGGTACGGTTCTGCTGTGCGTTGTCTTTGCAGCATCTACTGGCATAGTCGGCGCAACGGAAACAGTTGTCGGTCTGCTAGCTATCCCTGTGATGTTGCGGTACGCCTACAACAAATCACTGATTTCAGGTACGATTTGCGCCGGCGGTTCTCTTGGTACCATCATCCCACCTTCGGTGGTGGTCGTGATTCTTGGCCCCGTCGCCGACGTATCGATTGGCGATCTGTTCGCCGGTATGATCCTGCCGGGACTGATGCTGGCCGGCAGTTATATCATCTACATCGTCATCCGTTGCGTGATCCGTCCGGAAGATGGCCCACGCGTCACCGCCGACGATAATGATCCGCCCTTCGTGAAAAAGTTGACTATGACGGCGACGGCTCTGATCCCGCCTAGTTTGCTGATTGCGACAGTACTTGGGTCGATTTTGGGAGGCTTTGCCACGCCAACGGAGGCTGCTGGTTGTGGCGCCGTCGGGTCGGTTATTATGTGCCTTTGCTACCGCACGCTGACCGTGGCGGTCATGAAGGAAGCGCTTTATAAGACCGTCATCATCACGGCGATGATACTGTTGATCCTTATTGGCGGCACGATGTTTGCTGGTGTGTTTACCGCCGCGGGTGGGCTGATTGGTGTCCAACAATTGATGTCGGCTGCTCAGCTGACCAATTGGGAAACTTTGGCGATCTTGCTGCTGTTGGCATTTGCCGCTGGTTTCGTGCTGGACCTGATCTCGCTGATGCTGATCGTCGTGCCGATCGCTATGCCGATCATCGTTGGTTTCCCGTTCTACGAGTTAGATCCGGGCTCGGTGAAGGTTTGGTTCTCGATCTGCTTCTTGATCATGATCCAGACCAGCTATCTGACGCCGCCGATGGCACCCGCCATTTTCTATCTGCGTGGTATCAGCCCGCCAGAAATTACGTTGATGCACATGTACAAGGGCGTTGTGCCATTCATCTTCCTGCATATGGTGGTTTTGGCGTTTGTTCTGTCGATGCCGAATCTAGCCCTGTGGCTGCCAACAATCTTGTTCCGGGGCTTTTAGAGAGAGGCGGTCCACATGGCTGGAGCAAAAGTAACGATGGGCTATGAAATCCATCCAGATGCGGACGAGATGCTGAAGACTATTGCCGAACGCTATAAGTTGCCAGACAGGTCGAAAGCGTTGCGCTGCCTTCTAGACTTCGCGGCGACCGACGGCGACTGGGACGAAATCTTCGCGAAAGTCCGTTGTCGCCGCTGCGGATAGCGTGACTGTAGCGGTTGGGTCTTAATCCCCGGCGGCTTCGCGGTGCTGTTGCTGGACACGTTCCATTTGGCTTTCGCTCCACCCTTCCTTCTGCTGGAGTGCAAAAAGCGAGGTATATCCCTTCGACCAGTCCGGCGACATGACGCAGGGACGTGGGTCGATGAAGGCTTCGCGGACTGCTTTGCCGCGTACGATTGCGCCGGCGTACTCGGAATTGAGTGGATTGGGCATATAGGTGAAGGCGTCAGCTGCAGAATAGACGTTGAGCAGCAATGGACGTCCGAGATCCGACAGGTTTAGCTTGGAACCATGTATTGTGCAGCAATTATGCACTGTGACTGATCCTGCCGGCCCCATTAGATAGTCCGCCGTATCAAGAGGCACCGTTTCCAAATCCTTGTCAGTTATATCACCGGTCCACTGATCCTTTTCGTTGTACTGGCTGAACAACGGACCTTTGTGACTGCCAGGGACTACGCCCAATGGCGCTTGCTCCGGTCCGACATCGTAAAGATATGTGCCGATTGTGAGTGGGCTGTAGTTAGTGTGCGCCCAGGACTGGATGTCCTGATGCCACTTTACTTCTTCGCCCCCTTCTGCCCATTTGAAGTTAAGCTTGGAGTGGTGGAATTTGACGTTTGGACCGAGCAGATCAGCAGCGATATCGGTGATTACAGAGTCTGACGCAAATTTCCAATAGAAAGGATCTTGCGCTACGGGCGACGACAAGCGACGCAAGCGGGGGCCGTCAGCGGTATGGCCGGGCTGAAGATCGAAGACTGCATCTGATGTTTCGACCGACCGGCTGCATTCCACCATCGCTTTGGTCACCGTGCGTAGTCGTTCGATCGTTTCCATTGGAACGATGGACTCGAGCAGCACGTAGCCTTTATCGAAGTAAAAATCCCGCTGCGCTTCGGTCAGGACTTTTGGCACATGACCCTTGACACGGTCCGGATACATAGGCGCTCCCTCCTGCATAGTCCCGCTGAAGTTTAACCTTTAGGCGCTTTATTAGCGATCCACAGGGATTCTAATTGCTGATATACCAGAGCGACAGGGAATCACCTATGGCGATTGTTTCGATCAACGAAAACGAAGGATACGCTTCGCTGTCCGATTTGGCTTGCTAGCGTGTAGAAGAAGAATTTGTGATGCTGCGGCTCGAACGGGCAGAATTGTCTCAGAAGAGCAGCTGAACGACCATGTCAGCATTAGCCGCACGCCGATCCGTGAAGTGCTGCAACGTTTTGCGCATTCGGGGCTGGTTCTGGTTCATCCGCTAACAAGAAGTGGCGCATCTACCGCTGTGTGCTGGGCTCTATGCGGGTGTCGTCTGAGCTATCGGCGATGAAGATTATGACCGCGTCTGCGTGGCGTTTGGTCGATCTTTAGATTACATCAAAACTTTTACCCGCTCGACCTTGGGCACGCCGCCGCGCTAGCTTTCCCGCACGATCGGGTTGCGCAGTGTACCGATACCTGTGATGTCGATTTCGCACACGTCGCCATGCTTCATCTGGGGCGATTTTCCTTCGGTCCCCATCCAGATGACGTCGCCGGGATAGAGCGTGAGATAATGCGACATGGCGCTGATATATCGTTCGACACCGAACAGCATATTGTTGGTCTCGAAGCGGATCGTCTCTTCGCCGTTAAGTCGCACCGTCGTCTCCAGACTGGCCAAGTCGAGTTCGGTTTCAATCCATGGGCCCATCGGCTTGAAGGTATCCGAGTTCTTGCCTCGCCAGAATGTGCGGTCACCCCGTTGCCATGTGCGTTCGCTCACATCATTACCTATGGTGTAGCCGAAGACGCAAGACAGCGCGTCCGCTTCCGACAGATGTTTTGCTTGCTTGCCGATAACCACGACAAGCTCACCCTCGTACTCCACTAGTTCGGTAGCATCTTTTGGAATGACGATTGTTTCGTTGTGGCCAATCAGGGCGTTATTAGCGCGATAGCCGATATCGGGTTTTTCCGGAATGTTCGGTTTGGCGCCACGCGCCTCCGCCTGCTCCATGATGTGGGTGACATAGTTCAAACCGGCGGCATAGA
>CAYYUG010000035.1:2684-4116 GCA_964474755.1 uncultured Rhodospirillaceae bacterium | reverse complement strand
CGCGCCTCCGCCTGCTCCATGATGTGGGTGACATAGTTCAAACCGGCGGCATAGAAGGTTTCCGGAATAACGGGTGGCAACAGTTGGACGCTGTCTAGTGCATGGGTTTCCCCGGTCGGATCACCCTCGTCGAGAATTTCACCGGTGATAACCTTAATTGTATCGCCCTCGACGATACCGCAGGCGATCGTGCTGTCTTTTTTAAATCGTGCGTAACGCATGTTAATGCTCCTCGGCTACATATTGATGCCGCCAAGGGTGGGCAGACCCTTTTGCACTGCCGGTCGGGCCCCTATCGCACCGTACCAGCGTTCTACGTTTTCAAACTGCGCGATGTCGACTTTATGCCGCGGGTGGCGGTGCGCCCAGGGATAGCAAGCAATGTCAGCGATGGAGTATTCGTCGCCGGCGAGATATTCGTTATCCGCAAGTCGCCGATCCATTACGCCGTAAAGTCGGTGCGATTCTTTAACATAGCGTTCGGTGCCATAGGGCACTTCGGTGTCGAGGCCGAGGAAATGATGCGCCTGTCCTAGCATCGGTCCAAAGCCACCCATCTGCCACATCAGCCATTCCATCGCGGCGACCCGCTTGCGCGCGTCGGTCGGGATAAACTTGCCGGTTTTTTCGCCGAGATAGATCAGGATTGCACCGGTCTCGAAGACCGAAATCGGGTCACCTTCTGGCCCGTCGGGGTCGACGATGGCAGGGATTCTGTTATTGGGCGAAATTTTCAAGAAATCCGGATCGAATTGCTCGCCCTTACTGATATTAATCGCGTGTTCCGTATAAGGGAGGCTGACCTCCTCCAGCATCACGGATGCTTTGCGGCCATTTGGTGTGGCCCAAGTGTACAAGTCGATGGTCATTTTTATCCTTCCTAAAAACGATGGCTGGCCGCTTGCGCCAATCGCGGGTGCCGGCGATAGATTATTTGTGGTGTTTACTGCCGCCGAGGCAGTCCGGTGACGCCATAACCTGGCCGCCATTGGCGAACCATTCGTCCGGCGTCATGGTTTGCATGGACAGAGCGTGAATATCTTCCTTGAGTTCCTTGGCGAGTATTCCGTTAACCTGCTGGTGGCGGCGGACCCGTGAAATTCCGTCGAACACATCGGTCACGATGACAACCTTGAAGTGCGATTCGGAGCCAGGCGGTACGTTGTGCATATGACTTTCGTTGATTACTTCTAGATGGGAGGGTGTAAGCGAATTCGTGAGCTTTTGCTCAATGGCGGACTGCACTGACATGGTCTTGGCTCCTGTCGCCGAGTAGATTGGCATCATTTTATGAATTTAGTGAGATCCTTGCGAATCTGAGCTTCGAAAGCTGTATTGAACTTGCGCATGACCATTTCGGTTAGCGCGAACCAGAGATCCTCCCGCTCCGGAAGGTTGGCATCTTCTGGCATTGTCCGACTTTGCTGCGCTA
>CAYYUG010000035.1:0-2584 GCA_964474755.1 uncultured Rhodospirillaceae bacterium | reverse complement strand
CCGCATCAAGTCGGCGCTGCAATAGCAGCGGGGACGAAGGTCTGCTCTGCGTTGCAGAATTGGCAGGTGACGATGATCCTGCCATCAATGGTCATCTCTTCACGCTCTTCCATGCTCAACATCGATACTGCGGCTTCCATGCGAGCGCGCGAGCATTTGCAGGAGAATTTCAAGGAGCGGTGCGGGAAAACGCGGACCCCATCTTCGTGAAAGAGGCGGAAAAGTAGATCATCGGCTTTGAGGTCTATATCGCTGAGTTCTTCCGGCGTGCAGCTTCCCATCAGTGCCAAAGCGTTGCGCCAACCTTCCTCCAAACGCTCTCGCTCAAAAGAGTTTTCGTCCTCCGGCAAACGTTGCAGTACTAAGGCACCGCCCCGCCAGCCGGTTTCGTTGTCATGGCGACAGGCGAGTTTGACGGCTGCGGTATACTGGCTCGATTGGTGAAAATAATGATGAACGCAATCCGCTAGGTTGGCACCTTGCAGGTCAACGATGCCCTGGTGTTGCTCAGTATCAGGTCCCTGGTCCACGGTAAAAGCGAGACGACCGGCCCCTATCAACCGCGGCACAGGCGCTTCGGCCGAATTTTCTGGTATCGGTTCCCGCACATCGGCGAACCCGCGAAGGGCGCCTTCAGTTGTAACGTCGGCGACTAGCATCTTCACTGGTCCGTCACCGCGCGCTTGAATACTGAAGACCCCTTCGAATTTTAACCCTGCAGACAGGCCGGAGACCAAAGCCAATGCCTCGCCGAGCAATACGGCCACAGGTTTCGGGTAGTCATGGGCAGACAGTGGCTCGTGCAACGCTGGGCCTAAGCGGACAAGCCGACCGTGCAGTCCGTTGGCGTCGATCATGAATGGTCGTATAAAATCGTCGGCGTCTTCCGACATTGCCGTCTCAGTCACGAAAGACACCAGGCGAGAATACCCTTTTGGGCATGCAGACGGTTTTCCGCCTCGTCCCAGCCCACCGATTGCGGTCCGTCGATCACGCTTTCCGTAACTTCCTCGCCGCGATGGGCTGGTAGACAGTGCATAAATATTGCGTCTGGATTTGCTCCCGCCATAAGCTCGTCATCGACCTGATAGGCGCGTAGCAGATTGTGGCAGGATTCGCTTTTGGAATCGTTCATCGACACCCAGGTGTCGGTGACAACGCAGTCTGCACCCTCAACCGCTGCACGTGGATCTGTCGTAAGTAAGACCTTGGAGCCTTGCTTTTCTGCCCATGCAAGGGCATCCAAATCTGGCGATAGTTCAAGTGGGCAAGCGAGACGGAGTTCAAAATTGAAGCGAACTGCAGCCTGAATCCAGCTTAACGCCATGTTGTTACCGTCGCCGCTCCAAGCGACAACCCGATCGCGGATAGGCCCTCGATGTTCTTCGAAAGTCATTATATCTGCCATCAACTGGCACGGATGGGTTTCGTCGGTCAGACCGTTGATTACCGGCACCGAGGCGTATTCTGCCATCTCATGTAACTTGTCGGGAGACGTTGTGCGCATCATGATGATGTCCACGAAACGTGATAGGACGCGCGCAGTATCTGCCACCGATTCGCCTTGACCGAGCTGCGCATCGTTGTGAGTCAGGTGGACGTTTTCGCCACCCAACTGCCGCATACCGACATCAAAGCTTATCCGTGTACGAGTCGACGGTTTTTCGAACACTAGTGCCAGGAATTTGCCTTCTAAAGGCCTCATGTTTGCGGCCGTGCCGTCCTTGAAACCTCTTCCAAGGGCAAACATTTCCCGCAATGTGGCTTCATCGAATGGCTTTATATCGAGGAAATGCCGCAGTTCAGCCATCGCCTGCGGCCCAGTTTTTGCCAACCCGATTGATGATATCCATCGCTTCGTTGATGTGGCTTTCATCAATGTTCAGCGGTGGCAATAAGCGGGCCACATTGTCACCTGCTGGCACTGTCAGCATACCTTCTTTTTGAAATGCGACGACGACATCGCCAGCCGGTACAACGCATTTGATACCAATCATCAATCCGGCGCCGCGAACCGACTCGTAGACGTCCGGATATCGGCCGACCACTTCATTCAAGCGGTCCCAAAGAAGGCGCCCCATTTTGTTGACACCGTCCAGGAAGCCGTCCTCTAGGAGCACATCTAGTACGGCGTTACCGACCGCGACGGCCAACGGGGTCCCCCCAAAGGTACTACCATGAGTGCCGGGTACCATGCCCTTCGCTGCCTCCGCGGTCGCCATGAAAGCGCCCATCGGGAAGCCGCCGCCGATCCCCTTGGCGATGGCCATGACGTCCGGCGTTATGTCGGCCCATTCATGGGCGAACAGCTTGCCCGTCCGGCCGTTGCCGCATTGCACTTCGTCGAATAACAGCAGCACACCAAATTCGTCCGCGATTTTCCGCAGGCTTCGCAGATAGTCTAGATCGGCGGGGCGAATCCCACCCTCTCCCTGCACCGGTTCAAACGCGATCGCCGCGGTCTCGGGTCCGATAGAGTTGCGCAGTTCACTTAGATTGTTGAACGGTACTTGGTCGAAGCCATCGATAGGCGGCCCAAAACCTTCCAGGTGCTTCTCGTTCTTCGCTGCAGCGATGGTTGCCA
>CAYYUG010000034.1:0-41147 GCA_964474755.1 uncultured Rhodospirillaceae bacterium | reverse complement strand
ACGTGGCATTTTCATTTAAGTTTTTCTTGAGATTGTTGTTCTAGATTTTGTAAGACCGGAGTGGGAACATTCTCGCAATGCTTAGACCTACCGTCACAATGTGTTCACTTCTTACCTGCAAGACCATGGGATTAAATTTTTAGAAAGGGTTGGAGGAGCCGCACAATAGGGCTGCTGAAGCGCAGCGGTGCATCCGTTACTGCTAGGCAAATACAATCTTCCCCAGCAATTGCACGCGGCTGATGAACTATTGTCTCATCGGTTTCTTGAATGTCACCGGCGGCGAAGTGCATTTCTCCGTCCGTGAAGGCGCCAGACAACACCAATGTTAACTCTGATCCTTCATGACCATGTTGTGGGACTGGCCGTCCTGCAGGTATGCGAAGCAGCCGGGCTTTTGCAGAACGGTCGGACATAGAAATTGGAATATGAAAGGCGCCTAGACCGAGACGTTGCCAGGGCAAATTGGTGTTCTCTAAATTGTCATTGTCCATCACATAAGCAAGCAATGGTTCTGGTAACGACACGCCAGCTAGAACTGGCTGCCTAACTGGTTTTTGTATAGAAGGCGGCGAAATATTGACGTCCAACTGAGCCAATATCTCGTTAAATGCATTCTCCGCCATTGGGGCGGGCTCAATATCGTCGATGAGGGCGCCGCCGACAGCTTCCGCCTGAGCGATGGCGCCGCGGCATTTTGGACACAGCGCAGCGTGCGTTGCGATGGCCAGGGACCAGGCCTCGCCTAAACCTCCGGCGGCATAGCTCAATAGTAACGCTTCGCTTACATGATGTTCGATATTCATTGAAGTTCTCCGAGGTCGCTTCGGACCCGGCGAAAGGCCAAACGAATTCGCGACTTGACGGTACCTAAGGGAAGGCCCAAGGCACTGGAAATTTGACCATGCGACATATCTTCATAGAAAGACAGCTTCAACACCTCCTGTTGTTCCGCTGGAAGCGTTGCGATCGCCGCACGTACACGGGCTGCATCTTGCGCATCGGCAATGCCGTCATCGGCCTGCTTTTCGCCGGCCGGAACAAAAAATGGGTCGCTGGGGTCCGGCTCTGGACGTTTAGCCTTTCGGATTAAGTCTATGTGCAAATTGCGCGCGATCGTAAAAATCCATGTTCCAGCCGATGCTTTATCTGGCTTAAACTGGGACGCTTTTTGCCAAACAGCGACAAGAGTCATTTGCGCCACTTCTTCCGCCGTCGTCAAATCGCAGCCCCGCTTAAGCATGAATGCCTTAATCCGAGGTGCGAAGTATGCATAGAGATCGGCGAAAGCCGCTCGATCCTGCTTCTCTGCGACCGCGATTAAATTCTCATTCAATGAAGCATTCCCTTTGCGTACCGATGGCGATGCGAATGGTTTGGGGTCGTGCGGGACCGGTCGCAAAGCCTGACGTGTGAACGTAGCGCGGTCGGAGGGGATAGCCATTTTAAGTGCGATCATGAAGAAGATACGCGCTAAAGAAGATATCGGATCACGAGGACCGCGTTATTTTTTCTTTCTAGTGATCCAACACCTTAAAATTTACGTAACAAGCCCTAACTAACGATCTGGTTGCTCTAACTCTGTTGGAGCTCTTCAGACTGATTTACATTGATAGATCAAGGCCGCCCCTTTGTCTCCTTTCAATATTGCAGTTATCGGCACTGGGATCGCCGGAATGAGCGCCGCTTGGCTGCTCTCGCAAAAACATAATGTAACCATTTACGAACAAGAGAACCGTATAGGTGGTCACTCAAATACAGTGACCGTCAATGGCTCGTTGGGCCCAATTGCCGTTGATACTGGTTTTATCGTATACAACGAAAGTAGCTATCCAAATTTGACGGCCTTATTCCAACACCTCGATGTTCCGACTAAAGCAAGCGATATGTCCTTCGCGGCCTCACTGGATGCTGGAAGGCTGGAATATTCCGGCACCGACCTCAACGGACTGTTTGGACAGCGACGTAATCTGCTGAGGCGGCGATTTTGGACTATGCTAAAGGATTTGCGCCGGTTCTATCGTGATGCCCCGCAGCTTTTAAACGAAACAAGGCATTCGTGCGTAACTCTTGGAGAGTACCTCGCGGCAAATGGCTATTCTTCGGCCTTTATCGATTATCACTTGTTGCCAATGGGGGCTGCCATTTGGTCCGCCAGTGCGCGGGCAATGCTTGCGTTTCCCGCCGTAGCTTTTATCAGGTTTTTCGTCAGTCACGGGTTGTTGCAGGTTTCCGGGCGGCCAGTCTGGCGCACCGTAGACGGCGGCAGTCGCGAATATATAAAACGACTGACGTGTTCATTTGAGAAAGATATCCATACAAGCTGCGAAGCTACGATGGTAGCTCGCAAGTCCGGTAAGGTTTTGGTTGGTTCCCAAAAGGATGGTATTCGTGAATTCGATCAAGTTGTAATCGCAACCCATGCGGATCAAGCACTCCGCCTTCTGCATGGACCCGAACCTCAGGAACGGAACCTACTTGGCGCAATTAGTTACTCGACAAATCGTACCTTATTGCATCGTGACGCGAGGTTGATGCCAAAACGACGTCGTGTTTGGTCGAGTTGGAACTATATGCAATCTCGTGGTGTGGGTTCGGTCGCGCCGCTATGCGTGACCTATTGGATGAATAAGCTTCAAGGTATCCCCGATACGGACCCTTTGTTCGTAACCCTGAATCCTGCGATTGAACCGGAGGAGCGTTTGTTGCTTCACGAGTACAAGTATGAGCATCCGCAATTCGATAGTGATGCGATGGCGGCGCAAGACGGGCTTTGGTCGTTACAAGGCGTAGGCGGCATCTGGTTTTGCGGGAGCTATTTCGGGTACGGCTTTCACGAGGATGCTTTGCAGTCGGGTCTCGCCGTTGCGGAGGCACTGGGCGGGGTTCGTCGTCCCTGGTCAGTCGAGAAAGAATCTAGCCGTATCGCACCGTCGGCGCCGTTTCCTTACGCCGCATGACAGATTTCCAACACTCTGCTCTGTACGAAGGGCTTGTCGTCCACCAGAGGGTGCGGCCACGCCGTCATAGATTGTCCTACCGTGTCTTCTCTATGCTGTTAGACTTGGATGAAATAGGGCGTCTTGATACACAGTCCCCACTCTTCGGGCATAACCGGCGCGCCATTGTGAGTTTTTGGAACCGGGATCATGGCGACGGATCAGGCCGAGACCTTCGGTCATGGGTGAACTCAAAACTTATTGAGGCTGGTCTTCAATCTGACGGCGGCACCGTTCGTGTGCTTTGCTATCCGCGAATTTTCGGCTACGCCTTTAATCCGCTGACGGTTTATTTTTGCTATTGCCGAGATGGGGTGCCGATAGCGGTCCTCTACGAGGTCCGCAACACATTCAACGAACGTCACACCTACGTCATTCCCGTTATAGCATCGGGGAAACCGGTAATTCGCCAGAGTTGTGACAAAGTCTTCTACGTCTCGCCTTTCGCCCCGATGGACTGCACCTACCACTTCCGTATCCTCCCGCCAGATAAGTCTGTCGCGGTCGCCATTCGTCAGGAGGACGCCAACGGTCTATTGCTGACGGCTTCTTTCAATGGTCAACGCAAGCCTCTGACCTCCGCCGCCTTGGTTGGCGCTCTCCTGCGATATCCTGCGATGATTTTCAAGGTCACGATGGGCATCCATTGGGAAGCCCTTAGGTTGTTGCTCAAGCGGTTACCGGTCTATCCGCATCGCGCAGCAGAGACACCGACCGGAACGAGCACAATTCAAATTGCGGCTTCGCGCCGTGAGGCAAAGAAGGTCGTATGAGCATAGAACATATTTCGGTTCAGCCTCAGGTTACTGAGGGTCTTTCGACAACATCGCTAACACTCCGACAACGCTTGCTGCAGAGATTGGCCCGGCACGCCAATGTGGGACAAATTTCAATCATGTGGCCGGACGGCAGCCGATGGAACCACGTCGGCGCGGCGCCTGGTCCAGACGCAGAATTGCATCTGCACCGAGACCGCGCGGTGACGCGCCTAGCCCTGGGAGGCGATGTAGGTTTTGCCGAGTCCTACATAGATGGAGATTGGGACAGTCCCGACCTTTTTCGTCTACTCGCATTCGGGGTAGCGAATTTGGAGCCAATGGACGGTATATTTACAGCAAAGCTTGTAAACGCATTTTGGAACCGTTGCCGGCACGCTCTGCGCGCTAATACGCTGAAAGGAAGCCGGCGCAATATCGCCTTTCACTACGACCTGGGAAACGAATTCTACAGCCATTGGCTGGATCGAACGATGTCCTATTCGTCGGCCTTGTTCGTAGATCACAACGAAGACTTGGACGCCGCGCAGCATGAGAAATACTGTCGCCTGGCGGAAGCCGTCGGCCTGCAACAGGAAAGCCGCGTGCTGGAGATAGGGTGTGGCTGGGGTGGATTTGCAGAAACTGCGATCCGAGATTATGGCAGCTATGTCGTCGGTCTGACCCTATCGACGGAACAGCGGAATTTTGCGCAAGAGCGCCTGCAAAAAGCTGAGTTTAGTGAACAAGCTGAAATCCGCCTACAGGATTACCGCGACGTGTCGGGCCTGTTCGACGCTGTTATTTCGATTGAGATGTTTGAGGCGATTGGCGAGGAAAACTGGCCCACTTATTTTGAGAAGCTACGTTCAGTGCTGCGGCCCGGCGGCAAGGTCGGTATTCAGGTGATCACCATCAATGAGGATCGCTATCACGCATACCGTGACCGCCCCGATTTCATCCAGAAATACATATTTCCGGGCGGTATGCTTCCGTCACCTGAGCAATTCGAAAAGACCGCCACTACAGCAGGATTCGAAATTGGTGATCGTTTCTTTTTTGGCGCTTCCTATGCCGAGACATTACGGCGGTGGCACGAACGGTTTGAAGCACAATGGCCTGCCATCGAAAACCTTGGTTTTGACAAACGTTTTTACCGCATGTGGCGTTACTACCTCGCTTATTGCGAGGCGGGGTTTCAAAGTGGCCCGCTTAACGTTGTACAATACACACTAATTCGATCGTGACGGCGGAAGTTTTGGTCGACCGCTTGACTTTGACCGCCTATGCACTGCCGGGCTTCATACTCGCCGTTCCAACAGTCCCCATTTATGTCTATCTTCCGGTTCTGTATGGCGACCGTTTTGGACTAGGCCTTGCCCTGACGGGAACGGTGTTGCTCGCTGCCCGTTTATTCGATGTTGTGACTGATCCCCTTATCGGTCGTATCAGCGACGCGTTAAGGTGGCGCGCTGGCCGTCGAAAGCCTCTAATCCTGCTTGGAGGTTGTCTTGCGGCTTTGGCATTGGTTCGTATTGTCTCGCCATCCGAGCCGGTTGATTGGCCTTACCTGTTGATTTGGTCTGTTGTGCTTTATCTCGGCTGGACGTTAGTCGCCATTCCCTACGCCGCCTGGGGGGCTGAATTGTGCAATGGGTACCGCGAAAGGTTGCGGATTACCTCGGCGAGAGAAGGCGCAGGATTGTTCGGTATACTCTTTGCGAGCGCTCTTCCGGCAGTGCTACTTATGACCGGCCGAACGGAACAGAATGCACTGATCGCACTCGCCTGGACGACTGTCCTCGTTGGGGTGCCCGTTATGGTTCTCCTGACCATCCGGGTGCCGGAACCGAAAATTCCATCCAAACGATCTACAGCGTCTATTCGTGCTTATTTCAGTAGCCTGCTCGAAAACGGTCCCTTTTTCCGTTTGATTGCTGCTTGGGGAATCAATGGATTTGCCAATGGGCTACCCGCAGCCTTGTTTCTGTTCTATCTCGAATTCGCGCTCGGCGCCGGTGCGGTCATGCGGCCGCGTTTTATCCTCGCCTACTTCCTTGCCGCTGTCCTGGGGATCCCGGCCTGGCTTGCCCTGTCGCGCCGGGTTGGGAAGCATCGAACCTGGTGTTTCGCTATGGGTCTCGCCATCTTCGCCTTCGCCTCAGTCCCCATGATACCAGCTGGTGCATTTGGCATGTTCTTCCTGGTGTGTGTCTTGACCGGTGCGGCGCTTGGCGCTGATTTGGCGATACCGCCCTCGATTCAGGCCGATGTCGTTGACTATGACGCTATGAAACATGGAGAAGCGCGGCCCGGATTTTTATTCGCCCTTTGGAGCATGGCAACGAAATTCGCGCAGGCGCTCGCCGTCGGCATTGGCCTACCTTTGGTGGCGGCGCTGGGGTTTGACCCGGCACAGGTGACAGTATCGGGACAGTTCGCCCTGACGGTGATCTATGCCTGGTTGCCTATCGTATTTAAGTTGATAGCCGTCGCGTTAGTCTGGAACTTTAGCCTCACAGAAAGGCGGCTTCTCACGGTGCAGAGACGGCTCGTCGGGCGGCGGGTCCGCGTCGAGGATTGAAAAAAAATGTTAAAAATATTCCTCGGGTTGGTTTTCCTGAGCGTGGTTTTGGTGGGATGTGGCGGCATGGATATTGATAAATTTGAAGCGACATCGCCGCGTTTGGTGTTGGAGGAATATTTTGAGGGAAAAACCCGGGCCTGGGGCATATTTGAAGACAGGTTCGGCACACTGCGGCGCCAGTTCACCGTTGATATCGATGGGCACTGGGATGGCCGAACCCTCACCCTCGACGAACGCTTTGATTATCGCGATGGCGAGAAGGATCGGCGAGTTTGGACAGTTGAGAAGGTCAGTCCGAACCGCTATGAGGGCCTAGCTGACGATGTTATTGGTACGGCTGTTGGCGAGGCTAAAGGCAATGCGCTCAGTTGGCGTTACAGCATGGATTTGAAGGTTGGCGACTCTTTGGTTCGTGTTCAATTTGATGATTGGATGTTTCTGCAGCCTGATAATGTGCTGATCAATCGCGCCAAAGTTAGTAAATGGGGAGTTGAACTTGGTCAGGTGACACTTTTCTTTAGCAAACCTACCTTACAATCGGCAAATACGGACCTTCCGCTTACGTCTGCCCAGGCGATGAAATCCGTCGACGAACAAATGACAGCAGCGAACCAATAATCGGTAACCGCATGTAAAACTGAGATGCAGAATCCCAATGATCGACATGCTCGCTAACCCGACCATCTTTGGTGAAGAGGACCTTACTCATACCTTGCAGCTTAAAGGAGCGCCCGCGCAGAGTTCCTGAAAACTGCCATGACATTAGAGCAATTGATTTGTCGAGTGCCAGCGCGTCTACCTGAAAAACAACATCTTTCACGCTGTCAAACATATCTTCGAACACGCGTCGCAGCGCGTCAGTGCCGCGAACGTCGTTGAATGGGTCGATGAAATGAACGTCGGGAGTGACGAACTGGGAAAGTTGTGGGAGGGTTTCTGGCGTAAGTGTTTCGAGATAATTGCGGTAGGCGTCTGCTTCTTTCATCGCGACATCCTTCGCGTAATGGCAAAATAAAGTTTATAGGGAAGCAGGCGTAGTGCCTTCATGCCAAAAGAAAATCTCGCAGGAAATGTCGTCTCAAAGCGCGTTTTTTTGAACGAATCGAAAATCCGCGTTGCTGCATCTTCCGCTGAAATTAAAAACGGCATTGGAAAGTCGTTTTTGTCAGTCAACGGCGTTTTGACGAAACCGGGGTTGATCAAGCCTAGCGAGATGCCGAATAGTTCGCATTCCGGCTTCAGCGACTCGCACATATTAATCAACGCGGCTTTCGTTGCGCCATAACCGGATGCTTTGGGAAGACCACAATATCCGGCAAGTGATGCGACCACGGCAATGTGGCAACCCTGGCGTGCTTTCCGTTTGGCCAGCAAGGCAGAAAGGCAATTGACTGTTCCCATGACATTGATCTCAAACAACGGGCGGACGGTTTCGGCCGTAAAGTTGGCTATCGGCGTCGGCATGTGGGTCCCGGCGTTCAGAACAGCAAGCTCGATTTGGCCAAGCGTGGTCTCTATATCGACTACAATCTCCGATACCCTTGGCGTATTGGTAATATCGAGAGGAAAAGCGTGAATCTGGCCGGGCATAGTCTCGGATTCAGCCTCGAGTACTGCGAGATCGGATGCAGTTCGGGCGCTGGCTGCAACTGTGCAACCTTCCGCCGCGCATTTCAATGCGAGTGCGCGGCCAATGCCTTTTCCTGCACCGGTGATCCAAATGACGCGGTGATGCAGTGTCATCAACGATTTGTGATCTTATCGTCTGGAATCAGACAACGTTGGCAGACATGTTCGATCGTCGAACCGTCCTTACCTTGAAAGCGCATTTTTACCCACTGACCGTCATGATCGTACCAGACTTCATTATCAAGGTCGCCTGTATAGGCCCATCGGCGCGCTTTGATCGTGTGTCCTTCCGCGATCACGCTCTCAAGACCGAGATCTCGCATACGTACTGAATTTACATCACCCGTAATCGTGTTCAGCACCCTGCTGCTCTCGGTGACAGCGATGTTCCAATGATTGGTAGGAATTAATTCGCCTTGGAACTTCTCTGTCCCGTTTGGTCCTGTTATTTGGAGACCATCGTTGAGTCGTTTTGCAGTCACCTCACTGACTGTCCCATTTTCATTTGTACGAGAGTGAAGAGCCAACAGCTTGCCGTTGCGCCAATGCGATTGTGAAAGATATTCCACGGAATACAGTTCTAAAGCGAAAAATTTTACCTTGATTTCAAACTTCGCTTTAGCGAAGAGCTCTTTACCATCGCGACACAGGGAGACGCTATGGTATCCCACCGGAACACCATTGCGCGTGACCTTGAACACCAAGTCTTCGCTTTTACATGATAACGGTTCGCCGTATCCAGGGCCCGCAGCAAGTAGCGCGACCCCTATAAAAATTGTTTTAATGCTATAGCGAATTTCCCTCGGGAGGAACGCTATACATTTACAGAAAATGATGGCGATGTATTGCAGAGTAATGCTGCGGCGACTTGTTCGAGTGTGTCTGTACACGCATACAAGGCCTCTGTTTCGTTTGAAAAGTTGTCACTTCTAAGCTGTTCCGCAACAAGCTGTAATATAGCCGCGTGACGGCCAAGATCTGACGTACTCACAATGCACCTCTCCGTTATTGTTTGAAATGTATACGGCGCACGGTGCTATTTGGATCATAAGTCACACGCGATGTATTTATAGGGCGGTTGATTCCATCGCATTAGAGCCGTCGGGCAAGCCGCCCAGCGAGACGATGAAATCCGCGATGCCTGACACCCCGTCGCCTGCCTTAAGATTGGTGAAGTAGAATGGCCGATCCGCAGTAGATATAGCCATGACTGATTTTGTTGGATTTCTTTCTTGTAAGATGGAGAACTGCAATGTCACTTTTGCTTTTCTATATGGAATTAAGGTCAATATGTCGTCAGAACCTTACGACTACATAATCGTTGGCGCAGGCTCTGCGGGTTGCGTGTTGGCGAATCGGCTTTCGGAGGATGGGCGCGCACGAGTGCTGCTGCTTGAGGCGGGTGGTCGTGATTGGTATCCGTGGATTCACATTCCAGTCGGCTACTTCAAGACCATGCATAATCCAAAATATGATTGGTGCTTCGAAACCGAACCTGATCCGGGTTTGAATGGCCGGTCGCTGGCATGGCCTCGTGGCAAAGTGCTCGGTGGCTCGAGTTCGATCAATGGATTGCTTTATATTCGAGGCAACCGCGCCGACTATGACCAATGGCGACAGCTCGGGAATGCAGGCTGGTCATTCGACGACGTGCTGCCCTATTTCAAGCGCGCTGAGGACCAGGAGCGGGGGGCGGACACGCACCATGGTGTGGGTGGACCATTGGCTGTAAGTGACGCGGTGTATCACAGCGAACTCAGCGACCGATTTATAAACGGCGCGGTCGAGATTGGTCTCCCGCGCAATAACGATGTGAATGGGCCGCAGCAGGAAGGTGTCGGCTACTTTCAGCAGACCGTGCGCCGGGGGAGACGCTGGAGCACGGCGGTTGGCTACCTGAACCCAGCCCGGAGACGCTCAAATTTGGAAATTATTACGAAGGCGCAGACGAGCAAGCTCCGGCTTCAAAACGGACGTGCAACCGGCGTAGACGTCATTGTCGATGGGATGTCACGGAAATTCCAAGCGCGGCGTGAAGTTATCCTTTCTGCTGGGGCGATCGGTTCACCGAAGCTCCTCCTCCTGTCGGGTATAGGCCCAGATGCACAGTTGAATGAGTTTGGAATCCCGATCGCTAAGGCTCTACCCGGTGTTGGCGCTAATCTGCAGGACCATTTTCAGGTTCGTGCAGTATACAAAATCAACAAGCCGATCTCGTTAAACGATTACGTAAACTCTATGACTGGGATGGTGCGTATCGGGTTAGATTATATATTTCGGCGGCGCGGGCCGATGACCCTGGCGGCAAGCCAGGTCTATATTTTCTGCCGCACGCGGCAGGAGCTCGATACCCCTGATCTGCAATTCCACATGCAACCGCTTAGTGCCGACAAGCCGGGCGACGGGTTACATAAATTTTCGGCATTCACGTCTTCGACATGCCAATTGCGGCCGGAGAGCCGGGGCGAAATAAAATTAAAGTCGACTGATCCGCTGGCGCCTCCGGCGATTCATCCAAACTACCTTTCTACCGCGCTCGATCAACGGGTTGTCGTCGATGGCATGAGATTGTCACGTCGGATTATCGAGAGTGCTGCGATGGCACCACTGATTGAAGAAGAGCTGGTCCCTGGCGTGGTTTGCCAAACCGATTCGGAATTGCTTGATGCCGCCCGGCAAATTGGCACGACGATCTATCACCCTAGCAGTACCTGCAAGATGGGCCCGAAAAGCGACAGAGGTGCCGTTGTAGATGAGAGGTTGCGGGTCTATGGGGTTGGCGGCTTGCGGGTCGTCGATGCTTCAATCATGCCGAACGTAGTATCCGGCAATACCAACGCCCCGACGATCATGATCGCCGAAAAGGCAGCCGACATGATCATTGAGGACAACGATTGAGATTGGCTATTTCATTGGCTTCGCCTGGATGCTGTCCCATGTGTTTTGGCTACGAGGACGTGTAGAAACATGCCTTGGATGCTTATTGTTGCGTTGACGGAAGGTGGATTTGTCTGAGCCCGCAAACCAAGAATTGGGGAATGCTTCGATGGTTGGCACGCTGAATCAGCGCGACGCTACCACACGAACTTTCCCGTTTGAAGTCGTCAATGATTACCTAGTTCAATTCAAGAATATTAGGCGCCTACGGCTGAAATCCCTGCATCCTCTCGGTGCGCAGTAACACGATGATCCAATTCCCGGCGCTGCGGCACCCGGATTACCGCCGCCTATGGTTCGGTGCTGCCTTCAATCAGCAGGGCATGAGTGGTGAGCATGTCGTGCTCGGCGCGCTGGTATTTCAGATCACGGAATCGACCGGATGGATCGGTGCAATTATGGCGGTCTATTTTTTGCCCTTGCTTGTCTTCGGCATGCTGTCGGGGGCCGTGGCTGATTGGATGGACCGTCGCACTTTGCTGCGGCGCACGGAAGTAACCTTCGTGGCGCTACAACTCTCTTTTGCGGCGCTACTGTTCGTTGGCATCGACGACCTTCCGGTAATCGTCGCCTTTACGCTGCTGACGGGGAGCTTGCGGGCACTCCATCAACCGGTCCGAGTCAGCTATGCCTATGATATCGTTGGCGGCGGTCAGGTAGTGTCTGGGCTCGGGCTACTGAATTTGAGTGGTCGGTCGGGACAGCTTGTAGGTGCTTTGCTGATTGGCCTGGTCATGAAACATTACGGCGCGCCAGCGGCGCTGGCGGTAATAGCGGCTGGGCATGCGCTTGCGTATTTGGCTTTTGCTCGGCTTCATTCGGCGGGCGATGCGGCGGTAAAAGAGCACACGCCTATGCGCCAAAATCTGCGAGAATACGTTGCCGAATTGCGTAGCAATGGCATCCTAATGATGCTCGTTCTGATCACGGCAGCGGTAGAAATATTTGGGTTCTCATTTGCTACAGCGCTGCCGGAATTGGCGAATACGCGGCTCAATCTGGGTGAAGATGGGTTGGGCTATCTGCATGCGGCGCGTGCAGCCGGCGGTATCATTGCGGGTTTGGCGATGTCCTTCATGGGACAAATGCAACGAAGGGGGCTAGCCTACCTGTTCGTGATCTTCGCATTCGGGGCGAGCATCCTGTTACTCTCCGTTGAAGGGACGTCGTTGTTCACAGTTTGCGCGGTGGGGCTGGTTGCTCTCTTGGCGACGTCGTCTGACGTACTGACGCAGAGTATGATGCAACTCAGTGTCGTCAATAAGTTGCGCGGCCGGGCAATGGGTGTGTGGGTATTGGCGGTCGGCATTGCGCCGGTTGGTCACCTTCAATTTGGAGTGCTGTCTGTCGCGATCGGCCTTTCCAACGCGCTCGCCGTGAACGGGGCCATCCTGGTAGCAGTTGGTCTCGTCGTCACTTTGGTCGCCCCGCGCTTAAGGCAGCTTTAAACGTGCAATTTTGCCACTGTTTTGGCCAAACTAGCGCCAATATTTTCGACCATATTGCGTTGCCCTTCGTCCTTTAAGTCTCCCTTATTGTCAAAGGCCGTCCAAGCGCTGCTCACCGTCGCCTGTCCTGGGATGACAAGGACACCGATATTGCTAAGGATCTGCCGCACATGGACCAGCCCGCGCATGCCGCCGGAACCGCCACCTGCGGCGATCAATCCCGCCGTCTTGCCAGCATAGCAGCGAAGATCGGCGGCGCCGTCGCGACGTGATACCCAGTCGAACGTATTCTTCAGGACCGGGGTGATCGAGCTGTTGTATTCGGGCGCTGCGATTAGCAGCCCATTATGCTCCAAGAATAGGTTCTGCAGCTTCTCCGCATTTTCCGGGAGGCCGCTCTCAGCTTCCAGGTCGCCGTCATAGAGCGGTATCCGGAAATCGGCGAGGTCGATGACAGTTACTGAAGCGCCTGCTGCCTCGGCACCTTGGACAGCCGTGCGCAGCAGCAATTTATTGAGCGAACCGGCACGAGTGCTGCCGGCGAAGGCTAGGATCTTGGCGTTAGACATGATGATTCCTTAGCAAGGGAGCTTGAGGCACTTTACAGTATTGTCAAGATATCGGCAGTACCGGGCCAGCGGTCCGCAAGCAAGAAGGATTTAGATAATGCGATATGGATTTTATTTGCCGACGCGCGGACCGTTGGGCGAACCGGACGCGATTGAAGAGATCGTGCGGCAGGGCGAGGCAATGGGTTTCGCGACGATCGTGATCGGCGACCATATCGTTTTCCCGGTCACAGTTGACTCGCAATATCCTTATACGGTGGGTGGGGGTTTCCCTGGACAGGGTGACGCGCTGGAGCAATTGTCGCTGATGGCTTTTATCGCGGGCATTACTGAATGCGCGCGTTTGGTTACGAGCGTCATGATCCTGCCGCATCGCAACCCGCTTGTTACAGCGAAGATGCTAGCGACCATCGATGTGCTGTCAAAGGGGCGCGTCACGGTTGGTGTCGGTGTGGGTTGGATGCGTGAGGAATTTGAGGCGCTGGGGGCGCCCGACTTCGACAAACGCGGTGCTTCGAGCAACGAATACCTCGAAATTTTCAAGAAATGCTGGACGCAGGATCCTGTGTCGCACGAGGGCGAGTTCTATTCATTCAAGGATTTGCGGTGTGTGCCGCATCCGGTTCAGAAACCGTATCCGCCAATCTGGGTCGGCGGCCATAGCCGGCCAGCCTTGCGTCGGGTTGCCAAGTTTGGCGATGGTTGGCAGCCGGTGGGTGCGACGTCTGCATCACCGTTGCATCCGCCGGAATTCAAGCTACTGCTCGATGAGCTGAAGACGATGACCGAGTTGGAGGGTCGCAGCTATGATGAACTGACAATTTCCTTCAAGGCACCGTCCTACGATCCAGGCAAGGTCCCGGAAGGTCACGATCGGCTGCTTTTCACAGGAGCGCCGGAGCAGGTGGCAGAAGATCTCCGTGCCTACAAGGATTTGGGCGTGCATGAGGTGATCTTCGATTTCCGCAGCCCACCGGTTTCTAAGACAATCGAAAACATGGATCAGTTCATGAAGGAGGTTGTCCCGCTTGTCGGCTAGCGGCCTACTTTGCCGTGCCGTAACGGTCTTCCAGGGTGCGCCAACGTTGATTGTCGAATAGGTCCCACAGCCCTTTGTGATCGAGCATACTCTCTGCCATGCCTGCTGTAGTGCCGGTATTTTTCAGCTCGGCCATTAGCGCCGCGCCGGTGTTGCCTAGCAACCGGGTCAGCGAATTGGGAAAAATGGCTAGGCTGAAACCGATTTGTTGCAGTTGTGGATAAGGTAGGACGGGTGTGCGCCCACCTTCGACCATATTGGCCATCGTTGGCTTCTCGAGCTGCCGATTGAGTGTTTTGAGTTCATCCTCGCTTTCCGGCGATTCCAGAAACAGGATGTCGGCGCCCGCCTCGCCATAGCGATGTGCACGCTCGATCGCCGCGTCGAGGCCTTCCGTGCTGCGGGCATCGGTCCGCGCGACGATCGCAATGCCATCTGTGCGGGCATCGACCGCTGCCTTGATGCGGCCGACCATTTCGGCTACCTGCACGATTTGCCGTCCCGGTTCGTGACCACATTTCTTCGGCCAAGCCTGGTCTTCGATCTGAACGGCGCTGACGCCGGCCCGCTCGAAGTCTCGCACGGTGCGAATGATGTTCAGGGGACCGCCATAACCAGTATCCGCATCCGCGATGACCGGGATTGACACGACATCGGCGATCCGCTGCACACGGTCGAAAATTTCGCCATATGACATCAGACCAACATCTGGTGCACCCAGGGCGCTCATCGATACTCCGGATCCGGTGATATAGACTGCAGGAAACCCGGCTTTATCAACCAGCCGGGCGGTGATGCAATCGAATGCTCCTGGCGCAACCACTATCTCCGGTGCAGCGACTAGGCTGTGCAGCCGTGCTGTGCGGTCTTCAACGTTGGCAAACCCCGCGGGAAAGGTGTCCGCAGGGATGGTGCCGGGCAACTGGCTATCATGGGACATGAATGTGTCCTTTCTTCGACTGTTAGGGTCTCTAATTTTGCGTCCCCGTTTCCAATAGATCAGATCCACAATGGAATGGTAGACTTCGTCGGCAGGTAATGAAACGAACCGGACTTCGCACGGGTTTCGCCTTGCCGAGTGGAGTTCAAGCTAACTGACATGAGCGCGGCAACAATGAGTTTAACGGGTTACAACATTGTACCTAGCGGCGGAGTGCTAGGCGCGGATGTGCTTGGCTTTGATACCAGCCTTGAACCAGACGCCAAAACGATGGAGTCGGTGCGGGCCAGTTTCGCCGAACATGGCGTCCTGTGCTTTCGTGATCAGCAGCTGACCGAAAAACAGTTGGTCGCGTTTACGCAGCGTTTTGGTGAAACGGAGTCTTATGTCCTGTCGGAGTATTCACTGCACGATTATCCGGAAATTCTGATTGTCTCCAACATCATTGAAAATGGCGCGCCTATCGGGCTGCGCGATGCGGGCACTACATGGCACACCGATATGTCCTATATCCCCGCGCCGCCGGCGGCAACGATCCTCTACGCCAAGGAGGTCCCGGTCGACGATGATGGTTTAACCCTTGGTGATACGCTTTTTGCTAACACAGCGGCTGCCTACGCCGCCTTGCCAACGGACCTTAAGGGCCGGCTCGACGGACGCCGAACGACGCATTCCTACGAGGCTAAGCACGCGCGCCGAGCGCAGGAAGGCAAGAGCAACCGAAAACCGATCACGCAAGCGCAGCGCGATTCCTTGCCGCCCGTAAGGCATCCTGTCATCCGGCGGCATCCCGTGACCGGTCTACCCTGCATCTTCGTAATTGCGGGTGAGTGCGTTGGGATTGACGGTATTCCGGAAAATGAAGCGGTGGAGATTCTGGAGTTATTGGCGCAACACACAGTCAAGCCGGACTTCCACTATCGTCACAAATGGCAGCGAGGTGACGTTCTGATTTGGGATAATTGCCTCGTCCAGCATCTCGCTACCCATAATTACGAGCTGCCGCAACGGCGGCTCATGTTGAGGACGACCGTGAAAGGTACTGTTCCGCTTTGATCTAAAGGAAGTCGTAAAATTGAGACGTTTACATGATGTTAACTCGTTTTGCGCATCTCTGCGTCATGGCAAGCAAAATCATCACCAAACTTATGAATGACCCGTCGAAATACAGTTAGTGCGGTTTTGTGACTATGTTGTTTTGCACTAATCTGAACTGGTGGCCGGCAATCGAATATTTTATGGGCACACCGAAATTATCGCACTAGGAAATATAATCCCTATCGATCCTGTTCAGTATTACTAAGTGAAAAATTAAAGGCTCAGCTGGCTTTGGTGAGGCTTACTTATAGCCTGTTTTGACGGAAGATTTCCTGCCAGGAGGGAAATGGCGAGTGCGTGGCTTCCGTCCTTCATCCGTTTAAAGTACAAAGCCGATTAATTAATCAACAGCCGCGGGGAAACCACAATATTTAGTGATTTTTCTGCGAAGGGCGTAATTCGATGAGCAGAAGTGTCGGAGAACCGGTTCGCCGGAACGAGGACCAGCGTCTTCTGACCGGACGCGGCCAGTTCAGCGATGATTTCGACCTTCCCGACCAAGCGTACGCTGTCATGGTGAGATCGCCTTGGCCCCACGCATACCTGAAAAAGATTGATGTAGCCGTGGCTGCTGCGATGCCGGGCGTGCTCGGGATCTTCACTGGCGAAGATTGCGTTCGTGACGGCCTGGGGGAAATTCCACACGATCCCCTGCCGAAAACCAATTTTGACAAGAAGTTACACGCGCCGGGCCTTGATGTTGGCGAGCCAGTCTTTATTGGTAGTCATATCCCCTTGCCGACTGACCGGGCACGATATGTTGGCGAAGCGGTGGCGATGGTAGTTGCGGTTGCGAAGGCGCAGGCTCTCGACGCAGCGGAAGCTGTCGAGGTCACCTATGAACCACTCGATGCGGTCAGTGATACGGCTGTGGCTAGTGACATCGGAGCGCCGCGCCTGTGGGAAGAGTTGCCGGACAATATCCTGATCGAGACACTCTTCGGTGACGCGGCAGCGACCGACGCTGCATTCGAGGGGGCTGCACATATTGTGTCGATGGAGTTCGACATTGGTCGCGTGACCGGAGTGCCAATGGAGCCACGTGCAGTGCTTGGGGAGTATAACGCTAAGACTGGCCGCTATACGGTCTATGCCGGAAGCGGCGGCGTTGTGCGCCAAAAGCGGGAGATTGCCGCGGTCTTGGGTGTTGATGCCGCGGATGTTCGTGTAGTGGCCTTTGATGTAGGCGGTAATTTTGGCACTCGTAACAGGGTCTACGTAGAATTTCCGCTAGTTGCATGGGCATCGCGCAAGGTAGGACGTCCGGTAAAATATACAGCGGTGCGAAGCGAATCCTTCGTCAGCGATTATCAGGGCCGCGACCTGCTTCTCGATCTTGAACTGGCGCTTGACCGCGACGGCACCTTCCTAGGATTGCGCTCCTCCAATCTCAGCAATGTCGGCGCGCGCTGCGTGTCTCTCTCGCCACTCTCGAAAGGTGTGGGTATAGCCACCGGCTGTTATCGAATACCAGCGGCCCGAGTGCGGGCGAGGGCGACCTTCAGTAACACGCCGCCAACCAATGCCTATCGCAGTTCTGGCCGGCCGGAGATCATTTTTGCCGTTGAACGGTTGGTTGATACCGCGGCGAGGGAGCTTGGTTTTGACCCGATTGAATTACGCCGTCGAAATCTGGTATGCGCCGAAGATATGCCCTACGACAACGCAGTGGGTATGCAGTACGACAGTGGCGCCTACGAGGCCTGTCTCGATAAGGCGGTGTCTCTTTTCGATTGGGATGGATTTGCCGCGCGCCGACAGGCCGTGGAGGAGCGTGGCCTTTTGTTGGGCCGTGGTGTTTGTAGCTATGTTGAATCTTCGATAGGCACTCCTGTCGAGCAGACTGAATTTCATGTCCGCGTTGCCGAGGAGCGGCTCGATGTGGTCATCGGGACGCAGCCGAGCGGACAAGGGCACGAGACTTCTTTTGCGCAAGTCGTAGCCGATGGGCTTGGTCTAGCCTTCGATAAGGTGCAAATCCTGTTGGGCGACACTGATGTGGTGATGGTCGGTGGCGGCTCGCATTCCGGTCGTTCCATGCGCATGGCTGGTACGGTAATCGTTAAAGCAGCCAAGCGCTTTATCGAACAGGGCCGGGGTATCGCTGCGCAGCTGCTGGAGGCCTCGGAAGCTGATATCGCTTATGAATTGGGCCGGTTCTTTGTCTCCGGTACCGACCACGGTTTAACGATATTCGAATTGGCAAAAGTTGCGGCCTCGGAGGGCCTCGGCGAAGACGCGCTGTCGGTTACTGTTGCTAACGAGATGCACATACCTGTTTTTCCGAATGGTTGCCATATTTGCGAGACTGAAGTGGATCCGGAGACTGGTCATGTGCGCATCACTCGCTACGCTGCCGTTGACGATGTTGGCCGTGCGATTAACCCTATGATCGTGCATGGCCAAACCCATGGCGGTCTGGTGCAAGGTGTCGGTCAGGCAATGTGGGAGCAATGCGTTTTCGATTTCAATGGCCAGCCGCTTAGCGGCTCCTTTATGGATTATGGTATGCCTCGTGCTGATCATTTTCCGCCACTCGACACAGAACTACACGAGGTGCCGTCGCCCACTAATCCGCTTGGGATCAAGGCCGGTGGCGAGGGAGGCACGACTGCTGCACTCGGTGTAATCGTCAACGCTGTGGTCGATGCGCTGCAACCTTACGGTATTAGGGACCTCAAGATGCCGCTCACTTCCAACCGAGTGTGGCATGCGATCCAGGATGCGGGCGGTTAATTATCTTCGGTCTCACGAATGAAGGCGCCCTGCTTCTTTAGCGCCGATTGGATCTCTGTCACATCCAAATTTCTCGGCGTTACGTCTGTATTCGCGCTGAGAGCAGCGGCGACGCCGGCGGCGTGGCCGGTAAGCCAGCATTGCGGTATCTCGCGCATAAAAGTATGGGTCTGTGCATCGGTCGAGATGTGGCGACCAGCAACCAGAAGCTGATCGGTCTTGGCTGGGACCAGTGAGCTGTATGGCACAGAGACGTCGGGAATATTAGGGCTGAGGCTCGGACTAACGCCTATCTCGTCGGCAAAAATTTCGCCGCTCTTGGTTCCTGGTCCGGTCATCTTGCCGGCGCCCACCATTCGACGGCTGTGCCGCGCGCCGAGTTGCGGCGCGGTGAGCATAATCCAAGCCTCCTCGAACCCCGGCGCGTTGTCGCGATAATAATTCAGAAGTTCTACTAGGCTCTCGCGTGACAAAATTTCAAGGGTCGTTAGATCGTCGATATTCAACACGTCGAAGCCGGAGAAACGTGGTCCCATGAAGACCACGACATCATTACGCCAGCCGGCGAAGGGCAGGATAAAGTGCTTAGTTGCCGTGCGGCCGTGTCGCATGAATTCCTTGTATTGCTGCGGGTTGGCATCCTGCCAGTTGAACCATTTCTGCACATCCACGCCGCTCAACAGCGACGCAGTGTTGGCGCAATGGTGGATATCATCATCATCAATATCGCCCTCAAACCCTTCTCCTGCCTGGGCGAAAATGTCGCCGTCGCCGGACGCATCGACAACGGTAGTTGCCTTGATTGCCATGCGTCCCTGTTTCGATTCCAGGATTGCGCCAACCACTTTGCCTTCTTCGACTAATGGTGCCGCTACCCAGCTGTGCAGCAGCAACTCAATGTTTGCGCCGAGCACCAGGTTAAGCGATTCCAGCTTGAGCCATTCTGGGTCAATCATCGGCGCGTGCGTGACAGTGCCGTGGAAGGCGGTGTGGCGACGCGTCCACTGCTGCGCTAGCTCCTCTTCGCGGGAGCCCCATTGCTCTGGCGGAGGACCGTAAATCGCATCGTCTGGCAACCTGTCAAGCATCTCCTCGCCGACGCCGCGGATCAGCAGTTCGCCGTTCCAGTTGGTCATACGGTCGATCCATACCACCAGCCCGCCGGTCGACAGTCCGCCCAGATGGTTGTAACGCTCTGCCAGGATGACGTCCGCTCCAACACGTGCTGCAGCGATGGCCGCAGTGGTACCGGCTGGGCCGCCGCCGACCACCAGCACGTCGGTTGTCGCGAAGACCGGGATGTCACGCGCTGGTTCCTGGATGGTACCGAGATCGTGGCGTTCGCGCCGCTTGAACTCGCCAGAAGGGTTGAAGACGCCTTTGTCGGCCGCGAAGTTGATGTCGTTGGGTGCCATGATCAAAGCCTGCTCGAGAAAACTCGGTGTAGACTAGGCCATTGACGAGGGACTCGGAAAGCGGTGCGGACCGACCTAGGCTGCAGCCAACCATATGGGGGTAGGAAGCGATGACGAAGGAATTGATGGTAGGGATCACGGAAAAGGGCGTTTGCCATGCGGGGGGCGAAACCGAGTTCGATTTGGAAACCAAATTTCGCATGGTGCGCGAGTCTGGCATCTACGACTATTTTGACAAAACACCGGAATCTCTCGACGTGGTCGATGAATACCGAAGGCTAAGTGAGAAATATGATCTGGCAATCAGGGCCGGCGGCTGGTTTTACACGCTGGGTCGCGACGAGGAATTGCTGGAGCAAAAGATCCGCATCAGCGCCAGCCTGGGTAGCAAGGTGCACAACACGCAAATCATGATGCATCACGCCGATGGACACTTGGTGAGTAATGAGGAAATTGCAGAAATATATATGCGCGCTTATGAAATAGGTGAAGAAGTTGGCTGTGCGCCTACTTTCGAGGTTCATGTCAACATGTGGTCGGAGCATTACGGCCGCGTGATGGAGGTAGCGCAGCTGGTCGAAGCGCGCGGCGTGCCTTACCGCATGACCCTCGACCACTCACACGTCATCTTTAAAATTGACAACCCAAAGGAGCAGGAAGTTCTCGACATGCGTACCGACGTTGAATCCGGCAAGGTGGTGCTCGATCCCTACCGAGACGGCAATGTATGCGATCAGTGGATTGGCAAGAACTATGTCTGGCATTGCCATGCCCGCGCTGCCGTGCCGAACAACCCGAAGAACATTTGGGGTCAGCACCCAGACGGCCGCATCGGCCGGGGCATTCAATACCCTTTCATTGAGCCCGCGCCGGGCGAGTATCACAGCGACTGGGACGCGGCCAAGCTGGAGCCCTGGAAAGAAGTGGTGCGTCAGCTGCTTGCCCACCACGCGGCACAGGCCGACAGCCCGCTCGGTCAGATCTCGACCGAATTCATCCCTGGCCCGGACTACGGTATGGGCAACAAATACTCGATCTTCGAACACTCGGTCGCCTGCGCTCGATGGATCAAGGCGACGTGGACGGAGACCTTAGCGGCGAAGGACGTAGCTTAAGGCGTTTCGCAACGAACCTGTTATTCTCGGGAGTGACAGCAGTCTCCAATTCCACTGCCGCGCAGTGGTTTCACCTTCGACCTTCGACTGAAGCCCAAGGGCGAGAGTAGTAGTGTGTTGGCCATCTCACATTACATGGCAGAGCCGAAGCGCGTCGTAGATGGCGGCGGCGATGTTGCGGCTGGCGACGGCGTCACCGATACGGTGGAGATCGAAGCCTGACCGTTTGCCTGGGGGCTGCGGTTGGACGGCAATCAGGGTGTCGAGGTCGGTAACACCGTTGTTCGCCGCGTGGCCGCGTAGGTCGTGGTAAATTTGATCGAGTGGCAAGGTGCCGTGCTCGACGATGATCTGGTCGGCCATGAGCATCGTTGCAGTACCGGTCGTCTCGTTGACGAAGGTGGCGGTCTTGCGGTTGCCGTCGCGGATGATGCGGGTCAGGCGGTGGTCGAAAGTCATGGGGACGTCGAGTTCGTAGAGCCGTCGTTTCCATACAGCGCGCTCAGCGTAAGTGAGTTCCGTCGCTAATTCGCCGTCGATCGACACTAAAATGGTTTGGCTGCCAGCCATCGCCGCATGCTCTGCGCCGTGTGGGGCGGGATGGCGGCCGGTGCCGTCATAGACGATCACGTCTTCGCCGACCGCCGCATTCCCGGTTAGGAGATCCCAGACGCTGGTGGCATGCTCTAGCCCGTTCAAATCGGGAACGCCGCCGGTTGCAACAATGACGATGTCTGGCGTCTCGGCCAGCACGTCGTGCGCCTCGGCGACGTGATTGCACAGCACCGCGACGCCGAGCCGCTCCAACTCGCTCGCCCGCCAGTCGACGACACCGATTAGGTCGGCGCGCCAGCTCGCATTGGCGCCGATGCGGGCCTGGCCGCCCAATTTGGGCGCAGCTTCGAACAGGGTGACGGTGTGGCCACGCTCAGCCAACACCCGAGCGGCTTCTAACCCGGCTGGACCGCCGCCGATTACCACCGCCTTACGCTTTGGCCCGTCGGCTGGTCCAATATTCTGCGGCATGGTGGTCTCGCGGCCGGTCGCGGCGTTGTGTAGGCAGACCGGTCGGTGCGGCGACATGCAATGGGTCGCGCCAACGCAGGGGCGAATCTCTTCCTCGCGATCTTTGGCTAGCTTGTGAACGAGATGGGGGTCGGCGATATGCGCGCGGGTCATGGCCACCATATCGAGTAGCCCGTCTCGGATTGCGTGGCGTGCGGTGGCGATATCTGTGATTCGGGCGGCGTGGAAAACCGGCAGTCGGACCTCGCGCTTGAAGGCGCCAACCGCCTGCAGCCAGGGGGCGATCGGCGAGGCCATGCCTGGCATGTTGTCCACCGCGAGCCCGATTAAGGTATCCATGCGGCCATAGATGCCGTTGAAGAAGTCGATATATCCCGAGGCTTCGAAGAGCTTGGCGATGGCGAGCGCCTCTTCGCTGCTCAGGCCATCCGCTATCGCGTCATCGACTGAACAGCGCAGCCCGACCAGAAAACGGTCGCCCACCTGGCGGCGGATCTCCTCATAGACCATCAGGCCGAAGCGACAGCGGTTTTCCAGAGACCCGCCATACTTGTCTGTCCGCTTGTTAGTCTGTGGCGACAGGAACTGGCCGATCAGGTGCGAGCTGGCCAGGGTTTCGATTCCGTCGAGCCCGCCTTCCTGGCAACGCTTCGCCGCCGCACCGTAGGCCTTTACGACACGAGTGATATCGTTTTCGTCCATCTCTTTTGGGAAGCTACGGTGCAGAGTTTCGCGGATCGGTGAGGGGCCGATGGTCGGCAGCCAGTTCGATGCGTAGGGTTCGCCGCGCCGGCCAAGATGCGTGATCTGACACATGATCGCCGTGCCGTGCGCGTGCACCCGCTCGGAGAATTGTTGCAGATGAGGGATTACTGCATCGTCACCGACATAGAGCTGCTGAAACACGTTCGGCGAATCGGGTGCAATATTGGATGACCCGCCGAACATGGTGAGCGCGATGCCTCCCTTTGCCTTCTCCTCGTGGTAGCGCTGGTAGCGCTCCTTGGGCATCCCGCTTTCCTCCAGTCCGCAGGCGTGGCTGGTGCTCATGAAGCGGTTCTTGAAGGTGACGTTGCGAATCGTCAGCGGCTGAAACAGAGGATCGTTCATGGCAGCGATCTTAGGCGTCCCGCTTTGCGTTTGTCACTCAATGATCTGGCGCCAAGGAATGCATCGCTATTTTCAGCGACTGCGCGGCCGCATAAATTGTCGCTCAAAAATCGCGAACAAGGCCGCTTGAATCGAACGACCTATTACGTGGGATTGAAGATTGCTCAAGGGTTTGTCTTCCTCTCCGACAGGCGGACAAATTCCGGGGTCGACAATATCGTACGCTACAAGAAGACTTTTACCTGAGATGTGCTCGGCAAGCGTGCGATCACGATACTTACGGCGGGCAATCTCTCGATTACCCTAGGGCGTTATCACTCGTCTGAGACGGGACATTTAGCGCGGTGGCGCTACTTCCGCTTTTTGTCCACCGTTGGCCCGCCGACCTCGCGCCAGGCGGGCATGCCGTCGCGTAGCTGTGCGACGTTTGTAAGGCCCATATCTTTCAGCGCCTTGGCTGACAAGGCGGAGCGCGGGTTTCCGTTGCAGAACAAGACGTAGGTTTTGTCTTTGTCGCCGTAAATCTCCCGGAAATAGGGGCTTTCGGGATCAAACCAGAATTCGATCAGGCCGCGCGGAGCGTGGTGCGAGCCTTCAATCGTATTGCTCTTCTCCACCTCGCGGATGTCGCGTACATCGACGAAGACTAGATCGCCGTCATCCTTGCGGGCCAGCGCTTCTTCACAGGTAATCGACTCCAGTTCGATTAGGGCCTCTTCGGCCATTTTCATGATGCCCATACTGTCCTCGTCTATTTGGTTTTGCCCTATTGTTGTCCTTGCGCCGATGGGAATCCAGCGCTGCTTCTAGACCTGGGCCATAACATCCATCGCGAACCACTCAATCTGCTCGTTCATCTCGTCGATGCTGTCGGCCGGTATCATCAATGCGTAGCAGTGATCGACGCCAATCGATTTCAAATGGGCGATCTTCACGACCCGCATAGTTGTGGCCGTACCAGGCGGAATAATCGGTAGTGGGGTCTTTATCGCGTTCTAGCACTAAAGTATTGCTCCGATAAGGTCGTCGAACTCTGACACGATTGTATATCTACGGTGTTGCGCCGAAAAAGGTCTGCAGGTCTGGTTCCATGCCGCTGGCGTCCCATTCAAACAGTTCCAGCAGAACATCGTCGGGGGCGACGACCATGATGTAACGCCAGGCGCCGAATTCCCTGATTTTGGAGCGAAAAATTTGGCCCTTCGCTTTCAAGTGCGCGACCAACTCATGCAGATCGTCGGTACGGATGCCGACGTGATGCACGGCGCCGCTGCGCTCGCCGCGCGGAGCCTGATCGTAAAGATGCAGGCGGCCGCTGCCGATGTTCATGAAGACGTTGCGTTGTTCAGCGACGGTGCCGTCATAGGCCACCTGGGCACCGAGCATCTCCACCCACCACTCAATGGTCGCGTCGATATCGCTACAGAACAGATGAACGTGGTGCAAGTGCGCTTCGGCCACGGTGCCCCTCAATCCAGGAGATAGCTGAACTTTTCGCGCGCACGTTTTAAATGATTGGCGCTTGGTTGATTAATCTCCGGAAAGTCGTCGCGCCAATGGTAGGGAATGCACGCGTCGATGATCATGCGGGAATTGACTAGATTGCCCGTTTCCCGATGCCAAGGCGGCAGTCGAGGGTCGGATTTTTGCGCCTTGCCGCCGCGGATCAGATCAAAATCTTCGGCCGGGTCGGACCGCGTGAGCGCAGCATAAATCAGCTCGTCTAGATTGGTAACGTCGACGTCGGCGTCGGTGACGATCACCCAGCGATTGGCGTCCACACCGGTGCGGCACATAGAGGCGACGTGGCCTGCTTGCCGTGCATGACCGACATAGCGTTGTTCGATTGCCACCGCCAGCAGCATGCGCGATCCACCGACTTCGTGGCACCAAGTCGCAGTCACACCGGGGACGCCGGCAGCCTCCAAATCTTTCTTCAGGAAAGGGGAACGTATAATTGCCCGGAAACGGGAATATTCGTCTGGCAGGCGCTGCGGCGCGAAACCAAGCAAAATAGGATCGTTTCGGTAATATACCGCTTCGACATCGATCACTGGATTTACCCGGCCTTTCTCCGTGTAGGTGCCAGTCCAGTCACCGAAGGGCCCCTCCGGTTCCATGCGGCTGGCATCGACATACCCTTCTATGACGATTTCGGCGTTGGCGGGGATCGGTAGTCCCGTCACCTTGGCGGCCACTACTTCGATCGGTTTTCCGCGCAGCCCGCCCGCGACGTCATATTCCGAAACACCTTCTGGGATGTCGCAGCCGCCCATAATAAATGTCAGCGGATCGCCACCGACGACGATGGCGACTGGCATCCGCTCACCACGGGCAGAGTATTTCTTGAAGTGCAGGTCTGCGTGGCGGCCGGGCAGCACGTTGTGAGCGACGGTTTGCTTGCCCTTGAGCATCACCCGGTATGATCCGAGATTGATAGATCGGGTCTCGGGGTCGCGGGTGATGTGATAGCAGCCAGTGCCGATATAGCGGCCACCATCCTTTTCGTGCCAGTGCGGTGTCGGGAAAATTTCGAGGTTGACTTCGCTGCCCTGCATTACGTTTTCAAAGATAGGACCATCTTTGACTGTTCTCGGCGCTATCAGCTTCTCGTTGGCATGATAAATGTCAGCAAAGGCATTGCTTAGCGCAACCTTCCCCAGATCGGTTGGAAATCCCAAGGTCATATTCTTGCGTTTGCCGCCAAAAATATTGACCAGTACGCGTGATCCTTTGAGAGAACCTGGCACCTCACCGAACAGCACGGTGGGCGCGCTGTCTTCGTGGCTGACGAGTTCTGCCGCCATGCCAATCTCTTCCTGCCAATTGGCTCCATTGACATAGCGGAGTTCGCCCAAGCGTTCGGCTTCCGCGATCCAGTCGCGTAGATCTTCATAGGGGATCTGGTGTTTCAGATTACTGCCTTGGCTGCCTGTCGCGTCCTCAGTGACGGCGTTGTTCTCACACACCATGTGCTGTCCCTCTCGTAAATTTCGCCGAATTATGGGGTGCGCCGCACTGGATTACCACGCCGCTACCTCGAAAGCTGTGAGTTGGTGTTCCCTTCACTAACACTTCAACTATTGGTGGAGTGGGATAAGGCGGTGTAGCTAACATCTGGGCGGCTATTTCTGCGTGTGGGTAATCATTTTTCCTAATGTTGAGGTGGCGCCGAATAAAATTATATATCAATCTGTTATTCACGAAAGTCGGCCTCGCACCGTTAGCGAGGCTTTACCGGTCCTTGCCGCCGTTGATCAAACAGAAGATCGTCGACGCTAATACGCCATGATGGGTGCTGATAAGGTCCTTTAAAATCAATGCATTGGGACTACATCTGTTCAATATGAATTTTGACAAGGTATTTTCAAATCCTGCGCTATCTTGGGGTTTCTTAAATAGTAGGTCCCAATTCAGGTGGGAGGCGCCACTCTGCGGATGCGGTTGTTTTCAGTGTCGCCAATATAGAAAGCGCCGTCTGGTCCGACTGCAACGCCGTGCGGTCTTCCAAGGGTGGCATCCGTTGCGGCGATACCGTCGCCGTTAAAGCCAGGGTTGCCATTGCCGGCGATAGTAGAAACCCTGTCCGCTCGAACATCTATTAACCGGATTGCATGGTTTTCGGTATCAACCACGAGAATATTTCCGTCTGCGTCTAGGGATATTTCCTTTGGCCGATCGAATATTGCTTTAGCTGCGGGGCCACCGTCGCCGCCGTAGCCCGTTTCGCCGGTGCTGGCGATGGTGGAAATCGTTCCCATTTCAGAATCGACAAGGCGGATAGAACTGCCTTGCCGTTCCATGATGTAGACGCTGCTATCGGCGGGACGGCAGACGACGGCACGTGCTCCAAAAATTCCTGCTGATACTGCGGGTCCGCCATCGCCGTCATGCACGGCATCGCCAGTGCCGGCAAATGTCGCTATCGTATTGCGAGCCATGTCGATTACGCGGACCCGGTTGTCGGCTACGTCGGCTACATAAAGATGGGATCCATCGGGCGAGAAGGTAAGGCCGTTTGGTTCGACCATCCCGGCCTGGTTCGCCGGACCAGCATCGCCTGAATAGGCAGCCTCACCATTGCCTGCGAAGGTCGAGACGATAGCCGTGGCCGCCTCGATTTTTCGCACAACCGCGTTGCGGCGATCCGCGGTGTAAAGATTGCCGTCGCTGTCGATAGTGATGCCATAGGGTTCATTGAAGTTGGCATTGATTGCCAGGCCGCCATCTCCCGAATTTCCCGCCGCACCCGTCCCCGCTACGCGCTCGACTGCGCCGTTCCCAGCTACGATCCTGCGGATGCAATGGTTGAACGTGTCGGTGAAGACCAGGTTGCCGTCGGCATCGAAGACCATGTCAAACGGGTTGTTCAAGGTGGCGTCCGTTGCGGGGCCACCATCTCCCGACAAGCCAACTGTGCCGTTGCCCGCTACGGTCGAGATAACCCATTCTGTATAGGGCGTGTTGCTCATTTAGCTCTCCCCTGGTCTGTTAACATGTCAGCACACAGACGAAGCCGCGACAACGTCACGTCCGTCGCTGTGTTTGACCGGCTACCAAACGAACCTTGCGGGGAGCTGCGGTCCAGATGCATATAACCGCAAGAACACAGAGTGCTGCAGCTAGTAAAAAGGCGTAATCATAGCTGCCGAACTGGTCGTAGATGATCCCAAAAACCCAAGGACCGGTTGCAGCGCCCATCGTCGCCATGATGTTGAGACAGCCGAAGATTGTGCCAAACTGGCGGCTCTGGAAAATTTCAATGGCGATTGCCGCGATCATGCCCGCCACTCCGTAGCCTAACGCACCCTGCGTTGCGACCATCATGTATAGCAAGAATGTCGATGGGCTGTATCCGATGACAATCAATAGAAGGTAGCAAATTGCGAAGCCCGAAAGGCTGATGGTCCAACCCCATTCCCGCCCGATCCGGTCAGATAGATAGCCGATTGTGATCTGGCCGCCGATGCCGAAAAAAGCGACCAGACCTAGCGCGAAGGCGGCAAGTGTCGAATCGTACCCTGACTCGATCAGATAGCGAGTTTGATGCACCTGCACGGCATACCAGGCGAACAGACCGCAGAAATATCCTACCGCCAGCCACCAGAATCGCGATGTTTGGATAGCACGCGAAACCGTCCAGTCGGTCTCCGCCCAGTCATGGTCGACGACATTATCAACGGCCTTGCCGTTCGGTGCGTCGTTGGGGTTGCCCTCGTCGCCGTCCGATCGCTGTCCTATATCCGATGGCTTGTGCCGTTGGAACAGGATGTTGAGTGGTCCCACCACAGCGATCAGCAGACCGGCTAGTATCCAGCAGGCTTGGCGCCAACCGTCGCTTTCTATCACCGCTTGTAGGAATGGAAACAACACAATAGCTCCCGTTCCAACCCCGGAAAATGCTATGCCAAGGGCCAGTCCCCGTTTTCGGGCGAACCAGTGTGGTATTAGGATGCCGTGTCCGATATAGGCGATGCCGACGCTACCGACGACGACGAGTACCCCCAACGCGATATAGAAATGCCAGGGTTCGGTAGACATTGTCGCCAGAATCAACCCCAAAGCGGTGATAACTGCACTCCCGGGCATAACCCAGCGAGGACCGAGCCGGTCGAGCAGCATGCCCACGATTGGAGCTGCTGCCATGCTTGCGAGGAATCCAAGCGAGAACACACCCGCCACCGCTCCGCGTGTCCAGCCAAACTCATCCAGAATTGGTGAGAACAGTAGTGAGAAAGCGGTACGTGCATTGACCCCGATCGCCATGGTCAGGAAGGCGATACCGACAACACCCCAGCCGTAAAAGAAGGGCAGTCGGGCAAGGCAGGAGGTTGGTTCCGCCAGGTTCGGTGGGTTGAGCATGATGGCTTCGATAAAGGGGAGGACTATGTGACACTACCGGTCGCCTCTGTACCTGCACAAACGATTTCCGCTAGGCTGTGTTATGAGCGACGTAGATGTGAAAGGACCTCTCATGCAGACCGCGGCTATGAAAGCTAACGCTTCGCCTTACACGAAGCGGGCGCAATATCACGATCCGGAGAACGCGTTTTTGTTCAAATGGACGCCGGTCCCGCGTCGGCAATTTCTTTCCGAGCGCGACCAAGCGATGGATCCATTGACTGGAACGGCAGAGATTCCGCTCGACTCCAGCGATGCGCTGGTTCTCGATTACCCGGCGACGACGCCGATAATCCTGTGCCGCTATCTGCGCCTTGCGGCTAGCGTGCCGCTCGAAACGCAATACAAGGCGAGTGGTGAAATCTACTACGTCATGTCCGGTGAGGGAGAAAGCCATAATGGCGACGATCGGATTGCATGGGGCGAAGGAGATTTATTCGGCTTTGCGGGTGGTGGCGTCTCAAATCACGCGCCGGTGGGCGGAGACGCACTACTCTTCGCGATCACCAATGAACCGCAGCTCGCTTTTGAGCGGTTTGAACCGCCAAAATTGGGCCGAGCAGTGCTGCAGACCGTGCATTTCCCAGCGAACGAGATCGCCCGCCGCTTCGAGGCTGTCTATGCACGGCCCGCGACGGGCTCAGAATCTGGCCGTGCGCTGCTATTTTCAACTGCGGCAGTCGGTGAATGTACCAACCTGCTACCGTCGATCAATGTGGCAATTAATACGCTGGAGCCCGGTAGCAACCAGCGTCCGCATCGCCATAACGGGGTTGCCGTGACCCTAGCACTGCAAGGCGCCGCGGTACATTCGATGATTGAGGATGAACGAGTTGACTGGTCACTTGGCGCGGCTCAGATTACACCGCCTGCCGAACTGCACGCACACTACAATCATGGCAGCGACCGAATGGTCAGCCTCGTGGTCCAGGACGAAGGCTTGCATTACTACACAAGAACGCCCGGATTCTCCTGGGACTGAGCGTACTAAGGTTCGTTGCGCTGCAGGTGGGCTAAAACTGTATCGAGCGGTTCGACATCTCCGAACTTGGCGTCGATGTCGAAAAGGTTCCACTCGACTGCACCTGCGATGCGGTCGCCGATGCATTCGCGCACGATGATCGGTCGGAAGCCGTCGGCGATGCCGTCCTCTACCGTGGCGCGTACACAAGCGCTCGCCGTTGTGCCTGTAACCACGATCGTATCGACACCGGCAGCATTGAGGAAACTAGAGAGGTTGGTGCCGCGAAAGGCGCTGGCCTGTTTTTTAACGATGACCAGTTCGTCCGGCCGTCGGTCAAGCCGTTCGTCGATCTGCACGGCTTCCGAACCATTGGCCAGGGCCTCGGACGGTATCTTCTTGGCCCACAACCCCATATCGGTGTGATCGCCTTCGATAATGTCGTAGGCGGTTGTTGTGTAGACGATTGGCAACCCTTTAGCGCGAAATGCGTCCAGAACCCGTTGCACGGCGGGGATTATCGTCTCCATGCCCTCGCAGGTGAAGGGGTATCCTTCCCGCGTCCAAGCGTTGGCGAGGTCAATATTTACTAGGGCCGGTTTTTTGCCCCAGCCGATGCGGCGCTGGAAACCGCGGTTTTGATAAAGCTTGGAATCTGCGGCGAACAATTTGTCGAGTAGTGCCTTTGTGTCGGTGTCCATATTGTCTAGTTCCTGAAGAATTCGAGCAATTTGTGGGCGACGAAGTCTGGTTGCTCCTCGGGGATGAAATGGCCGCTCTCCGGCGCGACCAGGCCGGTTACGTTTTCGGCCACGCGACGCATCGACTGCTCCGGTTCCTTTCCGCGGCCGCGCGCCTCCCATTTTGAACCACCCATTGCTAACACTGGCATTGGCAGGCGGAAACCTGTTTCTAGCAAAGCGCGGTTCTTGGCCACATCCTCAGGTAAGGTTCGGTAGAAGGCGAAGCCGGCGCGCATCGCACCGGGCTGAGTGTAGGTGCGGAGATACTCCTCGATCGTCGCGCGGTCGAAAGCTTCTGGCTTCCAGGCGAAGTTACGATAGAACCAGCTGAGATAGATGTCTTCTCGGCCCTGGGTTAGCGCTTCCGGCAAATCCAGTGTGATGTGGAAGGGGTGGTGCCAGCGCCGGCCGCCCTGGCTGAAATCGCCACCGTCACCCGGAATGACCACGTCAAGGATGGCCAGTTTCTCGATCGCCTCCGGGTGGGCTGCGGCCAACGCAAAGCTTGTTGGGCCGCCCCAATCGTGTCCGACTAGCAGGAAGCGCTGATGACCCAACTCGTCATGCACTACACGCCAAATATCGTTTGCGACGGTCTGTTTGTCGTAACCGTTTGCCGGGCGTGAGGAATCGCCGAGCCCACGCAAATCGGGGGCTATTACTGTGTAGTATGGCGACAGTTGCGGGATAATGTGGCGCCACTCGTACCAGGTCTCTGGCCAGCCATGTAGCAAGACCAACGGTGGTCCATCGCCGGCAGTGACGTAGTGGATCATGACATCCCCGAGATCGGCGTAATGGTGTGCAAATTCGCTCATGCGTTCTGCGGCGTGAAGGCCGTCTCCTTGATGATGCCACCATGCAGGGTAACGAAGTGCGGCATGGGTAGCGTGCGCTAATTTTTCATGTGCAAAATCAGTAATGTATATAGATTCATAAGACCGGCTTCTGACCCGCCTTTCTCGGCGCCGAGGCCGGACAGCGGGTTTGGTGCGCGTTTGTCGCTAGCGCATCGTATAGCGTAGATCCGGCGGCTATCTGTAGCCGCGACGATTTAGCGTTGTTTTTTAAAATGTCACCACCGATCGGATCGACTTGCCGGCGTGCATCAGGTCGAAAGCGCTATTGATTTGATCCAGCGGCATGGTGTGCGTGATTAGGTCGTCAATATTGATCTTTCCGTCCATGTACCAATCGACGATTTTCGGCACATCGGTTCGGCCCTTGGCGCCCCCGAAAGCTGTTCCCTTCCAAACTCGACCTGTCACAAGCTGGAACGGCCGCGTTGCGATCTCCGCGCCAGCCGGTGCAACACCGATGATGACTGAGACGCCCCAACCCTTATGACAGCATTCCAGAGCCGTACGCATGACGTCGACATTGCCGATGCACTCGAAAGAATAATCTGCTCCACCGTCCGTAACGTCGACTAGTGCATCGACTAGCTTGTCGCCATGGTCCGCTGGGTTGACAAAATGGGTCATGCCGAATTTTTCGGCTAATTCTTTCTTAGCGGAGTTGGTGTCGACCCCGATGATCTTATCGGCACCCACCATACGGGCACCCTGCAGAACATTGAGGCCGATGCCGCCGAGACCAAATACCACGACATTGGCACCTGGCTCCACCCGCGCCGTATTCATTACCGCGCCTAGACCTGTCGTGACGCCACATCCGATATAGCAGACTTTTTCGAATGGTGCGTCCTGACGGATTTTAGCTACCGCGATCTCCGGCAGCACTGTGTAGTTGGCGAAGGTGGAGGTCCCCATATAGTGAAAGACCTTTTCTCCCCCGAGTGAGAAGCGGCTGGTGCCGTCCGGCATGACACCTTGCCCCTGTGTAACACGGATCGCTTGGCATAGGTTAGTCTTGCCACTAGTGCAATATTCGCACTGCCGGCATTCTGGTGTGTAAAGTGGGATGACGTGATCGCCTTTGGTGACGCTGGTTACGTTCGGTCCAACATCGACGACGACACCCGCGCCCTCATGCCCCAAGATCGCGGGGAAGATGCCCTCCGGATCGGCGCCGGAAAGTGTAAATTCGTCAGTATGGCAGATACCGGTAGCCTTGATTTCGACCAAAACCTCGCCAGCCTTTGGGCCTTCGAGCTGGACTGTCTCGATCGTCATCGGTTTGCCAGCCTGATGGGCGACAGCTGCGCGTACATCCATGATTAAATACTCCCCGTTCGGCTTTGCGATTGCCTTTGCATCAAATTGCCCCAGTGACGCCGCCAATTCAAGGCTGCGGGATAGCGAAACATAGCAGAGCGCCGCAGTTGACGGGATTACTGGTGATGCATAGGTTCCGGCCACTCTAATGGACGAGGTACGATCATGCGTGAGTTGGCGGCGCAGGCCAACGCGTGGCCCTTCGTTGAAGCGCGGAAGGTCCTGAAGCGCGTCGGCGGGAAGACACCGGAAAAGGGCTATGTGCTGTTCGAGACAGGTTACGGTCCGTCCGGCTTGCCTCATATCGGAACATTCGCGGAAGTATTGCGGACGACCATGGTTCGGCGCGCATTCGAGCGGCTGTCCGATATTCCGACGGAATTGTTCGCCTTTTCTGACGATATGGATGGAATGCGTAAGGTGCCAGACAACATTCCTGATGGCGATAAACTAGAGGAATTTCTTCATCTGCCGCTGTCCGCCGTACCGGACCCTTTCGGCACGCATGAAAGTTTTGCCGCTCACAACAATGCCCGGCTTTGTAGCTTTCTTGATGATTACGGCTTCGACTATACCTTCGTCAGCGCGACGGAATGCTACAAGTCTGGCAAGTTTGACGCCGCCCTGCAGAAAATGCTGGAAGCCTATGACGAAGTGCAATCGATCATGCTGCCTACACTTGGTAAAGAGCGACGCAAGACCTACAGTCCGTTCCTGCCAGTCTGTGGGGAGACCGGCCATGTGCTTCAAGTTCCGGTCGTCGAACGCGATGTCGACGCTGGCACGATCATTTACCAGCGCGAGGACGGTAAGCTGGTCGAGACCCTAATCACCGGCGGCCACTGCAAGCTGCAGTGGAAACCGGACTGGGCTATGCGCTGGTTCGCATTGTTGGTTGATTATGAGATGTCCGGCAAGGACTTGATCGATTCTGTAAAACAGTCGAATAAGATCACCCGGGCGTTAGGTGGCCGGCCCCCGGAAAGCTACACATATGAGCTTTTCCTTGATGAGAATGGTGAGAAAATTTCTAAATCACGTGGCAACGGGCTGACCATGGAAGAGTGGCTTGCCTATGCGCCTAAAGATACCCTTGCCTATTTTATGTTCGGTAAGCCGACGACGGCGAAGCGGCTTTTTTTTGACGTGATCCCAAAAACTGTTGACGAATACCTCTCGCATCTAGGCAAGTTCGAAAAGGAAAATGAGGCGGCGCAGCTCAAGAATGCTGTATGGCATGTTCATAATGGTGAACCGCCGCGCGAAGAAGTGCCATTAAGCTTTAACGTGCTGCTTAATTTGGCAAGTGCCTGCAATACTGAGGATAGAGAGGTCTTGTGGGGTTTCATTGCCCGCTATGCACCGGACGCATCACCCGAGGCAAATCCAATCCTCGACGAATTGGTAGGTTTTGCGATTCGGTACTACATGGATTTCGTAAAGCCTTACAAGCGCTACCGCACGGCGGATGATCGGGAACGTGCTGCGCTGATGGCATTGGTGGTAGGGCTCGAAGGCTTGCCCGAGGGCGCCAGCGCACAAGAAGCGCAGAACAAGGTCTACGAAGTAGGCAAGCAGTTCGAATTTGAACCGCTACGCAATTGGTTCCGGGCGCTATATGAAATTTTATTCGGTCAAGAGCAGGGCCCACGGCTTGGTTCGTTCATCGCACTTTACGGCATCGACGAAATGATAGAGCTGATCCAGCGCGCTCTATCGGGCGAAGATTTGAGCGCCGCTTAGGGGCGGCGGTTTCTTTTATTATTAGGATTTTCGGCAGGGCAAGGTTCTAGGAGGCATGCGCTTCAATCTCACAGATGGAACCCGAGTTGACCGTGAGAATGTCGTTAATTTGGCTTTAGCCCTGCTGATGAGCGTATGCCCAATAGAGTTCGCGTGCGCGCTTGTATAACGGCCCCGCCTGCATATTGCGTTCTTCGTAACGTGTGATTGCCTGAACCTTGCCGTGGTTACCCGAAGCGAACATCTCGTCCGCGGTTTCCAGATCGGCAATCGAGACCGTGCGTTCGTGTAACTCAATGCCATTCTCTTGTAGCAACGAAATTACACGCTGCCGAGTTACGCCGTTCAGGAAGGTGCCATTGGGGACCGGCGTGTGCACCACACCATCTTTGGCTAAAAACAGGTTTGCCGTTGCCAATTCCGCGACATTGTTGAGTGGGTCACGAACGACTGCATTGTCGAAACCTTTCTGAACCGCCTCGCGAAGGGCTCGCGAAGCGTTGGGATACAAACAGGATGCCTTGGCATCGGTCGGTGCCATGTCGGGTGCGGGACGCCGGCGTGAAGACAAGCAAACCGTGAGGCCAGTCGCTGCTGGCAATGGTGAGACGTAAACGACCATTGCAAAGCGAGTGCTATCTGGGTCCGGATCGACCCATCCTGTTTCGGCCCAGAACATGGGTCGGATATACAGCTCCGCGTCCTTGGGAAATTTGCGAATACCTTCCCAGGCCAGATCATAAATCTGTATTGCTGTCATTGTTGGTATGAGGCCAAATGCTTTGCAGGAGCGGATAGCCCTCTGGCAGTGCAGGTCAAGATCGGGCGCAACGCCTTCAAAAGCGCGTGCGCCGTCAAATATCATCGATGACAGCCACGTCGCGTGCGTTCGCGCTCCTAAAAGTGGTGGATTTCCCTCCAGCCATTCGCCGTCAATATAGGTGATTGCATCCATAAACGCGCTCCAAACTGTCAAACGCCAATAAATTTAGCGCACTATACTGTCGCTAGAATGTCAGTCCAACGCAACGCCTGGCCAGATTGTTGCTGTATCAATTAAATTTTGGGATGATTCTATGGTGCCGAGAATGTGCCTTATGTGGCATCGCTAGACAAAATTCCTAAGCTATCTATACGCTGGCGTTACCGTCGGTGCTCGGCTTATTAATGTTAGACTTGGCGGGCATAAATTCATGATTTGATGGCGATACGGTTTTTAGTGAACTGCATCGCTCGACACTGCAACGATTTGTACACAATGATGAAAACGACCGGATAGTCAGTGTTAACTGTCTTTTCGTATTAGGGGTAATAATCTGCGTTTTGTAACAAGGGTTTTGTGTGACCGTAATTTTATGTCTAAAGAAGGATCCTCATCGGTTGGATGTTAACAAAATTAGCTGCCATTTAGTGTATGGACTCGGATGAGTATTTTTGATTCTGCAGTTTCTCTTTTCCGGCAATTGGATCCTGAGCGAGCGCACCACCTTGCGGTATGGTCCCTGACATGTGGCTTGGGCCCCCGCTGGGGTGGGCCGGACGACCCGGTACTGGCTTCTGAACGGTGGGGAATGAGGTTTCCTAACCCGGTCGGCCTTGCGGCCGGGTTCGATAAGGATGCTGCGGCGTATCGCGGAGCCTTGCAGTTGGGCTTCGGGTTTGTCGAAATAGGTACCGTGACCCCCCAACCTCAGGCAGGGAACCCGAAGCCTCGCTTGTTTCGCCTAACTGAAGATCGCGGTGTTATTAATCGCTATGGCTTCAATAGCGCTGGCGTCGATGTATCAGCAAAACGGTTGCGACGCCGGGGTGCCGGTATCGTCGGTGCCAATATCGGCAAAAATAAGGAAAGCGAGAATGCTGAAGCTGACTATATCGTTGGCGCTAAAAATCTTGCACCGCTGTCTGATTATTTGGTGATTAATGTTTCCTCGCCTAACACGCCGGGATTGAGGGCATTGCAGGATGGCGACCAGCTGTCGGAGATCATTAAAGCGACCCGGAAGGTCGCTACAGATGCTTGCGGTGGGGAATCAAAGCCATTGCTGGTCAAGATAGCACCGGACCTAACTGATGAGGATAAACAGGATATTGCGGATACGGTGGATGAGACAAAAACTGATGGTTTAATAATCTCTAACACCACGGTCACGCGCCCGGTAGGTTTGGTGAGCCGGGATAAGGAGGAGGGGGGTGGGTTGAGTGGCGCACCATTGTTTCCGTTAACCTTGCGTTTGGTCGGGGAAATGTACCGCCTGACGCGCGGGAAAGTGCCAATAATCGGAGCCGGTGGTATCGCTAGTGGGGATGACGCTTACGCTATGGTTCGGGCTGGAGCGAGTCTCGTTCAGATATACAGCGCACTGGTTTTTCGCGGGCCCAGTCTAATCCCGCGGATCAAGGAGGAGCTTGCGGACTGCCTTTACGCGGACGGTTTTGCAAGGCTCGATGACGCAGTAGGAGTCGACCAACGTTAAGAAGCGTGCCGCTGCAGACCCCAACCGAATTTGCTGATATTAATACTCAAAAATATGGATTCCGATGACACAGACCTATTCGTTTGAATGCAAGAGACCGAATAGATATTGGTTGAGTTGCTCAATTAAAAATTTTATTCCGCCTATTAATTATCTTTTTGGCGAACCACGGTTCAGCAAGGATTAGCTGAAAATTTGTCCGGAACCCGAGGATGCTGCGGCTATGAGCTTCTAAAACATGACGATCATCGATGGCTTGAGCGCGGTCGCGGACCGTTACGAATTGTTTCTAATTGATCAGTGGGGCGTTTTACATAACGGCGTAGCGCCGCATGAAGGTGCGATTGATGCGCTCAAAGCGTTACGCGAAGCAGGTAAAAAAATAGTTATCTTGTCAAATTCTGGGAAACGCTTGGCGTTGACTTTGCCTCGCATGGCAGGGATGGGATTCGGTGCGGAATGCTATGATCATTGTGTGACGTCGGGAGAAGAGGTTTGGCGGGCCCTTGATGCACGAGTGGAACCTTTTTACGCAGCATTGGGCCGGCGCTGTTTTCTGTTTTCATGGGACGGTGACACTAGCCTGATCGACGGGCTGGATCTCGAAGGTACAGGTGACATTGAGGATGCGGACTTTATTCTGAATGCCGGCACACGGAGCGGTACGGTTGACCTTGAGGCTTACGAGCCGATTCTCCAACGCGCTATCGCCCGCGAATTGCCCATGATTTGCGCAAACCCGGATTTTGTCAGTGTGGCGCCAGATGGAAATATGAATATTTGCCCAGGCGCCACTGCCCGGAGGTATGAAGAAATCGGCGGACAGGTCGACTATCGCGGCAAGCCGCATGCACCGGTTTATGAACGTTGTTTGTTGCATGAACCAGGCGCGCGGCCGGTGCTTGCGATCGGTGATTCGCTCTATCATGATATTGGTGGCGCCAACGCGGCAGCGATAGACTCCCTGTTCATCGCAAGCGGCATCCATAACGCTGATGCCGGCGCTGATGGAGAATCACCGCTTGTGCAAGGCAAGTTAGATGCGCTCTACGTCAAGGAAGGTCAGATCCCTACCTACGCGATGAAATGTTTTGGCTGGTAGCCGTTAGGCGATCTGAACCACCAACAGTGACTTCGGCTTGCACGATCGTGAATTTCTGTTCTGTTGGAACCCATGATGTTGCACTCGCTAAGGCCAGTGAAAACCTCTTTGCGGGTAAGCCTGTCTGACGTGATTGCCAAAATTATCCCAGTTATCGGGTCTAGGTTGACAGTCATCAATATCGTTAAGCGCGTCGTAGAAAACCGTGCCCCATCATTCGTGTGTAGCGGCGGTCCAGAGAGGATTGTTTGGAAACAATCATTAAAGCCGGCCGGACTTGACTGGTTCAACGCACTTATACACGTGAACGGTACTATAAAACCGGGTTCGTGATAGGGTTGGTACGTTAGACGAAGGGGGGTCCTAACAATGTCTGATGAAATTCGGTGGGCGACGCGGCCCTATGACGGTTACTCGATCAACCAGCCATCTACGCCGGATCTCGACATGCTGCAAGTTGGACCGGGCACACCGGGCGGCTCATATTTTCGCCGGTTTTGGCTGCCTATCGCGATGTCGAGCCAGCTCAAGGAGCTGCCTGTTGCGATCCGCCTCTTGGGTGAGGAACTTGTCGTATTTCGTGACCTCGCCGGTGCGGTTGGATTGCTGCATAAACATTGTGCCCATCGCCGTGCGTCACTGGAGTATGGCCGGATCGAGCAGCGTGGAATCCGCTGTTGTTATCATGGCTGGCACTTCGACATAGACGGCACAATCCTGGAGACCCCGGGCGAGCCGGTAGACAGTCCAATCAAAAATGAAATTTGCCAAGGAGCCTATCCGGTCGAGGAGCATAAGGGCTTAATTTTTGCCTATATGGGCCCACCGGAAAAGAAACCAGTCTTCCCCTACTACGATTCCATGGATATCCCCGACCACGACTTGGTACCCTACTCAATTCACTCGCCCTGCAACTGGCTGCAGGAGAGCGAGAACGCAATGGACCCCTATCACAGCGTGTTCTTGCATGGCAGGATTAACGGCCCGCAGTTCCCAGGCCTCGAACATTTCATCGAGCTCCCTGTCGTGGCTTATCACAAGCTGCCGGAGGGTTTTGTTTATAGCCACTCTCGGCGCATAGACGATCTGGTGCTGATCCGGTTCCACGACCACTTCCTGCCATCGATGGCGCAGAATGGTGGCATGTTTCAGGTCTTCAAAGAGCCGAAAATCTTCAGTCGAACCAGCCTGACTAAGTGGGTTGTGCCTGTAGATGATACCAACTCTCGCAAGTTTGGATGGCGACATTTCAACGACAAAGATGAGGTGCTACGCCAAGGTAACAGGGAAGGAGTCGGGTGGGAAAATGTCGATTTTTATGGGCAATCGGCGCACCGTCCCTATGATGAGATGCAACGCAATCCGGGCGACTGGGAAGCTTGGACGGGACAGGGTCCGATGAACGTGCATCGGCGTGAATTTCTTGGCGCAACCGATGAGGGTATTGCATTGCTGCGCAGCAAACTGAAACGTGACATTGCTGCGATCGCCGCCGGTGAGGACATTTCCATGCCGGAGGGCACGATCGATAAACCCTTTCATACCTATGGTGGCGATACTGTCCTGCGCATCCCCAAGGACAACCAAGACGATCGCGTGATGATGGACCGGGTGCAGCGCGAGGTTGCCGCTGTATATTTCGCTGCGGATCAATACGAAGGTGATGACAGGACGGACTATATTCGGCGCGAAGTGGCGGTTAAGTTTCCGGGTTAGGTTTGGCTGGGCATTGGATTATACGAATTGAAGGGTTGTGCTCTATGAAACAACAACGCGTGGACCCTGGCTGGTCCTGGACTAGGAAATATAATATCTCGGCGGGTGTGAAGCTCGGCGATACGGTCCATCTGTCCGGTAATGTTGCCTTCAACCATTCGGGTGAGATTGTTGGCACCGGTGATGTTTATACCCAGTCGAAGCAAATATTCAGAAACATTGAAGAGGCTTTGGAGAGTGCCGGTGCAGCTATGACCGACATCATCAAGATCACGACCTACCTGACTGATATATCAAATTATGGCGAATTCGGTAAGGCGCGCAACGAAGCATTTCCGGACGGCGTTCCGGCCAGCACCGCGGTGGCGGTTTCGGCTCTGGTGATGCCGGAACTGCTCGTAGAAGTGGAGGCCGTTGCTGTTATAGGAAGCGGATAGGCGATGTTGACGATTGGATATGATTTGCCGCTATACGGTTGGTTTGCGACAGTCGTTTGATAAGAATGGCAAGGGAGACTGCCATGGGTGAGTTGAAGTTGGCCTACGAGGCACGGAGCTATAGCTCTGGCATCGTTGGGCGTTCGATCTGCAACGCACGCAACCATCACTGGGTTGCGGAGAACACCGGCGGTGAGGCAGTCGGTGCGGGGGAGCTATTCTGCGCCTCTATTGCCGCCTGTGCGGTGAACATGGTTTCGACAATCGCAAACAGCGAGGGCCTTGCACTCGATACTATGGACGTTTCGGTTGCGATGTATCGCGACTTCGACAAAGCGCCGGGCGAGGTCTCACTTTACGACGCAGTGAACGTCATGTTTGAGATGTGGGGTGTCAGCGACGACGATGCCAAGTTCTTGGTCAAGACCTGGAAGCAGCGCTGACCCATCTACGGATCGGTCGCCGTGGCGACCGCTGACACCGAAGT
>CAYYUG010000033.1:0-42619 GCA_964474755.1 uncultured Rhodospirillaceae bacterium | reverse complement strand
GGAGCCTTCTCCGCGGAAACGACAGTCTTATCGCTATCGGATGGGAAGATCGTCGGTCGCAATCCAGGGTCGCGCAAGGGTATGGCAATCGATCTCGGTCCAACCGCAGCTCTAAAAGTCGGAACGGTCACAGTGATCGTCATCTCGATACGCCAACAATGCATCGATCCCGGCTATTTCGAGAATTTCGGCGTTAATGTGGCAAATGCCCGAACCGTCGTGGTCAAGTCACGCGGCCATTTCCGAGCCGGTTTCCTGCCTTTCTTCTCACCGGAACAGGTGATCGAGTGCGACGCCCCCGGCTTGACTTCACCAAACCTACAAAATTTCGAGTGGAACGGCTTTCATCGACCTATTTATCCACTTGATCAAGATACAGATTGGGCACCACCGAATTGGTAGGATGAACAAATTTACGATTATACCATAAGCGCGCTTATATAATTGTTTATTGGAAGGTACGCGATGGAACTAACACTAGCGGCAGCGAAAGTGCTTCCCAAAAATTCATCTGAGGCAACGCTCATCGGAAGGGTTTGGCGGCCCGATATTGAGGGGCCATCCGTTGTCATTTTGCGCGACGGAAACCTCATCGATATCACCGACACCAAGCCAACTATGACCGACCTGATAAACGATTCCGTACCTGCAGAGACAGTGCATGATGCCGATGGCAAAGATCTCGGACCGGCATCTGCAATTATCGAAAACAGCGCTGCCGATACCCGAGATCACACGATGCCTTGGCTGCTAGCTCCGGTCGACCTTTCAGCACTAAAGGCTGCAGGTGTGACCTTCGTCGACAGCATGCTAGAGCGGGTGATAGAAGAACGTGCCGAAGGTGATCCACAGGAAGCAGAAGCTATCCGGAAGGTTATCAAGAGTGCCATAGGAGACGACCTCGCTGCTATCGTACCCGGCTCACCCGAAGCAGAAGACCTCAAGGAGGTGCTGCTCGCGCGAGGGTTGTGGTCACAATATCTTGAAGTCGGCATCGGTCCGGATGCGGAAATTTTTACAAAGGCGCAACCTCTATCATCGGTCGGCACCGGTGCTGAGATAGGACTGCACCCGAAATCAACGTGGAACAACCCGGAGCCGGAAGTAGTTCTAATCCTTAACGCTTCTGGAATTATTGTCGGCGCCACCTTGGGTAATGATGTCAATTTACGCGATTTCGAAGGCCGTAGCGCCTTACTGCTATGCAAGGCGAAGGATAACAACGCGTCCTGTGCCATAGGCCCCTTCATCCGCCTTCTAGATGACAATTATGGCCTCGACAATGTGCGTCAGACGAATATCGCCCTAACAGTGGAGGGCGACGATGGTTTCGTGCTTGAAGGAACGAGTGAGATGACGCGGATTAGTCGCGATATTGAAGATTTAGCTTTGCAAACCGTGAATGCGACGCACCAATACCCGGATGGGGTAGCACTCTTTACGGGTACAGCTTTCGCCCCAACAAAGGATCGTGATACGCCCAATGATGGCTTTACCCACAAACTGGGCGATCTTGTAACGGTCGCAAGTCCGCAGCTTGGCGCTTTGGTAAACCGAGTGACAACAAGCGACAAGGCGCCACCTTGGGAATTCGGCGTCGCTGCCTTTATGCGAAATTTGGCAGCGCGCGGTGTACTATAATCACCATCCAATCGATCCCCTCTTTTTACCCGACGACTAAAGAAAGTTTCTCTATGAAAACTATTCTCATGACCGGAGCAGCCGGTGGCATCGGAACATTTCTGCGGACCGAACTTAAAGACAAGTACATATTACGACTATCCGACAGAGCGCCGATTGCAAATCTCAGCGACGGCGAAACGTTCGTGAAAGCCGACCTCACAGATTTTAACGCCATACGTGAGCTTGTGCAGGGCGTCGATGGGATTTTGCATTTTGGTGGTTGTGCAGGAGAGAGCGACTGGCAGACAATCCTGGACGCCAATATTGTGGGCATGCGCAACGTCTACGAAGCGTCCCTAGAAGCCGGCGTGAAGAGAGTTGTCTGGGCAAGCTCCAACCACGCGGTCGGTTTTTACCGCCGCGATCAAACCATCGATCATACCGTCTACCCAAAACCGGATAGCCGTTACGGTGTTTCCAAAGTGTTTGGCGAAGCGATGGGCAGTCTCTATGCCGATAAGTACGGCCTCGAGGTTGTTAATTTGCGCATTGGAAACGTCGCAACCGAGCCAGTGGATAAGCGTAGATTGTCAATTTGGATCAGTCCACGCGACCTGGCGCAACTCTGTGGCATCGCGCTTGAGCACTCGGACATTAGTTTTGAAATATTCTACGGCACGTCGGACAATGCGCGCAGTTGGTACGACAATTCCAACGCTGAAAGATACGGATACAAACCGCAGGATCGCAGCGAGGACTATTCGGAAAATGTACTGGCAAAGGAGCCACCCGCATCACCCAACTTACCGGATGAAACTTACCAGGGTGGTGCCTTTGTCTCGGTGGAGAAAGGCGGTGGACGCCCGCGCTCTGCGATGGTCTGAGCGTTAGTCAAACAACGCCAAATCAATCGCATCGCCCATTACACAGTAGCCGAGATCACTTGGGTGCAGCCCGTCGCCGCAATCGTAATTCGGCAGCATCACCAGGGAATTTTCAGGATCTCGCAGCGCTGCGTCAAAATCTGCGACACCGTCTAGCATGTCTGTCTCGCGGATCCACCTATTGAAGGCAACACGATGCTTCTCACGTTCGGGGTTCCAAGCGTTCGCCATGAAGGTCTCATTGCCGAATGGGGTAAGGGTCGCGGCAATTAGTTTGATACCGCATGTCTGTGCCCGCAGCGCCATCTGCATTAACCCCGCGATCATGCGGCCGGCATTACCTTCCTGCTCCTGCAGCCCTGGCCTATTTCGTAAATCGTTTGTTCCCAACATAACGACTACGTGGGTCACGCCTGGCTGCGCCAGCACATCACGGTCAAATCGCCGCAACCCGCTGTCACCGCGAAGATCGTAGAGAATACGGTTACCGCCGAGACCCTGGTTCATAACGCCGAATTCTCTGCCGCTCTCGCGTGCGACTAATCGGCGTGCAAGCTGATCGGGCCAACGGCTATAGGTATCATGTGTCGAGATATTGGCATCCGTCAGCGAGTCACCGAGCGCGACGATGCCACCCGTCTCTGGCGCCGCCAAGACGTCAACCCCACTGACAAAAAACCATTCATCAGTGAGCTTGCCAACTGGCATTACGGTTTCAGCGCTAAAATCGCCAGGTGGCGAGATATAGTTGGTCTGCCGCGCGTAGCGGCCGGTAATCTGGAAATCCGTTAGGATATCTTGCGGAAGATAGACCGATACGACGAGATCGGCCAATGGGGCCACGTCAAACTTCACCGGATCGCTAACAATATAGTCACCAGCGGGAACGATTGCTTCCCTTGTTCCACCAAACGTAAGCTCGCACAAGGTACCTTGCACGGCAGCGGATCCCTCCGCTCGGAGGCCGACTGTCGAGGCCCCGATCACCAAATTACCGGAACCATACGCATTCGAGATACGCACCCGTATCGTATCACCGCCAAGACTGACGCGGGGCGTCATGCGCACCGTATGATTGCTCAGGATCTGCCCAGCTACACTTGGCGCTGGAGTGGTTGCCCAGGTTCCGACCCAGTGCTTCGCCTTCGCCACCGATTAGGCCGGTGCGAATACGTCGTCTTTGATCTCATCCTGCGGCCGTTGCACCACAACCGGGCCAGTGAAGGCGCTGTCGCGTTGTAAGACCGGCATGCAGCGATCGGCAAACAAGCGCATATTAAGCTCACCCTCCTCGTGCGGCATCCCACCATAGGAGAAGTCGCAGACGATGTGCTCTGTGCCAGTCAGGTTGCGCAGTTCGCGGACCTGCTCGATGCAGTCTTCCGGCGTGCCGACAATCTGAATTTTAACGTAGAATTCCGTCATTTTCTGGCGCGCCTTTTCGTCTTTTAGCTTGGAATATGTTTTCGCCATCTTCCCGTAAGATTCATATCCTTTTACATTCGCGAGGTGGCCGTCCGAAAAATTGTAATGATTATCGATCGAATCCCACTTAGCCCCTAAAAATTCCATCGCCCGGTCCTTCGCTTCATCACGGCTTTCAGCAACCGACACATTGGTCAAAATCACTGGCGGCCGCGGCGTGTGGCCAACACTGTTGGCAATTTCCTGGTAGTTTTGGATATCGGCAGCTGCCTTGGCCCATTCATTTTGCATGATAACCATCATACCAAATCCCAATTTGGCCATGATTTCAGCTGATTCCGGGCTCACCGACGAGGCATAGAAGCGCTCCTCCGGATGCGACATTGGTCGCGGCCGGATCGACATTCTTGGTATTTTATAATACTCGCCATTCCACTCGAAGGTTTCCTCCTTTAGCGCTTTGGTGACCAATTGTGCCGCTTCAGCAAAGCGGGGACGCGCCTCCTCCATGGGAATACGGAAGCCTTCATATTCGGTCGTAGCCGCGCCCCGGCCGAAGCCAAACATGCAACGCCCGCCGCATAGTAGGTCGAGATAGGCAATCTGTTCAGCAACCCTTATCGGATCGTGCCAAGGCAGCACGATGACGCAGGTACCAAGTGTGATTTTTGTCGTCTTTGCCGCGTAATAACTGAGTAGTTGCAACGGATGCGGCGACATGGAGTAACCAGTGAAGTGATGCTCAAGACCAAACAGCGAGTCGAAACCCAGTGGCTCCGCCAGATCGCCGAGTGCCAGATGCTCGGCCAGGACCGCTGCATCGGAGCGGCCAGGTTGCGCTAAAACACTTAAGTCGGTGCCGATTTTCATGATCGTATCCGTTGCTACTTCAAAAAGCTTTAGGGGAGTTTACGCCCTGATACCATGCGATCCAAGACGACTTGGATCTGGTGCCCAGGCATAGGCACGGATAAGCTGGGAAAACTATAACCAATAAGAAGCGGAGCCGCCGTGATTGATGTTTGCTATTTCGAACGTTTGTTGAATGTCAACCTGTTCGAGAAGACCCTAATTAAAGGCGGTGGCATCGCGCTGTCGAGGGTCGGTCCGGACATGGCGGACGAAGACATCGCTCAAGTTCTATCCGGTATACAGGGATATCACACACGTGGGGGAAGCCAGTTGGTACCGCCAAAATTCCGCATCAATCAGAATTTCATCGCTAAGTGCCCCAAATTGATCGCGGTGTGCACCGGCGGCGCCGGATATGACGCAATCACAGTGCCAGACTGCACCGAAGCCGGCATTCTGGTAGCTAACCAGGCGGGATTGAATGCCGAGGCAGTTGCCGAGCATGCTCTGGCGATGATGCTGTGCCTCACCAAGCAGATCGCACAGGTCAATATGGCGCTACGCCGCGAACCAGAGCTCGATCGCTTTAAGTTCCAAAACAACGATATCTTCGGTAAGACGTTGGGCATCGTAGGGCTCGGCGAAATAGGCACAAGGGTCGCGGAAGTCTGCAGCACTGCCTTCAACATGCCGGTGCTTACCACGCATCCACGCCTCACCTCTGAAGAAGCGGCGGAACGGCATGCGAAACTAGTGCCCTTCCCCCAACTACTAGAACAATCCGACTTCGTGTTAGTCGCCTGTGGCCTCAATGACGACACGCGCGGCATGTTTGGTGAGGCTGAGTTTGCGGCTATGAAGGCTAATGCCTATTTCGTCTCCATCGGCCGCGGCGGTATCCACGACGAAGATGCCCTGGCTAATGCACTTGAAACCGGTCAGCTGTCTGGTGCGGGGCTCGATGTCTGGAACCAGGAACCGCCACCGATTGACCATCCGCTGCTCAAATTTGAAAATGTACTCGCCTCCCCACACATCGCCGCGGTGACTGAAGAGAGCGCACAGAAGGCGATGACCGGCGCCGCCGAGCAATGGCGCAAAATCTTCGCTGGCAAATATCCCAACCGTTGCAAAAACCCGGAGGTATGGCCGCGTTACGTGGAACGTTTCGAAAAGATCATGGGCTTTGCGCCGGAGGCGGCACCAAAGCTCTGACTAACGAACAAAGTCGCCTCCGAGTTCGTCCTCTATGAAGGCTTCAATGATCTCTTGCATCGAGCTATCCGCCTCGAAGCCAAGGTCACGGCCGCGGTTGGCTGCGAACTTCATCGGCCATCCTGACACGATGGCACGGATATCTGCATCTGGTTTGAAGTCTATGCGGTCGCTTATCGCCATACCTGCAACATCTGTCAGCGCGTCGACCATTTCGCGCACCGTGTGTGTAATCCCCGGTATCGATACTGCGCGATGAGGTCCCCAAGCTTCGGCTGGCATCTCGGCAGCATGGATGAAGGCGTCGACAACCCGGCGCGGTGACAGCAGCCACATCGCCTGATCCTCAGAAACTGGACAGTTAACCCGGCTACCCTGCAGAGGTTCGCGGATGATCGAGCTAGCAAATGTCGAGGCCGCCTTGTTTGGCTTGCCGGGCCGCACCACGACGGTCGGAAGGCGCAGTGCGCGACCATCCACGAAGCCCTTGCGGCTATAGTCGTTTATCAGCAGCTCGCTAGACGCTTTCTGGGCACCGTAGGATGTCTGCGGGTTGAGGTGCGTATCATCCTGGATCACTTCAGGAACAAGTCCTCCAAACACGGCAACGGAACTGGCGAAAACCACGCGCGGCTGCGTGCCGAGTTCACGGCAGATATCGAGCACCGTCCGCGTGCCACCGAGATTGACGCGCATACCGAGATCAAAATCCGCTTCCGCGCCAGCACTGACCACCGCGGCCAAGTGAAAGATAGCATCGGTGTCCGGCGTGATTAACGCGCGCAACTGCTCCGGATTAGTCGCGTCGCCGGACACAATCTCCAACCGCGGATCGTCCGGAAAAGGAGGGTCCGGTTCGCCTATATCAAAGGCAACGAGACTGTCCAGCGCACCCTGCCCTCGCCCAAAATCCAAATCGTTTTTTTCCAGTAATTTTAGCGCCAGACGGCGGCCAATGAACCCCGTTCCACCGGTGATGACAATCTTCATGTGTTGGCTCCCTTTGCGCTTTGCGTCATGCGTGTACAGGTCCGCCAGGCTTCGATCAATGCCGTCGGATCCGCTTTCCCTTTACCAGCAATATCAAAGGCGGTTCCATGCGCTGCGGTAGTCACCGGGAAAGGTAACCCGCCCAGCACTGTGATGCCGCTGCCGAAACCCATCAGCTTCATCGCTATCTGCCCCTGGTCGTGATACATCGTAACGACACCGTCATAGACACCTTCTTTCGCCCGCACGAACACGGTGTCAGACGGGTATGGGCCTTCGACGGACGCACCGTTCGCCGCTGCCTGCACTACTGCTGGCGCGATAACGTCGATTTCCTCTCGCCCAAAATTGCCGCCATCACCCGCATGTGGATTGAGCGCTGCCACAGCGAGGCGAGGCTTTGCCAGGCCCGAAGCGCGCAGGCTGCGATCGAGTAACCCAATTGCCCGTTCAATGCCGTCCGCGGTAATGTGGTCGGCAACTTCGCGTATTGCTACATGACTGGTGACACGCGATGTCCACAGCTTCTCCAGCACATTCAACTCACCGACTTCGCCCTCGAACCCAAGGTGCGATTTCAGGAACTGCATTTCGTCTTCAAAGCCTAGGCCAGCCATATGCATAGCTTGCTTATTGAGCGGTGCAAATACGAAGCCATCGATCTCACCCTCTGCCGCCAACTCCGCTGCTTGGCTCAATGCGCCCAACACCTCCTTTCCGGCCGCCGCAGTCGCTCTGCCTGTATCAGTCGCGTTAGCCGTCGCTTCCAGCGGGTAGAATTCCAGCTCCCGATCGATCTCGACCCCCGCTGCACTCTGCCCATCGCGATAGACCGCAAGGTCCGCAATCAACACAGCTTCAGTGTTCACGTGCGTTTCCGATCGGGCCAAAAGTTTAGCCGCGATCTCTGGACCGATACCATTGCGGTCACCAAGCAATAACCCAATGCGAGGTTTCATAGGCACTCCTTAAACTTTACATCCGCTGAACACTGCTGGCTGTGATGAAGCTTCAGCAATAGGGCGGCCACTCCGGCTTATCGACTATCTTAGCGCCATTCATATTATCGAACCCCTTGTCGTGCATCACATATCCCAGACATAGCAATATGGGCAAACAGAGAGTGACGCGGGACGTTTAGTGCTTCAACTTTGCAGCTGCAGCAACGTTGGTCCCGGCGATCTGTTCGTAGACTTTCACCACCGATGCATCATCGGAGCGGCCGTATCCGCTCGCTGAAGCCGAAAGAAATTGTTGCAGCGCAGCGGTCGCCAGCGGCAATGGAAACGGCAACGACCGAGCTGCATCAGCAACGATACCGAGATCCTTTATGAAAATATCGACAACACCGCGCGGCGCGTAGTCTTCCGTTAACATGTAAGGGACCCGCGATTCGAAAACGACTGAATTGCCGCCGCCATGGGTGATTACGTCGTAGACCGTCTGCGGGTCCGCACCGGCCTTCGTTGCCAATGCCATCGCCTCTGCTGCTGCAACAACATGTACGCCGACCAAAAGTTGGTTGATCATCTTGACCGTCGATCCAGCGCCCGGCGCATTCCCGACATGGTACACACGACCGCCCATCGCCTTGAAAGCGCCATCGGCAGCGGCCATTGCCTCTTCCGAGCCAGAGGCAATTACGGTCAACGACCCTTGGTCGGCACCTCGCTTACCCCCGGTTATCGGCGCATCGATGAACTGATGACCATTTTTTTCCAGACGCGCCGCGATATCGCGGGAATGTTCTGGTGCCATTGTAGTGCACATCACAACGGTGCCACCTTTCGGCAAGGTTTCTGCTGCACCATCTATTCCAAAAAGCACCTCTTCCGCCTGATCTGCGGAAAAAACACAAACGATAAGTAGCGATGTACTGGCTGCCACCATTGCCGGACTCGTCCCAGCTGTCCCGCCCGCATCAACTAATGCAGCCATGGGCTCAGTGCTGACGTCAAAACCACAAACCGCGTACCCCGCATCAAGCAGGTTCTTCGACATTCCAACGCCCATCGCACCAAGACCGATAAATCCGATTTTTTCGCCCGCCATGATCGCCTCCACTGATTATAAACCGGTCCAATAGTATCGGACCGGGTTATAGCGAGACAGCGTCGCACCCTCTAACAGCGAAAATTCTCTGTAATTTTTAATGCTCGCCTAAAACTTATCCATAATCAACAAACAGCCATCCATTGAATAAATGCTAGAAAACCTGCATCGATCGGCAATGAAATTGGCGATTATGGCAAACACGACTGTGCAATTGATTTCCATTCACCACAGTTTCACCGACCCGCTAATCCTTAATATCTTCGCCACTAACTTTGGCAGATGGCAGCGTGGTGCAGGTTGTGGCATTTTTTGCCCCTCGCAAATATCGATGAAGTTCAATTCGATAGCATTGTTGTTCTCCATCTAGACGGCCGAAACAAAGAACGTCCAGCAGAGAACCTGGGGATCCACCTAATTCTGAACATCATGGATAGCATAAAATTGAAGCAGGTCTTTGAAAGCAATCGTACAACTAAAACCACAATGTTGGGGGTCTTAACGGCACCGCATCAATTGACCGTTCGTTCTGGCTCTTCAGAGTGTGTTGGAACGATAGCACGGGTCGGACCGGCCTGGTGGTGGACCATTTTCCATAGTCCGTTTTCCCGCACAAAATAGTTCGTTGCGATCAAGTGATCACCGTGGATCCCTTCGAAGCAAACCACGAACGCTGCTTCCCCGTAAAAATGAATCCGCGGCGCAATACAATTTATAGCTGGCGAGGTTCCGCCACTAAATATTGCACGCCAGCTTTCGATAACGTCGTCACGTTCATATATTGCCTCCCACCCTGGATGGATGCAGCATACAGGGACCGATGCAGCCCAAAGGTCATCCATCGCGTCGATGTCTCGACGGGCGAACGCATCATAGAAGGCTTCATTAGCAAAGAGAACGGCATCGAGATCGGACATCAAAATTTTGCTTTCTCGAATTTAATGCAATGGGCGAAGCTATGACGGCCATTTTACTAGAGCCCATCATCTTACACAGGTAAAAGAAGGTGCAGTAGTACTTACCGCACTTCGTACCAAAAATGGCGTCACTCCCGCGACAGCCATCAACGATGGCAGCATTTGACGCGCATGGAACAATCTGTTGTAAGACTTGAATTTCACCCTAACTATCATCAGCTTTTCAGCCTCGGTTCCCTCAGTTTGGGTCGCAAATACTTGAATATGGCATCCTTTAACTTCCGGTTTGTAAGGCCGGTGCCGGAGGTGATCCATAACGGCCTGCCAAATTCATTCCACGTATGGGCCTACGTTTTGAATAACCCTACGGAATGCAGTGTGCGAAAGTAGTATTTCAGTTGCAGTCACCCATCACGCAACTAAGCGCGACAAACCAGAACCATCCATACAAAACGTGAATGCTCCCATCGCAACCACCACAGCAAGAAATCCTAGAACGCCTGGCGGCATGTTTCTGCTCCGTTATACTGAGGATAAAAGATCTTCCGTAAATATTTCAGAGTATCGTTATGAAAGATAAGAAGCTTGCATTCGTCGGATCCGGTTCACCCAAAGCGGCCGAAGCGCTGGAAATGCTTACAAAACGGTACTCGAATTTTCCTGTGGAAGAGGCCGATATAGTCGTGGCGCTGGGTGGTGATGGCTTCGTCCTGCACTGTCTGCATGAATCTATGGGAAAGGGTCGGCCTATCTTCGGCATGAACCGAGGATCCGTCGGCTTCCTGATGAACGAGTATTTGGAAGATAAACTATATGAACGAATTACACAGGCAGAAACCGTGGAATTAGTTCCGTTACGGCTCCGCGCAAGCGGCATCAACGGAAAAATCAACGAGGCTCTTGCAATCAACGAAGTGTCATTGCTACGCGAAACTCGGCAAGCATCAAAGATCCGCATTCTCGTAGACGGCGTAGAGCGAATGCCCGAAATGATTTGTGACGGCGTTCTGATCGCGACCCCAGCCGGCAGCACGGCCTATAATCTCTCCGCGCACGGACCCATTGTTCCACTAGGGTCAGGTGTTCTAGCACTCACACCAATTAGCGCGTTCCGGCCACGGCGTTGGCGCGGTGCCTTGTTACCGCACAACGCGACAGTTCGCTTCGAAATTCTAGAGCCGTCAAAACGTCCAGTGAGTGCTGTCGCAGACGGCACAGAAATCCGGGACGTAGCCGATGTCGAAGTCTGCGAAGCACCAGAACTGGCCGTTACCATATTGTTCGATCAGGAACATGGACTGGAAGAACGTATTTTGAAGGAACAGTTCGCCAGTTAACGCGTTTTTCCTCGTGCGTAATCGCACAGGAGCATCGCTAACCGCGTCAGATTTGACTGCAGTTCGGTGAAACCGTCGGCACGTTCCAGGCTCAGTTCGTTCATATACAGAGCCCGATTGATCTCTATCTGCAAACTGTACCGGCCGTTGGCTGGATCGGAATGCGCACGAACCAATTCGACGCCCTTATAAGGATCGTTGACCCGCACACGATAACCAAACCCTCGCAAAATATTGGCTACTAGTTCCGTAAATTCCGGCCCGCAAGTCGTTCCATCTCGGTCACCCAACACGAAATCGATGCGCCCATCCCACCCCAAACTTGGTTTTTGCGGCACACCTGCGGAGGGCATCGAATGGCAGTTAATATGCCAAACTTGGCCAAACCGTGACTGAGCATTATCCAACATATCGCGCAGCGCGTGATGATAGGGAAGCCAATAGGTTTCGATTCTTGATCTAACCTCGATTGTCCGCAGTTTCCGGTCGTAGAGTGCGTAATCCGGCGGACAAAGTCGCCAGATCAAACCATGACCGAGCCTAGTCTTTTCGCTGGGAGCCAACGGTTCAGGCCACGGTTCGTCGATCAATTCCGGATCGATATCCATTAGCGATCGGTTCGGATCGATATAGGCGCGAGGAAACAGCGCAGCCTGAAGGCTTGCTCCAAAATCCGGAACATTGGCGTACAGTTCGTCAACGAACGCGTCTTCAGATTTCCTAACTACCTCCATCGGCGCGATGCAATCAAAATCATCCGGATAATCCGCGCCGCTATGGGGCGAGTCAAAAATGACCGGTGCTGATTTCCCGTTACCCCTTTTAATATAGAGAACACCGGGGATTTCTGTTGTCAGATCATGCGTCATATACGGTACACGCTTCGAATGGCTTCTGTAGTCGTGATAGAAATTTTAGGGCGGTCGATAGCGCGGCGGCTGCGGTTTACGTTAAAGACAAACAGTATCGGCAAAGCTACGTGCCGAGCGCAAGGGAAGTCGTTATCAGATCGAGCGGGGAACTTGCAAGACTACTTTCGCATCGCCAATACAGTGAAATGTGAAGCGTCAAATTCTGGCGAAGCAGCCCTCTAGAGATATTATGCCGGCGCATCACCATTAACATTCCGCCTGCGGATTAGAATACATTGCCGTTAAAATTCGAACTCACCCAGCCCGACATTTCGAACTGCGAGGCAGGCAACATAGGTATCCCCTATTACAATACTTTCGACAGCGGCAAACCCGGCCTGCATATCCTTATCAATTCAGTAACGCACGGGAACGAATTATACAGCGTTGTAACCATAGACTTTTTGTTTCGACACAATGTGCGTCCTACCCTTAGTAAACTCTAATTCGACTTGGCCAACTATTAGGCGTACATAAACTTCGACCCCGCTGCTCTAACGGCATCACGCTAAATCGATAAGGATTTTAACAGCCTTTGTTCAACTGACATGTCGGATGGGTCGCGTAATTCAATCGAGCTAAGAAGCGCCCCAGAGTCACGCCCGTTTATCGAAACCGTCGATGTCTTGCTCTACCTAAACTCAATGCAACAAGCCTGCCCTACATTGTTTCTGAGCGGCCTACCCGTAAAAGGGCGAGCGCTCGCCTCTGCAGCCGGTTTTCCTGCCCATGGGTTCTCTGATCCGGCCACGCACCGGCAAACAGCTGCGTGACTATGCTCATTCAGCGACCCCTATGGCCATGAGAACGCACTATTGATCGAATGCGGTCAGCCTTGGAAAGCAGAAGTGATGGTGGGACACTTTATCGACGGTCCTATTGCACCGGTTTGTTCAATCCACATCGTCCAAAACGAGCTCCGCATCCAGTGTTCGCAGTTCGGTCTTTAATACCTTGCCGTAATTGTTTTTCGGGAGCTCCCCGACAAACCGGTAATCTTTCGGCCTTTTAAAACGTGCGATTTGCTCGATGCAATAGGTGTCCAGTACAGACGGATCCGGTTCTTTTGCCGTAGGCACTATATAAGCCACGACGACTTCACCCCATTCCGGGTCCGGCCGACCGATTACCGAGATCTCTGCGATCTCCGGATGGCGCAACAGCGCTTCTTCTACCTCACGGGGATAAATGTTGGTTCCGCCGGAAATAATCATGTCCTTCGAACGGTCCTTCAGGCTCAAGAAGCCTTCCTCGTCAAACGATCCTATATCACCAGTATGTAGCCAGCCGCCTCGCAAAGCTTCGGCTGTAGCCTCCGGGTTACGCCAATAACCATTCATCACCGAATCTCCACGGACCAGGATTTCTCCAATCTCCCCTACCGATAGAAAGTTTTCATCCTTATCAGCAATTCGGACTTCGACAACGCTCTGTGCTGTCCCAACGGAGCCCAGTCGCTCTAACCAACGTGGATGAGAACTGTCGGCGTGCACTTGGTTGGACAGCGCGGTAATCGTCATCGGACTCTCGCCTTGACCGTAGAGTTGCGCGAATTTTGGTCCAAAGCGTTCCAAGGCGGCACAGCTATCCTCTACATACATCGGCCCGCCGCCGTAGTTGACCTGTTTAAGGTTCGAGGTATCAACATCTTTGTTATGGTCCAGCAAGCGTTTAATCATGGTCGGTGCGGCAAAGAACACCATCCCTGGCCAGCGACTAATAATTTCGAAGATTTCTACTGGATCGAAGTTACCGCTTTCTGGCAGCACATGGCAGGCAGCCTGTGTCACGTAGGCGAGGCCGTATAGGCCTGATCCATGGCTCATAGGGGCAGCGTGTAATGTCGCGGTCCAGGGCGCACCCTGGTCTAAATCAGTGAAATAACAGAAAATCATAGCCAAAAGATTGCGGTGGCTCAGAACCGCTCCCTTCGGCCGTCCTGTGGTACCGCTGGTGTAAAACAGCCAGGCAGGATCTTGCGGCGCACAATTGGCGCACGACACCGGATCGGTGTTGAAAAGGCCGTCAAAATCCCCACTACCAACTTCGATTACGCGCTCCAGCGCCCCATTTTGCAGCGATACGATCGTTTCCGTGAGATCGCTCGTTGTAAAACACAGTCGTGCTTCGCTGTTTTTGAGAATATATTCGAACTCCGATTTATGCAGCTTGGCATTGATCGGAACCGCTACGAGCCCCGCGTACCAGCACCCATACAAGGTCTCGAGAAACTCCGGACAATTTTTCATCGCCAAACCGACTCGGTCGCCAGTCTCAAGACCGAAGGTATTTTGTAGGGCCCCGGCTATCCGGGCGGCGCGCTCTGCCAGTTGCCCATAGTTCAACAATACTGCCCCACCAAGAGCAATAGCCGGTCGTTCACCGTGGGCTCGCCCAGCCCGGGCGAGGTGGTTTGCAATGTTCATGAAGTTGTCCCCATTACAACTATAACGAATCTTGCCGCCATGCGGGCATCGTGGCAAGTTCGATCCAAGCTTTCCAAAGATCTCAATCTAAAGGCCCTAAAAACTCGTGCAAATGCCCATTGATCGGCGCAGTGCTCCTATTTTCAACACCTCGCCCATGGTCGGTCGACTGGTCCTCGCCTGTGTGATTATTCATATAGCTACGGAATTATTACCACTACCGGTCTGGCACGACTTCATCAACCGCTTCGCCTTCATCTCAGCGCGCTATACGATTTCTGGCGCATGGCAGTTTGATCTGGTCGCCTACATTGTTGCACCAATTACACACCTATTTCTGCACGGCGGATTCCTACACCTTGTGCTTAACATGGCGATGCTTCTGGCTTTCGGCACAGCAATTGAACGTCGTATGTCCGCTATTTCTTTCGCGGCCTTATATGTGCTTTGCGGCGTATCGGGTGCTGCACTATGGGTCGCGTTTCACCCGTATTCTATCAACCCCCTACTGGGCGCCTCAGGTGCAATTTCTGGCATGCTCGGTTCAGTTGGACGAATTAACCTAATGGGTGCGCCGGTACAGGGCATGCCGTTTCGGAACCGCAAATCAGCGTTGGCTTTTGTGCTCTTATGGCTTGTTTTCAATTTCGTGTTCGGTGTCATCGGCCTAAAGCTTTTTGGTATGGAAGGCGATGTTGCCTGGGAAGCGCATCTCGGCGGCTTCATGGTTGGCTTTATCCTTGTTAATTCGTTTTCGCCTCCCGCCACCAACCTAATGAAATCAGACTAACCATTGAGCGCGAAAACGCTACGTGTCATACCTATGTGATGCAAATGAATGTGAGGCTCGCTATGGAAACCCTTGAAACGCTGATGTCCCGCAATTCTATCCCGCCGAAACTCTTGAGAGAGCCGGCGCCGGATGAAGCGACCCTGCAAAAAATTTTAGAGACAGCGGTCCGCGCCCCAGATCACGGTGGGATCATGCCGTGGCGCTTTCATATCGTGCGCGGCGAAGCCCGCGCGCGGCTCGCGGAAATATTCGTCGAAGCCCTACTGAACCGGGATCCGGACGCACCTGCCTCTGCCGTTGAAAAAGAACGCAACCGAACAAAGTTTGCACCCGTGGTGATCGTTGCCTGTACTGAAGTTACAACTGACCACCCCAACGTGCCGCCGGTGGAGCAAATTGTCTCTACGGGCGCCGCAATCCAAAACATAATGAATGCCGCGCACGCCGAAGGCTATGGTAGCTTTCTCTCTACGGGCAAGAACGCGCGCGATCCGCATGTTAAACAAGCGTTTAATCTGTCGGAAAAGGATGAATTGGTTGGATTTGTCTATCTCGGTACGCCGAAACCGGGGCTTAGCGGCAAACCACGTCCAGATGCTATGGAATTCTGTAGCGAGTGGACGGGTGCTGCCGTTGCGGCCGAATAGACTTCAGCTACCTCACGCAGTCGAACTCTGCAACGTTGGTCTGCGGAATTAATCCGTTGTTTGACTGCAACGGTCCCTTACGCATTAGGACGGCCCGCTTACCGTGCAGCTTACATTGTTTATCGGCAGCCCATTGCGCAACACCTGGTTGGTGGGTTGTGTATTCAACCACAACACCATTCTCGTCTCCGGACTGAACAGAGCAGGCAGCGAGAAATAACCCAGCTGTCGTTATAGACAGGCCCCAAAAGCGAGTGCCGACAACTTGAAACACCGGTTAATCCTCTAATTTAGCTCTAGAAATTCGCAAATACCGAATAAATTTACGCGTCTCCAACACATTTCGGCATAAATCAACGGACGCGCTCGAAATAGTTGAGGAAATTTTCGTTGCTGCCAAAACACATGCTGAAGCTAAGGGTCTGCCAGTCATTATTGATCTGAGTTAATTAGGCATCGCCTTTTTGATTAGAGGCACGACGGCGATCATCTTACCAATTGGCCCATCGATAAAGCGGTTAAGTGCGGTGCCTATATCATTCTGTATTCCTGCATCAATCCGGTCCTCGGGGGTCGCTAGCGCACCAGCGAGGCTCGCCGCACGACGCCTCCCCTCAGCGATAACACCCAAAATGACGGACTCGAGCCGGCCGTCCGCGTTCATGGGTGTAATCAAGGCGGAGATTAAACCGAGGTAGGGCGGCCAATTGGCCAGATGCCGATACATGCTGGCCAAAATCTCAGCGCGTCCTCCCACAGCGTTTAGACCATTCACCAACGCTCGAACGTCAGACGACATCTCGTCCAAGGTTAGGAGGGGCGGCATTCTGCCTTCGACCAGCTGAGAAACAGACCGCGTAGTGTGAAACCGCGTAGACACAGTTTGAATTCCTTCCAAACGCGCTACCAACGCACCGAGGGCGATGATATTCATCGCATTGCTCTGCTCATAGGAAGCCAAAATTACATTGATCTGCTTAAGATCCGCTTTCCCTAAACCAACAGAGGAGAGCGCCGGAGCAGTCAGACCTGGAAGAGTTGGCACCTGAAGACCATCGCGCAGAGCATTTGCTTCTGCGGCGATCGCACCATTAGCGTAGATTGGCTTGAGTGTTGCCCAGGCCCAGCTTAGCCCCCCTGGAAGTACCGCCAAGTGCCGCCAGATCAGGTTAACCACTGGCACACCCAAGGTCGCCCGGATGTCATCGTAGAGAACTGCAATATCACCGGTTGCGTCGGCTTCGCGAATGGAGGGAACGGGATCAGCAGCTACGTTCAGCATGGCTCGTTTTCTTTTTAGCTTAAAGACGGCGCTTTAAGGCGCACTATATCTTTGTTAAAGGATGAATTGACAGCTAACGATGATGAGAGATTTAAATGACCGAAGAGCTTGAAGCACTTAAGAATTGGATTGGCAAGTCAGAGGCCGCCGAGGAACGTGCGGATGCGTTTCAGATTCAGGGTCTCTTCGCACTACTCGACAAATCATCGTTTCCTCGGGAAGGCGAACCGGTTGGCCCCATGGGACATTGGTGCTATTTCAATCCTCGCGTGCTAGCCACCGAAATCGGGCCAGACGGTCATCCCGCTCGCGGCGGTTTCATGCCACCGGTTCCGCTACCCCGTCGAATGTTTGGCGGTTTTCGCGCGACGCACTACCAACCTCTAATCATCGGCGAGATGATGCAGCGCAAAGCGCGCATCATCGATGTTCAAATCAAGCAAGGCAGCACTGGTAAATTAGTAATTTGCACGGTTCGTCACAGTTTCTATGGCGAAACCGGCCTCGCAATTGAAGAAGATCACGACTACATCTACCGGGATAACCCGCTGGCGAACGAACGGGCCACAAGTGGTGCGGGCAAATCTACCACCGTTCCGACAGACCATAGATGGTCGAAGACAATCACCCCAAACCCAGTGATGCTGTTTCGTTACTCCGCAGTGACTTTCAATGGACACCGTATTCACTACGACAGACGATATGTGACCGAAATAGAAGGCTATCCGGCACTTGTCGTGCACGGTCCCTTAATCGCGACCCTACTACTCGAATTAGCACTGGATAACAATTCTGGACACACGGTTCAAAAATTTGATTTCCAAGCAAGAGCACCACTGTTCGATGACGCCCCTTTTTCAATTGCAGGGAAACCAACGGTTAACGGATGTTCTCTGTGGTCTGCAACGCCGGCGGGAAACTATTCTGCCCGCGCATCAGTCGTTTTCGCTTAATCTGAGAATGCTACCAAGGAAATTTTCGCCCCTCTCCTCTGTACCTAAGAAGATCACAACAATTCAGCCTTGGTGCGTTATCGGCTAATTAAACTGGTTTCGAGATGCAGCCGGCATGTCGACGGTCAAGTAATTAGTTGAAATGCGCAATGGCACTGCTACCATCATTCCTGATGATTGCACGATATGCTTTTCAAGCGAGCAGTCGAACTAGGCGAAACCAAACACTGTTGCGTATTCGTCGATAATATCCCGCTGGAATCTGCAAAACCGGTTATTGGGCTGCTGCTTGCGCAGCCGATCCTCGAAGGGGTCGGGCGCGAAAATCGATGACCCTGCCAACGTCTGAATGACTGAGTGCCCGCAGAACGGCACATAGACTTCGGAATAGCCACCTTCATGCGCTAGAACAAGATGGCCATCGCACATCTCGTCCGCTAAATGCATCATGCGCACTGTCATTTCTCGAAACGTTTCGGCAGCGGCCAGCATTCGCGATAAGGGGTCTAACCCGGAAGCGTCAAAACCACATGCTACAATGATGGCATCTGGCTGGAAGTCACGGAGCGCAGGCGAAACAATCCGTTCGAAGGCGTAGAGATAAGCATCATGCCCACCGCCCGGCAAAAGTGGAATATTGAAATTAAAACCTTCACCTTTACCGCAACCACGCGTGTCGACCCCACCACTGTCACGTGGGTAGTTATTTTCCTGGTGCAACGAAATCGTCAGCACGTCATCGCGATCAAGGAAAATTGCCTCCGTACCATTGCCGTGATGGACATCCCAATCGACAACGGCGACTCGGGACGCCAGCCCTTCGACAAAAGCTGCCTCCACGGCAATGGCGATATTAGCCAGCAAACAAAATCCCATTGACTGATCTGGCAGGCAATGATGCCCGGGAGGTCGGCTTAATGCATAACCGTTCCTTGCAGTGCCCCGCAAAACTTTAAAAACCGCCTCTTTTACGAGACCAGCCGATTGCGCCGCGATCTCGAACCCATCAGAGCCAAAGGGCGTCCCCACTGTCAATTCACCGCCTCCAGCAGCACAGGCATCCCTGAATTTATTGAGATAGGATGCTGGATGTACTCGGCGCAGATCTTCTTCGGTCGCTGGAGCTGCTTTTGGGCATTCGAGTTCGTCGATCAAGCCGGTTACGTCCATCAGGCTCTTAAGCCGACGTTTCGTCTCCGGGTTTTCCGGCAGGCCACCCCCCTTAAGTGGCTCAATCAATCCGCCAACCGGTGCTACAGAGGCATAGTTACCCCCGGAATGCCAGAAGCATCGTTCGTTCCAAAAGAAGGCCGTCTGCGCCATTTCCTGCACCCGGTGTCCCAATTTCTAGGAGTGATATTCTAACGCGGATTACCCACTTTGCCCCGCTCCACATTCAAGTGGGAGCTTGCGAAAAATCTTTATCTTCTAAATTTCTCTACACGTCCTTACATCAGCCTGCCATCTTTGATGAACTAGCCAAAAGGAAAGCGTAACTAGGCATTATAACAATTGTAAAAGACCGGTGACACGCCAACTAGCAAATGGCAGGTATAATACGCTACCAAGTTAATTAGAGAACTGCCTTGCACGGCACAAAGTGGCCAAGAAGGATAGAAGCCATGCTGATAAAGACACTGCGTGGATGGGAACGACCACAGTCGCAGTCAACGACAGAAGCGCTTTTCCGCAACCGCCGCGCGCTCGTTAAAGCCCTCGCCGCAGGCCCAATTTTAGCCACAGTGCCCCTTGCTTTACCCGGTTGTGACGCGGCCCCGAACGTCGCCGCAAAGCCACCGGAGGCTGACCCGTCGGCACACCTTTACCCTGTACCCTGCAACGAACGCTATTCCTTGGACCGGCCTATCACACCTGAGGCGCTCGCCACTAGCTACAACAATTATTACGAGTTTGGGTCCTCCAAGTCGATAGTGCGGGAAGCGCAGGCTTTGCCGCTTCGTCCGTGGCTGGTGATCATCGACGGTTTGGTTGAAAAACCATTCGAAATAAGCGTTGACGAACTATTGCAGAAAATGCCCCTAGAAGAGCGATTATACCGGCATCGCTGTGTCGAGGCCTGGTCAATGGACGTGCCATGGAGCGGCTTTGGCTTAAAGGCTCTCATTAACTTCGCCAAACCACTTTCCAATGCGCGCTATCTGCAGATGGCGAGTTTCCATAACCCGGAGGTCGCGCCGGGCCAAAAGGCTTCTTGGTATCCATGGCCCTATATCGAAGGCGTCACCCTTGCCGAAGCCACAAATGAACTTGCCTTCATCGCAACCGGCGCCTACGGCAAGCCACTGCCTAAGCAGAATGGATCACCCTTGCGACTGACACTGCCATGGAAGTACGGCTTTAAATCGGCGAAGGCATTAGTGCGCTTCACCTTTACCAAAACGCGGCCTGTTAGCTTTTGGGAACGGATTCAGGGCAGCGAATACGGTTTCTGGGCAAACGTTAACCCTGAAGTACCCCACCCGCGCTGGAGCCAAGCAAGCGAGCGGGTACTCGGCCGCGATGGCGGTAAAGTGCCTACACGCTTGTACAACGGCTATGGCGAATTCGTAGCCCACCTATACAAGGATATGAAAGGCGAACGCCTCTTCATATAGAGCAGCGAGCGCTCTCCACATAGCGGAGATCGTGATCGAGCATATGAGCCCCAAAAAGTGCGTCGCCGATACCTAAGGATAATAAGTTGCCATCGGCATCGACTTTCTCCCTATTCCTGGCGCAGCCGTGGGTCCAGAATATCGCGAACAGCATCACCAAACATATTGAAGCCAAACACTGTCAGAGCAATGGCAAATCCGGGAAAGAAGGCAACCCAGAACGCGCTTTCAACGTATTCTTCCGCACCGCCTTGTAACATCAGCCCCCAAGCCGGGACCGGCTCTTGGACGCCCATGCCCAAGTAGGATAAAGACGCCTCGGAAAGGATCGCACCACCAATCGCACTAGTCATGATAATGAGATAAGGCGCCATAACATTAGGCACCATGTGCCGGAAAATAATCCGAACATGGTTGAAACCCAAAGCCCGCGCAGCATCGACATAGGGAATTTCCCTGATTTGCAAAGCGTTTGATCGGACAATTCGCGCGCAATCAGGAATATTTGGTAGCGTTATCGCCAAGATGACGTAATAAAGTTCATTGCCGAAAATAGATACGATTGCCAATGCCATTATAATCGCTGGGAACGCCATAAAAACATCGATAAAGCGCTGAAATAAAAGGTCAAAAGTACCGCCAAAATAAGCGCTAGCGACCCCTAGAACCAACCCCGTCGTAGCACCACTAAAGGCTGCAATGAGCCCCACAAAAAGAGCAGTCCGTGCCCCATATATCAATCTGGTCAGGATGTCCCGCCCGAACTGATCAGTCCCAACCCAATATTCAGAACCAGGTGGGACTAGCATGTTATCCCAGTCATTATCAGTGGGGTCGACTGGCGTTATCCATGGTGCAAAAACAGAGACTGTAATAAGAATAATAACGATAACAGCGCCAATGGTTCCCAAAGGTTGCCGCTTTATTAAGTGTATTAACTTTTCGGAAAATGTCTGTTCTTCGAAGCCCTCCCCAACCTCCAGATTATCACGCATATCTACAACGCTCATATGTGCTCACTAATTTTTTCTAGTTTCAACCAACCCAAATGACACCGGGCCGTCACGCCCCTCAGGAAGCGCGACAGCCCGGCAGCCTTGCTCAAGTAGTCTTATTACTGCGTCCGAAGCCGCGGGTCTAGCACGTCGCGGACAGAATCGCCAAAGAGATTGAAGCCAAAGACAGCGAGCGAAATTGCGATGCCAGGAAAAATTGCAATCCACGGTTCACTCTCAATATATTCCTCTGCTCCACCCTGCAACATAAGCCCCCAAGCCGCCGTTGGTTCCTGCACCCCAAGGCCGAGATAAGACAGCGATGCCTCTAGCAAGATCGCCTGTCCTACGAAGGCGGTAATCATAATGAGGAATGGTGCCATCACGTTCGGTGCCATGTGCCGCAATATAATGCGCGCGTGACTATAGCCAAGAGCCCGCGCCGCATCGACATATGGGATTTCGCGAATTGCTAATGCATTCGAGCGAACCACTCGCGCGCATCGGGGTATGAATGGAATTGTAATCGCGATGATCACGTTTTGTGTGCTCGGGCCGAAGATTGAAACAATTGCCAAGGCCATAATAATCAACGGGAATGCCATGAAAACATCCATGACACGCTGGAATATTAGATCAAAAGTGCCACCGAAATAAGCACTCATCACTCCAAGCACGAGGCCTATTGTCGCACCAACGAAGGACGCAACGAAGCCCACGAACAGTGCAGTCCTGGCTCCATAGATCAATCGAGTCATAATATCACGTCCGAACTGGTCTGTTCCCAATAAGAACTCCCAACCCGGCGCGATGAGCATGTTTGCAAAATCGTTTTCTTCTGGGTCATACGGTGTGAGGTAGTTCGCGCCTACAGCCATCACAATCATCGCGATGACAACCAAGAAACCCACTGTACCAAGTGGCTGTTTCTTGATCATTTCGACAGTTTTTTGCCCAAAAGACTTCTTTTCTCGAAGTTCTTCTATACCACCGTCTGCGCTAACTTCGACTGTTGCCATTTTTTATTCTCCTAGCTGTACCGGATCCGAGGATCCAGCCAAGCGTAAAAGATATCGACGACGAAATTTGTCACCACGAATATCAGCGCAACTAGCATTACGAGTGCCTGTGTCATGTTGAAATCGTGGTTTTGCACAGATTCAACGAATAACTTACCGACGCCGTTCAAATTAAAAACCTGCTCCGTTACCACAAGTCCCCCCATAAGGAAGGCAAACTCGATACCGATAACTGTCACAACCGGCAGCATGGAGTTTTTGAGCGCATGACGATTAATAATAATCTTTTCAAAAAGGCCCTTGGCTCGTGCTGTCCGGATATAATCCTCTCGTAAAACTTCGAGCAGCGCCGAACGGGTCATACGTGTGGCAACCGCGGAATAGCGATAGCCCGTTGCAATTGCCGGCCAAATGAGCTGCACCATGTTGCCGACAGGATCTACAAACGGCGAGACATATTCGATCGGCGGCATCCAAGGTTCACCTAACCAAGCTTGCGTCGAAATCAGCAAACCCAAGATGATCATTATGCCCAGCCAGAAAGATGGAATTGCGATGCCAGCGATACTAAATGTTCGCACCACGTAATCTAGCCAGGTGTCTTGTCGTATCGCCGATATAGTGCCGAGTGGTATCGCAATAATAACTGATATAACTGTCGCCATTATCGCGATTTGGATCGATAGTTGAAACCGAAGGTTAATCTCGTGGGTGATTGCCTTACCAGTCCACATCGACTGTCCAAGATCGAACACCATAAACCCATAGATAAATTCACCAAATTGGACGATCTTTGGATCGTTTAGACCTAGTTCCTCTTGGCAAACGGCAATGGCTTCATTGTCAACAAAGCCCCCCTCGCCGGACATCCGCAACTCGCAAACGTCACCTGGAATAAGCCGTAGCAGGAAGAACACGAGGCACGCCGCCCCGAACAATGTCGGGACCATCAGCAATACGCGTTTAATTGTATATTTTAACATAATCTCGCAATCACACTTTTATTGTGTAAGCAATGTTCCCGCCGCACCTATATGGATGCGGCGGGAACGTACTTTTGCTTCAGTTCTTATTGTTAGGTGCTTATTTGTCCAGCCAAACCTGGTCCAGGCTCTGGTTCAAGTAATGGCTCGGCGCAATGTTCCAACCCTTCACATAGGAGCGGTGAGGATTGATCTTGTACCACCAGAAGTTCACCGCGAAGTGAGCCTTCTCGTCGAGACCGCGCTGCTCATACTTTCGCATGATTGCCCGTGCCTCGGCCGGATCGCCTGTACGGTTCATCTGGTCGTACCACTTGTCCATGGTCCGGTCGATGTAGTTACCGCGATTGTTCGTAGCGATATCGGACGACTGCCACTTGGAAGCATCAATCAACGGGTTAACTACACCCTGGCAGTTGAAGTCGATCATGGTTTCCTGATCTTTCTTCTTACGGAACTTGGCGTACCAGGGACCGGTCGGAAGCACAATCTGGTTCGGAACCAGGCCAATCTTCTTCCACTGACCCAGCATCCAGGTGCCGACGACCTTATAAGGCTGGTCGACCGCACGATTGAGAAGTTCGACTTTCATGCCGGAGACGCCGGCGTCTGCCAGTAGTTTCTTCGCTTTAGCTTGACTACCTTTAAGGTCGCTACTGTAGCCAATCATCTTCTGAAGTTCGGCCTTCGACGCAGCCAGTTTGTGGTTCGGGAAGACCATTCCGCCGACCGTCTTCACGATAGCGATCTTCGAGAGGTACTTCGAGCCACCCCAACGATCCATAGCCAAGGTTAGTGCCTGCCTGATACGAACATCCTGGAATTTCTTCAGCTTCTGGTTGGAGCTGAAGCCCATGACGCAGTTCCAGTCACTCTCTTGGACGGTGATTTTATCACCAAGGGCTTTTTTCAGATCGTCACGAGCCTTCGGTGGGAAGGCGCGGAATTCGATCTGCGCACGGTCACCACGGATTGCCTGAAGACGAACCGCCATCTTCGGAGCCGAAATAGCCTTGTAGCCATCGAGATAAGGCTTCGCCTTACCATCTTTACCCATCATGTGATAGTTGGCATAGCGCTTACCTTCAACGAAAGCGCCCGGCTGATGCTGCACAAACGTAAACGCACCGGTACCATTAATATTTTTTTGGTGCCAAGCGTAACCGTGCGTATCAAGGTCCTTCTTCGAGTATACAAAGTTGAACGGCGTCGCAAGCGCGGGGATGAAGCCGCCCGTCGCATACTTCAACTTAAAGACCATCTCGTGCTTGCCAGTCTTCTCGACCTTGTCGACCATTCCGTAGAAGGCTTTACGCGAACTGGCGACACCCTTCGGCGGGAAAATTAGCTTGTGATACGTCGCGACGATATCGTCAGCCGTCATCGGCGTGCCATCATGGAATTTTACGTTCTCGCGAAGCTTGAACGTATAGGTCTTGCCACCATCCGACACTTTCCAATTTTCGCAAACGTCACACTGGAAATCACTTGTCGACTGAGGATTGTCCGGGTTGACTCTGATCAGCAGGCTGTAAAACGGTCGGATCGGATGGATCATACCAAACGTCGTTTCACGGTGACCATCGTATGACGGAATTTTACTGCCAACCACAATATTAAGGACGCCACCTCGCTTCACCGCCATGGCGGGCGAGGCCGCAACGAGAGCAAAGGCAGCACCTGCTCCCAAAGCGATCGCTAATTTATTTCTGGGTTTCATATTAGTTCTCCTTCCCTGTTTCAGAGAGCCCATTCGGTCCTCTCATTAACCAGTTTTTGCAGATATTACCTTATGTTTAAACAAACCTTAAGCATATCCGACTTCGCCTCCCAGCGGCGTTCTGCATGTTGCCCCGAATACCGGAACCAGTCAAACCTCAGTGCACGCAACCCAGTGGTCAGGACTGACTTCTCTGAACTCTGGTACAGACTGCTTACAGCCATCTACAGCAAGGGTGCACCGTGGGTGGAATACGCAACCTGGCGGCGGGTTCATCGGACTTGGGATTTCGCCAGTGACAATCTTGTGTTCACGTGCTGCTTCAATTGTCGGATCTGGAATTGGTATCGCATCGAGCAAAGCACGTGTGTAGGGATGGATAGGGTTGTCGAATAGCTCATCGCAATCTGCCAACTCAACCATCTTTCCTAGATACATGACCGCAACACGATGGCAAATATGCCGAACAACACTGAGATCATGCGAAATAAATAGATATGTGAGGCCAAACTCGTCGCGCAGATCTTCCAACAGGTTAATGACCTGCGCCTGGATCGATACGTCAAGAGCAGATACCGCTTCGTCACAGACGATAAATTGCGGATCGACCGACAACGCTCGAGCGATACCAACGCGCTGACGCTGGCCACCACTCATTTCATGGGGATAACGATCGGCAAAACGAGTACTTAATCCGCAAATATTCAGCAGTTCCATGACACGTTTATCGCGACCCTGCTTGTCTGGAATGATCCCATGCACACGCATCGGCTCCGACAGAATATCGCCTATCTTCATGCGCGGGTTCAGAGAGCTGAAGGGATCTTGAAATATCACTTGAACATTTTGGCGGTAGTCGCTCATCTGCGCCTTGTTGAAGGCAGTTACATCCTGACCGTCATATTTAATTGACCCAGCTGTAATTTTCTCCAACTGAAGAATACAACGTCCAGTCGTTGTCTTTCCGCAACCGGACTCGCCGACCAGTCCCAGCGTTTCACCTTTGTGCATCGAGAAAGAAATGCCATCGACAGCCTTAACTTCCGCGACCTTGCGCTGGATGATGATGCCTTCTGTAACTGGGAAATACATCCGCAGGTCGTTGACCTGAAGGAAGTCCGCTTGCCGCGCTGTGCTTGCTCCAGCGGCGGTTTCTTCTACCGCGCTCATGACGCCTCCTTCGTTAGGCTTTCCAATTCGTCCTTCTTAAAGCAGGCCGAATAATGGATCCCGTCAATATGTTCCGTCGGCGGGAATGCCGCGGCACATCCTTCGTCGGCATAGCGGCAACGCTCACGAAACGAACATCCTTCATCGAGCTTCGCAAGATCCGGCGGCTGCCCAGCAACCGGATCGAGCTTGGCACCACGAGGCTGATCGAGCCGCGGCACTGACTTCAAGAGCGCTAGCGTGTAGGGATGCTTTGGATTGTGATAGATATCTTCTGCCGTCCCGCTTTCGATAATCTTGCCCGCATACATAACATTCACACGGTCCGCGTACCGAGCCACGACGCCTAAATTATGGGTAATGATAATCATCGCGACACCCAAATCTCGCGTCAGGTTTTTCATCAGCTCGAGGATCTGCGCCTGGATGGTCACATCAAGCGCAGTCGTCGGCTCGTCAGCAATAATCAGTTTCGGCTCGCAACTTAACGCCATGGCTATCATGACGCGTTGTCGCATCCCGCCACTCAGATGGTGAGGGTACTGCTCCAATCTCCGTTCTGCATCCGACATACCAACGAGGCCAAGTAATTCCACTGCACGCGCATACGCCGTCTCGTCGTCAACGTCGAGGTGCTGCTGAACTGTCTCTTTCAACTGCAATCCAATACTGAGAACGGGATTCAGCGAGGTCATCGGCTCCTGGAAGACCATGGCGATATTATTACCGCGGACCTTACGCATCTCTTCCTCGTTGAGCTGCAACAGGTCGTTACCCTGAAATATGATCTTGCCATCTACCACACGGCCTGCAGGTTCCGCTACCAACCGCATGATTGAGAGAGCTGTAACAGACTTGCCGCAGCCAGACTCACCAACCACTGCGACGGTCTCGCCTTCTTCCACATCGTAGGTGACGCCGTCGACTGCCTTAACCGTCCCTGCGGACGTGAAGAACTGTGTCCTCAGGCCCTGAATTTTCAGTAATTCGGTCACCACTTCTCCCTCATATTCCGCGTCCGATTCTTAACATACGGCGGAATTCGAAGCGGACGCTAGAGTTCTGTTTACGCGATGTCAATCGACAACGAACAACGCGCGTTGCGAACGCTCCGACATGATCCTCGCCGCAAGAAAACAATCGGCGCTTCTACACAGACATGCCCGTCATGGCAAGCGTAGGAATTGAATTTTTTTTAATCCAAAATCCACGTAATTACCTCGGACCCGGCAAACCTTGCCGCTAATAAAAATCATGGCGCTACCCATCTCCAAATGATAACGAAAACAGGCGATGAATTCGCCGACAAAGCAATAAAATCAGACACGAAGGCAGCTTATTCACAGAGACAAACCTTTACACAAACACTTAGATTTGACCTATTCCTGTCAGCGACGCGCAAAATTGGGCGCGGCAAACCCTTCAATTTCCACATTAACGCATGCGGGCTGCCCACTTGAAACTGCCCTCTCAAGGGCAACGACCAAATGGTCTTCCGAGGTAACATGCTCTCCGACACAACCAAGACCGGCGGCAGCAAGGTCATAACGCGTCTGGTTCAACTCGCAGCCGATTAGGCGCTGCTCACTGTAGTCGCGCATCTGGATAAGGTATTCGGCATTCCATCGAGCATCGTTGCCAATCACTGCGACGATGCCCGCTCCTGCACGAAGCGCCGTGTCAAACTCGCTAAAATGGAAACCGGCTGTGCCATCTCCCATCAACGAGACGACCGTCGCCGAAGGACGTGCCAACTTGGCAGCAATCGCGTAACAGATGCCACCGCCTATCGCTCCAGACGGACCGTTGATAATTCGCGTTTGCGCGGAGACCATCGCTTGCGCCCATTGACCAAACTCACCGCCATCAGAAACGAGGATCGGGTCTTCTGCGCTATCGAGGACTTTTTGGACCCCTTGGCACAGCGCCCATGACGGCATTTTTTGACCAGAGGCTGTGAGACCTGTCTCACGATACCTGATGGCTTCCGCAACGTCACTTCGCCAACCAGAACGGGCATCACCACCCTTAGAAATATCGATCAGTTGCCCCACGGCATTCTGCGGATCGGCGCATAGTGTGAGCGCAAGCCTTCCCCCCAGGCGTCGACGCGCCCGCTCTACATTTTCACTCTCGGCATCTACCACGAGAAACCTACAATCCCTATCAACCACCGGTGGTTTGGCGAAACCCAATGTGAAATCGATTGCTTTTCCGAGACTGACAAGTAAATCCGTCTGCGGTAGCATTTCGGCGAAGGCACCCAAAGAAGGGTCCTTCAGGCCTCGGGGGCTCTCCATCGAAACGACCGGAGCGTCCAATGCGTTAGACAAATCGTCCAGCATAGTACCGGCACGCGACTTATTCATCGCCGGCCCTGTAACGACCAATGGCCGTTCCGCCTTGCCCAAGAGGCGAACCATATTTCCAATTGCCAGCGGATCAGCAGGTGAAGTATCTGCCTCGAATGCGGACTTCTTCGGAATTGCAGCATTCGACGCATCAGCATTCAACAAATCGAATGGAAGTGCCAAATGAACTGGTCCTGGTCGCCCGGAACGCGCAATTCGGATCGCTTGTGCGATATCATATCCAAGTCCCTCCGAGCTCTCTGACCGAAACGCAGCTTTGGTCAAAGGCGCTGTAATATTGGTCTGCGACAGTTCCTGAAAAGCACCCATGCCATCCTGCTCAACCGGCGAATCCCCGCTCAACAACACGACCGGGCTCTCAGCAGCACGGGCCGAATACAAAGGTGATAGGCCATTCGCAAATCCGGGGGCTGCGGTGATCATGGCGACACCCACTTCACCGGTGACCTGGGCCCAAGCATCCGCCATGTAGACCGCCGCCGCTTCGTGCCGCGTGTGGATCAGCCGGATATCCACATCAATGCAGGCATCAAAGATCGGCATGATCTGATTGCCCGAGAGTGTGAAAATCGTCCGCACACCGGCTTCCGCCAACGACTTGGCGGCAAGATCAGCACCTCGCATTTACTTGTCCTTTCGATTTATGGTTTTGCGGCAAACTAGCGAGTCGCCGGACATTGTCACATGAGACGATCAGCGTCCTTTGAAAACTGGGTCACGTTTTTCCGCAAAGGCAGCTAACCCCTCCAGACAGTCTTCCGTGTCATCAAGCGACCGCCGGATAATTTCTGCTTGGCGCATCGTCACTTCGGTCTGCCCCGCTAAAAGTTCTCGTTTTACTCGCTTCGCCGCCCGCAAGGCTAACGGTGCATTGCCGGCGATTTGCGCCGCCAAGGTGTTGGCTTGTTCATATAACGCATCATGGTCATCATAGACCCCATTCAAGAACCCCATCTCTTTCATCTGAGCCGCTGGGAAATGACCAGCGGTATAGGTCAACAGGGAATTCAAACTGTCATAGCCGTCGCGCAATAGTCGGACAATGCTGCCAGTCGGGATGATCCCGATGCCGGTTTCCGTTAGTCCAAAATTCGCACTAGCCACCGCGATACGAAAATCGCATCCCATAGCCAATTCGGTGCCACCGCCGAGTGCGTGCCCGTTAACAGCGGCGACAGTGGGTACAGGAATGGCTTCAATTGCAAGCAACGCCCTATCGACGAGTTCCACGTAACGCCATCGCCCTTCCTCGTCCAGTTCGCGACGTTCCTTCAGATCAGCTCCGGAACAGAAACCCTCCCCGGCTCCGGTTACGACAACACAACGAATTTCCATGTCCGCTTCAACTTGTGCCGGCAACGCCAATAAGCCTTCGCATATGGGAGTCGACAGGGCGTTTCTTCGCCCTGGCCGGTTCAACGTGACGCGCAAAACATGGTCTTTTTTCTCGAGTTCAAGTAAGGATTCCATCTCTTGGCCCTCCAAATCAGAACAATCCGCGCATCGGCGAAATTCGGTCTCGCTTTGCACAAAAAACCGGGTTCAAATCGACCTCAGCGATCTCATGTTGTGCAACCATGAGGTAGTAATTTTTAACGAGTAGCACCGCAGGGCCATCCAGCCCAAGGACAGGTGCATCGCAATCTAAGATAAAAAATTTTGAGATTTCGAACTTTTGACTTTTTTTGAGACTGTGATGGTCCGCACGTCCCCGGATAGTTACAGAACGCGGACGGATCGGGTTAGACCGGCCCTGAAAGCCGCCATCGACCAGCGACTTCGAAGGTCGCCGGGCGAACCTCTGCAACGTCTCCGTAGTACCAACCATGGCGATGCTTTTCAGCTGGAATAATGGGTCGAGCGGATGAACCATCGAGGTACGAAACGGAGGCGTCAGAGGTGGTGCGGGCGGCGGGACTTGAACCCACACTTCCTATCGGAAAACAGATTTTAAGTCTGCCGCGTCTACCAATTCCGCCACGCCCGCGAATGGCCGCGACGGTAATGCTTCCCCGTAAACCATGCAACCTTCGAAACTGACCGCAATTTATCAAAATCCCCAATCGAGACAGCCTCTCTTGCCGACCTTTGCACGACCCACAAATAGATAAAAGGCAGCAAAAAGGAACATCGCCACGATCAGCACTGTGGCTGCACGAATTAGGTTACATGCCCAATTTTTTACTGGTAGCAACACTCAGTTGATACTGACTACAAAAATAAAATATCTTTGCGGCCTTACGGCAGATTTATTTATTTTACCATCGCGGCTGCAATCTTCACGCTCTTTATACAGCCATAGCGGCGTGGCAGTGGAAGCCAAAGTGCCATCGATCAGAAGCTATGTCGGATTGCTGATCGCCGCCGCGGCACCGAATAGCTAACGATCAAACTCGGGTCACCCAAGCGCTGTCAAGATATCGCGTAGTACCGACCCGGCTAACGGTCAAATGGGTGCGAAATCCATTAACACCGTCGACCACAAAGGTTTCGGTTATAGTGTTTGGCGGGGTCTCGGCCCCGCTTGCGAGAGCTTCTTGAAGAACCCTTCCTTCTATACTGTCCGGCACCTCAATGTCTAAAAGATGCAAAACTGTTGGTAGTACATCAATTATGCCAGAAGACCGCTCTACGACTATGCCCGAAGCGAAGGCACTGCCACCTAACGCCAGCCAATTATGCAGCTCTTTGGAGTGCAAGCCGCCATGTAGGCCGCCACCTATCGGATAGGCACTGTCTTGCATTGAAGTCCCTGCCAGCCCCTGGTCATTTACCTCATCGTCACTGGCGACAACGAAACCGATGTCCGGTGCCCGTCGATGGGCAACGCCGATCTGTTCATGCGATAGCGCCCCAACCCCCGCTCGCGTGTGGATCGGGCCACACCAAGGCTGCGTCTGCAGCCACGCTGTAATACCGGCGATCAAGTCAGGATCGGCGTCGCGCACATAGAGCCCACCGGCGCTCGAAAGCGAGAGTATCACATCGTCATCTCCATCAACCACATTCCCGACGGAGAAACCGGCTTCTCGTAGCTTGTCTGCGACGTCAAGAGCCTCACTCGAAACGGTCAACTGACCATGGTCCGACAAAGTTACGATTTGCAATGTCTCGTCGAGTCCTTTCGCGGCCCGCCAGTCCAGGATCCGGCCAAACTCGTTATCGACAGCCGTTATTGCTGAAAGATTAGCCGGTGTACCTATCCCTTTATAATGATAGCTATTATCCGGTTCGCAATACCAAAGGATGGTGACAGCCGGCGCGTCCTCCGGCTCGATGTAGTTGAGATAGACGTCTGTTGTGTATGTCAGCCACTCTATAGACGGGATCCGATGCTCCGGAATTGGGCCTATCTTATCGATTACAGCCGCAATGCGGTTATTAGGAACGGATGCGTCAGGCCGTTTCAAGGCAAACCGGAATAGACCTTGCGCTTCCGCTTTGTGATTGAGGATTCTACAACCACCCGGCGTGCCGGCACTGACCACCGCAAGATCGAGACCATTTGCAACAAGTATTTCCGACAGCACCGGTGTATCGACCAGTTTGCCGCCGAGGCGCTTATCGGCAGCTGCCAGTTCATTCTCATCACCTGTATTAAGCAGCTTTTCCGGCGACGCGATCAAGTCGAGGAACTGGTTGCCGACGATACCATGCCGCGATGGTGATGCCCCCGTCACCAGCGTCGTCTGATTGACCCGCGTTTCAGTCGGATAGGTCGATCTATTATTGGCAAAGTGGACCCCACCAGTCGCAAAACGGGAGAGGTTTGGCATCAGATCTGGCGTCACCATATCAGGTCGCAGCGCGTCAAACGCAACGATCAAAACACGGTGATCAGCCATCCGACATATCCTGAAATTCCGGCTTACCACCGAGCGAAGTCATCAAGGACGCAACTTCTTGTAATGCAGTTTCAAGAAGACTGGCGTCGGTATGGCGTAAAACAATTGTAGTACCGAACCTATTACCGGCTTTGTAGAAAGGGTAGGAGCCGATATCGAGTGCCCTGTACTTGTCTTGAAGCGCACTCAATCCCGCTGCCATGTTACCTTCACCGATATAACTGGCGACAGCACGCGACAACATTGTTTCACCGCCGATCAGTTCCGGTTTTAGGTTCTCAAGCATCGCCTGCATTACCATTGGCACACCAGCTAGCACATAAACGTTCTCGATACGAAAACCGGGTGCTGTCGAAATCGGATTTTTAACCAACGCGGCACCTTCCGGCGTATTTGCCATGCGAAGGCGGGCTTCGTTTAGCTCCCTGCCGGTACTCTCGTAATGCGCCTTCATCAAGTCCTCCGCCTCCGCATTACGAATCAACGGCAAACCAAAGGCCTTGGCGATGCACTCTGCTGTAATGTCATCATGGGTCGGACCGATTCCGCCCGTGGTAAAAACGTAGTCGTAGATTCCCCGCATCGTGTTAACTGTATCGACGATCATTGTCTCGACGTCGGGGATTACGCGCGCTTCCGAAAGGATCACACCGACGCTGTTTAACTCTTTGGCTAGATGTTGCAGGTTGGCATCTTGTGTCCGGCCGGAGAGGATCTCATTGCCAATAACAATCAGGGCCGCGCGAACCGTTTTCTCTTCCCTCATCGCACACCGCATTTGTTTCTGGCCCGCTTAACCGGCGCGCCCAAACGTGATGATAGTCCAGCCGTATCACCCGGCGCAAAAGGGATTAGCTAAAACTATTTTTTTTCGACCACTTTGGTTATCGCAACACCCAGCTGGTCGTCGACGCACATGATCTCGCCATAAGAAATGAGCTTTGTTTGGCTTAGAGTTCGAGCGGTTCAGAAGTTTTTTGTTCTAAGGCGATGATCGAAAGAGGATGATCTTCAACAATCGGCTGACCAGCGTCATTTACTAGCCAAGAGTATTATTCAGTTCCGATTTGAGCCTCACAAATAGTCCCCTAACGTTCACCGCCTTTGACCGCGCGCTCATCCGATTTCGGTATCCACTTAATTTCACTGACAACAACGCGTTTCGGAATACCGTCAAAGAAACCGCCCAGAAACATTGCTAGTGTAATGTTGCTGCCACTCCCAATAAGCAATAGAATGTGCGCATGCAATTTCCCGCCCCGTTAGTCCGTGGCACGTTAGTGCGACGCTACAAACGGTTCCTAGCCGATGTCACTCTCGAGAATGGCCAAACGGTCACGGCGCATTGCGCCAACCCTGGCTCTATGATCGGCTTAAAAACGCCCGGATCCGAAGTATGGCTGTCGCCAAACCAGAACCCCAAAGCAAAACTTGACTGGCGCTGGGAATTGGTGCGGGCTGAGACACGATTAGTTGGTATCAGCACATCGCACCCGAACCGCATCGTTGAAGAAGCAATTCAAGCCAACAAAGTCACTGAGCTACAAGGGTATAGCGGAATTCGACGCGAAGTCGGCTATGGTAAGAATAGCCGGATCGATATTTTGCTAGAGGACGAGAGCCGGTCGCCCTGCTATGTCGAAGTTAAGAACGTCAATCTACGGCGTATCGATGGTGCCCATCCAACGGCCGCAGAATTCCCTGACGCGGTCACAAAAAGGGGGGCAAAACATCTGGATGAGCTATCAAATATGGTAGCGGAAGGCTTCCGGGCGGTCATGTTTTACCTTGTCCAGCGGGACGACTGCGACCATTTCAGAATCGCGGCGGATATCGACCCATATTATTCCGAGGCTTTGAAATCTGCGCGAAGGGTTGGCGTCGAAGCGATATGTTACACTTGCCGCTTGTCGCTGCAGGGAATAGAGGTTGATGCGCCGTTGCCGCTGGCGTTGGATTGAATATGCGCCTCACGGCGGGCGCGCAGAGGGTAACGCATGAACGAAACTCAGGCACTCCGATCGTATGAACCGGAACACTCGGGCGTCAAGATCCACGGGCTGGACGAATTCGACGCGATGCGCAAAGCCGGCAAACTAGCGGCGGAAGTTTTAGATTTCATTACTCCGCATGTAGTTCCTGGGGTAACAACAGGCACATTAGATACGCTATGCCACGAATTTATTCTCGATCACGATGCAATTCCGGCACCCTTGAATTACAGAGGTTTCCCCAAATCGATATGCACTAGCGTAAATCACGTCGTGTGTCATGGGATCCCAAACGAAGCAAAAAAGCTGTCGAACGGCGACATAATCAACATCGACATTACGGTGATTCTGGACGGCTGGCACGGTGACACCAGCCGAATGTTCCTTGTTGGGGATAAGATCAGTGTGCGAGCGCGGAAGCTCGTTGACATTACCTATCAGTCGATGATGCGAGGCATTGAAGTCGTGAAACCCGGCGCCACACTAGGCGATGTCGGGAATGCTATCCAAAGCTTCGCCGAATCGCATCGCTTCTCAGTCGTCCGCGATTTCTGCGGTCACGGCATAGGACGGATCTTTCACGCGCCACCCAGCGTGGTCCATTACGGTACGCCTGGAACAGGCCTCACGCTAAAGGTTGGAATGTTCTTCACGATTGAGCCGATGATCAATGCTGGTCGGTACGACGTTAAAATTCTCCAGGATGGCTGGACCGCGGTAACTAAGGACCGATCCCTATCCGCCCAGTTTGAACATACGATCGCAGTTGTAGCAGACGGCTACGAGATTTTTACATTGTCGCCGAAGGGGCGACACGCGCCTCCCTACGACGTATAGACCAAATAGTAATTTGGTCTACCAAATCGCTATAGTTGAAGTGCACGTACTCGGGCGGAGCCGCATGCGGTTTCCCCTGAACATTTAATGTTCTAGCCTCTATTTCGACACTAAGCCAAGCCGCAGTTCGAGGGCGCCACACAGCATCTGACCAAGGGTGATGTGCATCTCCTGAATTCGTGCGCTCGCCTCGGACGGAACGATCAGAATTGGATCCGCTAACCCAACCATAAGGCCGCCATCTCGGCCGCCTAAAGCCGTTACGAACATGCCAATGCGTTTCGCTTCCTTTAGGCCCCCGATGACGTTAGGGCTCGTCCCAGAAGTAGATATTCCGACGGCAACGTCACCGGGTTTCCCCAGCGCAGCAATCTGGCGCGCAAAGATCTGCTCGAAGCCAAGATCATTACCCGCAGCAGTCAGCACTGAACTGTCCGTTGTCAGCGCCAGTGCCGCGATCGGCGCCCGATCACGGACATAACGTATTGTCAGTTCAGTCGCCAAATGCTGAGCGTCACCGGCACTGCCGCCGTTGCCGAAGAAGACAATCTTGTTGCCGTTTTCGATAGCTGTCGTCCAAACATCCAACATCCGAACAAATGGTTCCGCCATCGTCTCCCGAACCGCGTCCATAACGGATTTGTGTGCTTCCAATTCCTCCGAGAAATAACGATGCGGATCGATCAATCAGATGTCCTCCGTTGCGGTTGCCCCTTGGCAATCGCGGCACAGTCCGCCGCGACCACCCCTGCTACTAACTTATGAAAGCGCGTCCTCGTTTTCCAACCGAAAAACTCCTCGGCCTTCCGTACGTCGCCGATCAGATAATCCACGCCTTTTGACCTGAAATAGCGTGGATAGACCTGCTCGCGGGCCACACTGGTTCCCAACTTTATACCACATTCTTTCGGGCCCTCACCCTGCCAATTAATGGCAACGCCAATCTGCTCGAAGGCGAAATCAACAAAGTCGCGAAACGTATGTACTTTGGACGTTGCCAGCACGAAATCACCTACCGTTTTCTATTCTACGATAAGTCAATGGCTCTCTCCGTAGACCCACGCGCGCCGAGCATCAAACATGTCGAGATAATGCCGGTCCTGAAAGCCAGATTCGAAACCGGCCACAGCCCTAATAAATTTGTGTATTACGTAGATCTCATCCCATACCGGTTCTTCATGATTGAACAAAATACCGTTTGAGGCCTGGGCACCGGGCGCTTCTTGGTTCTTCACGGCAATCCAGTAGGGTTAAAAAATTTGCTGCAGCGTAAGGGCCACACGGCATGGAAGACGCCGCCACATGCTGTAGTGCCGATGCATTGCCATAAAGCTCGGGCGTCGGTGCCTGGTAAAACACGGATCCACTCGCCAAGATCCAATATTCGGACCGCCTCCACAGGACACAACGCTCCTAATCCGCCCCCTTTGGCGGTATATTTTGGTGTTCCAAAACCGACTTAGACATGGCTTTGAGGTGCCAAATTATTAATTTCACAAGGTTCGGACTGCTGCACAATTCGGAGCTAATTCATCGCATCGGTCACGTCATCGTAATGAATGATAAAACATACGCCTCTCTTGTGCGGAACTTCATTTAAATGTTCTATACACCTCGTATTAAAGGAAAAACGCGCTTCTTAATGGCCTGAGGTCTATGACCATTTGTGAGGAGAAAATCGGCCAAGCTCGCTCCATCCTGACCAATTTTGCATGTGATTAGTGCAACTTTAACCGTCTTTGTTCGAATTTGTTGTGCAACGGAAAAGGTATCAACAACCTTTCCTCTTATCGCGACAAATCGTCCCTACCGCCGACGAGAAAATCTCGCGGCCGGTAGTTCAAATCTGCCTCGGCTGCGTTATTCTCACACACTAGGTCAAGTCGCATGCGACGGACAACGTCGCCAGTGACTTCTGGTTTACGGAGAAGAAGGCCCGCGGTAGCGACCGCATATTCGAGTCCGGGTGTGGGCACCAACAATCGCGGTAAGTTCAACGCGTCAAAAATCCGACCGATCATTTCCCGATAGATCAATCTTTCTCCCCCACCAACATCATAGAATCGCCCCGCTGCCGTATCCGATTGGATTGCGGTAACCGCCGCTACAGCTAGATCATCCGCATGGACGGGCTGCCGAAGACCAGTGGCTCCTGTCGCCAAAGGAAAGAACTTGAATTTCTCGATAAAATGCGCCGCCCGGCTAATATTCCGATCCAGCCCAAGACCGTAAATTAACGTAGGCCGCAGTATTGTCCATTTGATGCCCATAGCATCGCATTGCTGCGTGACACTTTCTTCGGCCGCAAGCATCTTACGCGCGACCTTCCGTTCGCTAGCATTTACCGAATTGACCTTGTTGAATATGGCGGTTGAACTGAAACAAACGAGTCGGCGAAGCCCAATTCGGTGCATCCTTGAGATATGGGGAGGCAACAGCCAAATTCCCGCAATATGGATTAACGATGTGATCGATTTATCAATCTTTAACTGGCCTTGCGATAAGTCGCCCACAATAAAATTTTCCGTCAAATCTTGGAGTTCAGGATGCATATGCCGAACGAACGCCACAACCGATACGTTAGATTCAGCGAGACGGTCTAGAGCGCAGCGACCGACTTGACTATTAGCTCCGGTTACGAGCACCGGCGCATGCATTACCCCGTCATTCATTTCCTAATACCGCAGTCTTATGAAGGTTATCGATCATTTTTACTGCTAGAAGGCCCTTGCCTCACGCAAAGAGGAAGGCAGGATACCGGGATTTCGGCCCGCTGTTCTACAACCAAAGATATTTTCCTCTCGTGCCAGGTAATCGTTAGATTCCACTAACCTAACTAGGTCCCGATTTTATGCACCGCAGAAACCTCAAGCCCGTTGCGCCAGCGCCTTATATTTTTACTTGTCTTAAACAGCTTTCAAATAAAATTTAGAATTTTTCGTCACGAAAACGCACAACTCGAATAGATGATAACTTGAGGTACGCATCATAGTTCGCCAAACAGAATAATGTGCCCCCCACAACAAAGCCTACCTTGCTCACCTTATGCATGGGACATAGATCGCGTGCTTTCGCCATATCACCACAGACTCCCAATATAGAGACGATAGTAATTTTCGGCCGCCAATTTCTAAGGTGCCGGCAAATCAGCTTTACCTAGCATTAGTGCCGTGAATTCATTTTCCAAAATTTATCTATGAATGTCTGCAACGCGCGGATGATATCCGTGCAGGCGAATTCGAACACTGCATCCAAGTCAAAATCATTAAATGCGAACCTAGAAACACCGTTGCCGAATACAAAATCTCGTCGCCAATTCCGCGACTTGCCCGTCGCGTCGCGCGCGATTATATATGGCGCGCTTTTACAACAATAGTTCCCGTGGAGTGCTTATGTCTCCATTACTTCCGCCAGACTATGAGCCGTCGGATGACGAGGAATTCATGAACCCCATGCAGCGGGAGTATTTTCGACGAAAGCTCATCAATTGGCGTTCTCAACTCCTGCGCGCGACGGGTGAGACGCTGGTCAGTCTGCAGGAAGAGAGCCTAGCAGAACCCGATATGACAGACCGCGCCACGCTGGAAACTGACCGATCATTGGAACTACGTACCCGGGACCGTCAGCGCAAGCTGATTGGCAAGATCAACTCAGCGCTGCGGCGCATTGAAGAGGGAACCTACGGCTACTGCGAGGAGACAGACAATCCGATCTCACTACGTCGTCTCGAAGCGCGTCCGATCGCGACATTGAGCATTGAGGCTCAGGAACAGCACGAGCGCATGGAACGCACCCACCGCGATGATTAACGCGACTGAGGGTACTCAACTATGATATTGTGGCAACCATTCCCTCCAATACTCTGATTTCAATTCCATTTCAGAGCACACGCTGGGCGCGCCCGCCACTCACCTAGTGATGCCAACATCAGAGGCTGGTGACACGCGCGAAATATGCAGGCCGCCTGGCGTCGTTAGAACAAATCCACCCTTCGTTTTTGCCAGTTCGACATCATCATTTAGCCCGACGATGGCAAGTCCCTGCGCAGATTCCAAAATCTGAAACTCCGGATAGGCACGCCGCTCCTGAATACCAAAACTAGACGCTTTGATGGTGGCGACCTGGATCAGATCGCCAACCTCAGGATCAGACAGATGAATTACAGCGCCAGTCTTGGCGGCCGGAAAGAACATCTGGGCACTGCCTTTCGCGTCTAAATTAACATCTATACCGATCTGGATATCAGGTCGAACCGTCCCGCGTTTGAAGTCGACCACCCAATTCGTGCCATCGCGGCGTACATAAGGACTCACGCCCCGAGCCGGCACCATGCGCAGCACAGTCGCATTACCAATAGGCAGTTGTTCCATACGTGATACGAGCCTCTCACCGGCCTTGCGTAGCGGCGCCAAATTAATTGATGTCCATTTGTCAAATGCAACCCAAACGAAGCCGTCTCGTGCGAAAACTGCCAAGCCAACTGCTTCCGGCCATACAAACACAAAACTTAGTAGTGGGAGCGATGCTCTGCCATGCCTCGCTTCCGATTTTGTTTCCGGGAAGGGTTTCGCGCTGATGCCTCCACCATTGTGCTTTGGAGGAGTCTTTTTGGCCGCCTCATCTGGCTTCGATGTCGGCTGAACAGTATCCGCTGCGACCGCCTCCGTTTTTTTTACTGTAGTTGGAATCCCATAATTAGTGGACCCCTCCCTATTGTGTTTTTGTAACATTTCAGGCTGGCGTTCCGCCTCTTTCGGAGTCGCCGTCGTTTGCTCTGCGACTGCTGTTGTATGAGCCGAGGTTTGCAACACATGCTTGGGTATACTCGACGCCTGCTTGCGTTTAGCTTTTTTGACCGACTGACTTGGAACTTCCAGGAGTTCGCCTTGGATTGGAATTTCAGAAACAGCCTTTTTCGGCTCAGCCTTTGGTTGCCCCGGCGGCTTGGATTCGATACCTGCGGCAACCAGAAGATCAACGATGACCTTCGTCCCAGAGCGAAAATGCCGCAGACGCGGTTTCCCGGAAAATTTTAAATTAAATTCAAGACCCTGCTTACCATTAGTTGCTGTTGCCGCCCCAAAACCTTGAGGTAATTCCCGGTTGATCAACGCCAACGGCACAGTGGCTAGCTTGTCGAACTGAAGCCGCAAGCGTCCCACTCCCAGGGCGGCGCTGTATCCGACAGACTGTTTCCAATCAAAAACAATCCGCGTATACGTCGGATATTTCTCGACCCGCACGCCAAGCGTTGGCGATCCCGATTGCTGACTTTGCTTTCGCCGCAGATCTAGAACTATCGCATTGTCATTCTTGAAATTGCGCAGCTCAAAATCGTCAGCCAATGTGAACCGTACTGTGCGGCCGTCCTCGGCAACCGAGGCATTCTTGATATAAGCACGCACGTACCGCAATGCTGGAACAAAACTAGTCTCAATGTTTTTATTGAAACTAACAGTAAGCTTCCGACCTGAAACTCGGGCAATATATTTTACCGGCGTCTTCCAATCAAAAACGATACGGCCAAACTGCGCATGCGACCAAGACCGGACATCAACATTCTCAGCGGATGCCGCACTCGCAAACGCCAGAGCAACGCCTACAATGAATGCTGGGACACCGATCAACATTACTCCACCATTTTTGTGCTGTATGGGGTCAGCGCCACGCGAGAGTTCCAATCGACACACTTCATTGAGCTCTGAGCCCAAGTCAATATTCCGTGACTTGCCCAATCCTAGATAAGTTTCGTTACATGGATAGCCGGACATGGTCACTACATCTGCCTCGGCTAAAGCCGAATGGCAAAAATATTAAGCCGCCTAATGCCTTCGGGCCCGCATGTTCCAACAATTTCTTTGATACCCGATATTCGCTATCCGTTACCAAAATTTTTGGGATATTTGAGCCGGTTCAATGATAGCAGAATCTGGCTCATCCAGTTCTAATACTTTGCCGCCTGGCGTTGATGGCATAATCGGCCAGTTTTGATAGTCAGAATCTTGGTTTTTTCTCCTTTCAAAGATAGTGGCGTGATGCCTGGAACAGATACCATTGCTATTCGCCTGTCGTGTTATATCGCCCGCCAGCCACATCTAACCATCTACCAGAATTACACCAACGAACTATACTAAAAGCACTTTCCAATGCTCTCACGTTGAGAAAACATCAAGATGCCTACCCCACCGCACAACCTTCGAACACAATTCTAAATTTGTCTTCCGCTGTAAGCTCGCGACGCACCTTGCTTCAGTCATCCCGAACCGGATTCTCCATCGCGTATGATATCGAACCCATCGCTGCCTTTGTGCTGGGCCTAAAACACAAGCTCGAACGAAGCCCTGTCAACGAAGGGCCGTAGAAGTCTGAACAGCATTCAAGGGCGGACTGCGACCGATAATGGTATGCGAATTTATTTCCACCGTGATCGCACTAAAAAGTTCGTATACGAATAGCGTGTAGAGGCGGCAAATTTGGATATTCTCTAGTCTCCTCGGTCGCAGATTTATTATTAAGATTCACGAAAGATACGCTGGACCAATCGAACGAATGCCTGTACCTCGTGAAATACTACATCGCCACTTCAGATTGCTCAGCGCGACGAACAACGAACCGATCGCGATAAGGTGGACTGGGGATCATTAAGCCGATGGGGCTGGCAAACGTGAATAATTCCAGAGCAACAAACCATGACCCTTGTAAAAAGGCCACACGCCGAAACTCTATCCAATTCGCTTTACGACGAACTCGCGCATAATGTCTCCG
>CAYYUG010000032.1:42310-43631 GCA_964474755.1 uncultured Rhodospirillaceae bacterium | reverse complement strand
AATGAGCACGGTACCCGCGAGTAATGGGACAGCGCCAAATAGTCCTGTGGCCCCAACCTGATCCTTGCGCAGTGCCGTCTGTGGGCTCCATTCAAGGCCAAACAGAAATTCGATGGGTGAAACCTTTTGAAAAAATCGGATCGATTCGAACACCAACGAAAGAACGATGCCGATCGTCGTCAGGATCGCTATAGTCGAGCAGACGATCAGCACCAGCATCATTGCCTTCACGACGAAATTACGCGCCCGCAACTGCGGGGAGATATAACGTCGCGCAACCGTGATCCCCGCCACTCCTAGTGAACCGATTACGGCCAAGAGCGCAAGCTTACTGGTGTGCAGGAGCCCGTTGTAATGCGCCGCTGCCTGCAACAGTTCCGGTCCCGCTTCGCGGCTGGCAATTCCGCCGGCTGCCAAATTGCGGATATCGTTGAGCAACAATCCGAGCTGCGCGTCATCCAACTGACGTAGATCAGTCGGCAGGCTTTCTACTAATAAAGTGGCGACAATGCTGGCTTCCATCGTCATCCATAGGCCAAAAATGCTCACGGCGGGAACGCCGCACCAAATAGCGAGGAAGTAGCCGTAATAGTGAGGTCGGGAATGGAGCTTGAGCGGGTCACCACCAACGCTGGACAGCGACCGGGACCGCCCCATATAGAACCCTATTACCGTGAGGATAGAGAGCGTTCCGAGAACGATAGAAAGTGACATGTTATCCTTCTATAACTGAACCGTCGGAAGGGCGCCGCGTTGATTAACGTGGTGCCCGTGTATTCAGCAGGAAATCCGCTAAACAATCTGTTGCTTAAATGTTTCCCCGGGGGCCAAGGCTCCTGGGGAAACATTTTCAGGACCCTCTTACAGCGAAATATTGCTGGCTAGGCCTTTGCCGTCCTTACGGAACTGGTTCCGCTCAGCTTTCGGCATCGGGATGAGACCCTTGTCTGTCAGGTAACCTTCGTCGCCGAAGGCATTTTCGCTAGTAAATTCGGCAATGAATTCGGCGATGCCCGGGATCTTGTTTACATGCGCCTGCTTCACATAGAAGTAGAGCGAACGCGAAACCGGGTAGTTGCCAACGGCGATGTTCTCGAACGTCGGGTCCTGGCCATCAACCAAGCTGCCTTGGATCTTATCAGCATTCTGGTCGAGGAAACTGTATCCGAAGACGCCAAACGCCTTCGGGTTAGCTTCGAGCTTGCGAACGATCAGAACGTCGTTCTCACCAGCTTCCACATAGGCGCCATCTTCACGCACAGAGTGGCAAATCGCCTTATACCGTTTCTTATCCTTTTTCTTCATAGCCTTGATCCAGCCG
>CAYYUG010000032.1:32239-42300 GCA_964474755.1 uncultured Rhodospirillaceae bacterium | reverse complement strand
GGTATCGGGTAGAGAGGAATCAACATCCTTCCAGGTCTTGTGTGGATTCGGGATCAGCTTGCCTTCACCGGCAGGGATGTCCTTCGCGAGCGCGAGGAAAATCTGCTTCCGGGTAATTTTCAGGCGAGACGAGGCCTTAGAGTTGGCCATCACGATGCCGTCGTAACCAATTTTGACTTCTGTCACTCCGGTCACACCATTTTTGGTGCAGCGCTCTACCTCGGATATTTTTATCCGGCGCGACGCGTTTGTCATATCCGGATGATCTGTGCCGATGCCGGCGCAGAACAACTTCAAGCCGCCACCGGAGCCGGTGCTCTCCACTACCGGTGTCTTGAACTTGGTGGTTTTACCGAAAGTTTCGGCAACCGCGGTCGAGAAGGGGTACACAGTCGAGGATCCAACAATCCGGATCTGGTCGCGAGCCTCGGCAACGCCAGCAGCCATAAACAGGCCAACGGCGCTGAGTAGAAGTGTTTTTTTCAACATCTTGGTTCCATCATTGCAGAATAAAACCGGTGAACCATTCCACCGGCACCGGCAAACTATGACTGCCAAGATTCTTTTCTATTACATTAACATTACAGTTTTTTTACAATCGACATCATTTGGCTTTTTGAGGCTCCGCTACCGGCAGAAAGACGATAAACTGACTGCCCTCGCCAACGTTGCTGCGGATCACAAGCCGGCCCCGATGGCGGTTTACGATATGCTTGACTATCGCGAGCCCCAGCCCCGTTCCGCCGATGCTGCGGGAGCGCGCTTTGTCGACACGATAGAACCGCTCCGTCAAACGCGGTATGTCCTCTGCCGCAATACCGTCCCCCTTGTCGATGACCGCGACGGAGAGACCTCGGCCCCCAATCTCTGGAATTCGCTCTACAGAGGAAACGTCAATGCGGACGGATGTCTCCTCTTGTCCGTATTTCACAGCATTAACGACCAAGTTCTGGAACACTTCTATCAGTTCATCTCGATCGCCGATCACCGGCAATAACGGCACCGGGTCGATCAGTTCAATCGACATGTTCTTCTCCTGCGCCTGCACAGAAACACTGTTGACCACACGGGCCAGCAGTTCGGATATGTCGAGTTGTCCTTCCGGCCTGACGTGCTCATTCGCTTCGACCCGTGACAGGGAAAGCAGGTCGTCGATCAACCGCGCCATACGCTGCGATTCATCGGCCATAATATGCAGGAACCGGGCGCGAGATGCTTCATCGTCGCGCGCAACATCGCGCAACGTTTCGATAAAACCTACCAATGAAGTCAGCGGCGAACGAAGCTCATGACTTACATTGGCTACGAAATCTGCCCTGATATTCTCCGCATTCCGCGATGCAGTCACCTCCTGCAGGACGACCAGGAAGCGCGGGGGCGCGGAAGCATCCTCCGGCAAAGGCACCGCCTGAACTTGGAACACCCGCTGCATAGGCACATCCATGATAATTTCAGCGCTACTTTTGACACGTCCAGATATAGCCTCGTTCGCGGCTTCTAGCGCTTCTGGATGACGCAAGGATAACGCCAGATCGCGACCCTCAATTCGATCGTTGAGCAATTCGCGAGCGGCCTGATTGGCCGCGACGACGGTCCGGTCCGTATCCAGCAACAACACCGCATCGGAAATACCATCGAGTACCGCAGCGGGCATCCCCTCCTGCACAGCCGGTTCGGGAAGCGGATCTGTTTTTACCCGCAAGAATGCCATCCCGATAACAATTAGTAGCATCGCTATGACAACGGCGACGATTGGTGACAAGTAACCCGCAAATGTAAAGGCTGCCAGAAATGCGGTAGCCGGCGCCAACACAGCAATTCGAGCCCTGTGAGAAAGGGAATGAAGACGGAAAATTTTTAGGAAGTGGCGCACGATAATAAGATAATATTAATTTTCTGACACACCGCCCAATTTTTATCCGGATGTATACAGCAACATTACGTAAGCGTCTGATAGCCAGTGAAACCCCAAAGCTTGCACGAGGTCAATCGTGACTGAGCGTTGGCAGGTGGGCATAGATGTGGGTGGAACGTTTACAGATGTCGTCGCACTGCAGCCGGAATCTCAGAAAATCAGAACCGCCAAGGTGCAGAGCCAACCCGCGGAACCCGCAGACAGCTTGCATGCAGCACTTGCCGCTGTCGGATTGAGATGGACGGACGTCGCCGACCTAATTCACGGCACGACCTTAATCACCAATGCGGTCATCGAGGGCCACCTTTCTGATGTCGCACTGATAACGACGGAAGGATTTGGTGATTCATTGGCAATTGGCCGCCAAAACCGGCGTCATCTCTACCGTTTGGATCTACCCCCGAAAGCAACACCGCAAGTTCCTCAAGAACGACGTATCGAGCTGCACGAGCGACTTGACGCTAATGGCGCAGTCCTCTCCGCCCTTACAGAAAATGCGCTATCGGAAGCCGTTGCAAAAGCGACGGCCAGCGGGGCGGATGCCGTCGCCGTATCCCTGCTACATGCATACGCCAATTCGACACATGAAGAGGCGGTTGGTGCCGCACTGCATAAATTACACCTCCCCGTCGCCCTGTCGCACCGTGTCAATCCTGAAGCGCGGGAATATGAGCGTACGGCGACAACAGTATTGAGCGCCAGCGTCATGCCGCGCGCCGCGAGCTACCTCGAACAGTTGGAAGCTGCGACACCGGACGACAGCCAACTGCATCTCTTCCATTCGAGCGGCGGAATGTCGACACCTGCCGCGCTGCGCGAGTTGCCCTTAGGGCTTGCACTATCCGGACCGGCCGCCGGGGTCGCCGCCGCGAGTAAAATCGCCGGCGATTTAGGGATCGAGAACGCGATTAGCTTGGACATGGGGGGCACCACAACAGATGTCTGCCTTATAACGGACGGACGGGCTGAAATTTCAGTGAACAGATCTCTCGGCGATCACCCTTTGCGTCTACCCATGCTCGCGATAGAATCGATCGGTGCGGGCGGAGGTTCGATCGCACGCCTCAATATGGGGACGGTTGAAGTTGGGCCCGACAGCGCAGGTGCCGACCCCGGACCCGCTTGCTACGGACAAGGGAACTCCGCCGCGACGGTCACCGACGCGAATTTAGTTCTAGGTTACCTAAAACCGGACCAACAACTCGGTGGGTCAATCCGTCTCGACCCAGCAGCGGCGCAACGCGCCCTGCTGCCCATCGCCAAGGCGGCCGGAGTGACCGTCACCGAAGCCGCATTCGGGATCGTTCGCGTTGCCAATGCAACAATGGCGAGAGCCCTAAATCGCGTGACGGTAGAACGCGGCATCGATGGCCGGATTTGCGACCTGCTGGCCTTCGGCGGTGCGGGACCAATGCATGCCGTAACCCTCGCGCGTTCCTTCGGGATTCAACGCGTGGTCGTTCCAGCAGCATCCAGCGTCTTCTCCGCAATTGGTTGCGTTACAGCAGAAATGCAGTACACGCAGCAGCAAACGGTGCGCATGGCAAGCGATAGCTGGGACACGAAGCGTCTTGCACAACTTCAAACAGAGACGACAGCTCGATTGTCTAAACCGTTGCGCGATGTGGGACACCAAACGGATCAGATAAATATCGAGTTCGTTGCGAGCATCCGCTATAGCGGTCAAAGCTACGCGACGGAAGTCAGCGACCCCATCCTCGATGACCCGGAAACACTGGGCCAGCAGTTCCGCGAAATACATGAACGACTGTACGGTTTCGCAACGGATGAGGCGTGGGAACTCTTCGCCTTGCGTTGCACCGTCTCCGCCCCCCGAGAAGTTGCGGCCGACACCTACACCGCTCATCGCGAACCCCTCATGCCATCGAGTTCAGCGCCCTGCTGGTTCGGCGACCCGGACCCCGCCGATACGCCGCGTTATGACCGCACCACAGTTGCGCCCAGCCATTGTATCCCCGGCCCAGCCATCATCGAAGATGCATGGTCGACCACAGTGGTTCCGCCGGGCGCCGTCGTAACCGTCAACCCTCAGGGACATTTACTGATCGACGTTGGAGAAGCTCCATGATGGCCGGCATCGATCCGTTCACACTGGAAGTTATCCGCCACGCCCTGACGTCAATTGCTGAAGAGATGTCGCTCGTCGTCATGCGGTCTGCCCGCTCGCCGCTGCTACGTGAAGCGGGGGATCTCTCCTCCGCACTCACCGACGCCGAAGGCAACATGATCGCGCAAGGCCGAGACATACCGATGCATCTCGGGGTCATGTGCTTCACGGTTAAAGAATTCCTAAAGAGAGTGCCGCGAAACCAGCTCACGCCGGGCGATGTATGGTTTCTAAATCTCCCAGAGGTCGGGGGCAACCATCTGCCGGACGTCAAGGCGATCCGGCCGATATTCGTCGACGATGCGTTGCAGGCGTTCGCAGTGAGCCTGGCGCATTGGGCGGATATCGGTGGTGCGGTGCCAGGTAGCTATGTTGCTTCCGCAACAGATGCTTGGCAGGAAGGGTTGCGAATACCGCCGATCAGGCTCTTTACGGCGAATGGCCCTGACCGCGAAAAACTCAATTTCGTTCTCGCCAATGTGCGCGGTGCAAATGAACGAGAGGGTGATATCCTGGCACAAATGGCGGCGACCCGGGCTGCCGAACAGAAGCTGCAGCAACTATATGTCGAACATGGACTGGCTACGATTGAGGCCGCAGTCACCGCACTGCATGATCGGGCCGAGGCGCAGATGCGTGCCGCGATCGGTGACTTGCCACGAGGCGAGTATCGCGGCGAGGACTGGCTTGACGATGACGGTGTCGAAGATAGACGCATCGCTGTTCGGGTAAGAATAAAGATACAAAGCGACGAAGCCGTCTTCGATTTCTCCGACTCAGATGATGCGGCGCGTGGTCCGATTAACACGACGCCGTTCATCGCTTCAGCCGCTGCATTCTACGCTATGAAGGCGCTGGCCGGTCCTGACATACAACCCAATGGCGGTTGCTATCGACCACTAACCGTCATAACCAGGCCAGGCTCAATTCTGGAACCCGACATTGAGCTTCCAGTCGTCGGTGGTAACCACGAAACGTCACAAAGGGTCGCCGATGCCATCTTCCGAGCGCTTGAGCCAGTCGTGCCGGAACGGTTAACGGCTGGCGGAGCCACCACGTCGGGGTTACTCCTGTTCGGTGGCAAGCGGTCCGACGGCACCTGGTCGACACTATACGAGACCCACGGCGGCGGTGAAGGTGCACGTATAGACCGGGACGGCGCCTCGGTCATCCGTGTACATTTATCCAACGTCATGAACACACCGGCGGAAATTATCGAAGCGGAGTATCCGATCCAAATCTACTGCCAAAAACTTCGGCGAGGATCGGGTGGCGCCGGCAAACACCGCGGCGGCGACGGGTTGCACCGCGAATATCACGTACTTGCAGATGAGATGTCGTTGACGACAATGTTCGAGCGACGAATTATTCCCCCCTATGGTTTACAGGGTGGCGAGGATGGCGCGCCTTTTCATGTCGATCTTGTTACTTCGGATGGGACGCACCGCGAGTTGCCGGGCAAGGTTAATGTTCGACTAGAGAAGGGTGACACGGTCGTCATCGAAAGCAGCGGGGGAGGCGGTTACGGTCCGCCGGACGGGGACAAACAGTAACAGGGAGATTAGCGTATGAGACTTGAAAACCGGATCGCCATCATCACCGGCGCGGCCAAAGGTATGGGAGCCGCAATTACAAGAACACTGGGCCGCGAAGGCGCAGACCTGATGCTGGCCGCACGGGAGGTTGCACCGCTCGACGAGGTGGCCGAAGAGGTTCGCGCGATGGGACGGCGAGTCGAAACAATCTCCACCAATGTGGCTGATCCGAAACAGGTCGAGGCAATGGTCAAAGCAACCAAGGGGGCTTTCGGCGGCCGTATCGACATTCTGGTCAACGTCGCAGGCACGACCGGGCCAATTGAAACGCCAGTGCAGGACATTGATCCCGACGACTTTCTCGAAGTTCTGGACATCAATGTCCGCGGCACCTTCCTGCCCATCAAGTACACGTTGCCCACCATGATCGCGCAAAAATATGGAAAAATCGTTAATATTGGTGGTTCGTCTGGGCTGCGCGGCTACAAATACCGCACCGCTTACAGTTCGTCGAAATGGGCGTTGCGGGGACTGACCCGCACGATTGCGCTGGAGGCTGGGCCACACAATGTCAACGTCAACATCGTCATGCCCGGCATCGTGCACACTCCGCGTATGGATAAGCTTTGCGAAGAAAAGGCAAGGGTTCGCGGCTGGACCTTTGAGCAGGTTTACCAGGAGTATGTCGACGAAATGTGTCTTGGCCGCGTCACCGAGCCGCAAGATATCGCCGATGCCGTGCTCTACTGCGCCAGCGACGAGAGCAAAAACATGACTGGGCAAAAGATCTCGGTCGATGGCGGCTGGGACGTTTAAACCACCGCTGCGAGAGGAGCCATTATGCTGCGCGATTTCGAACTGGAAATGCCAGCCAATCTGCAAGAGACGCTGTCTAGTCTGCCTGGCGGCACCCCTCTGGCTGGCGGCACCAATCTGCTGGTCGATCTGCGGTCGCGCCGCGAGGCAGCGGATCGCCTCATCTGGCTAGGCAACATCGACAATTTCCGAGACATAAAGATCGAGGACGAGCAGGTCACTATCGGCGGCGGCACCACTGTCGGCGATATCTTTCGTCATCCCAAAATGGAAACGGCAGCGCCATCTCTGATCGACTGCGCGCGCGTCTTCGGCGGCCAGATGGTGCGCAACCGGGCCACTCTCGCCGGCAATATTTGCTCCAGCTCGCCCGCCGCCGACGCCGTGCCACCCCTCCTTAGCTTGGACGCCGAACTCTACCTTGCTAGCGCGACCAACGTTCGGACGATAGCGCTAGACGATTTCTACACCGGCTTTAAGAAAAACCGGCGGACAGAGGATGAACTCGTAATAGCCCTGTCATGGCCCGTACCTGCCGCCAATACCGCAAACCGCTTCTACAAGCTGGCGCGCCGCAAAGGCGATGCCATTACAGTCGCCGGTGTGGCGGTCACGGTAACCCGTAACGGCGACACCTGCACGGATGCACGTATTGCGCTAGGCGCCATCGCACCCACCGTTTTCCGCGCCAAGGACGCAGAAGCCCTACTAACAGACTGCGTGCTGACCGAGGAGCGGATCGACGCGGCCGCGCGCAAGGCGATGGATCAGGCGGAACCAATCGACGATCTGCGTGCCTCCGCCGACTATCGGCGTGACATGGTCGGCGTCCTGACGCGGCGGTTGTTACACCAAGCCTGGCAGTCGTTGAGTGAGAAGGCGACTGGCCAATGAATATCGAGAAAGCGATAACGGTTGAGATCAACGGCGTCGAATGCGAATTATCGGCACCGGCCAACGAAACCCTACTCGACTGCCTACGCCGACATGGGTTTTTCGAGGTCAAAAGCGGCTGTGAAAAGGGCGATTGCGGCGCCTGTGCTGTGCAAATTAATGGCGAACCCGTCGATGCGTGCCTTACCCTCGCATGGACCGTCGTTGGACATTCAATAACAACATTGGAAGGGCTCAACGACACTAACAACCCGCACCCGTTGATCGCTGCGTTTATCGAGTTTGGAGCGGTGCAATGCGGCTACTGCACGCCCGGTATCATGATTGCGGCCGAAGCGTTACTGCGCGAGAAACCTGAGCCGACCGACGAAGATATCGCGATCGCACTCAGCGGCAATTTATGTCGCTGCACCGGCTACACAAAAATTTTTGCGGCCATCAAGCAGGCTGGGAACGTCTTGCGCGCAGGAGGGGAAAATGACTGACCAGCCCCCCCCATATCGCCAAGCCGAGCCTAACGTGATCCTTCGGCAGGTCGGCAAACCTTTGGAGCGAACTGACGCGGAAGGCAAAGCAACCGGACGGACCCGCTATGCCGGTGACTACACCATGCCAGGCATGCTGCATGCGAAGGTTTTGCGCAGCAATATTGCCAGCGGAAGGCTGAAGCGTCTTGATGCTTCAAAGGCGCGTGCAATGCCCGGCGTCACTTGCGTGCTAACGGCAGAAGACCTGCCTGACCGGTTAGCAGCGACGGACATGCCGGGACAGACCGGACAGAAACGCGCAGCGACAGACCGGCAAATACTGGTGCGCGAAATCATCCGACATCACGGCGAACCGCTGGCGCTGATCGCCGCGGAAACGACAGCAATTGCCGATAAGGCGTTAGACCTGATTGATTACGAAATAGAACCGCTGGCGGGTGTCTATGACACCGCCGCTGCGCTCGCGCCCGGTGCTCCAATCGTGACTGAGCCGGACAATATCGTAAGCAAGTACAAAATTCGAAAAGGCGATACTACAAAAGGTTTCGCCGCAGCGGACCATATCGTCGAAAACACCTTCCACACCCAATTCATCGAGCACGCCTTCCTCGAACCGGAAGTCGGCCTCGCCTGGGTCGACGAAAACAGCGTCATCAATATCCGCATGTCGACGCAGGTCATTGAGCATTTCCGCTTCATCGCTGATGCGCTAGGCGTGCCGCACAACAAGGTGCGCATTTTAGGCGCCATGGTTGGGGGCGGCTTCGGCGGCAAGGAAGACATTACGGTCGAATTGTATTTAGCACTGTTGGCGCAGACGACGGGGCGACCGGTTCGTCTCGCGTATACCCGCGAAGATTCGTTCGTTGGGCACGGTAAGCGCCACCCATTCTCCGTTTCATATAAGACCGGCGTCACTGAGGATGGCAAGATCACCGCCGTAGAAGTAAAGATCAGCGCGGATTCTGGGGCTTACGTATTCCTTAGCCCCTATGTGCTGCTTTATTGCGCCGTCGCAGCACCAGGCCCATATCGAATCGATAATGTCAAAATCGACGCCACTGCAATTGCGACCAATAATATGTATACCAGTGCCTTCCGGGGTTTCGGTGCTGCGCAAGCCTGCGTTGCCTATGAGGCTCAGATGGACGAGGTCGCGAAAACACTTAGCCTCGACAGGTTTGAATTCCGCCGCCTCAATTTCATGCGCACGGGCGATAAGACTGCTACCGGCCAGACCGTCGAGAGCGCAATCTGGGCCGACGAATGTATGACGCAGGCGTTGGAGGCGCTGGGTGACAAACCGGCCGACAGCGGTATGGTAAAAATCGGACGAGGCGTTGCAACCTATCAGCAAAGCTACGGCCGGATAACATGGTTCCATGATACTTCGGAAGCTTGGGTCGGGATCGAAGTCGACGGCACCGTGATCGTGCGGTCGGGCGTCACCGATATCGGCGCGGGGCAGGCCTCCGCCTTGGGCCAAATCGCCGCCGAACTACTTGGTGTCGGGCTTGACGATGTCGTGATCTATAATAGTGATTCCGCCGTCACTCCGCTGGCCGGCACGACGACCGCGACGCGGGCTCTCTATATGACTGGGCAGGCAGTACACACGGCAAGCGCCAACCTTCGAGAGCGCCTCGTTGCCTTCGCCGCGCAGGAACTCGACGCGCTCCCAAATGAGATAGACCTGGCAAACGGAAAAGCTTTCGTTGCGGACGACCCCTCGAAAACGATGTCTCTGAAGGACTTGGCATCACGCGGAGCTTCGGAAGGATTGGAACGGTCAGAACTGGCAATGTTCCGAGCGCCTTTCACCGATCCGATCGACCAGGAAACAGGGCAGGGGCCCGTCTTTCCCGATTTCACATATGGCTGCCACGCGGTCGATGTCGCTGTCGATACGGAAACCGGAGAAGTGACCGTACTAAAGAGCGTCGGTGCGCACGATATAGGACAGGCAATCAATCCGCAGGCGGTCGAAGGCCAGATCGAAGGTGGTGCGCTGATGGGGCAGGGCTATGCGCTAAGCGAGGAGTTAATCTACGAAGAAGGCAAACTGGTCAGCCCGAGCTTTAGCGAATATCTCATTCCAACCTCTATGGACATGCCAGAGATCACCTCGGTCATCCTAGAATCCCGCAGCGGGTTAGGCCCCTTCGGCGCCAAGGGCATCGGCGAGCCAAGCCTGACCCCGGTAGCCCCGGCTATCGCCAACGCCGTTGCCGACGCGATTGGGGGTCGCGTCTTCGATTTACCTATTACACCAGAGAAAATTGTGA
>CAYYUG010000032.1:7136-32139 GCA_964474755.1 uncultured Rhodospirillaceae bacterium | reverse complement strand
CTCTCGCCCGCATCTCTGTGTCTTCCGGAATTGTGTGCCGGGGCGGAAAGTTGTCGCCGTTCGGCTTTGTCGCATCGATGATCATCTTGGCCGTCAGACCGTCATGGTTTGATGGATCAAGGATAGCTCCCATACAGTTCGTGAGAATATCCACGTCCGCATCGGCCTGCATTCGTGTGCAGAGCGCCCACATAACATCCTGATCACTGGAAACGTCAACGTCGTCATCAACGACCACGGCGAGCTTTAGGCTGAGATCCTCACCCAATGCCGCAGCCGCAGCGTTCTTCGCTTGACCGGGAGCGGGATCTTTCATTGCGATATAAACATGCATTCGACAGGTACCGGACTTTGGCATCGCGACGCGGGTCACGTTCGGATAGTTCTGACGGAGCACCTTCAACAGACGGGCCTCCATCGGCACTGCCAGCAAACCCGTATGCTCATCGGAAATGCCGGATACGATATCCTGATAGATCGCGTCACGCCTGTGCAGGATCGCGGACACCTCGATGACGTGCTGGGTGGAGCGGGCGGAGGCGTAGCCGGTGAACTCAGCAAATGGGCCTTCCGCTGACTGTTCGCCCGGCACGATGTGGCCTTCGAGGACGAACTCGGCATAGGCTGGTGCTTCGACTGGCACCGTAACACCCTCGACTAGTTCCAGAGGTTGGCCCATGAAGCCGCCTGCGACAGCGTATTCATCAACATCGATTGGACCTTTCCACAACCCACTGCCAAAGGCGAAGAGTGGATGATGGCCTATCACAATGGAAACGGGGATTGCTTCGTTGCGCAAGGCAGCACGTTCGGCGTAGTTCCAGAGGTGCCGGCGGCTATGCAGGCTGGTACCAAAGCGCGTCTTTCCCATGACCTGAAGCCGGTGATAGCTGGCATTGCATACGCCCGTATCCGGATCCTTGGCTACGACGATACCGTTGGTAACGTAGCGTCCACCATCTTCGGCGAAATGGTTGAGAATTGGCAGTTGGGCAAGATCGACGTCGTCACCTGTCTTGACCACATCTAGGATCGGGCCCGTCTCGCACATCGTTGGCTCGATGGTCTTTTCACCCAGGCTGGCCCAAGTTTCGATCAAATCTGCCTCGGCGACACCGAGCGCCAGCGCATAGCGCCGCCGGTCACCGAAGAGGTTAGTGACGACCGGAAAGGGAAAATTTCCAACCTTGTCAAACCGGATAACCGGAGCGCGGCCTTGCTTTTCTAGCTCCATGGCCACTGCAGTTACATCAAAATCAAGCCCAACCGTTTCTGGAATACGGAGCACGCTGTCCGGCTCTTCTGCCTCCAGCCTTTCCAGAAAGTCTCTGAGGTCGAGGTTCTTTTCGTTGGACTGCATATCGCCCTCCGTCGCTAAAGCTCACCCGCCTCTTCTGTTTCGTTCTTATGTAAGCGGCGGTTGACGATCATCCGCAGGAACGGGTCTGGCGGCAACAGGGCTGCTCTCGGCAAACGATTCAAATCCTGTAGTAACGCGCTTTCAACGCCACAAACTTGTTCTGCCAGCAGCTTAGCTGCCGCCGCGCCGCGGGTCAGTGGTGCTGCGTCGGTGGTCATAACCGCATGCAGACCTGGAGCCATTTCGCCACAGACAATGCCACCGTTCCGCGTGAAACCCAAGATGCCACCCCAGGTGCCCTCGAGTTCAATATCCGCAAGATCCGGCCAGCGTCGACGGATCCCTTCGCGATGGTTCACCAGCGCCGCCGTCATCTCCGCCTCGCCATAGCGTTTCGATCGCCCGTAATTCAGCGTGTTGCGCATCAGGACGCGACCGTCCTGGGTCAGGCGCACGGTGCTACCATTTGGGCTGGAGGGCAAAAGGCCGAATTCAGCCCCACCGCCGACCAGCGGCAATTCGTCCTGCGTCAGAGGCCTCGTCAGGCTCGCGTACAGCGCTATCGGCACAACCCGGAAGCGCGCGATGCCGAGCTCTTCAGCGAAAACGTGATTTGCCAAAATGACCTGCTTAGCCTGGACCTCGCCAGCTGAGCAGATAAGCCTTACGCCATTCTGCCGGTGTATCTCGGAAACCGGGCTCTCCTCATAGAGTGTTACATTCACTGGCAAAGTAGCGCCGAGCCCGCGCATCAAAGCGGCGGGCTGCATTAGCGCGGTACCGTCGGCTCGAATACCCCGCGAATAGAAGCGCGTACCGGTGATCGTTTCCAATTCGTCCCGATCCACCGTGCTATAGGCGGTGCCTATCCCCTCAAGGCCATGGGCCAAGTGGTCGAGATGGGTCTCGCCCGGCGCACCGGATGCAACGTAGATCCGTCCCCAGTCGCTCCACTGGCATTGAATTTGGTGATGCATGACCGTTTTTCGAATGTATTCGAGCCCGGCTTCGCAGAGCCGGTCGTTGCGCTTGCCAAGCTCAAGATCCTTTTCGCCGCCATGGCTATGACCCTTGAGTAGGAAACCCGCATTGCGTCCGGATGTCCCGAACCCAACCCGGGTCGCCTCGATCAACGCAACGGAAGCATCGGGCCGTAATTCGCCGAGCCGGCGCGCAGCCGTAAGCCCGCAGATGCCGGCCCCAACCACCGCAAAGTCAGCTGATAGCGACCCTTCGACCCGCCGCGCGGCCGACGGAAAGGGTAAGGTCTCGTACCAGCCATTCTGTTCCACAGTGGCAGGTAGCTTACGCGCCTTATAAAGGCGTCCCACCATCATTCACCTGCTGTCAACGGCAGCTCCCGGACATTGTCGACCGGTTCTGCTTCGGTCTCGATGACATCTGCCATGTCTGTATCGACAACCTGGTAGTTCGGCAACGGTTTGGGCAGTCCTCTCGTCGGTGCCTCGACACCTAGATCAAGAAGCTTTCGTGCTCGCGGCAGAACGCGCCGATTAATTGACCGGGAGAGATCGTCATAAGCCTTTGCCGCTGTCCGCATGTTGCTGCCCACACGACCGGCATGTGTCAGCACAACGGCAAGGCTTTCGATCAGCGCTTGTACGCCTTCGACTATCTTCTCATGGTTCTGCGCCTGCCGGTCTATATTAATCTTCGAACCGGCAACGCCAACCGCGGTCCACAGCCCGGTCGGGCCAGCAACGAAAATACCATTCTCCGAGGCTTTGCGTTGAAATTCCGGATCGGCCCGCAGCACCTTCTCCACCGCCGCATCATTGGGTAGCCACATGATGCTGATCAGCTGGCGAACTTCATCACCCTTGCCAGCGGCTCGGAAATCCGATTGCACAGCCATTCGGTAGTTTTTGCTGGCGAGGCTTTTGAGGTGCTGGTTCATTGTCGAGGATAGCTTCTCGTAAATCGCCGCTTCCGCCGCTTCGTCCTCCACCTGAGCCAGTTCCAAAAGAAATTTCGACGCCTTGCTGTCGATCACCAAAACTGAATCGGCCGGCAGAAAAACGATGGCGTCAGGGCGCAACCGGCTGCCATCCTCCGAGCCGAAGGTCTGCTGGAGCACGAAATCGATCCCAGCGGTAAGGCCAAAGGATTTTAGCGTGTTCTCCAGCACTGTTTCAGCGGCAAAGCCCGCGTTTGCAGGGTTGGATAGAGCCCGCTCAATGACATCGACAGCGTCCTTGTTCGTCGTGACCTGGTCGTTCAACGACGCGACCGTCTTGGATAATGTCTCGAACTGGGTCAGTAGCTTGCCGCTCGCTTCCTGTACCCGTTTTTCGCCTTCCTCTTTGGCAGCTTTCGCCTCTCGCTTGTGGTCCTCCAGCAACTTGTTCGAAAGGTCGGTCGCCGTCGACAGCATCGCTGCCCGGGCGGCGGCCATTGCCTCTTCTTTAGTCTTGTCCCAATTTCCCATCGTTGCGCGCATGGTCTCAATTTCCTGGCACACCAGCGCGGTTTCCTTCTCTGCGGTGCGACGGGCTTCCTTCGCGTCTTCCAACTCGGCCGAAATTTTTTCCCGTGCTTCCTTATTTTCGGCCAGCTGCACCCCAATTTCACCCATTCGAGCACTCAATTCATGCGTGCTTGCTTCCGCCGCGTTAGCCCGTTCACGCTCGGTGACGAGTTCCGCCTGCAAATCGCTCACTTGCGCGTTGAGGCCGCGCGTGCGCGCAAAGGTGACCCAGACCGTTACGGCTAGTGCCGCGGCCACAGCCAATGCGGAAACTAATAACTCCATGAGAAATTCTCCAAATCCTGACACTCTACTTTACACCGATTCGCCCACCCATCTTGACGACAACGCAGTTGAACAATAGGTAAGTGCGGCAGAACGTTTGAGAAACACATGGCTGTACTTCCCATCATCCTCGCGCCCGATCCGGTTCTAAAAAAGAAATGCCTGCCGGTCGACCAGGTCGATGACGAAATTGCGACGTTTATGGCAGACATGCTGGAGACGATGTATCTAGCTCCCGGCATAGGTCTCGCTGCGCCGCAGGTTGGCGTGACGAAGCGGGTGATCGTGGTCGACACCTCCGGCAAGGATGACGATCCCGCACCGATAAAGATGGCCAACCCGAAAATCCTGTTTACCTCCGACGAGCTATGGACACATGAAGAGGGCTGCCTGTCGCTGCCGGATCACTACGCAGAGGTCGAGCGTCCTGCGAAGATCAAAATTGGTTATCTGGATGAAAACAACGAACATCAGGAGATGGAAGCCGAGGATTTGTTAGCTACCTGCATCCAGCACGAGATGGACCATTTGGAAGGTACGTTGTTCGTCGACCATATTTCGGCGCTTAAGCGCAATATGATCCTGCGTAAGCTGACTAAGGCTAAAAAGCTGAAAACACATGACGCCACCGCCGACTAGCCCGGCCAGTGACGGACAGCGAGCACCCCTGCGTCTTGTCTTCATGGGCACCCCCGATTTTGCGGTGCCGGCTTTAGCCGCACTAATCGAGGCTGGACATGAAATCCTTTGCGCCTACAGCCAACCACCCCGTCGCGCCGGCCGCGGCCAGAAGGAACGCGTCTCTCCAGTTTTCGCCTACGCCGCCGAAAACGGGATCGCGGTGCGGACGCCAAAAACGCTACGCGACAAAACGTTGCAAATGGAATTCGCCGCACTTGGTGCGGATGCAGCGATTGTCAGCGCTTACGGGCTGATCTTGCCACGGCCGATTCTTGATGCACCACGGCTAGGCTGCCTCAATATCCACGCCTCATTACTGCCACGATGGCGAGGTGCAGCGCCTATCCAGAGGGCTATCCTCGCCGGCGACACAGAGACGGGTGTTACTATTTTGCAAATGGATGCGGGGCTCGATACAGGCGGCCTGCTCCTGTCCCAGTCTGTCCCAATCACGGAAGAGACGACCGCAAGCAACCTGCATGACAGCCTATCAAAGCTGGGTACGGCGCTGATTGTCAAAGCGCTCGACGGACTTGACGCAGGCACGATGGTCGCGACCCCGCAACCAGAGACTGGGATGACCTATGCACAAAAACTAAGACGTGACGAAGGGAGGCTCGATTGGGCCAAACCCGCCACCTATCTGGCGCGAACAGTGCGCGCTTTTTCGCCATGGCCGGGCGCTTGGTTCGAGCATAATGGCGAGCGCATTAAAGTACTCGAAGCCTGCAAGGTGGCGGGCGCATCCAAGCGGGGCACCGTTCTCGACGACGAGCTAACAATCGCTTGCGGCGTTGATGCGCTTCGCCTGATAACACTTCAACGCAGTGGCAAAAGAGCAACCGGCGCCGCCGCATTCATACGAGGATATAAGCTCCCAGCCGGTACGGTGTTGTCGTGAGTCGTTGGAAAATTACGGTCGAATATGACGGCAGCGTTTTCGTTGGATGGCAGAGACAGACAAACGGCCTATCCGTGCAGGAGGCAATCGAATCCGCAATCACTGGATTTACGGGTGAGACTATTACCTTGCACGGCGCCGGCCGCACTGATTCTGGCGTACATGCACTTTCACAGACCGCCCATTTCGATCTTACAAAAGCAACAGATCCCGATACGGTGCGCGACGCCTTGAACCATCATTTAAAGCTTAGGGCTGTATCAATTTTGACAGCGGAAGCGGTTACAGAGGATTTCCACGCGCGCTTTTCGGCCAAGCGCCGCGACTATCTTTACCGCATCTTGAACCGGCGCGCGCCAAGCGCGTTAGACCACGGTCGGGTCTGGCACGTGGCGCGCCCGCTTGACGCGGACGCCATGCACAGAGCGGCGCAGTCGCTGGTCGGCAACCACGACTTCAGTTCCTTTAGGGCGTTACGCTGCCAGGCAAAATCGCCAGTGAAAACCCTTGACCGCATAGATGTCTCCCGCTCAGGCGACGAAATCCACATTTCCACTCAAGCCCGATCCTTCCTGCATAATCAGGTACGAATCTTGACGGGCACGCTGAAGCTTGTAGGCGAAGGTGCCTGGACAGAGGATCAGGTTTATACCGCTTTGGAAGCCAAGGATCGGCCGGCAGCCGGCCCAACAGCGCCACCAGACGGTCTCTATCTGACTAAAGTCGTCTATTGAATAGTTAATTTTCGTCTGTCTCGTCACGCATCTGGCGCCATGTGATGAGCAGCACATAGGCGAGAAAACAAACGCCTACCCCAATGAAGGCGGCTGTTATGCCTAACCAATGCTCGACAATCACCAGGACGGCCAAAGCAATTGCGGTGAGGAGGATATTCTTGAGTAGCGTCGCCATCAGACCTACTTACCGCATCAAATTCTGACCAACAGCATCGATCATGTGCGCCAGAACGAATTCGCCTGCAACCAACCCTGCCGCACCACCACCGGAGACCGCCAAGGCGATCCGCGCGATATACCAATGATATGAAAGAATTACTATCGCAGCTACCAAGCCAATTAATGCCAACCCACCACCAGACACTATGCCGGATAGTTTAATTCCTATAACAATCAAATAAATGCAAACGTATATGCCGGCCGACCAATTAAAAGCGACAATATAGCGGATAAAATTATCATCTCGACCGATCGCCGGTGCGATATACGCCATGACGAGTGGCCAAGTTACCCATTGTACAACGTATCCGATGCCTTCTACGGTCACGAGGCGGATGAACCCAACATCCTCCAAACCGCTATTGCGGATGAATACCCAGACGCCAAAAATAGGCAACACGACTACCGCACAAAAAAATGATTTCCAGAAACCTTCGATGGAGACATCCAGCCATTCGATGCCACGAGGATCCCGCAAAAATAGGCGCCAAACGCCGTAGAGCGAGAGCAGAACCTCGTGGCGAGCTATCATTGAAAATAGCCGCGCAGAATGGTCTCGTAGATTTCAGACAATTTGTTGATATCGTCGACGAGGGTGCGCTCATCCACTTTGTGCATGGTTTGGCTAATCAGACCAAACTCGGCAACCGGACAGAAATCCTTGATAAAACGCGCATCCGACGTCCCACCGGTGGTACTCAATTCTGGCCGCTGACCGACCACCTTTTCACAGGCATCGGTAATCAAGCCTGAGAGTTCTCCAGGCGGGAAGACAAAGGATTCACCGCTGACCCGGATCGCAAGTTTGTACGGCGTCCCCTCAGCCACGGCATCAAGGGTTTCGCGGATCCATGTTGAGAGCGTTTCCGACGAATGCATATCATTGAAGCGGATATTAAAACGGGCTTCGGCTTCACCGGGGATCACGTTCTCGGTCGGGTTTCCAATATCGATGCTGGTAATCTGCAGGCTGGATGCCTGAAAATGGTCATTGCCTCCGTCTAGCGGTTTTGCCGCCAGCGCACCCAGCATCTTCACCAGCCGATGTGCAGCGTTGTCCGCTAGGTGCGGATAGGCTACATGCCCTTGCGTCCCCTTCACCGTCAGAATTGAGTTCATACTGCCACGCCTGCCGATCTTTACCATCTCACCAAGTTCGGTCGGATTGGTCGGCTCACCAACGATACAAACATCGATTTGTTCGCCATTCTCTTCCATCCACTGCAGCACTTTCTTAGTGCCATTTATAGACGGACCTTCCTCATCGCCAGTAATCAGGAAGCTGATCGACCCGTTCAATGTTTCTTTGTCGATGAACCGCTGAGCGGCCGCCACAAACGCCGCAATCGCGCCCTTCATATCGGCCGCTCCACGACCGAATAGAACGCCATCTTTCACCTCCGCGGCAAACGGATCGACTGTCCATTCGCTTTGTGCCCCGATGGGCACCACATCCGTATGGCCCGCAAAGCAAAAGTTGGGGGCATTCGTGCCGAACCGAGCATAAAGATTGTCGACATCGGGAGTGCCGTCCTCGGTAAATAACAGGCGCTGACACTCGAAGCCCAAATCTTCCAGCGTCGCCTGCAACAATTGCAGCGCACCGCCTTCTTCCGGGGTCACACTGGGGCAGCGGATGAGATCACGTGCAAATGTGACCGGATCGAGCACTTTCAGTCCCGCAAGAGTTCGTTGATCGACGTCTTGGAGCGCGTCTGCGCATCAACCGTCTTAACTATTACCGCACAAGCGAGGCTCGGCGTCGGCGCTCCTTCGGGATTAACAGCCCCTGGCAACGCACCGGGAACCACCACCGAATAAGCCGGAACCCGGCCCCGATGAATTTCACCGGTTGCTCTATCAACAATTTTGGTTGAAGAACTAATGAAACAGCCCATTGCCAAAACTGCGCCTTCCTCAACGATGACGCCTTCAACGACCTCGGAGCGTGCGCCGATGAAGCAGCCATCCTCGACGATAACTGGATCGGCCTGCAGCGGTTCCAACACACCGCCTATCCCAACGCCACCAGACAGGTGGCAGTTTTTACCGATCTGCGCACAAGATCCTACCGTCGCCCATGTATCAACCATAGTACCTTCATCGACATATGCGCCGAGATTGACAAAGCTCGGCATCAAAACGACGTTTGGCGCAATATAAGCGGAATGACGAACAATGCAGTTCGGCACGGCGCGAAAACCGGCCTTGCCGAACTCGTTTGCGGTCCAACCTTCGAATTTGGACGGGACCTTATCCCACCATGTCGTGTTGGCACCCGGACCACCGGCGATGGTTGTCATATCGTTGAGACGAAAGGACAGCAGAACAGCTTTTTTTAGCCATTGATTAACCTGCCAATTTCCACCGATCTTCTCAGCGACACGCACATCCCCTGCATCCATAAGGTTTAGCGCCTCATTCACCGCGTCGCGCACTTCACCTTTGGTTTCACTGGAGACAGAATCCCGGGCCTCCCAGGCTTCATCAATCGTGGTCTGCAACGCAGCATGGCTCATTTTGGACGTAACCTTTCACCAATTTGGAACGGGGAGGCCGGACTGTGATTGAGTTGCCGAGATGAGTCAACCCAGCGTCCGGCATGCCTTAATGTATCGTTTTCAAAGGGCTTAGGAGCTCTCTGGCAGGCCTAGGATAGTCCGTAGCCAGCCGAGCAGATCGTCCGCGACATGGTCAATATAGTCATTGTCTGGAATTTCGTCGTAACGAGCAGTTCGGATCAATACGGTACCCATCCCCAAATGATGGGCTGGCTCCAAATTGCGAGCAATATCCTCGACCATGATCGCCTGGCCCGGCTCAATATCAAATCGCTGAACGAAATCCTGGTAGGGCGCCGGGTCCGGCTTTGGCCGATAGTTCGCCGCCGTGATGTCATAGACCCCCTCAAACATGTCCGTGACACCGAGCCGATCCATGACATTCTCGGCATGCTGCACGGACCCATTCGTGTACACAAAGCGGCGACCGGGCAACAAAGCCAACGCATCGCGCAATTCTGGGCTCGGCGCCACGGGCGTCACATCGATATCATGTACGAAGGCGAGAAAACCCTCTGGCTGCACACCGTCATTCGCCATCAAACCCGCCAAAGTGGTGCCATGTTCGCGGTAATAGCGTTTCTGCAGTTTTCTTGCATCGATACGATCGATGCCGCAATGCGCAGAGATGAATGCGCCCATCTTCACATCGATTTGGCTGAACAGGTCGCAGTCGGCCGGATATAAAGTATTATCCAGGTCAAACACCCAGTATTTAGTATTATCCAACGATGACAGGAAGTTCTGACGCATGATGCACAGACAGTGCGTCATATCGAGGCAACAGGCAAGGTGCGTAGAGCAAAAATGCCGACATCGTAACAGTTAATTAATCGTTATTAGCTTAACGTCCGTAACAAAGCGCAAAACATTCCCGAAAACAGCATTGGTCTCGGCGTCCTGCTGCAAAACACAACTGTATCCAATTTCGGTTTCGATCCCCAGGCCTAAATCGCGCCGTACCGCAGGCAAAACAATTAACTGAACTTACGCACCTCGATCGCGTCCCAAATCGTCGCCTCAAGACAGACATCATCGAACCGGTTGACCTCCTGCAAGCCCGTGGGCGAGGTCACATTGATTTCCGTCAAATAGTCGCCGATCACGTCGATACCAACAAAAATCTGTCCACGCGCCTTCAGTTCAGGCCCAATCGCTTCACAGATTTCATGCTCCCGGCTAGTCAAGGTCGTTGGCTTAGGGGTACCCCCGACATGCATGTTCGAGCGGGCTTCGCCTTCCTGCGGCACGCGATTGGTCGCGCCTACCGCCTTACCTTCGACCAGGATGATCCGCTTGTCGCCCTCGCGAACCTCCGGCTGATAGCGTTGAACTATAATGGGCTCCCTAAATAATTCAGTGAACAATTCAAGCAAGGCGCTTAAATTTTCGTCACCTGGTTTGATATGGAACACGCCAGCGCCACCATTGCCATACAACGGTTTGACAATGATATCTTCGTACTCCGCACGGAACTCGATAATTTCCTCGCGGCTCGATGTGATCAAGGTGGGCGGCATCAGTTCGGGAAAGCGGGTAACGAAAATCTTTTCGGGAGCGTTACGAACCTCCACCGGGTCATTGACTACGAGCGTCTCCGGATAGATGTGTTCGAGCATGTGCGTCGCGGTGATATAGGCCATATCGAAAGGCGGGTCCTGACGCATCAACACTACGTCCATCGACCCCAGGTCGACCAGTTCAGGCTCGCCAAGATCAAAATGATTTCCTAGTTCCCGCCGGACTGTCAGCGGTTGGCTGCGCGCCATTACCTTGCCGTTCCGATAAGTGAGCGCCTGGGGCAAATAATAGTAAAGGTTGTGTCCACGCCGCTGCGCCTCTAGTGCCAGCACGAAGGTGCTATCCCCTGCGATATCGATGCTATCGATTGGATCCATCTGTATGGCAACGTTCAGACTCATGGCCGGATCCCCATTTTGGTCAATTTGGAAATTTATGTGGTCCCTTATAATTTGTCGGCATTCAGATTGCAGCGCCAAACTAAATTTTTGTGGCCACCGCTCAATTTAGCTGATCGCGCAATTTTTTCAGAAAAAGAGCTGCTTCCTGGCGTGGCTGAGGACGGGTATCCAGCTTGATAAAGCTCTCGATTGCGGCAATGGCAGCCTGCAGTTGGCCAGCCTGCGCGTTCAGCACACCACTTTCCCACCACAGCGCAGTTTGTTCCGGGGCAAGTAGTAACATACGTGCGACAACCGCCTCGGCGCCGGCGGCGTCGTTGTGCTGTATAAGGCGCAATTTAATATTGTTCTGCAGCCGCAACAGGATTTCGCGATCCGACACCTCAGCGTAGTGTTCCGGCTGCAATTCCGCATCGTTCCCGGACATCGCTTTTAGCAAATCACGCAACTCATGCGTCTGACGTGCAGCGCCCGCATGGAAAGGATCCATAACCAGACGATCTGGGCCTGCCCCAAGCCGCAACAAGAAATGGCCCGGAAAGGCGAGACCGACGATTTCCCATTCCTGCGCCCGGGCAGTATTAATATAAAGGATACCTAGAGCAACAGGCAGCCCTTTTTTACGGTCGATGACGCGAATTAGATTCGCATTCTGCAGATCTTCATAATTTTGCTGATCACCGGAGTATCCGTGCTTGTCTACGAGAACGCTGTTGAGCGCTGCCAGCCGATCTTCCAGACTAACGCACCCCGCAGACAATTGGCTAAGGTCCTCAGCTAGGTTCCCAAGATGCCGGCGATACCGGTCCAGCGGAACGCGCGGCCGATCTAAAGACGCCAATGCAAGGGCTGCTTCTCCAATCTCGAACGACGCGTCTGGCGCCGCCACGATCTTGCGCAAGGTGTTTTTTGCCTGCTCCGTTGAGGACATCGGTGCTAGCTTAAGTCGCGGTATCAGGCTTGATGCGAACATGACTGACAACACGCCGCACATAGTCAAGATTCCGCGCGTGGTTGCTAACCAAAGAGAGTTCCCATTCGTTCTGCGCGACACCCATCAAATATACTGTGCCGTTGACGGTATCGATCGCATAGTTGATCGCTTTGATCTTACTGTCGAAGGTAATTTTCAGGCGAAGCTGCGTCGAAACCCACTTGTCGCGCGCCAGATCCAGGACGCCGCTATCATCCTCTACCATGATCTCATTGATGACCGTTTTGACACCTTCGACTTTCCAGGCGTGCCGCACCGCATCAACCCGATCTTCCGGTTTCGGTACGGTGCCCGTCAGCAGGACACGGCCCTCATGTACCTTTGCTGCTATCAGCTTGAATTTCACATCGTTAGCGAAATAAGCGCTCGTGACCTTGCCATGGATAACGGTGTCGTCGATAACGCCGCCAAGACCGCGATCCTGCATAGCAGCGGTACCTGCAGTTGCGCCAGCCCCAACGGCCAATCCGACGCAACCAGATAGGCCCGTCGACAGCAGCAAAAAAGCTACAGCCCCAATCGATCGGGAAATAGAGAATTTAGTTGTTCGCATGCTCTCTATCTAACTAGTCATTCTTCGGCCGCCAAGGGTCAATGATCCGAACCCGCCAACCCGAGGGAATGATAGCGACTATATCAAACCGGATAAATATTCTCGATAATCTCTTTCTACCGGCCAAAAACTGTGGCTAGACGAGCGGAAATCGCGATCATCCTGCACGGTCCAGTTGAAGCGCGCGGGTATAGACTTCCCGCCGCGACCGGCCAGTCGCAGCGCTAACAGTCGCAGCAGCGTCGCGGACGCTCATGCCATCAAGCGCTTTGCGCAGCAAGGCGTCCAGATCTTCGGGCTTTGCGAAGTCTCCATCGGACGGCGCGATCAGAACAACGATTTCACCTTTTGGCGAACCGCAGGACATATAGTGCTCGGCGAGCGAATCGAGTGTCCCACGGCGAAATTCTTCAAAACGCTTGGTCAGTTCACGCGCAACAACCGCCTTCCTGGCACCTAAAACGTCGCGCATGTCCTCCAAACTGGCCGCCAATCGTCTAGCCGTTTCGAAAAAAACCAATGTTGCCGAAACATTCCCCACGGAAGAAAGCGCTCGCCTCCGCGCCACAGTGCGCGAGGGGAGGAAACCGGCGAACAAAAATTTATCCGTCGGAAGGCCCGCGGCTGCCAGGGCGGTCATTGGTGCACTCGCACCAGGCAGCGCAGTCACAGGGATGCCAGCATCGATGGCCGCACATACTAGCTTGTATCCAGGATCGGAAATTAAGGGTGTGCCAGCATCGCTTACCAACGCAACGATTTCACCTTGTCGCAGCCGATCGAGCAGCATCGGTCGCATTTTAGCCGCATTATGCTCATGATATGGGATGGTTGCCGTGCCAATTTCGTAAGCGGAGAGAAGCTTCGCCGTAACGCGTGTATCTTCGCAGGCAATAATGTTTGCCGCCGACAGTGTATCGACCGCGCGAAAAGTCATATCGCGAAGGTTGCCGATCGGCGTCGCGACTATATAAAGGCCCGGTGTCGGTTTACTTGCTTTCAAGGACTGAACGTCATGTGGTTGATAAAAACGATACTAAACGCACGCTACACAGCGACTGCCGGGGTACTTGCACTGTTTTTTGTCGCCGGTTGCGTCGAAACCACGGTAAAACAAGAGCCTAAGTTCCGCAATTTCGAACCAGCACCGCAACGTTCCGAAACTGAAGCCGAAAAGCCAGCGGCTGAAACAAAGCTTCTCGTATCAACCGCCGACGTCAAAAAAAAGCCAAAAAAACGCGCAGAGCATAAACCGGCCCCACCCGTGGTGAGGCCAGCGCAGAAGCCAAAGGGCCCGGAGAAAGCGCGGGTCGCCATATTACTCCCACTCAGCGGCCCCAGTGCACCACTAGGTAGATCCATGTTGGATGCCGCGCAACTTTCGATGTTCGAAATCGCGGATAAGTCATTTACTCTTTTGCCGTTCGACACGAAAGGAACAGCAGTGGGGGGGGAGGCCGCTGCCGTCGCAGCAATCAGATCCCGCGCGCAATTGATACTTGGCCCGCTGCTCGCGTCGGCTGTGAAAGGCGCCACACCGATCGCCCGCAATGCCGGTATTTCCATCGTAGCATTTTCCAATTCGCGCGAAGTTGCAGGCGATGGCGTCTTTGTTTTTGGCTTTGTCCCACGACAACAGGTGAAATCGATTGTGAGCTATGCCCTGTCCGAAGGCCTCTCCCGGTTCGCCGTTCTCGCACCGAACGACGAGTACGGTAAAGCCGTAGTAGAGGCCACACGAACAAATACAGAATTGGCTGGCGGGTCGGTGGTGCGCACCATGTATTACGCGCCGAATGCCACAGACCTGTCGGGACAAGTGAAAGCGTTTTCTAATTACACGACGAGACACCAGGCATTGCTGGCGCAACGCAAAGCGTTAGAGAGCAAAGGCGACGAGATATCGCTACGCGCGCTGCGTCGGCTAAAAAAAATAGATACGATTGGTCCGCTACCCTACGACGCAGTATTGCTGCCGGAAAGCGGAGAGCGGCTAAGAGCCCTGTCATCTCTACTATCCTACTATGATGTCGATCAGCCGGCGGTTCGATTACTCGGTCTGCGATCCTGGGACCAGATCCCAAATCTGGGATCGGAACCGGCCTTGATAGGCGCCTGGTATGCAGGACCGCCGGATGAAGAGCGGACGCGTTTTGAATTGCGGTTCAAGAAAGCGTTCGGCAGGCCACCGCTCTGGCTGGCGAGCCTTGCCTATGATGCGACGGCCCTTGCAGTCGTGCTGGCGCAAGGCAAGGCCGGACCAGATTATTCGATTTCGGCTCTGACTGACCGGAACGGGTTCCTGGGGGTCGATGGTATTTTCCGTTTACTACCTGAGGGCATCGTGGAGCGCGCGTACACCATTCACGAAGTGATGCGCAATGGCCTTGACAGCCGGCGGGCAGCACCACAAACCTTCACGAAGGTGACCAACTAATTTAATAGATGCGCGACTACCGCATCTAGGCGGGTTCGGCCCGCCGCTGTCACACGCAACCAGCCATCTTCCCATTCCAGCAGATCGTTCCGAATCAATGATCCGAACCGATCAGGATCAAAGGCCGCCTCAATACCGTATTCGCTATAGCGTTTGATCCGGGATTCCGGGACACCTTCGGTAAGCCTTAAACCCATCAACATCATTTCGGCAAATTGGGTATTCGCATCAAGCAGTTCAGGCCTTTCACTGCCACTACCCCTCGCTTCGACCTGCGCCAACCACGCTTCAGGGTTGCGAATACGCTGCGTTGCAAACTTCGCTCCATCGAAGGTCATACGACCATGGGCCCCCGGCCCGATGCCAGCATATTCGCCATAGCGCCAGTAGATGAGATTATGGAGACTTTCCGCGCCCGGTGTGGCGTGATTAGAAACCTCATAGGCTGGTAGGCCCGCAGTTTCGAGCCCGTTTTGCGTTGCTTCAAAAAGGGCCGCTGCGGCAGTCTCGTCCAGCGGGGCGAGCTTACCGCGCCGCCACAAGGCATGGAACGGCGTGCCCGGCTCCAGCGTCAGTTGATAAACAGACACATGGTCGCGGACATGATCCAGAGCATGTTGTAATTCCCGCGTCCAATCAGCAACCGTCTGTTCCGGGCGTCCATAAATTAAATCGAACGAATATCGGTCAAACAAAGCTCCGGCCGTCCGCACCGCGTCCAAGGCCTCGTCCGCGTTATGGCCACGACCGAGGAACCGCAATGCCTTGTCGTCCAGCGCCTGGACGCCAAGCGAGACACGGTTGACGCCCGCAGAGCGGATTTCCGCAAGACGAGCAATCTCAACGGACGTCGGGTTGGCCTCCAGCGTGATCTCAATGTCAGGCACAAGCGCCCAGCGCTCGGCTATCCTATCTAACAGGGCTGCTACGGTCGCGGGAGCCATCAGGGACGGCGTGCCGCCCCCGAAGAAGATACTAGCGACGGTTCGTCCCAATGCCTGCGCTGCAACATCGTCGAGTTCACGTAGCAAAGCGTCCCGCCATCGTTCTTCGTCAATAGTTTCGCGGACATGGCTATTGAAGTCGCAATAGGGGCATTTAGACAGACAGAAAGGCCAGTGAATGTAGAGCGCGAATTCATCTTCCTTGGCCATGGGGTCAAATTTACTCGAAACAGGCCGCGACTAGCTGCCGAAAGGCGGCAGCGCGGTGGCTGATCGCGTGCTTGTGGGTCTGTTCCATTTCGCCGAAGGTTTCGCAGTGCCCATTGGGCAGGAACATCGGATCGTAACCAAATCCGCGATCACCCCGCGGCGGCCACACCAATATACCGTCGACGGTCCCTTCAAAGGTTTCAACATGGCCATCTGGCCAAGCTAGAGCCAGCGCGCACACGAACCTCGCGCTGCGATCAGGGATATCGCCAACTTCGTCCTGTACACGTTGCATAGCACATTGAAAGTCCTTTTCGGGACCAGCCCACCTGGCGGAATAAATTCCCGGCGCACCATTTAACACTTTTACGGTAAGGCCGGAATCGTCGGACAAGGCCGGTAATCCGGACTGAATTGCTGCAGATTCCGCTTTGAGTATAGCGTTAGCGACAAAGGACAGACCGTCTTCAATCGGTTCCGGCAAACCCAGCTCGGCCGCTGATACGGGTTCGGTATCGAAGGCGCGCAGCAACACATAGATTTCCCGCACCTTGCCCGGATTGTGGCTGGCCACGACTAGCCGGCCGCCCTTGAAATGGCGTGTCATCTGGAAAGCGTAGATTTTTGAAGCACGCTCAGTTTGTCGATGCCCTTGCGTGCCAGTGCCATCAGCGCGAGAAATTCGTCCTGCGAAAACGGGTCGCCTTCCGCGGTGCCTTGTACCTCAACGACCCCACCGCTGCCGGTGAAAACGAAATTAGCGTCGGCCTGAGCTGTCGAATCCTCATCATAGTCTAGATCCAGTACTGCTGCGCCTTCCCACAGACCACAGGAGATGGCAGCGACAGAGTCAGTCATAGGAATTTCCGAAATAACCCCGATTGCCAACATGTGTTGGAAAGCCAGGTAGAGCGCAACATAGCCGCCAGTGATGCCAGCGGTCCGCGTGCCACCATCTGCCTGCAGCACATCACAATCGACCCTAATCTGCCGCTCACCAAACCCGTCCAAGCGAGTAACAGCGCGCAGGCTTCGGCCGATCAGACGCTGGATCTCCTGGGTCCGACCGGACTCCGCGGCGCGTCGCCGATCGATGCGCGTTTCGGTTGACCGCGGCAGCATCCCGTATTCGGCGGTCACCCAGCCCTTGCCGGAGTTGCGCAGGAAAGGAGGCACCCTGTCCTCAATACTGGCAGTGCACAACACATGGGTCTCACCGAACTTCGCTAGGCATGATCCTTCCGCATATTTAGACACGTTGGTCTCCAATATAACGTCGCGAAGTGCGTCCGGAGCACGGCCAGAAGGTCGCATCATAGTATGAATCCTTGACTGAAATCTGAGATGGCAGCGACGCTAATCCTTGATACAACGGCTGTCTAGCGCGAACGATTGGGCAATAGACCAGATGCCTCTATAACAATATAAGCCTTTTCATCGAAATAATCCTGCTGTCATTGACGCCTTAGGGGGGCGTTACTACATTCCGGCTCACCATGGCTCCGGATCTAAACGAACGTTCCAGGGAGGTGCTGCGTATCGTCGTTGAAGCGTATGTCGATACAGGCCAACCAATCGGCTCGCGGTCGTTGTCGCGCAAGCTTGGCATGTCTTTGTCACCGGCAACAATTCGCAACGTGATGGCCGATCTGGAAGAAATCGGGTTGCTCTACGCACCACATACCTCCGCCGGACGGTTGCCGACAGATGCCGGACTGCAACTATTCGTCGACGGGATCCTGGAGATCGGTAACCTGACGGAAACAGATCGAAAAAATATTGAAGCGCAGTGTGCCGCTTCGGGCCGCACGCTTAACCAAGTTCTTGAAGAAACCTCTTCGCTACTGTCCGGCCTATCACACTGCGCTGGTCTTGTTGTTGCGCCTAAGAAAGAAGCATCGCTGAAACATATCGAATTTGTCAGCCTTGGGCCGGGCCGCGCGTTGGTCGTCATCGTCAACCACGACGGGCTGGTCGAGAACCGAGTGATCGATTTGCCCCTTGGCATGCCAGCGTCGAGCTTGATCGAGGCGAGCAATTTCTTTTCGGCCCATGTCGCGGGACGGACTCTCAACGAAGCACAAGACCACGTCCGCACGCAAATTGCCATCGAGAAGGCGGAGTTGGACGAACTGAGCCGCAGCGTCGTCGAAGCCGGGTTGGCGACCTGGTCTAACGCGGGAATTGGAGACGATGTACTAATCGTTCGCGGTCAGGCGAATTTGCTTGAAGATGTGACTGGTATGGCCGATCTAGAGCGTATCCGCGCGCTGTTTCAGAAGCTGGAAACCAACGAGGCTCTCTTGAGCCTAATCGAGGCAACAGAAGGGGCCCAAGGGGTCCAGATCTTTATCGGGGCAGATAATGAATTATTTTCACTGGCCGGCTGTTCAGTGATCATCGCACCGTTCTCCAATAGCGAGGAGAAGATCGTCGGCGCCATTGGTGTTGTCGGACCTGCGCGCATGAATTACGGCCGGATCATTCCGATGGTCGATTATACGGCGAAGATCGTCGGCCGGTTGATTGGGTAAATAGCAAGGGATAGCGATGACGGAAGAAGAAAAGAATGCGGCAGAAGTGTCTGAAGCAGACACCGCAGAAATTGTGGCTGAGCCCGACTCAGAACAGCCCAAAGAAACAGACGCCGATCTAACGCCGCAAGACCACATGGCCAAACTGGAAAATGAGTTGGCGGCAGCGAATGACCGAGCACTGCGCCTCATGGCGGAGACAGAAAATATTCGGCGTAGGGTCGAACGCGAGCGCGAGGATACGCTGCGCTACGCGGCCAGTGGGCTGGCAAAGGACCTGTTGAACGTTGCCGACAATCTTCACCGGGCCCTGGCCGCAGTGCCCGAAGAGTTGCGCGCGGGGGATGAGGCGGCAAAAAATTTCGTCGTGGGCGTCGAAATGACGGAAAAAGAGCTGCTTGCAGCTTTTGAAAAGCATGGAATTCAGCAAATTCTGCCACTCGGTGATAAATTTGACTACAAAAAACATCAGGCGATGTTTGAACTCGAGAACACTGGGAAGCCAGTCGGAACGGTTGTCGAAATGATGCAGCCTGGCTACATCATGCACGAACGGCTACTAAGGCCTGCTATGGTTGGTGTGGCAAAGGACAGCCCGGACGAATCGCCCGACGATATAGAAGTTGTAGATACCAGCGCGTAATTCTGGCGCATTTCTCATATAGGACCCCGGATTTATTCGGTATTAAAAAGGGTAATTGGTGCAATTTATAGACTCCCATGGCTTGTAGCGGATTTGTGCCGTTCCCATATGTGCGTCTGTCACCGAAATTTGTGTGATCCAGGTTAATAGGGCTTTTGCCGGGGCTGTCGTTTAGGTCGGCGAGAGCTGCTGAAAGAAGAGGGTAAATTGTTATGAGCAAAGTCATTGGCATCGATTTAGGAACCACGAATTCCTGCGTCGCGGTCATGGAGGGTACAAACCCGAAGGTTATCGAAAGTGCGGAAGGCCATCGCACGACACCATCGATGGTGGCGTTTGCTGATGGTGACGAGCGTTTAGTCGGCCACTCCGCTAAACGTCAGGCCGTTACTAATCCAACGAACACGTTCTTCTCGATCAAGCGTCTGATAGGCCGTCGGGCGGGCGACGCTGAGGTGGAAAAAGACAAAGACCTGGTGCCCTACAAGATCATCCCTGGCGATAATGGCGATGCCTGGGTAGAAGGCGACGACAGCAAGAGTTACGCACCAAGCCAGATCAGCGGCTTCATCCTGCAGAAGATGAAGGAAACTGCGGAAGCTTACCTTGGCGATACGGTGACACAGGCGGTCATAACTGTCCCGGCCTACTTTAACGATTCACAGCGCCAGGCAACTAAGGATGCCGGCAAGATCGCCGGCCTCGAGGTGCTGCGCATCATCAACGAACCAACCGCCGCGGCGCTTGCATATGGGCTGGAGAAAAAGTCATCCGGTACAATTGCCGTTTACGACCTTGGCGGCGGCACCTTTGACGTCTCGGTCTTGGAAATCGGCGATGGCGTCTTTGAGGTAAAATCGACTAACGGCGATACCTTCCTCGGCGGCGAGGATTTTGATCATCGAATCATCGAATATCTCTGCGACGAATTCAAACGAGAGCAGGGCATCGATTTGCGTGGCGACCAACTCGCACTGCAGCGCCTCAAAGAAGAAGCGGAGAAGGCTAAGATCGAACTGTCCAGTTCTACCCAAACAGAAGTCAACCTGCCCTTTATCACTGCAGACCAGAGTGGCCCCAAACATCTCAACATGAAGTTGACGCGCGCCAAGCTTGAAGTGCTGGTGGGTGATCTCGTACAGCGCACGGTCGACCCGTGCCAGAAGGCACTCAAGGATGCCGGGCTCAAAGCCAGCGAAATCGACGAGGTCATTCTCGTCGGCGGCATGACCCGCATGCCAAAGATTTTCGACACGGTTAAAGAACTTTTCGGGCGCGAACCGCATCGCGGTGTCAACCCGGACGAGGTCGTCGCGGTGGGCGCGGCGATTCAGGCCGGTGTACTGCAGGGCGACGTCAAGGACGTGCTCTTGCTAGATGTCACGCCTCTATCACTTGGCATTGAGACTTTAGGCGGCGTGTTCACGCGGCTTATCGATCGCAACACAACGATCCCGACCAAGAAAAGCCAGGTTTTTTCTACTGCCGAAGATAATCAGACAGCCGTGACGATCCGAGTGTTCCAAGGTGAACGCGAGATGGCAGAGGATAACAAGCTACTCGGTCAGTTCGACCTGGTCGGCATCCCATCGGCCCCACGCGGACTGCCACAGATCGATGTCACCTTCGACATCGACGCCAACGGCATCGTCAATGTGTCTGCCAAGGATAAAGGCACTGGCAAAGAACAGCAGATCCGCATTCAAGCCTCAGGCGGTCTCAGCGACGAAGATATCGAACAGATGGTCAAGGATGCCGAGGCGCATGCATCGGAAGATAAGCAACGCCGTGAGCTGATTGAACTCCGCAACGGCGCTGACAGTTTGGTCTACTCTACGGAGAAGAACCTGGCTGAGCATGGAGACAAGATTGAGGAAGCGGACAAAACGCTAATCGAAGCAGATGTGACAGCCCTCAAAGAGGCGCTCGAAGGCGAAGATGGCGAAGCGATCAAGGCCAAGACGGAAGCGCTGTCACAATCCTCCATGAAACTCGGCGAGGCCATTTACAAAGCGACTCAAGAAGACGCTGCCGCGGCAGCGGATGCCCCAATGGGCGACGATACGCCAGCGGACGAGAATGTTGTCGATGCCGATTTCGAGGAAGTCGATGACGAAAAAAAGGATAAGTCGACCTAATTTGTCTAGCATGGTGTGCGGTGGAGGAGTTTGCGCCGGAAACCGTAATAACGTTTACGCAAGGGCCGGGCGGCGTTTATACCGTCCGCCCGCTTCCCTAGGGGTGGGGGATGGCAAAGGACCTTTATGAAATACTCGGTGTGGCGCGCGATGCGAGCGACGCTGATCTGAAGAAGGCCTTCCGCGGTCTAGCGATGAAATATCATCCGGATCGTAACCCTGGGAACGACGAGGCAGAGCAGAAGTTTAAGGAAATCAATCTCGCCCACGAAATTCTAAAAGACGACGAAAAGCGCGCTGCGTACGATCGTTATGGGCACGCTGCATTCGAGAACAGCGGCTCCGGTGGTCGAGCTGGTGGATCCGATTTTGGCTCCGGCTTCGCCGATATTTTCGACGAGATGTTTGGTGAATTCATGGGTGGCGGGCGACGGGGTCGAGGGGCCAACCACCGCGGGTCCGATTTGCGATACAATTTGGAAATTTCGTTAGAGGACGCTTTTGGCGGGCGCTCAACGGAAATCCGGGTCCCTACATCAGTGTCTTGCGACTCCTGCGACGGCAGCGGCGCAGAAGGTGGCGCACAGCCGATTTCCTGCCCAACGTGCCACGGCGCTGGCAAGGTTCGCTCGCAACAAGGTTTTTTCACTGTGGAGCGAACCTGTCCCGGATGCCGGGGTGCCGGTCAAGTGATCGATAAACCTTGCCCGGGCTGTAACGGCACCGGCCGGACGCAGAAAGAAAAGGCCTTGTCGGTGAAGATACCACCAGGTGTCGAGGATGGAACCCGCATCCGACTTTCTGGCGAGGGCGAGGCCGGGTTGAACGGCGCACCGGGGGGCGATCTATACATCTTTCTCAGCGTCAGCCAGCATCATCTTTTCCAACGGGAGCAATCAGACATATTTTGCAAAGTACCTATGTCGATGACCGCGGCGGCACTCGGCGGAGTGGTCGAGGTGCCGACGATCGATGGCGGTAAGGCAAAGGTTAATGTGCCTTCGGGTACGCAGACGGGCCAACAGTTCCGCCTGCGTGGAAAAGGCATGTCGGTGCTGAATGCACGCCAACGCGGTGATATGTATGTCGAGTCGCGGATTGAAACGCCGGTCAACCTCTCTCGCAAACAGCGCGAATTGTTGCAGGAATTCGAAAAGGCCGGTGCTGGCCGTTCCTTCAGCCCGGAATCGGAGGGATTCTTCACCAAGGTTAAGGAATTCTGGGAAGACCTGAAGGATTGATTATTGTATACGCACCGAGAATGGAAACGAAACCGCGATCTGTGTCGGGATAGTGTTGCGCGACGAAAAAGCATCGGCCTTGGTCGCTCGGTAGCCCGGTTTCGCCGTCTAAACAGAATTCAAGTTTTCTAACAGCTGTTTATTCCTTCATGACGCAGAATGGTAAATGGTTTACCTTCTTCTTTTCGAGGTGCATTGGCGACGAACACGCTGGAGCCACGTAGCATGGCGGATCAGCAGAAATTTAACGTCACCTTTTGGGGCGTTCGCGGCAGTATCGCATGTCCTGGCGCTGAAACGGTTCGTTATGGCGGCAACACCTCTTGCCTGGAAGTGCTGTGCGGCAACCGTCGGTTAATCTTTGATGGAGGAACCGGCCTACGCAAGCTCGGGGATCAATTGGTCGCCCAGGGACCTGTGGATACCGATATTTTTTTCACGCATAGCCATTTCGACCACATCTGTGGCGTGCCGTTTTTCGTCCCCCTCCTAATACCAGGCAATCAAATTCGGCTTTGGGCCGGGCACTTGCTTCCGGAGATGACGTTACAGCATGTTTTGACCGAACTTATGATGGCCCCACTCTTTCCCGTGCCACCGGAAATATTCCAAGCCGACGTTTCCTACAAAAATTTCTATTGCGGCGAAGTCATCACGCCGTGCGATGGGGTCACAATCCGTACAGCGCCGCTCAACCATCCAAACCGGGCGACCGCCTACCGGATCGATTTCGACAGTCGGTCGATCTGCTATTTGACTGACACGGAACATTTCGAGGACGGTCCTGATCATAACTTGCTGAACTTAATCGCTGGCGCCGATCTGGTGATCTACGATTCTTGCTATACTGACGAAGAGTATCCCCGTGTCAAAGGGTTCGGTCATTCGACTTGGCAGGAGGGTGTACGCTTAGTCGAGGCGGCAGGCGCCAAAAGATTGGTCATCTTTCACCACGACCCGTCGCATAACGATAATTTTATGGATGAGGTCGCCCGACAGGCCGAAGCGATGCGACCCGGCACCGTCGTCGCGCGCGAGGGCATGACACTGCGGCCATGACCAAATTTCGCGCTTGGCGCCGTCGCCTCAGATTTGGCTTGCCAACCGTTCTGGGGCTTAGTCAAAAAGCTTACCTTATTCCCTACCGCTATGCGGGTAAGGTGCCGCCAGCCGCAACTCGTGCCACCTACGCGCCCGTAACTGCCGTATTTAATCGGCATCGGAAACGGTTCATATCCTGCCTCAACGATATGGAAGGGCTACGCACCGAATTGCTGGCAATCGGCAACCTACCGGCGCCAGCGCCGCGCTGGGAACAGGATTGGTTTCCAAGGCTGGACGGTGCGGCAGCCTATACTATGGTGCGGCGACACGCGCCGGCACGCATCGTCGAAGTTGGCTCCGGCCATTCAACGCGCTTCTTCGCACGTGCCGTTCAAGATGGCGGTCTTACTACTACGATCCTGGCAATTGACCCCGCGCCGCGTGCCGTTCTCGATGGTCTTAACAATGTCCGTATCGTCCATAATACGGTTCAAGTCGCAGGTATAGAACCCTTCGTTTCGCTGTCCGCAGGTGATTTCGTATCGATCGATTCAAGTCACATTCTGATGCCGGGTAGCGATGTGGATTTTTTGTTTAACCACGTACTAGCATCGCTACCGGACGGCGTCTTCGTGCATATCCACGACGTATTCCTACCGGACGACTATCCGACTGTTTGGGATTGGCGAGGCTATAACGAACAGCTCGGTGTTGCCCCTTTGTTGACAGCCGGCAATTGGCAGCCCTTATTCGCCAGCCATTTTGTCGCCTCCTATATGGCGTCAGCGTTAGCCGATACTGTCGTATGGCAATTGCCCTTGCCCGCAGGCGCTCACGAATCCAGCCTCTGGCTCAAGAAAGGGTGACACAATTTGATAAGACAGAAGAAACTAATTGGGCGCCTATTTCGCAATTTTGGTGTATCGAGCCTGGCTAGCTTATTGAATCCGACTACCTAATTTGTTTCTCCCCCCTCGGGCGCCGCCTGCCTCACCTTGCTTATGATGCTGATCTAAAGTTTCCATATCTATATAATTAGACGGCGGCTTCTAACTTAAAGTACAGACCATGCTCTTCGTATAAATAACACTCTGCGCGCCCTTTGTTTTGA
>CAYYUG010000032.1:0-7036 GCA_964474755.1 uncultured Rhodospirillaceae bacterium | reverse complement strand
ACCGACGTCGGTCTAGTGGGAACCGCATCTCCCTTAATTTAATCAAAATTAGAGTAGGCCCTCACGGCTGTCGCCAAGTCAAAGGTGGCTCCAACACATCACTATTTGCTCTATCACTTATTTGTAGGGGTCGGCAGCATCGCGTAGCCCATCGCCCAGGAACTGAAACGCCAATACCACCAGCACGACCGGCAGCACTGGCAGCATCAGCCAAGGATACAGCGCCACCACATTAATGTTCTGCGCTTCGTTCAACAGAACGCCCCAGCTGGTGATCGGCGGCCGAAGACCGAGCCCGAGGAAGCTCAATGCCGTTTCGCCAAGGATCATGCTCGGGATGGACAGGGTCGCCGATGCGATCAGATGGCTCATGAAACTCGGCATTAGATGCCGGCCAATTATCCGACTTGGTTTCGCTCCCATCAGCTGAGCCGCCGTGCAGAAATCTTCCTCGCGCAAGGCCAGGAGTTTCGATCGTACGGCGCGCGCTAGACCAGGCCAGTCGAGCATACCAAGAATGACCGTGATGCCAGCAAATACGAGAATCGGACTCCAGGTTACAGGCAAGATCGCCGATAACGCCATCCACAGCGGCAGCGATGGAAAGGAGCGGATAATTTCGATAATCCGCTGCACGACTGCATCGACGAAACCACCATAATAGCCAGCAAACCCTCCAATTGTGATGCCCATAATAAAGCTGATAGTGATCCCGATGAGCCCGACGGTCAGCGATATTCGGGCACCGTAGGCGACACGGCTGAACACATCACGGCCCAACCGATCAGTACCGAATAGGAACAGTTGGCCCTCTATCGCCGGACATATCAAATGCAAGGTACCCTTAAACAAGCCCCAAAATTCGTAGATCGCACCGTTGTAATCATCACCCAAACAGAAAAACCGAATCTTGTGGATTTTAGACGTATCCTCCGTATACACCCACTGAAGCAGTTCCATATTCAGACTTCGCTTCATGCCGTAGACGAAGGGGCCCTGAAATTCCCCTTCGTGCATCAGGTGTACGGATTGCGGTGGAGCATAGAGGTAATCCGTGTGCCGCTCGTGGAGGTTGTAGGGCGCGATAATTTCGCTAATGAGGATTGAAAAATAGGTTAGTAAGAGAAAACCGCCGCTGACCACAGCGAGCCGATGGCGCTTTAACTTCCACCACATGAGCTGCCACTGGGACGCCATGTAGAAGCGTTCCTGCTCCTGCGTTAACTTGACGATCCGATTCGGATCAAACTCCGACTTGTTGACATAGTGCTCCATGGGAACTTCGCTCATTTCGAGGCCCCCCCACCTAATCGAATACGTGGGTCTAACATGCCGAGCGCCAGATCGGACAGCAGCGTTCCAATGACGGTGAGTGTCGCCAGGAACATCAGGAATGATCCTGCGAGATACATATCCTGGCTCTGAAGAGCATTCAGCAGCATTGGCCCCGTGGTCGGCAACGACAGCACGATAGAAACGATCGCTGCACCGGAGATCACTTCTGGTAACAGATTACCAATGTCGGCGATGAACGGGTTCAGCGCCATGCGCAGCGGGTATTTCACCAACGCCTTACCCGGCCGCAACCCTTTAGCCAATGCTGTGATGACATATTGCTTATGTAACTCATCCAGCAAATTCGCACGCAGCCGCCGGATCATCCCGGCCGTGCCTGAAGTTCCAATAACGATTACCGGGACCCAGAGATGTTCAAGAATCGATAAAGTCTTATCCAGAGACCATCCCTGGTCGATAAATTTGGGGTCCATCAACCCGCCAATCGACGTATCAAACCAAATATATGCCGCGTATTGCAGTACCAGCGCGAGCAAAAAATTCGGTGTCGCCAGTCCCAGGAAACCGAAGAAAGTAAGCGTGTAGTCACCAAGAGAATATTGCCGGACGGCGGAATAAACCCCGATCGGGAAGGCAACGATCCAGGTGAACAGGATGGTCGTGAAGGAAACAACGAAACTAAGCCATAATCGATCACCCACAACTTCTGACACTGGCCGATCGAACTCGAAGGAATAGCCGAAATCGCCATGCAGCATGCCAATCAGCCAGACGAAATATTGTTCGATCATCGGCTTATCAAACCCGTATTGCTGCTTGATGAATTCCAGCTTCGCCGGATCAACGGCCTCACCCTGGCTCTGCAACTCGTTCATATAAGTTGTAAAATAGTCACCAGGCGGCAGCTGGATAATGACGAAAACCAGAGCACTGATCACGATCAGCGTTGGAATCATCACCAAAATCCTGCGGGTCACATAGCCGAGCATTGAAGCATTCCTTCGCGTCTTCTACATTTTCACCGTCTTAATTTTCGGGTGAGTCAGAGAACCAAAAGCAGTCGGGCTCGTAGAGACCAAAATGCGCGCCGGGGTCCCAGTTATAGATACCTTCTTTGGGCACATTGCGCAGGGTATTGCGGACGACGACGGGCTGCAGCACGCCGGAGATTAGACCGATCGTATAGACTTGATCGGAATGAATATTCAGCATCTCGTGCCAAATTTTTTCGCGGGTTTCGGATGATGTAGCAGAAAGCCAATTCTTATGTAGACCCATCAGCTTTTTTGGCTGCGGCATATCGATCGTCTGACCCATGCGCCCGATCGACTCATAGTGCTGACCCCACTTCGGCCACTGGTATTGAACTTGCGCGGTCGGCGCCAAGCCCTTCGGGTCCATATCCGCGCTCGGCACACCGTTTTCCAGGCCAGAGGAAATCGACATGACTGTCTCGCCAGCATAGATACGGTTCCGCATCACCTCGCGCTGCGAAGGCTTAGTATGTAGCTTGATACCTATTTGCCGCCAGCTGTCGGTAACCAGTTCCAAAACATCGGCTTCCTCAGTGCTCTCACCAGTCGACTCAACGATGATTTCAAGCGGCCGTCCGTCCGGCAGCAACCGGATATTACGGTCGTCCCGCTTGTCTAGCCCAAGTTCGTCCAGCAGCTTGTTCGCGGTCTTAATATCAAAACGCGACCAGGCTTTCTGGTAATTTTCCCGGAACAGCGGACTTTCCGGCAAGACTGTGTTCTGCGCCTCCAACGCCAACCCGAAATAGATCACTTGGTTCAGCTCATGCCTATTTATGCCAAGCGACAGCGCGCGCCTGAAGTGCACGTCGCGCAACAGTTTGCGCCACACCGGGTCGTTTACGTTCATGTTTGGGAACAGGGTCATATGCGACCCCTTGGCGATGCGCCATAGATAGATGCGGTAGCCGCTCTTTTCCTCATTTCGTTTCAGGAAGGTAAAATTGTCGAAACGCAGATAGCGCGCCTGTAAATCGGACTGACCGGTACCAGCCTGGGCCGGAATGATCTTGCCGCTAGCGATGCGAAAACCAACTTGATCAATGTACGGCAGCTGACGGCCTTCGCTGTCGACCTTGTGATAGAACGGGTTGCGTTTGAACACGAACCGTTCGGCCGGTCCTTTGGTGGTGTTTTTCCAGGGCTGCAAGGTCGGCAGCTTAATGTTTTTGTTCTTGTACTGATGATCGTACTTGCTGTGCAGAGCAGCCCAGTTCCGCTGACCCTTTTTCTTGGCACTCGCGTTCAGCTTGGCTTCGTCACTGTAGTGCGCATGATATTTGCGCAGATAGTGCGCCGGCCGGTAGATGTAAAACGGTCGAGCACCGGCAAGCGACGGGAGAAAGGTTGGATTGGGCTTCGACCATGCGTACCGGATCGTGTATTTGTCGATAATCGTAACCTTTGGCGGCTCACCTTCGACCCGCAATATTGTCGGCGGACCCGTCGGCGCCAACAAATCATGATTGGCAACGTCTTCCCAATAGTAGCGGAAATCCTCCGTCGTAAACGGATGACCGTCTGACCATTTGTGCCCGCGCCGCAGATGGAAAGTGAAAATTCGACCCCCTTCAACATCAAACTTCTTTAGGATGTCGGGCTCCAGTTCCAGCTTGCGGCTGAACTTAACCAGCCGGGCATAGCCGTAGACGACCATCAGCCGCACGTCTTTCGAGCGGGCCATCAGCGTGTTTAAAATACCGCCATGACGGCCGATCTGACGCCCGCTTTCTTCCAGTCTGGAAATATAAGGCTCCGCCGGCACGCGTTTCGCAACAGGGGGTAGCTTGCCTTCTTCCACCAGCGATTTTAGCGACGGTGTTTCAATGAAATTCATCGCTTGCGCCGAACCGGTCATGACCGTGAAGATCAAAGCCAATACGGCGAACGGCATACTCATTACATCCAAGCTCCCAAATCAGACTCCGGAAGCACACGCACCGCGTGGCTGTCACTGACCTCTCGCATGATTGGCTGCACGGCGCCGCTGTCGGCGAAGGGATAAGGCCATACAGCAGGGTTCGAGGCACGATCTTCCATAATTTTTGAAAAATCTAACGGTCGGTCTGGATTAGGTTCCGGGACAGCCCGTAGCAAAGCTCGTGTATACGGATGGACCGGGTTCTTAAAAATATCCTCGCTACGCGCAATTTCGACCAAATGCCCGTGGCACATCACAGCGATCCGGTCGGCGATATAGTCGACAACCGCCAAATTGTGTGAAATGAACAAATAGGTCAGGCCCAGCTCTTTCTGCAGATCTTTTAGCAAGTTGAGGATCTGCGCCTGCACCGACACGTCCAACGCCGAGACCGGCTCGTCACAGATCAGCATGTCCGGTTGAAGGGCGAGCGCCCGCGCGATTCCGATCCGTTGCCGCTGTCCACCGGAGAAGCTGTGTGGATAGCGGCTTAGATGCCGCACATCGAGCCCCACCAGCTCCATCAACTCGCGGGCGTATTGCCGACGGGTTTCGGGCATACCTACATCGTGGATGACCAGGGGCTCAGTGATAATGTCGAAGACCGTCATTCGCGGGTTGAGGGACCCATAAGGATCCTGGAACATGAACTGCAGCTTACGGCGCAACGGAATCAATTCTTCCTGACTTAGTGCCAATACATCCTGAAGCTTTCCGCGGTCGTTATAGGTAACCGTGCCGTGGTCTGACGTGATGGCTCTCATAAGCATTTTCGACAAGGTCGTCTTGCCGCACCCGCTTTCGCCAACCAGACCAAGCGTCTCGCCTCGATGAACATCGAAACTCACATTGTCAACAGCAACCACCTTGCTGTCGTCTCCGCCGGCGAACCAGCCGCCTTTGCGAATCGTAAATGCTTTGTGCAGGTTCTCGACCTTCAGGATCGGTCCGGCATCGTCGGCACCCTCCGGCCAAGGCTCCTTCTCGGCGTGCAGAAATCCGCGCATCGGCTCGATTGCGCGGATCGGCACCAGCCGCTCGCCCGGCGCCATGTCGAAGCGCGGCACGGCGTGTTGCAGGGCCTTGAGATACGGGTGCTGCGGGTCACGGAAGATATGGTCGAGAGTTCCCGATTCCATGATCTCGCCGTGATACATGACCACAATCTCGTCAGCCATGTTGGCGACAACGCCAAGATCATGGGTAATGATCAGTACCGCCATCCCGAGTTCTGCCTGAAGGTCGACGATCAGTTTCAGAATTTGTGCCTGCATCGTAACATCGAGCGCCGTAGTCGGCTCGTCCGCAATCAGCAGACCCGGCCGGCAAATCAGTGCCATGGCGATCATCGACCGTTGCCGTAGCCCGCCGGAAAGCTCGAACGGATAGGTCCGGAGCGCCCGAGCCGGGTCCGGGAAGCCGACCAAGCCCAACATTTTCTCCGTCAGTTCCAGGCCTTCGCTTTTAGAACAGTCACGGTGCAGGTGCAGCGCTTCGCTGATCTGATCGCCAACCGTGTGCATTGGCGACAACGATGTCATCGGTTCTTGGAAAATAATCGATATATGATCACCGCGGATGGCCCGCATCGCTGCGCTACGCGGATCAAGCGAGGCGATATCGACAGGGGCAGCACCGCGTGCCTTGTTGTGAAAGTAAATCCGACCGCCACCGATGCGCGCTGATTTTGGTAAAATGCCCATAATCGCCTGCGAAACGACCGATTTACCAGATCCAGATTCGCCCACGAGTGCAACGGTCGAGCCGGGGCGAACACGAAAAGATATGCCGCGCACAGCGTTGAGCTCGCCTTCGGGAAGATCAAAATAGACACGCAAATTTTCGACGGAAAGTAGGTTCTCGGTCATCCGTCGCCTTCATCCGGCAGATCCACAGTGACACCCATAGTCGTTAAATTCTCTACCGTCGTCTCGTTCATCTCCGCACCATTTTGGAACGCCACCGTCGCGACCCGCGAAACGATTTGTTCGAATCCACTCAGATTGGATTCTAATTTGAGACATGTTGAAGCATTGCATAACTTCAATTGCATCCAGCCATCTTTGTTTTTCTTGTCGCGACTGGTCGAAAAGTATTTTAGATCGACCTTGGTGATATCGCCCCAAGCAATACGCTTGCCGAGCAGCCCGACAACGGCAATACCTTCCGGCGAGGTTTCGATGGCGGTAACATGCCGAAGGCCAGTACGGATCCCAAAGACCACAAAAAGCAATGTCAGGCTGCCGAATATGATTGTCATGAACAAATTGCCAAACGCGAAATAGAATGGCACACCCATAAAAAATAGTCCGATGACCGTACGCAGATAGTCGCCATAGAGGCTTTTAAGCGGATAGCTGTGGGTCATTGCCCCGCACCCGACAAGGCATTGTCTACAGATGTCCAGCACGCGCCCGGATGCTCTGAAATCACGCAAGCTAAGTCCGACAGAAACTGCCAGCCCGCTGCCTCATGATCGCGGTGGTGCGTTAACAAACCGGTCGCCTCCATTCCGTCAACGTGGCCCGCGCGACGTGCCGACAAATGGCCCGTGATTTGCGCTAAGATCGCATCCTCGCCAACGAACCCGCGGCGGCCTCGCCACTCAATCGGGTCAGCGTGACAATTCAGGGTCGGGACTTCCATATCCGGTTGGCGCGGCCCATAAGCCGACAGGCCGACAAACCCATCTGCGTTCAATAACCCGGCCAGTACGGGCGAAAACCTGTTCCAAGGGGGCACAAATACCGGGAGAAACTGGCCGCCAAATAGGGATGTCATTCGC
>CAYYUG010000031.1:42796-44205 GCA_964474755.1 uncultured Rhodospirillaceae bacterium | reverse complement strand
TGGAAAAAATGGTGCACAAGGGACCGCTTGCCGCTTCCACCCGTGCTATCTCGGTGGGGCGGATAACGCTAAGACGCGTGTATGAAATTTTGTTATCGGGGAGAAAGGTTGGCAGCGTTTGGCTGGTCCGGAGTTGCTGTCCTTCTCGGCTTTGCATGGACTGCAGACAGGCAGCTGGACTGGGGCAGTAGGGTTCGTCGCGGCCGCAGTTAGTGTAAACTCGATGTGGAAAATGCTGCGGCGCTGCAAGGGATAGCAATGTTTTATGCATAGCGGCTCCTGTCTTCGGTTTATTGGCGGCCCATTAATCCAAATTGGTACTAACTTTACCGCGGTATTAGATAGTTATCGGCTGCGCTTAGTCATTCACTGTGCAATCTGTTATTCAATTTTCCATGACCGCCGGTTTTGTGATGGGCGCGTCGTTAGCCGCTCCTTCGTATATGTTGGTGAGGAGGGATATTTTTGGGGGAAAGAAGTATGTCGGACAAGCGGATTAAGGCTTTGATTTTCGATGTTTTCGGCACCGTCGTCGATTGGCGTAGCAGTATCATCAGGGAAGGAGAAGCGTTAGCTGCCCGCAAGGGTTTGGACGTTGATTGGGCGACGTTCGCCGACGGGTGGCGCGCTCTCTATGATCCGGCCATGGCACGTATCCGCGACGGCGAGCGAGAATTCGTCAAGCTAGACGTTCTCCACCGGGAGAACTTACTCGAGATGTTTGAACGGACAGGTATCGAGGGCCTCAGCAAAGAAGAAATCGATGAATTCAACTACGCCTGGCATCGGCTCGAGCCCTGGCCCGATGCAGTCGCCGGACTAACTCGCTTGAAATCAAAATTCATTATTGGGACCCAGTCGAACGGCAACATCGCGCTGATGGTTAATATGGCGAAGCGGGCCGGACTGCCGTGGGATGTAATCCTCGGCGCCGAGGTTGTCGGACACTATAAGCCCGTGCCTGCAGCCTATACAGAAGCTTGCGATCGACTTGGTCTTCCGCCAGGGCAAGTATTGATGACGGCCGCACACAATGGCGATTTACTGGCGGCGCGGTCCTGTGGTTTATGCACCGCCTTCGTGTCACGGCCGACTGAGTATGGCCTTGATCAAACGAAAGATGTCCGTGCGGAGTATGATTTCGACTATATCGCAGACGATTTCGGACAGCTTGCCGATCAGTTGAGGTGTTGAGCGTCCTATTCAAGCGTCTCGAATAATCTGATCCACAGTGCGGTACGCGGTTCCAATGACGAGAAATAAATTTGCTCGTCATGGGCGTGCGCTCCGCGGCCATCGGCGCCCAATCCATCCAATGTGGGTACGCCAAGCGCCGCAGTGAAGTTGCCGTCGCTGCCACCACCTGTGTACATGTCCTCAAGCTCGAAGCCAATTTCTTCGGCCAAATC
>CAYYUG010000031.1:25833-42696 GCA_964474755.1 uncultured Rhodospirillaceae bacterium | reverse complement strand
CCGTCCTGGTGGCGCAGGCCGGAATGGGCGGGCACGCCCTTCACTGTGATTTCGAACCGAGCGGAGCCGCGCCGCCCGGTGACAATCTTTCCGCCTTCCCTTGCCGGCTCGGTTACCAATACATATTTGTTGGCGCGTGCAGCCGCTTCGATTGAGGCCTGCGAAGTGGGGCTGCCAACCTCTTCTTCTGGCACAAACATGAAAGTGATTGGCAGTGGTGTCTGTTTACCTTGCCTCACAAGGTGCCGGTAAGCGTAGTAGGCCATGTAGGCGCCAGATTTCATATCGTAGATGCCTGGGCCGAAGACACTGTCACCCTCGCGGCGCCAGCGTAAGACATCGTCCAGCATGCCGATCGGATGCACCGTGTCGCTGTGGCTGAGAACCAGGATGCCAGGTTGTTTGCCACCCCAGGGGGTGCGGGCTGTGAGTATGTCTCCGAACCCGTCACGGCCCGGAGTTCTATCGATTGTCGCGCCAATCGACTGCATATCAGCTTCTACCTTATCGACCATGCGGTTAACAGCCGTGCCGTCGTTAGATGGTGACTCGATCTCGACCCAGGTCCGGATTCCATCAAGAATTTCGTCGGCATCGACTTTCGGTGTGTTTGACGTTGTGTCGTTCATCGTTTTAGTTCCCGTGTTTTCATGATTTACGGCGCGGTCGGTTGAGTCGATATTTTGGCTGCTTGCCTTGCAGTGTTCGAGCGATATCGCCGGCCGCGGTGCTGGCTATCCGATCTAGACACTCACCAGTCGAACCGCCCATATGGGGTGTGAGTAAGATATTGGGAGCATCGAAGATCGGGCTCTTAGGGTCAGGTGGTTCGCCTTCGAGAACATCTAGGGCCGCGCCGCTAAGTTGTCCGCTCTTTAGTGCGCTTGCCATTGCTAGTTCGTCAACAAGCGGCCCCCGCGCCACATTTATTAGAAAAGCGCCTTGTTTCATTTTTGCTATCGCCTTGTGATCAATCAGATGATAGGTCGCCGGCGTATGCGGCGCGTGCAGAGAGAGGTAGTCGGCTTCCGCCATCAAGGTATCCAGCTTCATAGGGTGCACGCCCAACAGCCGCATTTCCTTTGGAGTTAGCCCGGGATCATAACCGCAGACCTTCATGCCAAACGCATTGCAGAGATTGGCGACACGACGCCCGACCTGGCCTACTGCAACTAGACCCAGTGTCTTACCTCTTAACTCGCTGCCGGTATGACGCGCCCCTCCCCAAACTTTCTCATGGTGCACTAGCCAAGCGCTTTGCGGGATCTGGCGAGCGAGACTGATCATCAAGCCCAAGGTCAGTTCGGCAACTGCATCGGCGTTGGCGCCAGGCGCGTTTGTCACCAGAACGCCCCTCTTGGTGCAGGCGTCAACATCGACTTGATCGACACCGGCACCATGCACCGCAACGATCTTCAGATCTGGCAACTGGTCAAGCAGTGTTGGAGTGATGTAGCCGGGGCGTAGAAGGATCCCGGCGGCACCTTGGAACTGATTGGCGAATTTCTTTTCCTGCGTAGCGCTGATCGGAGAAAACGGCAGTGGAACGATGCGCACAGGCGCAATGCCACGAAGTGCGTGTTGGACTGGATCAATGGAGACGGGAAAGTCATCGGTGGCAGTCACGGCAACCCAAGGGTCTTTTTTCGACGGCATAGCATGTCCTCCCTGTGATTTGCCAGACGACACAAAGTTTACACCAGACACTTAAACCGCATATTCCTATTTTCGCTGGTTTGCGCAATTACTCGGCTATTATTTTCTTAAAAATAAGGAAGAGATTAACGAATAGGTAAGTTAAGGACATGCGTGCTGGAATCCTCGCTTTTGTGTTACTTTTATGGGCCGTGGGGTTTATCAGTGCGGCCGTCGCCGCACCACAGGTACTTGTTGGTAGTTACTCCATCCGATAAAATCCGCTTACTTGCGAAAACGGGTCCTGTACGACTGAATTGGCTGCAATCTGCCTACAGCCGGTTTAGAGTAATCCTCAGCGTAGCAAAAGCTATAGCGTCAAGGTAAGCGACGCCGGTATCGCAGTGCCCGAAGCACACGGATAGAAGACACGATGATCCCTATCGAACCTAGCCAAGAAACCGTGCTGCCGATTTAAAGCTTTTGCGCATCAACGCGGAGCGCGACTACTACGTTGTGACCTTGAGTGTCGACGAGAAGTTGATGCAGCAGTATGGTCTGATAACCCTTGCCGTCCGAGCGATGGGTAATGTCCTGCTATTCCTGGATGCAGACCAAGACGACCCCATCCCTTAGGCGCCTTCCGATCAACGTATTGCTGAAACGATGCATCGTGGAACAGCCGAACGGAATTTATCCCAACATAGCGATGAGCTAACCGTTGCGAACGAGGTACGTTATGCGGTCAACACGCTGCCTCGTGACCAGGCGTCCAGCGAGACGGAGCGTCAAATGGGCGCGAAATGCAGCGATGCAGCGATCCACCCACGTGGACGAGGTGGCCTACGCTAAGGATGTGTTTTTTGCCTGTCGCAAGGTGACCCATCACACCATCACCAAATGCTATGAATTTTGTATAGCTACCGAGCTCGTCTTGGCGTGATGCATGACAAAAACACTCTTAAGGGTGGTAGCTAGGCGAACGTTGACGCTGCTCAGGCCATAGCGCCTTCGACAATGCCGGCGTCATGTAGCCGACCGATTTCGCCGTCGCTGAGACCGAGGTCGCCTGCTAGGATTTCGTCAGTATTTCCGCCCAGCAACGGCGCTGGAACGACCGGGGTGCGGGGTGCTGCGCTGAAATCGAGCATTGGTCCGGCTGCTAGGTGGCGGCCTATCCCGGGCTGTGCAATTTCCTCAAACATCGGATTTTCGGTTGAGACCCTGCTATCTTCCCGCACCGCCTGTGTGAATGACTGATATGGCCCCCAACAGGCACCGGCACCATCGAGCGCGGTCCGGGCGTGGTCCAATGTGTGGCCGGAGAACCAAGGCTCAAGGATCGCCACAATTTGGTCTCGGGCTGCCCAACGCGCTTCCTCTTTGGAGAGATCGAGATCGAGTTCGGTGCCCAATGCGCTAATTTGATCTTCGGTGCCTGTTGCCTTCTGCAGGGCTTGCCAGTGGCGCGGCGTAAAGGCGGTGATCATGACCCTTCGTCCGTCACTGGTAGCGAAGTCGCATCCGAAGGTACCGTAGACTTGGTTCCCCGTACCCGGCCTGTCGTCGCCATTGATCTCGACTTCGCTAATATAGCCTAGATGACTTAGTGTCGAGAAGGCTGTGTCCGCGAGTGCAAGGCCGATGAATTGGCCGTCACCGGTCTCGCGGCGCTGGCGTTCGGCGGCGAGGATGCCGTTGACAGCGGAAAGGCCTGCGACGACGTCCCACATCGGCATTACATGGTTGACCGGCCCCGCATGGTTCTCCGGTCCTGTTACCAACGGGAACCCGGCGGCGGCGTTGACGGTGTAGTCGAGTGCAACGGAACCGTCCCTATTTCCGGTAATGCCGAGCATGATCAGATCGTCTCGCTTCGCTTTTAACTCTTTATAGCTGAGCCAGCCGCGTGCCGGTAGGTTAGTTAGCACTATACCCGCTTCCGGTCCTGGCTTCGTCATTAGCGTATGCGCTAATTCGCGACCCTCGGCTTCCCGGACATTCAGCATGATCGACCGTTTTCCCTTGTTGAGACCTGCCCAATAAAGGCTTCTATTGTTGCTTGTGACTGGCCAGCGCCGGTAGTCGAGTCCACCGCCTACCGGGTCGATACGGATCACGTCGGCACCCATTTGCGCCAAGGTCAGGCCGGCATATGGTGCTGCGATGAAGGCGGAGACTTCGATGAGCCGAAGCCCCTTAACGATTTCCGTCATGCTGTGGTCCTATATGTTTTCAGTATCGATGTCGGAAAAGGCAAAGAATTCATTGGCGATCAGGGGTCTTTAGGCGAGTCTCCTTCCTCGTCGATTGCTCGACTGGCGCGGCGCACCCGCCCAACAGCAGAATCAAAAAAACTGTTGAGCCGTCCCCGCATGTCTTCCGACAGAACGAGCAGCTTTGAGCGCGCATCGTCTGGATTATCGGATTCGATCAGTATGCCTTCCTTGATCGAATGCTCGACATACTTGCTGGCGGTGTGGGCGCTCTTAATCGCAGTCATATAGCGTAGCGCGTCTGTCTTGCGCACGGCACCGTCGGCCCGCCAGATACCGGTCAAGAGATCCCAGTATGCGGCAGAATAGAATTGTGTATTGCCTTCGAATACTTCGACCCAGCGATGGCCGATCCCGTCGATCATTTCTAAATACTGCTTATGCTGCGCGTTGTTGTATTTTAGCGCCATCCATTCCTCGCCCGCAGCGACCCCATATTCAGCATTCTACTAAATTTGCATTTAGTTTTCACGATAGCTACACGCGATTCCCGAAAGCTGCAAGCGGCCGCCCGGAGACGCGCAGGAATTATAATTCTTACAGGTTATGGAAAACAGCCAAAGTACGTTTGTTTATATGAATGTCATTAAAGATATATTAAAAATTGACATTAAAAATGATCGTAAATAAACTGTTAAATTAAATGAAATAAACGAGTATCGAAAAAAGATATTTGCTCATTACATTTTGATTCGATGGGGCAAATTGATAGAGGAGCACAAAATGGCGGCGACAAAAATGATGGTGCGGTTTTTTTCAGTCGTGATAGTTGCGATGGCGTTGTCGGCTTGCATTGCGACGGACGGACAGAAGCAGAGCGGGGGCACTGTAATCGGAGCCGGCCTCGGTGCATTAGCCGGATCGCAAATTGGGTCTGGTCGCGGCAAGCTGGCGGCGGTTGCGATCGGCACGCTGGGCGGCGCCTTACTTGGCAATTCCGTTGGCCAGTCTCTCGACCGGGCGGATCGACTTCATGCGGCCCGCGCAGTGGAGCGCGCCCGCACGGCGCCGCTAGGTCAGCCTGTGGTCTGGCGCAACCCTGACAGCGGCAGCCAGGGCAGCGTGACGCCGGTCCGCGAGGGCCGTCAGACGGCGACGGGCGCCTATTGCCGGGAATATCAACAGACCGTGACAGTCGGCGAACGCACCGAGGAAGCCTTCGGCACCGCTTGCCGCCAGCCGGATGGTAGTTGGAAAATACAGTAGAAACAGCCGCTCTAAAATTTATTGGATCGCGAGAGTGACACTGTCAGATCTCGCTTTGAATCAAAAGGGGATGAAGGCAAAATCCTTACTTTCAAATCTACCGCTTCTACATCAGCAGTTCGCAGCATTCTCTGAATTGACATGGATCGACCTCGCCGGGGCAAATCTAGATGTCGTAGAATGATTCCGCCTCCACTAATTTTACGATATAGTGCTTCGGCACTTGCGGCATAGGAACGATTATCCATGATGGCGCCGTCGTTGCTTCTCATATCTGACCGGAACAATTCGGCGCTGCCCCTGTTAGATGTTGTCGCGCAGGCGCTGCAGGCCGGTTGCCGCTGGATTATGATTCGCGAGAAAGATCTGGCGACGGCGGAACTATGTCCGGTCGTGGAGACGGTGTTAACAGAGGCCAAGAAATTTGGCGCTATGGTCTCAGTCAACAAGGATGTCGCTGCGGCATCGATTTGCAAGGTAAAGGCGCTTCATCTGCCGCAAGGGCAGCCGGTTGCGACGGTTCGGCGTGTCATGGGGCCGGAAGCCATTGTCGGTGTCTCTGCTCATTCTGTTGTGGAGGCAAAGTTAGCCGCAGACGAAGGCGCCAACTATCTCACAGCGAGCCCCGTTTTTATGACTAACAGCAAGCCCGGCTACGGCCCTGCCCTGGGACCGGAAGGTTTGGCGCAAATCGTTGCTTCGGTTCGAATCCCGGTCCTCGCATTGGGAGGTGTTACGGTGGAAAACGCCGCATCCTGTATTTCGGCAGGCGCTGCGGGCGTTGCCGTAATGGGGTCTGTTATGCAGGCTCAGAACCCTGGCACCGTTGTGGGTGAACTAATAGCCACGCTGACGGTGACACAGGAGTGAACTGATCTAATACCGGTGCTGCAAGTCGATCAGCGGGAAAGCACTGGTCACGTGCGGCAGATTCACTGCCGGTGCCGGTGTGATATAGCTGGAGTTCAACTCCGCAAAGCTGGATACGCCGAGCAGGCCGAATGCAATTTGGATCTCCTCTTCTAGGAGTTCCAGAACGCGGACTACCCCGTCCTTGCCGTTTGCCGCTAGGCCGTAGCCTTGCATACGGCCAATGCCAACCGCATCGGCGCCCAGCGCCATTGCCTTGACGATGTCGGTTCCGCGGTTAATAGCGCCATCGACAATCACTGCCGCCTTGCCACCGACTGCCTCAACCACTTCCGGCAACACATCGATTGAGCCTCGCCCATGATCGAGTTGGCGTCCGCCATGGTTTGAGATATAGACGCCATCTACGCCCATCTCGACGCACATGGCTGCATCCTCCGCCGTTGCAATGCCTTTTAGGATGAGTGGGACGTCGTGTTTGTCCTTGAAGCGTTTGACGTTGTCCCAAGTATACAGTGCCTGATATTCCATGCCGCCCGCACCGACCCGCCAGGTCTTGATGAATCTGTTATCGAAATCGCGCTCGCGCCGACTGTAATGGGCCGTGTCGACGGTAATTGCGAAAGCGTAGTAGCCATTGTCGACTGCGCGTTTGACGTAGTCGTCTTCGAAATCGTCGCCGCCGCGAACGTAGAGCTGGAAGATCTTCGCATTGTCGGCTGCTGCTGCCGTCTCCTCTAGTCCTGGCGCACAACGCGAACTCAGCATGTGCACGATATCGAACTCATCCGCCGCCTCAGCAGAGGAAGCTCCCCCGCGTCGGCTCGGATCGAACGTTTCCAATGATCCGATCGGTGCCAGCAGCACGGGAATCCTCATATTCTGTCCCAACAGAGTGCCGCTGGTATCAAGTTTATGTACGTTGCGGCAGACCCGAGGCCGGAATGCCAGCGTGTCGAGCGCCATCCGGTTACGCCTCAAAGTGGTCTCGCTTTCCGCTCCCCCGGCCAGATAGCCCCAAGCTCCGTCGGACAGGTTGTTATAGGCGCGCTGCACGATGTCATGCAGGGACGGATACTCGGGTGTCTGCTCGGTCACGGCTTGGATCTCGCTGTCTGGTTCGAAAATCGCCGCCGATCCTATTCGGTGACATCAGACGGAACAAGTGTTGGTGAGCGCGTTAGTCCTTCTCCCTTGTCTTTTAGTTGTGCTCATAACATGTATACACCCCAATCGCTTAGGACATGCCCATGCCGCCCAACACTACCTCTTTTGACCGGCCCAAGGGTCGGGATCTGCATTATCTCCGTCGGACCGCTGAGTTTTTGAAACCCTATAAGGGGCGTGTCGCGGCGGCAGTTGTGGCATTGTTGGTGACGGTCGGTACGGGTCTAGCGATTGGACAAGGACTGAGAGTATTGATCGATAGCGGTTTTGCAGCGGGCGACGCGGCGGCGTTGGACCGTGCGTTGCTCTTCCTATTATCGCTTGCAGTCATCATGGCTACTGCCACTTTTGCTCGATTCTATTTTGTTTCTTGGGTTGGTGAGCGCGTGGTGGCCGACCTGCGCCAGGCTGTATTTGATCGTATTCTGTCGTTGCATACTGGTTTCTTCGAAGTTACACGGACCGGTGAAGTATTATCGCGCCTGACTACCGATACGACCTTGTTGCAGACGGTTATCGGATCCTCGGCCTCTGTCGCTCTGCGCAATGCGCTCAATCTGGTTGGTGGTCTGGTCATGCTGTTTGTTACCGATCCCAAAATGACATGCATAGTGCTGCTTGTCGTACCAATGGTTGTCGCCCCGATCATGATTTTTGGGCGGCGCGTTCGGCGCCTGTCCCGTACCAGTCAGGATCGTGTCGCCGATGTCGGCGCCTTCGCCGAGGAATCGATCAACGCAGTGCGTACCGTCCAGGCGTTCTCTCATGAGGACGAAGATAGGCTGCGTTTTGCGGGTGAGGTTGAGAATGCATTTATGGTAGCGATTTCGCGCATCCTGATGCGCGGCTTTCTGACCTCGATCGTGATCCTCCTGGTGTTCGCTTCAATCGGCTTCATTCTTTGGGTCGGCGGACGCGATCTGCAGGCAGGTGAGATAACCGGTGGTGAACTAACGGCTTTTATTTTCTACGCCACAATGGTCGCCTTTTCTGTCGGTGTGATCAGCGAAGTCTATGGCGAATTACAACGTGCAGCAGGGGCCACCGAACGTCTGATCGAACTGCTCGAAACAGAGCCGGAGATCGTCGCACCGGCTAATCCACAAACTCTTCCAGAACCGGCGGAAGGGCGTGTTCGCTTTGAGGATGTTACCTTCCACTATCCCTCACGGCCCGAACTGCCGGCGTTAGCCGGCTTTTCGTTGGATGTGCATCCTGGCGAAACTGTAGCGCTGGTTGGTCCATCAGGCGCCGGGAAGTCGACCGTGTTCCAATTGTTGTTGCGGTTCTACAACCCGGATTCGGGGCGAATTGTTCTCGATGGCGTCGATATCCGCGTAGCTGATCCGAAGGCGGTGCGGACGCGTTACGCGCTGGTCCCGCAGGACCCGATGATCTTTGGTGCAAATGCACTCGAGAACATCCGCTATGGCCGGCCCGCTGCTGACGAGGCCGCTGTGCGAGCTGCGGCCTCGGCGGCTGCGGCGGTTGAGTTTATCGATAAACTGCCAGATGGTTTTGCGACCTTCCTGGGCGAGAAAGGCGTGCGTCTATCTGGCGGCCAACGCCAACGCCTATCGCTCGCACGCGCCCTCTTGCGTGACCCGTCCGTTCTGTTGCTTGATGAGGCGACCAGCGCGTTGGATGCAGAGAATGAGCGACTGGTGCAAGCGGCTTTGGAACAATTGAAGGCTGGTCGCACGACTTTGGTCATAGCTCACCGACTGTCGACTGTGATGAATGCTGATCGCATTGTCGTGATGGACCAGGGCCGTGCAGTGGCGAGCGGCAGTCACGCGCAACTAATACGTTCAAACCGGCTGTATGCGCACCTCGCCGCTTTACAGTTTGATATAGATCTGCATGAGCCGAAGGAGTTGGCTGGGTGACGCGCTCCCATCTCAAAAAACCAAATTTCTCATAGCCTCTTCTCTCTTCCCGCGATAGACATTTGCTAATGGATGCCTGCCCCATATGCGAAGGCGTACAAACAGCCTTTTTTGCGCGCAAGGATGCGTATGACTTCGTCGTCTGCCGAAACTGCGGCTTCGTGTTTTTGTTCCCGATGCCGGATGAAGCGGCACTGGCAGCGCTCTATGACGACACGGCATTCAGCGTCGGCCGCTATCCAAAAGCTAAATCGCGTATGCGACGGGCCATGCTTCGCGCGTTGCGGTTGTGGCCGCATTTCGTAGGCCGTGATGCGATTGATGTTGGTTGCGGTGGCGGCTTCGTGGCGGAGTCGATGCGCCGGCTGGGCGCGCGGTCAGCGGGGCTCGATATCAGCCCCGGTTCGATCGCTTACGCGCGCAACGCTTTCCCAAGCGTACGGTTCTTCGAGGAAAGCTTCGAGACCTTTCAAGTGCGCGGAGAAATGTTCGATTTTATCCATTCCTCGGAAGTCATCGAACATATTGGGTCTGTCAAATCCTACATGACGTTCCTCGGCGCAATTGCTCGGCCGGGCGCCAAGCTTTTCCTGACAACGCCCGACATCGCTCACTCGCGCGTGCCGGAAGACGTGACTGCCTGGGACATGTTCTCGCCGCCGCGTCACGTGCAATTTTTCTCCGAGACTACCCTGACACGGCTGTTAGATGCGTATGGCTTCGATATCCAGAAGCGATTCTACAAAAAAGATGCGCCAACCCTGCAGGTGTTGGCGCGCAAGCGGACAGGATGAGGAAGAGGACCATACGGTAATGAGCTATGATTTTTACTATTGGCCCAAAATTCAGGGGCGTGGCGAGTTCGTCCGTTTGGCACTTGAGCAGATGGGAGCCAATTACACCGATGTTGCACGCAAAAAGGGCGGGATGGAAAAGATGCGGGCAATCGTTGCCGGTGACGCGGTGGGTGCGTTGCCTTTCGCACCACCATTTCTAAAGGATGGCGACCTGATAATCGCACAGGTGGCGAATATTTTGGCCTATCTAGGACCGCGACATGGACTTGTACCGGCAGATGAGGCGAATCGAATTTGGGCGCATCAGTTGCAACTGACTGTTACTGATCTGGTGCAGGAAAGCCATGACACACACCATCCAGTTTCGACAGCGCTGTACTATGAGGACCAGATTGAAGAGGCAAAACGCTACACCGAGCGTTTCCTCGAGCTTCGAGTGCCGAAATATCTTAGTTATTTTGAACGTGTGGTGGCGCGCAACAGGTACGAGTCCGGCACGCTGATTGGCGCCGACATCACCTATCCTGACCTATCCCTGTTTCAATGTGTTGCCGGGTTGCGTTTCGCCTTTCCCAATACAATGACCCGTATCGAGTCGGATTATCCACATGTTATAGCGTTGCATGACAAGGTCATTAACTTAACGAATATTGCTGCCTATCTGACCTCCGAGCGGCGCCTGTCGTTTAACGAGTATGGTGTATTCCGCCACTATCCTGAACTCGATGCCTGAACCGTTGAAAGGATGGCTCTCGTAATCCAAGTTGCGCCCACTCCGTAGCTGCGGGGTTGTGTTGCATTTAAACAAGGGGACAAAGATGTACACAATTTCGCCTGACACATTGCGCCGGCAGCTTACCGAGGTTTATCGCGCTTGGGGTATGCTGGATAAAGACATCGCAGTCATCATCGAAAACATGGTTGAATCCGACCTGCGCGGGATCGACTCGCACGGCGTTGGTATGCTGCCGCGCTATGACGGGCTGCGGAAGGATGGAGCGCTAAACATGGTACCCGATGTCCGTGTGGTGCGTGACTTTGGCGCGATCGCGCTAGTCGACGCGGATCACGGGTTGGGCCATGTCGCCGGTACGAAGGCGATGCTGATGGCCTGCGATAAGGCGGAACAATTCGGTGTAGGCGCTGTTACAGCTCGCGGTTCCAACCATTTTGGTGCGGCCGGCGTTTATTCGACCATGGCAGTAGAGCGCGGGTTGATTGGGCTGTGCACGACGGGAACTACCCAGCGTTCGGTCCTTCCGACCTTTGCCAAGGAACCGCGTTACAGCACTAATCCCATCGCCTTTGCGGCACCAGCAAAGCGGAATGATCCGTTCTCGCTTGATATGGCGACGAGTACTGTGGCGGTTGGCAAGCTGCAGATCGCCCGCCGTAGCGGCAAGGAACTGCCGCTGGGATGGGCACACGATTCTGAGGGCCACCCAACCACCGACCCAGAAATGGCGTTGGCCGCGACGCCAAAGCGCCTCTCACCACTTGGGGGGTCTCGAGAGCTAGGTTCGCATAAGGGCTATGGGCTTGCCATGATGGTTGACATACTGTCGAGCGTTCTCTCTGGATCTTTCATAGGTGGCTACAATTTGGAGAGTGGCAAACGCGAGCAGTTCATCAATGTTGGCCATTTCTGTCTGGCGCTTGATCCCGCAGCATTCCGCGAAAAGGGTGAATTTGAGAATGATCTCGACGATTTGATCGACATGCTGCACAGCACTGACCCAGTCGATTCTGCACAGCCGGTGATGGTGGCTGGCGATCCGGAACATATCGAACGCGAGCGACGGCTGGTCGAGGGGATTCCGATGACGGAGACGCTCTACAACGAGGTGCGAGCGGTTGCGAATGATTGCGGTGCGTCCTTTGTCCTGGGGAACGAATAAAATCTAAAGGCTGATCTGCAGGTGTCGATAGAGGTAGAGGACTGTTGAGATATCCTAATTTTAACTATCGTGCAGATTTCCCCTTATGATGTGGGCTCATTGAAAGGTGAATGAGCTATCCGAAAAAATAGAGAATTTAACAATGGGACTAGGTGACTGCTCTGATCATTGCTTATGCGCTAAAAAAGGACGTAACGGTGGGCGTTAGATTCGACATGACAAAGGCTCTTAAAAAAAAGCCTTGGACGTTGCCTAAGTCAGCATTGCGTCTTCGAGAAGCACTTTATACTCAGCCAAGGATGATTCGGGATTAGTAGTCGGGAGGGCGTGTTTCGGAAAATTCTGGCATCGCACTTGCCCGTTCCGACAGGGCTGCGAGCTTGGGGCAATCGAGCGGTGGTGCGTCGTCCGGCCTATTGTGCTTGGCGAAGTCCCAGAAAGAGATTGTGCTGATATCGGCCTGGGTGATGCTGTTGCCAGTCATCCAGGGCGACTGAGCTTCCTGGTCTAAGGCGACAAACCCGTCCTTCGACTGTTCAAGCAGTTGATCCATCCAGGGCTGGTGGTATTTCTCTGATGGCCGCTTGCCGCGCTCGTAATATTCGGCGATAGACTTTTCGACTGCACCGACGGCGAGACCGATTAGCGCCATCACTCGAATACGTTCCGGCCCACTTAGCGGGGTCAGCGATTTTTCTGGTCCCACCTTGTGGTCGAGGTAATCGAGGATCGTGGCGCTGTCGACCAGGGTTCCCGCATCGTCGGTGACCAAGGCTGGTATGCGGACGAGCGGATTGATTTTTTGCAGTTCGGCACGTTGTTCCGGGATGTTCGACCTGAGCGGCTGGTGCTCGTAATCAAGATTGAGTAGGCGCATCGTAACGGCGACGCGCCGGGTGAAAGGAGAGCCGAATCCGCCAACCAAAATCATGGTAGAGCCTCTTATTTTTTGTGCTGAGCAATGCCGATTTCATAGGACACCGGCAGACGAACAGTCTGCCTGAAGTTCATGGGGAGATGCAACCGATGAACCGAAATAGTTTTGCAGGTAAGGCAAAAGTGGTGACGGACAGTGTCGGTAGGCTCGGAATCGAATGCGCGAAGATTTTCGCGGCCGGTGATGCGAATGTGCACTAATCGATACCGGGCTGATGCATTTAACGAGGCGGCTAAGGCCATCGGCAAAAAAGTGACCACTTATGTCTTCGAACTCGTTGGGCCAGAATACTGCGCCATGGTTATCGAGCCGGCCTGTCGCGCGCCCTGTATCCTTGTGCATCTGGCAACCCAAACGTCTGCAACTTCGTCGGATAGGCCAGGATATAGAAGGACATATTTTTTTATAACCTAAAGGATCTGCGTGTCTAACGTGCAGTGGACAGAGTTAAGCTATATTGAAGGGCTGGATTTGCAGGCTGACGTCTAAGTTTAGCTGTATTCCCCGTCCGTCACCATTGTGACGCCTGTATCGTAGCCGCGGATTGCCGCTAACGTCGCCGCTAGGTCCCACTTGTGCCATAGGTGGTTGCGCAGGATCAGCACTTTGTCGGTCCTTTAGATCTCGATACGAGTCGGCGGCGGGATCGACGGGAAGGTGTCGCGATAGATCAGTTCTTCGAAATCGATGCCTATAGTCTTCAGCTTGTCGCTATAGCAAGGAGAGTTGGCCCGTAAATGATATTGCATTGGCGCTATCTGATTGAGCTGCTACGCCTGTACTTGTCCCACCGACCGACATTGCGTCTGCGAACCGATAGAGAGGCAACAGCGTTTATGCGTTTAGCTTATTCGGGATGATGGGACAGTTAAGGCCGATGAAACGCGACTTATACATCGACCATAGCTTATCACAGGTGCGGCGTGTCGCTCCGAATAGCGACGCACTCGTGCCGCTTCGTCAGACTATTTGGTATTCGCTTTGATGTAGGCGATAACGTTGTCGCGATCTTTCTTCTTTTTCAAGCCTGCAAATGACATTCTAGTGCCTTTGAGGAATTTCCTCGGTTTAGTTAGATAGGAATCGAGTGACGCATCGTCCCAGGTGATCTCGGCCTTCTTCATCGCCTTGGAATATTTGAAGCCCTTCATCTTACCGGCCTTGTTGCCGATGACGCCGTGCAGCGATGGGCCAACCTTCTTTTTGCCTGGATTAAGTGAGTGGCAGGCCTTGCACTTCTTAAAAATTTTCTTGCCTGCTTCAACATCGGCAGCAGAGGCGTTGGTGCTACCGAGCGCCAATGCTAGTCCGGCAGCGATTAGAAACATTTTCTTCATCTTCCTTTCTCCGTAGATAATTTGGCAGTGGCCGAGCAAGACCGCAGCAATTCCTAATGAAGTAGTTTCTATCGAATCGATGATCAAGATAGCTAGCTGCGCCCCATCGTCGCGGTTTCGCTGGACTATGGTTGGCCCTGCAAAATTAATCGTCCAACGGGGCGGTGGAGGCCTTGTGCGTGGCCGAACTTGGCTATCTAAAACCCTGCGAGAGGGTAGCTTGTTCCACCGAGGTCCTTTGACCTCCTTTCCAAACTAAGTCTGCAACTGAGTGAGGCTAAAGCCGAGCGCGTGTAGCGATGATTTAATTAGCGCCCGGTAAATTTTGGCTTACGTTTTTCCGCGAACGCGGCGAGCCCTTCGATCCAGTCTTGCGATTGGCTGTGTGTAGCAATCGCCATGAGCTCGTTGCACAGCGCCGTTTCCTTGGGCTGCTCCAAGCTATTGTCGATGAGTTGCTTCATGAGCTTCAGCCCTAACGGCGATTTCTCACCCAGGTGTGCGGCGAGCATGGCAACCGTCTTTTCTAGGGACGCATCGGGAACAACCTGATTGAATAATCCCATGCGCTCCAATGCTGTGGCTTCCAGGAAATCGCCCGTATACATCAGATATTTTGCGCGCGTCGGCCCGATCTTGCGGGGCAGGCGCACGGACCCACCACCGCCGGGGATTAGCCCGTAATTTGCATGTGCGTCACCAATCTTGGCGCTTTCCGCCGCGATGACTGAGTCGTAGCATAAGATCAGCTCAAGCCCGCCGGCCAATGCGAGGCCATTCACTGCAGCGATCACCGGCTTTGGAAATGTCTCGATCTGGTTGAACACGTCCGACAGGCGGTTGACAAAGGTGTCCATTGTCCCTTCGTCTGATTTCTCTTGCACCACTTTCAAATCGGCGCCTACGCAGAAGGCGCGCCCTTCGGTGCGGATGATGATACAGCGCAAGGCATTGTCGGCTGCCGCTGCATCTAAACCAGCGGCGAGGCTGTCAGCGACCGCATCGTTGAGCGAATTCATGGCGTCCGGGCGGTTCAGCGTGATCCACATCGCTGTTCCGCGAACTTCGTGATAAACCGAAACCCTACCAGTCATCGGGTGCGTGCCAGTATCGTAATGCAGCAGACTGATTCCTCAATACCGTAAATGCCGCCACCATTTTCCGCGATGGCGAACCGGGCCTTTGGCACCTGTCGATCACCGGCCTCCCAGCGGAGATGGGTGGCGAGCTCGTATATCTGTCCAAGGCCAGTTGCGCCGATGGGATGCCCTTTCGACTCTAGGCCGCCGGACGGGTTGATCGGTATTCGGCCGCCGAGCGCTGTTTCTCCTTGCTCAGCAAGCCAGGCGCCCTGTCCAAATTCGCAGAAGCCGAGATTTTCGGTTTGCGTCACCTCGCCGAAAGCTGTTGCGTCGTGCACTTCGGCAACGGAGATATCCTCCGGTCCAATCCCCGACCGTGCGTAGGCACGGTTGGCAGTCAAATGCGTTATATGCTTCTCGACCTCCTCAGCCGAACGGGTGACACCCGTACCTATCTCGCAGGCGTCGATCCGGATTGCCCGCTCTCGGACCGACTCATCCAACCGATCTAAATATTCTTGGCCGCACAGGATAGCGGCGGCAGCGCCGTCGCTGATCGGTGAGCACATCGGCAGCGTTAGTGGCCAGGAAATTAGCCGCGCATCTAGTACGTCGTCGATAGAATAGGCATCGCGGTACTGTGACAGTGGGTTGTGGGTTGAATGTTGGTGGTTTTTGGCAGCTACCGCGGCAAACTGGCGTTGCGTGCTGCCAAAATTTTTCATATGGAATTTTGCGAAACTGGCATAAACATCCATGAAGGGGCTGCGCTGCCCGTTAGGGGTGTTTGTGCCTTCTGGGGGCTCTACCCCTTCGCCCAGCACACCAAGATCGGCGAAAGTGTCTTCGACCCGATGAACGTCGAGTGCACCATCAAAAATCTTGAACGATTTGGTCTTGTCCCCATCGTACATCTTGTCGGTGCCGACAGCGAGGGCGACTTCCGTCATCTCCGCTTTCACAGATAAATAGGCGCTGTGGAAGGCGCTCGACGCGCTGGCGCAGGCATTCTCTACATTCATCATCAGGATGCCTTCGAAGCCCATATCTCGTAGCGCCATCTCACCCGGAACCAAATACTGTCCTTCCAACAACCCTTGCGTTGTATTGGAAAAATAGGCTGCACCTACGGCCTTCTTTCCCAGCGCTGCATCGTCTAGCGCCGCGGTCACAGCTTCGTTGGTCAGCTGCTTGACAGATTTGTCAATGTATCGCCCGAATGGTGTCATCGAGACACCTACAACATAAACATCACCCATCGCTCACACTCCTGTGTTCAGGACAGCCGGATTGCGGCGTCCAGGCGAATTTCCTTAATGTTTAGCATGTTATTTTCGCAGAAATGGCGGACGAGCGCAGCGATTTTAAACAGACGTCCCATACTCTTGGGGATAGGAATGACGCTGATGAATTGGTTGGGAGCGCTTTCATTCGCGGTTTCGCCAACGGGGTTTGGATGGGGGGCGGCGCGCTGGGTAAAACGCGGATACCATCACGCGCGAATTCACGTGCCAACGGCGATGACATGTCGATGACACCAGCTTTTACCGTGGAATAGGATACCGCGCCGACGATACCTTCTAACCCAGCGACAGAAGAGGTGTTGACGACACGTATCGACGCTCATCAATGGAAACCAGTTCCAAATTTTGGGCCGTATCGGTGAACATCTGGGTTACATTGAAGGTACCAACCGTCGATCAGCTGCCAGAATTGCTCCAGCGGCATGATGCCACTGCAGCCCAGTAAGCGGTAATTTTCCGCGATGC
>CAYYUG010000031.1:0-25733 GCA_964474755.1 uncultured Rhodospirillaceae bacterium | reverse complement strand
TTCGACCGGTTGTTTGTATCGGACGAGTTCGTCACGCTTGAGCTGGCCAATCCCGTGCTCGGCACTAAAGCTGCCATCCAGGTCAGTTGCGATATCGTGCACTTTGATCTCGATATCGTGCGTCCGGTCGAGAAATCTTGCTCGCTCGGCGCCTTCGGGCTGTACCAAATTGAAATGCATGTTACCATCGCCGATATGGCCGAAAGGCGCGACCCGAACCCCGGTGATCGTCTCTTCTGCCGCGATGCGCGCCCGCTCCAGAAATTCCGGGACACGGGAAACCGGTACCGACACATCGTGCCGGATGACCCCACCAGCATGGTTCTGTGCCTCGGGTATTAATTCCCGAAGCTTCCACAGATTGACCGCCTGCGCGCCACTTGTGGCTATCACCGCGTCGAGGATTTCTTCCGCCTCTAAGGCGTCGTTAAGGACTTTTTCTACGATTTCCTGATTGGTGGACATCTCGATCAGCGCGTATTGAGTGTGTCGATTGGAGAAAGGATCTGACAAGTCGGTGTGCATCGCGAAGACTAAGTCGAGACATGTGCGATCTATATATTCGAAAGTCGTCGTGCCGTCGCCACTCGCACCTTTGGTGCGGGCCAGCAGCTTCACCGCCGCAGTGCTATCGGCTAGCGCGACGAATGTGGTGCAGGTTTTGACTGGCTGCGGAAAGAGCCTCAAGGTCGCAGCCGTAATGATACCGAGCGTGCCTTCAGCGCCGATGAAGAGTTGTTTCAGATCGTAGCCGGTATTGTCCTTGCGCAGCAGACGCAAACCATCCCAGATCTCACCACTCGGCAGCACGACCTCCAGCCCAAGGGCTAGGCTGCGCGCATTGCCATAACGCAGCACGGCCGTGCCGCCCGCATTAGTCGAGAGATTGCCGCCGATCTGACAGCTGCCTTCCGCTGCGAGGCTCAGAGGAAATAGGCGATCAACCGATACCGCTGCGGCCTGGATATCTGCGAGGACACATCCTGCCTCCACTGTAATCGTGTCGTCGAGCGGATCAATTTGGCGGATGCGGTTCATACGGGTCAGGACGACGACAATCTCATTACCTGATGAGTTCGGTGTGGCGCCGCCGCAATAACCGGTGTTTCCACCTTGTGGCACGATGGCGATACCAGCGTCTGCGCAAAGTTTGACGACTGCGGCCACTTCTTTCGTGCTGGACGGCCGCAGGATTAGCGGGGCTGCACCCTGGTAAAGATTGCGGATATCGACCAGATAGCTAGCCTTACGGGCATCATCCTCAATCCAACCTAGTGGGCCTACGATCGCCTTCAGGCGGTCGAGAACATTGGGTTGTATGGCAGGCTCATCAGTCATTATCGTTGCATATTAGGGTTATCTGGTATGAGCAGAGGTGTTGCGATGTCGCGCATCATAGCTGCGCTACAACTCGGCGGATAGCGTTTCGAAGCGTTCGAGGAAGGCGGATTTAGCTTTGTCTGGAGATAATGGGTTCAACGGGGTATCTTTGAGGTTGCGCGGTTTGCCAAATATTTTTTTGGCCTCTGATGGATCGAATCCGGCGAGCTGGACTGCCTCAACATAAGCGGAGGCGCGGTCGGCTCGCTTTATGAGAGATTGTGCTGTCTTCGGGAGTGTCGCCGGCAATCCGAAGCGGATGTGGATGGCGCTTTGTAGGTTCCTCTCGAAAGCCTTGTAGTCTAATCCGACGGCTGCTTTGAATGGGGATATTAGGTCGCCAATGACGTATTCGGCTGCATCGTGAACCAGTGCGGCGAGCCGCCATTCTGTCGGTGCGTTGTTGCGATACCGTTCTAGTATCGTCTCCACCAGTACGGAATGTTCGGCAACGCTGAACGCCCAATTGCCCGAGGTTTGTCCGTTCCAGCGGGCTACCCGGGACAGGCCATGCGCGATGTCCTCGATTTCGATATCTAACGGCGACGGCTCAAGGAGGTTGAGACGTCGCCCGCTCAGCATGCGCTGCCAGGCACGCATCGGATGGTTCCTTCTCTTTAATACATTAAATACACGTTATAGTTCCACCGTGAAGGAGAAAACACATGGAGCATCGGTGCGCCCTTATCACTGGAGCGACGTATGGGATCGGCAAAGCATTTGCCGAGGCGCTGCCTGTAACTACAAACCTCGTTCTCACAGGGCGGACAGAGGCGAAGCTGGCAGCGTTGAAGGAGTCGCTGGCCCATATAGGTAGGCGGATAGAGATAGTGCCGGCCGATCTTGCGACACAGGAGGGCCGCGATTGGGTCATTGCGGCAGCCGATGCCGCCGGGATTGATCTCCTGGTTAATAACGCTGGCCTCGGACATTTTGGCGCCCTGATAGAAAACCCTCCGGAAGCTGAGCGCGAGATGACGGAGGTGAATGTCGTTGCGCCGGTAGTACTCACCCGGGCCCTGTTGCCAGGCATGCTGTCGCGCGCTGAAGCGTCGGGGGCACGCGCGGGGGTCATCATGGTCTCCAGCGTTGTCGCTTTCCAGTCGTTGCCGTTCTTCGCGACCTATGCAGCGACGAAGGGATTTGATCTTTTGTTTGCGGAAGCACTGGCTGGGGAGTTGAGGAACGCTCCGGTTGACGTGCTCGCCGTTTGCCCGGGCGCGACACGGACGGAATTCTTTCGCCGTGCTGGTCTGACTGAGGGTATTTTCCCTTATATCATGGACGCGGACATCGTTGCGCGGCGCGGTTTGGCAGCTTTGGGGCGGCGGACAATTGAAATTTCAGATCCGGTGCGTCGCTTCATGCTGGCACCGGCGCTCACCTTTCGTGCCATAAAGCGGGTGGCTATCCGACTTGTCGTTAAACGAGTGAACGATAGGGCTAAAGGGGATGTTTAGCATTGGTAGAGCCGTTGCTTTTAGCAAGTCCGCCTCGTTGGTATACTCGGCTACAAAGGAAAGGGCTTTTGCCGCCATCTGGCTTGCCAAGCCGGACCCAAGCGGTACAAAACTTCGGTGTTCGTCTCAGCATAGCGTCAGTTGAACCGCCAAATTTAAAGTGGCATTTGGTGCGGATTGGGAACTATATCGTCGAATGTGTGGGTCGGCAATAATACCTCCAGAGGCATGATGGTTTTTGTTCCTAGTGTTACGTTTCTTAAAGTGTCTCTAAAAAAGCGTCGATCTTGTCCCGAACGATTGGTTCGCTCAAGGTCGGCGCATGCCCTGCATCGGGGACCGTTACCTGCTGCAGGTTTGGCCTATTCACTGCCATCTTTAAGAAAGTCTCGGTGCACAACACGTCGGACACGGCTCCGCGAATTGCCAGTGTAGGTAGCTTGTCAAGGGTATGGTAAATCGGCCATAAATCGGGGATAGGCGGTCCGATGCGGAATTTATCCACCAATCGGATATCCCAGTCAAAATACAATTTTCCATCATCGCCTTCGCGCCAAGTACCCCGAGCCGCGTTCAGCCAGTCGGCTTCGGTTTTGAGTATCAAATTAGGAAAGATACACTTTAGGTCTTTAACGGCGCTATCCCAACTTGTATGGGGCCGGTCTGTGCTTATTTTTCCCATGATATTGTTGAGCCCGCTCGTTGCCACCTCCGGGCCGATATCGTTGAGCACTACGCCGGCGAGACTCGTCGGTATTGCCGCACCCATACCCATTGCGAGTAGCCCGCCAAGAGATGTGCCGATTACGATGGTGCGGCCGATCCCTGTGATGGCCAATAAGTGGCGAATATCGTTAAGATAGGTTGCCGGTTGATAGGATTTTGCATTGGTGTCGTAATCTGACTGTCCGCGCCCGCGGTAGTCTGGGCAAATGACACGCCGCACCTTCGATAACCGCAAGGCCACCTTGTGAAAATCATTAGAGTTGCGTGTTAGCCCTGGCAAACAGAGAACAGGCAAGGCTGCGCCGCATGGGTCGCCGTAATCTCGGTAGTAGAGTGAGAGACCATCCTGTGCCCCATAGCGATATTCGCGGTATCCAGTCAACGGCCAGAACCATTAACTGCAAACCAATCCGGTGCCGTCATATTAGGCAAGCCAAATTTGATGGGTTCCTCCTTCCTCTGAGGTATCGAAACGAGCTGCAACCAATTCGGATCGATGCTCAGAAAATTATCATTCTCTTGAGTTGTTGCGCCGCAATCTCTTATAGAATGTGACAGCCATGAATGATCGTTCTCCTTTAAACTGCCTGTCCTGGCAGCGGTATGCTGGATCATCGTTTCACTCTCGGCGACCTTCGCTGTTTTATAGACTGCTTTGAATAGCGCCCCGTTTTTTAATGAAAATGCCACCTCTGACCTTCAAGAGTTGGCTCTGTCGGACGATCGAAATATTCGCAGTAGCCAATAGCAATATCTTGTATGTTAGAGAAATTTGCTACACGACTAGAATAGAAATTTAAGCGATTTCCGAACGATGGCCAAATTCGATCCAATGAGAGGATTGTGTATCTATTGCTGGTTTGGCCGGGTAACGTTAATTTTACGTCGACGTTGTGGGCGCGACAGGGAGAAACGAAAATGTTTAGTGGATCACTAGTAGCGTTGATTACGCCGTTTCAGAACGGTGTTATCGATGAAACTGGTTTTCAATCCTTTGTGGAATGGCAGATCAGTGAAGGAACGAATGGCCTTATCCCTACGGGAACGACTGGGGAATCGCCGACACTTAACCATGATGAGCACAAGCGCGTCGTGGAACTCAGTATTGAAGTGGCTAAAGGAAAAGTACCGATCATCGCTGGAACTGGATCAAACTCGACTGCGGAAGCGATCGCATTGACCCAGCACGCGAAAGATGCAGGTGCCGATGCGGCGCTGGTGGTGACGCCCTACTACAATAAGCCGACGCAGGAAGGTCTCTACCAGCACTACAAAATGATCGTCGATGAAGTTGATTTACCAGTCATCATCTATAACATTCCGGGCCGCTCGGTTGTCGACATGTCGGTTGAGACGATGGCGCGGTTGGCAAAGCTGCCAAACATCGTAGGTGTTAAGGACGCAACATGTGATTTGGCTAGGCCGCTGGCATCGCGACTAGCTATCAAAGAAGAATTTTGCCAGCTTTCCGGCGAGGATGCGACCATCGGTGCATTTCTCGGTCAGGGGGGTGATGGCTGTATATCGGTCACGGCAAATGTGGCGCCGCGTCTATGTGCGAAACTGCACAATTCCTGGAAGGACCGTGAAATCGATACCTTTTCAGTCGTGCGCGATCAGCTTATGCCGTTGCATGATGCCTTGTTCTGTGAGACCAGCCCTGGGCCTGTAAAGTATGCGGCTAGCTTGTTGAGTAAGTGTGACGAGTACTGCCGGCCGCCAATCGTGCCTATTGCGGATAGCAGCAAGACGACCGTCCGGGACGCGATGATTTCGGTCGGATTGCTTAACTGACGCCATGGCCCAAAATTTGTCGGGGGGTGGCTCCGTCGCGCAGAACCGGCGCGCGCGGTTCGATTACTTTATCGACGAGCAGATTGAGGCTGGTATCATTCTCCAAGGGACGGAGGTTAAGTCTCTGCGGCAAGGGCAGGCGAGCCTGTCCGAGGCCTGGGCAGGGCCACGCGATGGAGAGCTTTGGCTAAACAACTGCTTCATTCCCGAATATAATAACAGCGCGCAGTTCAACAATCATGAAGCACGGCGTCCTCGCAAGCTATTGCTGCACAAACGGGAGATGCAGCGGTTAATCGGAGCGGCTAACCGACAGGGCGTCACGATCGTACCCATGTCGATCTATTTCAACGACCGCGGCATCGCTAAGGTGAAGTTGGGATTGGCGCGCGGCAAGCGACAGGTGGATAAGCGCCAGACGTCCAAGGAACGGGACTGGAAGCGCCAGAAGGCACGAGTCATGCGCGAACGTGGTTAATAATCCCCGTAAAGACGTCGTGAAACATTGCCTCGGTCAAACGTCCGGTGTTCGTGTTGTAACGTGAGCAGTGATAGCTGTTGGCCAGGATCATGCCATTCGGGAGTTCGTGAAATGCACCGTGTCTAAACTTCCAATCCTTTTGCCGCAGACTTGCGGTGCGCAGGATCGAGGCATGTGACACAGTGCCAAGCGCCAATATGATCCGCAGGTTTGGCATGCTGGCGATTTCTGCGGTCAAAAAGTCGCGGCAAGCATTGATTTCGGCTCCAACTGGCTTGTTTTGTGGGGGCACGCAGCGAACGGCATTCGTAACCCGACAGTTAACGACCGATAAGCCATCACCCGGACATTCGGTATAGTGGCCGGTAGCAAGTCCGAAATGCAGGAGTGTCGGGTACAACAGCTGACCCGCGTAGTCTCCCGTAAACGGGCGGCTGGTTCGGTTCGCACCGCGTAGGCCTGGCGCCAGCCCGACGATTAAAAGCGTGGCGTCTAGGGAGCCGAAACTGTCGACCGGCGCGTTGTACCATTCTGGCCAATTTGCACGGTTCTCTTCTCGAAAGGCGACGAGGCGGGGACAGTGAGGACAATCCCGGCCTGGCAACGCATCCGGCATCTGCGAGCGCTCAGGCCGTCGTGATAATTGGTTCGTCGTCGTATTCCTCGTAATCGTCTTCGTCACTCATTATGTCATCCGGCTGATCGGCATCTATTTCGCTCGAGTCGCTGTCCTGACGCGAGTGTTTGCGCACAATTTCTTCGGTCAAATCTGTCATTTCGACGAAATGGTCCGCCTGGCGTCGGAGTTCGTCGGCAACCATTGGTGGTGATGATTTCACCGTACTGACCACCGTTACTCGGACTCCTTTTCGCTGTACCGCTTCGATCAATCGCCGGAAATCGCCGTCACCGGAAAATAGGACGACATGGTCGATAATGCTTGCCATCTCCATGACATCGATTGCGAGCTCGATGTCCATATTGCCTTTGATCTTGCGGCGTCCGTAGCTGTCCGTAAACTCCTTAGTTGGCTTAGTGACCATTGTGTAGCCATTGTAGTCAAGCCAGTCGACCAGTGGCCGTATGGGTGAATATTCCTGATCCTCGATAAGCGCGGTATAGTAAAATGCTCGAATAACGCGAGCATTCTCCCCTAATACACTTAGCAGGCGCTTGTAGTCGATATCAAAACCGAGTGCTCTTGCCGCCGCGTAAAGGTTAGCCCCGTCGATAAAAAGCGCAATCTTTTCATCTTTATGAAATTTAAAAGTCATTTTTATATACCCTGAAACAACATTAATTAATTAACGCCGCCAATCTCTTAAATATTTATACATAGGCGAAATTGAACGTTAGATAATAAAGTATTTATGACGCTGGCACTAGATCGACAAGGGCCATTTGTAATTCAGGCTTTCGCCTGAACATACAAGGTTCGATAATTATCGGAAGAGTAAGGATCGTAGCAGCAAATTTCTTGAATTAGCGTAAGGGTATGCTTATATTCCGCGGCCCACGTCAAATGGACGGAATTGGAGATAATACGCATGGCTCGAGTAACTGTTGAAGATTGCGTCCTTAAAATCCCGAACCGTTTCGAATTGGTTGTACTAGCCGGGCAACGTAGCCGGACAATATCTGCCGGGGCGCCCTTGTCGGTCGATCGAGACAACGATAAGAACCCCGTCGTTGCTCTACGAGAAATCGCTGACGAGACAATCGAACTCGAAGAATTAAAAGATCATGTTATCCGCGGCATGCAGAAACATGTCGAAATTGATGAGCCGGAAGAGGAAGATCCGATCGAAATGATGGCCGGCGCTGCAATGTTGGACGATACCAATGCTACCGAGGGCGATGTGGCTCCCGTAGTTAATGCACCGAAGGCAAAAGAAGGGCCGTCGGAATAGTCGCAATACAGATCACCAGGTGGCGTGTGACGGAGTGATGCCGCATGCTGCGGCAATATGAGCTGGTAGAACGTGTAAAGAGCTATGATCCTGCTGCGGATGAGGATGCCCTCAACCGCGCCTACGTTTTCTCGATGAAAGCGCACGGAGCCCAAAAGCGCGCCTCTGGCGATCCCTATTTTTTTCATCCCGTTGAAGTCGCTGGTATCCTGTCAGACAAGAAACTCGACTGTGATTCCATTATAACTGGCTTATTGCACGATACGGTCGAAGACACTGTTGCAACCGTGGAGGATATCCAAAGTTTATTCGGCATAGATGTGGCGCGGCTTGTCGATGGTGTCACAAAGCTTAGCCAAATTGAGACCTTGTCCGACCGCGCCAAGCAGGCGGAAAATTTTCGCAAACTCTTATTAGCGATGTCCGAAGATATCAGGGTTCTCCTGGTCAAGCAGGCGGACCGGCTGCACAACATGCGGACATTGGAATTCATTAGGAGCGCAGAAAAGCGATCGCTAATCGCGCGCGAGACGATGGATATCTACGCGCCCTTGGCAGAACGGATTGGTATCCGTGACTGGAAGGAAGAATTGGAAGATAGGGCGTTCGCTGAATTGAACGCGGATGCGCGTAAATCCATCGTTAAGCGGCTTCAATTCCTGCGCGAAAATGGAGGGGATATCGTCGGAAAGGTGACTTCTGAACTGACGCAAACCCTAGCCGATAAGGGGATCGAAGCGGTCGTGACCGGGCGTGAAAAGTCCCCTTATTCGATCTGGCATAAGATGCGGCGGAAGAATATAGGCTTCGAGCAACTCTCTGATATCATGGCGTTTCGCGTCGTTGTCCCGCAAGTACAGGATTGCTACCGGGCGCTTGGTGTGATTCACGGGCACTATCGCGTCGTACCTGGGCGCTTTAAGGACTACATCTCGATACCCAAACCGAATGACTATCGCTCGTTGCACACTAGCGCGTACGGACCAGAGAAACAGCGTATCGAAATCCAGATCCGTACGCACGAGATGCACGAGGTCGCGGAACTCGGTGTAGCTGCGCATTGGCAGTTCAAGCATAATTTGTTGACTGACGGTCGGCAGTATCGTTGGCTTCGCGAATTGCTGGAAATTATGGAGCATGCCGAAGCGCCGGAGGAGTTTCTGGAACACACCAAACTGGAGATGTTCTCCGATCAGGTTTTCTGCTTTTCGCCGAGGGGTGACTTGATGGAATTGCCGCTGGGTGCGACACCGGTCGACTTTGCCTATGCGGTCCATACAGAGATTGGTGATAGCTGTGTTGGCGCGAAAATAAACAGGCGGGAAGCGCCACTGCGGACCAAATTAAAAAATGGCGATCAGATTGAAATCTTGACTTCAGCCGATCAATCGCCGTCGCCAAATTGGGAAAGTTTTGTTGTAACAGGCAAGGCACGCGCCTGCATTCGCCGCTTCGTACGCTCTCAGACGCGCGAGCAATACAATCGCCTTGGTCAGGAAATTATCGAAAAGGCCTTCCGTCGGGAAGGCCGTAAGGTTGTAAAGAAGACCTTAACGAGCGTTTTGGTGAAGTTGACTTGCCGCTCTGTGGACGATCTTCTTGTTGCGGTCGGTCAGGGACGCTTTACGGGAGAGGATGTCTTCGCGGCTGCCTATCCGCGGACCGGACGGAAGCGGCAACGGTTGGCACCGAGCGTCAAGGGGATTAGCGAATACGCGGTGCCTATACGGGGCTTGATACCGGGCATGGCAGTACATTTGGCGGCCTGTTGCCATCCCTTGCCGGGCGATCAGATTGTAGGGATTGTCTCGATAGGCAAGGGCATCACGGTTCACACAAGGGACTGCGAAACCTTATCGAATTTTATCGAAATGCCGGAACAGTGGGTGGATGTTCAGTGGGAGGTTGGTGCCGAAGACATTAGCAAGCATGTCAGTCGGATTAATGTCGTCCTTGCCAATCGGCCTGGTAGCCTCGCTGCCTTGACCGCGGTTATTGGCCAGTATGAAGGCAATATTTCAAACTTGAAGATCAACGACCGCTCGGAAGATTTCTTTGAAATGCAGATCGACATTCAAGTGAATGACGTTCAACACTTGACGAATATTATCGCCGGTTTAAGGGTCGATTCAGCTATTGCCTCAGTTGAGCGAGCACAGAGTTAGCGGATAATTCAATATTAGTCCCGTCGGATTGAAGTGAATTGGATCATTAAATGCCCAATCAACTGCATTGTGCTTAGACTAGTGGCAACAGTGCCGCGTTTCACAGAATATTTGAGAGGCGTGGCACAATTCTAAAATGTAGAGGCTATTAGGCAATGAAACGGAAACTGCGTCTCGGTGTGAATGTGGACCATGTGGCGACTATTCGTAATGCCCGTTCGGGTGTTTATCCCGACCCGGTGCGCGCCGCACAGTTGGCGGCAGCAGCTGGTGCTGATGGTATCACGGCTCATCTTCGCGAAGACCGGCGCCATATTCGCGACGAAGATATCCGGCGGATTGGTAAGGAGGTCGAGAAACCGCTCAATTTCGAGATGGCGGCAACGACGGAGATGCTGGAGATAGCATTGCGAAATAAGCCGCATGCTGTCTGCATCGTTCCGGAAAAGCGCGAGGAACAAACGACCGAAGGTGGCCTCGACGCGGTCGGTGGACACAACCATCTACAGCCTTTCGTTCGGCAGATGTCCGAGGTTGGTATTCGCGTTTCACTTTTTATTGAGCCAGAGCCGACCCAGTTGGACGCCGCAGTCGCGGTCGGAGCACCGGTAGTAGAGTTACATACCGGTACATACGCCGAACTCGAAAGCTCTGCTCAGGTGGCTGAATTTGTCCGCATCAAAACTGCGGCTGCATATGCCGAGTCAATTGGTCTGGAGTGTCATGCTGGCCATGGCCTGACCTATGACAATGTGGCTCCAGTCGCCTCGATTAACAATATAGTCGAGCTAAACATCGGACATTTTTTGATAGGTGAAGCAATTTTTAGTGGTCTCGATAGAGCGATCCGGCACATGCGTTCGTTGATGGACAGGGCACGGGCTGATGCCGAAGGTGCACGCAGCACATGATCATTGGTCTTGGCACGGATCTTTGTGATATTGAGCGGGTAGAAAAAACCTTGCAGCGGTTCCCGAGGCGATTTGAAAACCGCCTTTTTACAAAACAAGAACAGGAGCGCGCAGAACGCCGGCCGCATAATCGGGCCGGACGGTATGCGCAGATGTTTGCCGCGAAAGAAGCCTGTTCTAAGGCGTTGGGCACAGGCTTTCGCGAGGGTGTCTTTTGGCGCGACATGGAGGTTGTGCATCTGCGATCGGGCAAGCCGACCATGGTATTGCGGGGCGGAGCTTTGGCGCGTATGCAGAAACTGACGCCAGAGGGCATGCGCACGCGAATCGAACTGTCTCTCACCGACGAATCCGCTTTGGCTAACGCAGTGGTCATTATATTCACAGTGCCTTTGTAACCGGATGCTCCTTTGAATTCTGCTGACAAGTGTCCACTCTTGACAGGATGGTGTAGCCACTACATTAAAGCCGCACCAGTAACACGTGAAGGCCCTATATGGCGTCAAAATTTCCAAGGAGTGATAGCGGTGCCGAGGTAGAGGCCGTATCGAAGGTGGGCACCTTTCGTGAAACCATACAGACGGTGGTCTATGCAGTTTTGTTCGCAGTGGTCGTGCGGACTTTCTTGTTCGAACCTTTCAATATTCCGTCCGGATCGATGGTACCGACGCTACTGGTTGGCGACTATCTTTTCGTTTCAAAATATTCATACGGTTATAGCCGCCATTCGCTGCCTTTTAGCCCGCCTCTGTTCAAAGGCCGGATCTTTGAAAGTCATCCCGAGCGTGGCGACGTTGCGGTCTTCAAGCTGCCCAAGGATAATAAGACCGATTATATCAAGCGTATCGTGGGTTTGCCGGGCGATCGAATTCAAATTATTTCCGGTATTTTGCACATTAATGGAAAGCCTGTTAAACGGCGCCGGACAGGTTACTTTAGGGGTGACGGGTCGGATATCGGCACGGCACCTCAGTATATTGAGACACTTCCAGGCGAGCGCATTCACAAGATCATCGAAACCCACGGGGACAAATCGAGGTGGGACAACACCGATGTCTATACAGTACCCGAACAGCACTACTTTGCGATGGGGGACAATCGTGACGGTTCGTTGGACAGCCGTGTAGTCTACTTGAATAATGGTATGTCGACTGCGCCTGTTGGGTTCGTGCCGGCGGAAAATTTGGTCGGTAAGGCTGAGTTTCTGTTCTATTCAACCAATGGCAAGGCGAGAATCTGGGAGATCTGGAAATGGCCGATTACGGTTCGCTATAGTCGGCTATTCAATGCTATTGAATAGTGGAAAGTTTGGCGTACTGCGTTGATGGATAGCATCACCGCAATTCTTCAGTATAGTTTTAAGGATCCAGAGATCCTGAACAAAGCCCTGACTCACGGCAGCGCTGCGGCTGACCCGTCGGCAAACTACGAACGGCTAGAATTTCTTGGGGATCGGATATTGTCTCTGGTTGTTGCCGAGATGTTATACGAACAGTTTCCCGACGAAAACGAAGGAAAACTTGCACGCCGATCCGCTGACCTGGTGAGGCGCGAGACGCTGGCCGAGGTGACCCGCAAAATTGGTCTGAGTGACCACATCATCATGAGTATGGGCGAAGCGGGATCTGGCGGGCGAGCGAACCCGTCCCTGTTGGCGGATGTTTGTGAGTCAGTAATCGCGGCGCTCTATCTCGATGGCGGTCACACTGTCGCTGAAACTTTCATCAGGCACCATTGGCAGGCGCGAATGGAGCGCTCCAACAAGCCGCCTCTCGATTGTAAAACGGCGTTGCAGGAATGGGCACAGGGCCGCGGCATGCCTCTTCCAGCCTACCGCATCGCCAATCGTGAGGGCCCCGACCACGCTCCGACATTCACCATTGTAGTGTCCGTAGCCGATGGGCCGGAATCTGCGGGGACCGGGTCCACTCGCCGTGCGGCAGAACAGTCCGCGGCGGGCGCGTTGTTGAGAATGGTGCAGGCCGATGATTGATGCGGTACGCTTCGGATTCATCGCGATTCTGGGAGCTCCAAACGCGGGAAAATCGACGCTGATTAATCGCATCGTTGGGGCAAAGGTGACTATCGTGTCGCCAAAAGTGCAAACGACGCGGACACGGGTGCTCGGTATAGTCGCCCGAAACAAAAGCCAACTCGTCTTTGTCGATACACCTGGTATATTTGCGCCGCGCCGGAGACTCGACAGGGCGATGGTGGATGCGGCTTGGAAAGGGGCGGCAGATGCTGATATTTTGGTGCTTCTCGTCGATAGCGAGCGGGGCTTTAACGCTAATACGCGGCGAATTGTTGAGCAGATTAAGGGCGATGCGGTTCTAGTCTTGAACAAAATTGATCAAGTGCGGCATGAAAAACTGCTGGCACTATCGAAAGCAATCAATGAAGCCGGCACCTTCCGAGAGACCTTTATGATCTCCGCGCTGAAAGGCGATAGGGTCGAGGATTTAACAGAATATTTGGCAGCCAGCGTGCCCGTGGGTGTGTGGATGTTTCCGGAAGATCAGCTCTCCGACATGCCGATGCGGCTTATGGCAGCGGAGATTGTTCGCGAGCAGCTCTTTCTGCAGCTGCACAAGGAACTTCCCTACGCTCTGACTGTGGAGACCGAAGACTGGAAGACCCTTAAAGATGGCAGTGCCCGCGTCGCTGTGGTCGTTATCATCGAACGGGATAGTCATAAGGGCATGGTGCTGGGCAAGGGCGGACAACGTATAAAGGCGGTCGGCGCGGCCGCTCGCGAAGAATTGAAGGTGATTTTGCAATGCAAGGTGCACCTTTTCTTGCACGTCAAGGTCCGACGTGACTGGAAAGATAAGGCCGAGCACTACCACGCGCTCGGCCTCGATTTTCCGAACTAGCCGGGCCTAGATAATGGACAGGTGACTGTTCTTCAGGTCGGTGATCAGCATGCAACCTGGCAGGTGGGTTATACAGAAGGGTGGTTTTGCCTGTTCGATTGCTACTTGCGGAGTGACCCCGCAGGCCCAGAACACTGGGATCTCATCATTTTTCATGCGTGGCGGCGCACCGCCGAAGACTGGTTGCTCAATATCTTCGATACCGATCATTTCCGGCAAGCCAATGTGGACCGGTGCCCCATGCACGTTCGGGAACCGGCTAGTGACCTGAACCGCCCGAATCGCGTCAGCTGGCTTGAGTGGGCGCATCGAGACCACTGTGTTGCCATGGAAGCGTCCTGCCGGTTTGGTCTCTAGGTTGCTGACATACATGGCGACGCACTCATTGCGTTCGAAATGCCGTAGCGGAATGTCGTCGCTCAGCAGCGCGTCCTCGAAAGAATAGGAACAGCCGAGCGGGAAGGCGACGAGATCGTCGCGCCAATAATCAGTGACATCGTCGGTGACTGCGATTTCCTTGCCATTCTCAAACACCCGATAGCCGGGCAGGTCGGTGCGCAAGTCTAGGTCTGCGCCAAGGGCTGGTAAGTGCGGTGAGCCGATCTCGCCAATCCCTAACATTGGGCAGGGCTTCGGGTTCAACTGGCAAAAGGTCTGGAACTCCTGCGCGTAATCCTTTGGCATGATAGCTAAATTCGCCTGCACGTAACCGGGTGCCATGCCAGCCGTGTGTCCCTTATGGCCACCGTTTCGAATAAGCAGACGGGCCTCGTGAGCTGGGTTGTCACCATGCAGGGTTTCGGTCGTGGCTAACTGTGCCATTTCAATCTCCTCGTGGGATATTGTTTAAACAATAATGTCATGGCGGCACAATGGGTCAAGCGATGCGATGCATTAGCATCGATATGGTTCGAAACATAGACCGGCCATCGACGGTAACCGTCGCTGAAGCATTGACGAAGACAGATCCAATGAACGTAATTTTATTAATCCGTTACAAGTTCTATCCCTTCAACCGTGACCCTTTTGAGGAGTATGGCATCTGTTGACATGAAATTATCTCGGCGATTGCTGTGATTTAAAGGGCTGCGGGATGCTGTATGAAAGCACTAACGATATCGCCTACGCGTTGATTTCCTTCGACAACGAAACGTCGTTCGAGGCATATCGGGCAGGTTCGAGAAATAATAACGCGGACGCGATAAGATCGCCTTTGCCAAACGTAAACAGATTATACAGTCCGAAAAACGAACGTTCTCGTATCAGATTAGGGCTTAATACTTAGTTGTTTGGACCCAACTTAATTGGTTCGCCATGCGGCGTTGTACGTGCAGCGCGATCCCACGCGTCCTTGCGGCGGCTGAGCTCATTGGCGCTCAACAGACCTTTGCGGGCGACGATCTTTTCTAGCGCTTTCAGCCAATGGTGATAATAGGTATCACCCAGGTCTGGGTCGCCAGCCTGCTGCGCCGCTTCAATTTCCACGGCTAGGCACTCTGCCCATTCCGGCCATGTGAAGTGCTTGCCATCGTATAAGCGAAGGGTTATGGCGAAGGCCTGCGCTTCCCAGGGTTCCTTGAAGACTGGCTCTTCCTCATCGCGCGGCAAGGATGGCAGTTCTTCGCGAGTCGGGACGCTCATGCTGGGTCCATATAGTCGTCCCAGAGGTCGAGATAGAGCTTGTCCTGCGCCGGTGCGTCCGATCCCCACAGTTCCTGTGCGGTGAACATAACACTGTATACATGCTGCGGTTTCTTGCCATTATAATGGGCATTCGTGTCCGGGAAAATGAACACGCCGTGGTCGCGGTCGATCACACCTCGTTTGCTGCGCACGTAGCGGGGAATCCGAGTATGGGTCTTCGGATGGATATTGCGGACCGTGATAGCATCATTCATTTTGAACTTGGGCTGTATGTCTTCATCGACGCGAAACGAGCGGCTTTTTCGTTGTTTATCAAAAATTTCCTCTGCATTGTGTGGCATCTCTCGGTCGTCGCCTGACGCTTTTCCGCTATCCAACTCTGCGCGGGTGACCATGCCGTGCTCTACCAGCAGGTTCTCATTCCGGTAAAACCAGCGCTCGTAGTAGCTCGATTGTAGATAGAGAGCCGGGTCCAGCATCTCGATTCCGAAACGGCCGGCATCTATGTTCCATTTCCCCCAGGCGCCTACTGCGGTGTTTATGGCGTAGACCCGGCCTTCCCAGGCTGCGTGAAAGACCGGTTCGTTGCGTTCGATAGGGATCGGGCCAAAACCATCCATTCCTCCCATATCATGAATGCCGTCCATCATTCGTCTCCCGCTGGCGAGGAGATCTTTTCGGTGCCTATCATGGAGTTTCTCGTGACGATATCGGTAAGTTCTTCCTCAGACATATTGACGGTGCCAGTCGGGCGTTCCGGCAAAATCAGATAGCGCAACTCCGCCGTGCTATCCCAGACGCGAACTTCGACGTCGTCACCCAACTCCAGGCCAAATTCCTTCAGTACCTCGCGTGGTTCTTTCACCAGCCGTGCCCGATAGGGAAAGGACTTGTACCAGGCGGGTGGCAGTCCCAGGACTGGCCAGGGATAGCAGGAACAAAGCGTGCAAACCGTGACGTTATGGAGCTTGTCAGTATTTTCCAGAACTACCATGTCGGCGCCCTGACTGCCGAGGTAGCCCAGTGAGCCGATCGCGGCCGTGCCGTCCTCTAACAGGAACTTCTTAAAGTCTGGATCTGTCCACGCTCGCGCGACAACCTTCGCACCATTGCGCGGGCCAACCTTATTTTCGTATCGGTCGACAATAGCATCCAAGGCGTCTGGGTCGACGAGCCCCTTCTCGGTAAGAAGCGATTCAAGCGCACGCACGCGCAATTCGGTTTCCGAAAGATGAGAGTGATCGTGACCGTCGCTCATTATAGCTACCCGCTTATTTCGAATGGACCGCAGGATACTACGCAATCACCGCCGCCGATGACACGTGTTTGTTAACCCGATGGCTCGGGTACGCTAATGTATTACTATGGAATGGATGGATCACGGTATCGTGTTGTCAGCGCGGCGTCACGGCGAATCATCGGTCGTCTTGTCAGTACTGACCGAGGCGCACGGCCAACATGCAGGTCTCGTTCGAGGCGGGCAGTCGCGTCGGCGGCGCGGCGTGTTGGAACCTGGTAATCTCGTCGCCGTTATATGGCGTGCGCGCCTGGAAGAACATCTGGGCAGCTATACTGTAGAATTGGAAACTAGTTATGCCGCCCGTTTATTCGATAAAGCGGACCGACTGGCAGCACTTACGTCACTTTGCGCGACCCTGGATAATTGTCTTGCCGAGCGGGAGGCGCACCCGCAACTGTTCTCTGACACTTTGCATCTTATACATGATCTCGAGAAAGCCGAGTTTGGCCTGCGATACGTGATGTGGGAACTTGAACTTTTAGGCGAGCTTGGTTTCGGTCTTGATCTATCTTCTTGTGCCGCTACTGGTGTAGTCGACAATTTGATCTATGTCTCTCCGCGCAGTGCCCAAGCAGTATCGCGTGACGCTGGTGCACCCTATCGTGACAAGCTGTTGAGGCTGCCGAGTTTCTTGAAAGGAGAGGCGAACTTCAACGTTGCTGAAATTCTCGACGGGTTGCGCCTGACCGGATATTTCCTTGATCGTCACGTTTTTCAGCCGCAGGAACGCAAATTACCTGACGCAAGGGATCGCTTTGTCAATTTGATGCGACGCGCGGCTGAAAAGAACCTTCCCGATACAGGGCCCTGACACTATATTTAGCAGGTTCGAGACTTCCGTTACCCTTGATGTTGTTAACAAACGGTTCGATATGTCCAAACATTTCGAAGCTGGTGATATCCGGCCTACTCCCTTCGTCGATGCGCTCGGCGAGCGTTATCTGTCGTATGCGCTATCGACCATCATGTCGCGCTCCTTACCGGATGTGCGCGATGGACTTAAGCCGGTCCATCGGCGGATGCTCTATGCGATGCGAGAATTACGCCTAGATCCGTCTTCCGGGTTTAAGAAATGCGCGCGGATAGTTGGTGATGTCATGGGTAAGTACCACCCTCATGGCGATGCGGCGATTTACGATGCGATGGTGCGGCTGGCGCAGGGGTTCGCAGTGCGTTATCCGCTTGTCGATGGACAGGGCAATTTCGGCAATATAGATGGTGATAACCCGGCTGCCATGCGCTACACCGAGGCGCGTTTGACCGAAATTGCAAAAGCATTACTCGAAGGCATTGGCGAGGATGCGGTCGACTTTCGCGAAACCTATGACGGCGAAGGCGATGAGCCGGCCGTCTTGCCGGCGAACTTCCCCAATTTGCTGGCCAATGGCGCAGCGGGAATAGCGGTTGGTATGGCGACGAATATTCCACCGCATAATGTGGGTGAAATCTGTGCGGCTCTGCGGCATCTAATAAAATGGCCTAATGCGACTGTCGGTAAGCTGATCGATCTAATGCCGGGGCCGGACTTCCCGACCGGTGGTGTCCTGGTGGAGGCGAAAGAGAGTATCCTCGAGACCTACACTACGGGCCGCGGTGGGTTCCGGCTCCGCGCGCAATGGAACACTGAGAAGGTTAAGGGCGGTGGCTACCGGTTGGTAATCACCGAAATACCCTACCAAGTGCAAAAATCGAAGCTGATTGAAAAAATCGCCGAATTGATGCACGCGCGCAAACTGACGATGCTGAACGATATCCAGGATGAGTCGACCACGGAAGTTCGGCTGGTATTGGAACCGAAGAGCCGGAATGTCGATCCTTCGGTGCTGATGGAATCGTTGTTCCGCCAGACAGATCTCGAAAACCGAATCTCGCTTAATATGAACGTGCTCGATGTGTACCAGGTGCCGCGCGTGATGAACCTGAAAGAGGTGCTGCACGCCTTTCTAGAGCACCGACACGAGGTGCTGATCCGGCGCTTGAACTACCGGTTAGGCAAAATAGAGCATAGGTTACAAATCCTTGATGGCTATTTGATTGCCTATCTGAATTTGGATGAAGTCATTCGTATCGTTCGTGAAGAGGACAATGCGAAGGATACTCTTATGAGGCAGTTCAAATTAAACGAATTGCAAGCCGATTCGGTACTCAATATGCGGCTGCGTAATCTGCGTAAACTTGAGGAGATGGAAATCCGCACCGAGCATGGGGCTCTAACCAAAGAAAAGGCGGAACTGAGTAAACTACTCGGCAATGAAAAGCTGCGTTGGGTGGCGATCGGCGACGAAATAACCGAAATTCGCAAGAGGTTTGGCGAAAAGACGGAACTGGGTAAGCGGCGGACGGAGATTGGCGAGCCGCCGTCTGACGTGGTCATCCCGCTGGAGGCGATCATTGATCGAGAGCCGGTGACGGTGGTTTGTTCCAAGAAGGGATGGATCCGAGCCGTCCGAGGGCACCTCCAAGACTTTGGCGAAGTGCGGTACAAGGAGGGCGATGGTAAAAGGTTCGTCTTCCATGCAGAAACCACCGATAAGCTGTTGATGTTTGGCACGAATGGACGCTTCTACACGATTGGGGTTGACAAACTGCCCGGTGGGCGTGGCTTCGGGGAACCGCTTCGGCTCATGTTTGACATGCCGAGTGATCATGACATCGCCGCGCTACAAATCTTTAAACCTGATCGTAAATTATTGGTGGCGTCGAGTGACGGTCGGGGCTTTGTTGTCACGGAGAAAGAGGTTTTTGCACAGACTAGGGTGGGCAAACGGGTGTTGAACGTATCTGGTAGCAACGAGGCCAAGGTCTGTGTTGTTGCAGAGGGTGATTCTGTAGCGGTGATTGGGGAAAACAGGAAATTGTTGGTCTTCGATTCAGCAGAATTGCCAGAGATGGCACGCGGCCGTGGCGTCATTCTGCAACGCTATAAGGATGGTGGTCTTTCTGATGCGGTCGTTTTTAACCGAACTGATGGGTTAAAATGGAAATCAGGCGAACGAACGCGGACGGAATCTCAGTTGCGCGACTGGATTGGTAAACGGGCGCAAGCTGGGAGGTTGCCGCCGAAAGGCTTCCCGCGGAACAACAGGTTTTCTTAGATGGTCTCTATTCCGGGGGGTAGTCCCTGGCTTTCCGGTAGGGGGTGCCAGCCATTCGAGCTAAACCCTTCGGTCGGTCGAAAACGAATTTTGTAATGCATCTTTGGGCTATCTGCGACCCAGAAGCCAAGATAAACGTATGGCAGTTTTTCAGCGCACGCCCTTGCGATGAGCGATAGCACGATGTAGCTCCCGAGACTCCGTGCCTTCAGGGCAGGGTCGAAGAAGCTATAAACCGCAGAAAAGCCGTCGGCAACACGGTCCGTAAGGCAGGCCGCAACGAGTTCGCCTTCCGGGTTTCTGTATTCCAGTATGCTGGTTTTGATGGGACTGGAAACGACCATCTCGAAATAGTCATTGCGGCCCATGCGAGACATATCGCCGCCATAGTGGCGCAACTGCATATAACGCGAAAACAGTGCGAACTGCTCGTCGCTTACAAACGTTCCTTTATCATCGACCGTGAGGTCTGAGTTCTTGTTCAATATTCTGCGCCAGTTGCGGCTGAGTTTAAATTCCGAGGCGACAACCCGGATTGGGATGCACGCGGCGCAGCCCCGGCAGGCTGGTCTATAGGCGATGTGATGGCTACGGCGGAAGCCAGCCTGGGATAGAATTTCGTATCGGGATTGCGCACCCAAACCGGATAAATCCGTGAAGAGCTGTTGCTCCACTTTGCCGCGCAGGTACGGGCAAGGCATAGGCCCCGAGCGAAAAAACGAAAAGAGGTTTGGTTTACGTTGGCTAGTCATCAGCCAAAATGTTACGCGTCCGTCGAATTTGGGTCAAAGGTCCGGGTTAGTCAGGACGACGGTAGTTCCGGAGAGGATGTCGTGCAAGCAACGGCCTCGGTCGTTGAATAGGGCAATGATGAGAACCATCGGAGTTAGGGACGTGAGACTCAAATAGAACAGTGAAGTCATAACGAAGGCTTGCAAAAGCGAGGGTTTTGCGCCGTCCGAAGAACGGATTTTAATTCCCATGACCTGCATGCCGCAGGTGGCCGACTGACTACCTCCAATCATGCAGGAATGGTAGGCGACCGGGATGAATGGTGTCAGCGCCCATAGGGCAGAAAATAGCCCAAAAGAGAATACGATTATGATGATAAGTACAGTACAAGTTAAGCTCAGGATCACGAAATCGACGCAGAAAGCCAATATACGACGCCATGTGACGCCTTCGAATAAAGCATAGTCTTTTAGATTTCCGCGTCTATCGGGCCATTCGAGGCTGGCGTCTGATGCGTATGGCGCGCTGTTGTCCAGAGATTTTGGTTGCTTCATGGCATCCGTTTTTGTTTGAGTAGAGGCGCTTCCGCAGGGTCTTAATCCTCTCGCTCCAGAAATACGATTAGATGCTGCCTATGCAGTGACGCGGGACCCTCCTTGAGGAACTAAACCATTTCGTAAGGTTGGTACCTCCAACGAACCATTTAGACGATGTATCATTTCACTCAATTTCTTGTCGGCTGGTATTTGCACGCGCGAGGGACACCTTGCAATTTGCCCCGCCGGCGATCGACCTAAATGGGTAGGAAACGGTGTTGCCTGAAATACTACACCAATTTGTTAAGAATTTGATCGCGCTGGCGATTAGTACCAAGCGTTGCTTCGTCTGCCTTTCAGTATAGCCGCTTATTCTAAACGTTCAGTCAAAATTTCTAGGCTTTTGTTAGCCGGACGTTATTAAACTGAGTGCCTTGCTGCGCGCTACAGGCCGCGCCTTGCAAAGTGGTCGCCGACGGCGATAGCTATTTTACAATGTAATATTTTTCAGGGGGCAAGTTTTTTGATTTGAAAACGACTCTAATGTCATTGAATGGACCGATGTGTTGTGAATTGTCGAATTTTACGCCAACTTTGGTGCCTAAAGGGTCAAACAGGGGCTCGAACCACAAAGTGTTCCTTCGCTCAACATCGCTCGCAGTTGCACGTATACTTGAATGAAACGAACATACCACAGCTTCCCAATTGTTTTGGCACTGAAACGTTTTGCACTTGGTTAGATATAGTATTCATCAAGCGGCGGATAGCCGTTGAATCCAATCGAGGCATAGGTCGAGGTGTAGGCGCCAGCGCTCAAGAACTCGACCTTATCCCCGATTTCAAGCGCCAGCGGCAATTCGTATCTGGCTTTGTCGTAGAGAATGTCCAATTCCTCGCAAGTCGGGCCTGCGATGATTACGGGTCCTGTAGCACTGCCGTCCCGGGGGGTCCGGATACGGTATTGGATTCGCTCTTCGGTCGTTTCCGGCAGGCCTCCAAATTTACCAACATCAAGAAAGATCCATCGCGTTTGGTCATCTATGCTCTTCCGCGAAATAAGCACGACCTCTGACTGAATTACCCCGGCATTGCCGCAAAGGCCTCGGCCCGGTTCGACTATCACCCGAGGTGGAATATTCCCGAAAAATTTTGCCAAAGCGCTGGAGATGACGTCCCCATATTCGCCAACTTCTGGAACCTGGTCCCGGTAGCATGCCGGAAACCCACCCCCTAAATTTACTGCTTCTAAATGAACGCCCGACCGAGCGGTGTCAGCGAAGAGGTTCGCCGTCGTCGAGATTGCTGCGCTCCATTGTCGCGGATTGATCTGTTGCGAACCGACATGGAAGGAAACGCCATATGGTTTTAAACCCTGGCTTTGGGCTGTAATCAAAAGATCCTTCGCCATTGCGGGGTCGCAGCCGAATTTGCGGGACAACGGCCACTTCGCATCCTCGTTTTCAATTAGAATGCGGCAGATAACGCGGGCGCCGGGGGCTTCGATGACCAATTTGTTGAGCTCTTGTTCGCTATCGAATGTGAACAGGTCGACGCCGCTTTCATACGCCCGCGCGATATCGTGTTGTTTTTTTATTGTGTTGCCATAAGACAGGTAGGACGCACTTGCGCCCGCACCAAAGCAAAATTTGATTTCTGCGAAACTCGCCGCATCGAAATGAGCGCCCAACTCAAATAGCGATTTGAGTATCTCTGGCGCGGGATTGGCTTTTACCGCGTAGTAGATATCCGCTTGAGGTAAGGCAGCTTGCAACGCTTTGTAGTTTTTCCGAACGACGTCGAGATCGACAACAAGGCAGGGTGTTGATGGTTGGTTGGTTTCAAAAAAACGGATAATTTTCTCATTCATAACGGCAGATCCTTGAAGCACATTATGCAGTGTTTCCTGGCTATTCTTCCACCGCGTGAGCTTTTTGGGGGTTGAAAATGCCATATCAATCAAAAATAGTCTGTGCGGTCTAATGACAAAAGAAACGCCTTGTCGTACGGCTTGTTCAACGGTTAGATAGCTTGTTTAGGAAGAGATGTTTTCCCTCGCATTGCATACATAGCCTGGTGCAAAGATGGTACCACGAGCAATGTAATTTTCGTGCATGTGTTGATCCAAAATGGACGCGATTTCAGCGCTTTCCGTACCTCTCTGGCTGAGAGATGCCGGGTCGTCTTTCCCGGCTTTGTGGCCGAGGTATGAGCGATGGTTACGCGATCCCAACCAGGATTAGGTCCTGTGAAATGTCATCATGCGTCGGATCATTTGGTGTGGGGCCTCAACTTATAGGGAGCGGGACCGTCGTGGGCGACCTTCGTGCGCGATTATCATGGTAGCTGTGGTCTCTAGCACACGATTTGGAACCGCTGAGTGAGATGGAGCCGGCGGCTGCGAAGAACAAATCCTACCTCTCGGCGGTATCATTAGGGATTAATTTCAAAATCAAGTTACTCCCGTAATGTAGCCATGAATTTTCTGTCTGTCCTGCGGGTAAAGTATCCTGTTAGTCGAACTGGTGGACTTGGCCTGAACCGACATACGGTGGCGCAACGCACCCTATCACCACTGCCATTTGAAGAGCATGAAGATCCAGTGATGGGGATCGGAATTTAAGGTTGCGCAGCGCGCGGGGCCGTGGATTTAGTCTGTAAATTGGATTGCTAGTTTTTAACGCCATGTTCTGGATACTATGGCACCGTTCGTTACTATGAGGAAACCCGATCAGAACGGTTTCTGGGCTCAGTACCGATCCTGACCCTAATCATACAGGCCTGCAATGACCAGTGGTTTGGGGCAGAGCCTATAAGTCGTTTGCGCAACGAGAGCTTTTTACTGCTATTGCCGTAGACTGGCGGTCACGTAGGTTTCCACGATGCGGGACACGACGTCTCTTGGCACGATTGCTGTGCAGCGAAATATTTCAGCGCCTATTAGCTCTTTAGTCTCTTCGCTGCCTCGATAGCAAAATAGGTGAGGATACCGTCCGCACCAGCCCGTTTGAAACCCAACAAGGCCTCAAGGATGACCTTTTCATCGAGCCAGCCGCGCTCGACTGCGCCTTTTATCATCGCGTATTCGCCGGACACCTGATAGACGAAGGTCGGCATGCCGAAGCTGTCCTTCACCCGGCGCACTATATCGAGATAGGGCATGCCCGGTTTGACCATGACCATGTCAGCGCCTTCCTGGATGTCGAGCGCGATCTCTCGCAGCGCTTCATCAGAGTTGGCTGGGTCCATCTGATAGGTCCGTTTGTCGCCGATCAACGCAGCCTTGGTACCTATGGCATCGCGGAACGGACCGTAGAAGCCGGAGGCGTATTTCGCCGAATAGGCCATAATCCGCACGTCGTTATGCCCGTTTTCGTCCAGCGCCTGGCGGATCGCCCCGACCCGGCCGTCCATCATGTCCGAGGGCGAGATTGTATCGCAACCGGCTTCAGCTTGGTTGAGCGCCTGTTGGACCAGTATTGCGATAGTTTCGTCATTGAGGATCGTTTCACCGTCCATGATCCCGTCATGACCGTGTGTGGTGTAGGGGTCCAGCGCTACGTCGCAGACTACCATCATATCTGGCAATTGTTCTTTTATGTTGCGGATCGCAGTGCAGACGAGATTGTTGGGGTTGAGGGATTCGGCGCCGTCGGGTGTTTTGCTATTCGGATCGGTAAAGGGAAACAGACCGACTGCAGGGATCCCCAATTCGTAAGCCTCGTTGACTGCTTCGGCGATCACGTCGGTGGTATAACGAACGACGCCAGGCATCGAATCTACGGGTTCGCGTTTGTTCTCACCATCGACAACAAACATCGTCCAAATCAGGTCGTCCACCGACAACGTGTTTTCGGCAACGAGCCGACGGACGGAGTCGTCACGGCGGTTGCGGCGCATGCGGGTAGTCGGATAGCGACCAGGCGCTTTGGTGGCAGCTGGAGTGTATTGTGCCGCCTTGCTCCGCCCGAACGGCGGCATTATGGTCTTTGGTCCGGACATGTTAGGGCACCTGACTGTGAGCTTTACCGGATTTTACGCCGGGCGTCGGGACGGGGCAACGGACTGCGCCCATCTTGCGCAATTGACTCCTCTTTACCTCCGCATATCATCGCATCTGCGGAGGAGGGCGATGCAATGACACTCGCGGATCTGGATTTGGCTGAGGAACAACGAGCGTTTCAGAAAGCCGCGCGTGAATTCTCAATGGCCGAGTTTGAACCGCACGCCGCACATTGGGACCAGGAGAGCATCTTCCCGGTTGAAGCGCTTCGCAAGGCGGCGGCGCTTGGCTTCGCGGGAATATATGTAGGTGAGGAACATGGTGGTTCGGAGCTATCGCGGCTTGACGCTGCCGTAATTTTTGAAGAGCTAGCGAGCGGATGCGTGTCAACATCTGCGTATATCTCCATCCATAACATGGCGTGCTGGATGATTGATCGCTTTGGCAGCTCAGAACAACGCAAAAATTTACTACCGAAACTGATGACGATGGAACATTTTGCCAGCTACTGCTTGACGGAGCCTGGTGCTGGTTCTGATGCAGCTTCGTTGCAGACTAAAGCGTTGCGTGACCGCGACCACTACGTGCTGAATGGTGCGAAGGCGTTCATTTCCGGGGGATCAACTAGTGACATTTATGTTTGTATGGTGCGCACCGGGGGGGAGGGGCCTTCCGGTATCTCGTGCTTGGCCGTTGAGAAAGACACGCCGGGGCTGAGCTTCG
>CAYYUG010000030.1:0-44207 GCA_964474755.1 uncultured Rhodospirillaceae bacterium | reverse complement strand
TCGCCGATCGAATCCGCAAAGTGCTTGAGCATTTGCCGGCTAATAAACTATTAGTTACCGCTGATTGCGGATTTTCCGCCCTCCCTCGCTGGCTGGCGCGGGCAAAGCTGCAGGCTATGGTTGCCGGCACAGCGATCATACGCCAGGAATTAAAGCTTTAATCGATTTTTGTGACAAAAAGTGCAGCAAGATTGGCCAGCGGATGGCCAGGACGCGCGCCATAGCTCGTCATACAATTGTCCCAGGAGTTGAAAACATCGATAAATTCGCTGGGATGGGTCAACGGCAGGCTCTGCAGTGATTGCAGCCTGCCAACCACTTCGTCGACTTCGGCAGACGTCGTGTCCTCCATAACCTGATCGAGGAAATGCAGCCGAGGCCGGTGGAAAGCAAAGGCTGCAAGCATCACCCCCGCAACTTCAGCAACACGTGCGCCACCACCAAGATTGAAGTCAACCCGGTCAAACAGAACAGCTCGCACCTGCCCCTCAACGAGCAAGCAAATTCGTGGACGTTCATCTTCCTGCCCCCGGATCCAACGCGCGAACAACAGGATGCTCTGCAGTTTGAGCAACGAGTCGGGACCGAGTGCTTCGAGCACGCGCTGGCTACCGAGAAACGTGTCAAAGGCCTGCGGGCGCTCAACCCGCCTCAAAGTCACCGTCTCACTAGTAGCATCGCTGGCAATGTCTACCCCAGCCCTCTGCAAGGCGCGCTCGATCGCTTCCAAGGTGCTGGTGCGGGGGTCCCCTACGCCGCGTTCGATATTATTCAAAGTAGCCAACGAAATACGGGCAGTTTTCGCGAGCTCGCTTTGTTTAGCGTTGATGATCGCCCTCGCCGCCCGAATTTGTGAAGATGTAATCAAAAGAGCGGTTCCATCCGGTAGCGCCTTACCGACAACTGCACACTGACAAATTAGTATTGTTACCTAATTTAATAGGCTTAACATTGTTTGTCACGATGATGCAGGCCAACACTATCCGTAACTTGCTGGCGCCAAAATACCAGCGATCAAAGTTAGCGTTTGATTGAGTCCCAAAATACTGGGTAACTAGCTGCCTACATTCGTAGTTACCTTATTACGATATAGCCGCGGGACCATAGAGTTGCGCTGCGCGTTGCTCAAATGCATGTACCATTCGACGAACCGCCTCGCCAAAAAGTATCTCAATTACCATCTCCAAGATCCGAGATTTGAATTCGAAATCGACATAGAAATCAAGCATGCATTGACCCGAAGCTGTTTGATCAAAATACCAGTTATTATTCAAATATTTAAATGGACCATCCTTATATGTAACATCAATTGTCATCGCATCGCGATCAAGCGCAACGTTACTCGTAAAATTTTCTCGCATTCCTTTGAAACTAATAATTAAATCAGCAACTAATAGTGTCTCGGTCCGAGACCTAATTCGTGCCCCAACGCACCACGGTAAAAATTCTGGATAGCGCCCCACATCAGCCACCAGATCAAACATCTGTTCCGGTTTATGTGGCAGAAATTTTTTCTCGGTGTGAGTGGGCACAGTGTCTCTCGGTCACAAGTTCGCTGTACGGTTGGTTAGCGCTTCCCGCGCCTCCCGTAACTGTGCGAAGTCAGCATCGGCGTGGTAGGAGGACCGGGTCAGCGGTGTCGCGGCCACCATCAGGAACCCCTTCCCCCGCGCTGCCGACGCATAGGTGTCGAACTCTTCCGGAGTAACGAATTGGGCGATCGCCGCGTGTTTTGGGGTCGGCTGCAAATACTGCCCGATGGTTAAAAAATCCACATCGGCGGCACGTAGGTCGTCCATCACTTGATGCACCTCCTCGCGGCTTTCACCGAGCCCCACCATGAGGCCTGACTTTGTAAAGACATTCGGGTCTAGCCGCTTCGCCCGGTGCAATAATTCCAAGCTAATGAAATAGCGAGCACCGGGACGAATTGTCGGATAGAGCCGGGGCACCGTTTCCAGATTATGGTTGAAGACGTCTGGTTTAGCTGCGGCGACCACTTCGATAGCTCCCGGCTTATCCTTGAAATCGGGGGTCAGGATTTCGATCGTCGTGCTGGGTGCAAACTCGCGAATGCGTTGGATCACTTTGGCAAAATGTGCCGCGCCCCCATCGACCAAGTCGTCCCTATCAACCGAGGTGATGACAATATGCTCTAGCCCCAGCTTGGCCGCGGCACCACCTAAATGGACCGGCTCCATTGGATCGAGTGGCATCGGAGTGCCAGTCGCAACGTTGCAGAAGGCACAAGAGCGCGTGCAAGTGTCTCCCATGATCATGAAGGTCGCGTGTTTTTTGGCCCAGCATTCGCCTATATTGGGGCATGATGCCTCCTCGCAGACGGTGTGGAGGCCGTTTTCGCGCACTATGTCACGTGTTTCCCGATAGACCGGCGATGCCGGCGCCTTGACCCGAATCCATGGCGGCTTGCGCTTAATCGGGTTGTCCGGCCGATTGCGTTTTTCCGGATGGCGCAGCGCGGCGGCTTTGGCAGTCGTGTTCATATTCTAGAAATGGATAACCTTGCCGTACGCGTCAAGGACCGACTCGTGCATCATCTCCGACAGGGTCGGATGCGGGAAGATGGTATTCATAAGCTCGTGTTCGGTCGTTTCCAGCGTCCGGGCAACGACATAGCCTTGAATTAACTCTGTTACCTCAGCGCCGACCATGTGTGCCCCAAGCAATTCGCCGGTCTTCTCATCGAATACCGTCTTAATTAGTCCCTCGGGCTCGCCCAGCGCAATGGCCTTGCCGTTGCCGATAAAGGGGAAGCGCCCGACCTTGACTTTATGGCCCTGCCGTTTTGCAGAATCTTCCGTCATACCGACACTGGCGATCTGCGGCCGGCAATAGGTACAGCCGGGAATATTCCTGGTCTCGAACGGATGGGCACCATCAAAGCCTGCAATTTTCTCAATGCAGACAACCCCCTCGTGGCTCGCCTTGTGCGCAAGCCAAGGTGGTCCCGCGACATCGCCTATAGCGTAAATTCCTTGCTCCCCTGTCTGCGCCCAGTGGTCGACCTCGATATGCGAGCGTTCGACCTTTACCTTAGTGCCTTCTAGGCCAAGGTCATCGACATTACCGACTATCCCGACGGCGAGGATGACCCGGTCGACGGTGATTTCACTCGATTTATCTCCTGCCTCAATCGTCGCCGTAACGCTGTTAGCGGCACGGTCTAGCCTCGTGACCTGCGCGCCGGTATGGATCGTCATGCCTTGCTTCTCGAACTGCCCGTGCGCAAATGCTGCGATCTCAGCATCTTCGACCGGCAGAATCCGATCCATTACCTCAACGACCGTCACCTCAGCACCTAGGTCATTGTAGAAGCTGGCAAATTCCATGCCAATGGCACCCGACCCTACGACCAACATAGAATTTGGCTTGGTTTCGGGCACCATTGCTTCCTTGTAAGTCCATACCAACTTACCGTCCGGTTCCAGTCCTGGCAGGGACCTCGCCCGCGCGCCCGTGGCCAGCACAATATGCTTGGCAACTAAGTCAGCCACCGCTTTGCCATCCTTCTCGACCTTAAGTCTTCGAGCACCAGCGCTGCCACCAACTAACTTACCGGCCCCATCAAACACCGTCACTTTGTTCTTCTTCAGCAGATGGCCAACGCCACCATTCAGCTGGGCTGCAATTTTCCGCGAGCGTTTGACCACAGCAGCTAGATCGACGGACGCCCCCTCCACCTTAATACCGAACTGCTCCGCGTGGGTGACGTAGTGGTATATCTCCGAGGTGCGCAGCAGTGCCTTTGTGGGAATGCACCCCCAGTTCAGACAGATCCCACCAAGATGCTCGCGCTCGACCAACGCAGTCTTCAGGCCAAGCTGCGCCGCGCGGATGGCAGTGACATAACCGCCCGGACCGCCGCCAACGACGATGACGTCGAAACTCGTTTCGGCCATGATCACCCCCTCTTTTTCAGGCAGATACCTGCTAAAGCAGCATCGTCATTGGGTCTTCGACAAGCGTCTTGAAGGCTGCCAGGAGTTCCGCACCGATCGCACCGTCTACGACACGGTGGTCGACGGACATGGTCACCGACATTACGGTCGCCACGGCCAGCGCACCATTGCGTACCACTGGCCGCTGCTCGCCCGCGCCAACCGCCATGATAGCTCCCTGCGGCGGGTTGATGACAGCATCGAATTGTTTTATCCCGAACATGCCGAGATTTGAGATACTGAATGTCCCCCCCTGATACTCTTCCGGCAGTAGCTTTCCGTCGCGGGCCCGTGTCGCCATGTCACGCATCTCAGAGGAAATAGTCTCCAACCCCTTGCCACCAGCATCCCGGATCACCGGCGTTATCAACCCACCTTCAATTGCTACTGCAACCGAGATATCGGCTTGGTGATAGCGCTTGATCCCATCACCAGTCCAAGACGCGTTGGCCGCCGGGACGCGGCGAAGCGCAACCCCGCAAGCTTTAATGATCAGGTCATTGACCGAAATCTTATAGTCATCGGACCGAGAATTTAAATCCTTGCGCAACGCCAGCAAAGTATCAATCTCGCAGTCCACGGTGAGGTAGAAATGCGGAACGGTCTGTTTCGACTCTGTCAAACGCTGGGCGATGACCTTGCGCATTGAATTAGCTGGCTCGAAATCAAACGCAGGTTCGAGTCCTTCCGGCATGGGGGTAGAGGTAGCTGCCGTTGCAGGAGCGGCCAAAGGTTCAGCGGCCACAGCCGCCGGTGCACCGGACGCGAGCGCCGACTCTATATCCCGTTTGACGATCCGTCCGTTCGGGCCAGAGCCCGTTACATCAGTTAAGCCGAGACCGGCCTGTTGCGCCATGCGACGTGCCAGTGGGCTTGCAAAAATGCGACCCCCAGAGGATGCTGCGGCCAGCGCTGGAGCCACTTCCTGTGCGGCGGCCGGAGCCGGCGCCGCAACAGGTGCAACCGGCGCTGCAGCAGCCGGGGGGGGGGCAGAGGCCAGCGCCGTGTCGACCGCACCTTCAAGCGCACCAGCAGCTTCGCCGTCTTCCAACAGCAGCGCAATTATGGCATTGACCGCGACCCCTTCTGTACCTTCCTGCACGACAATTTTAGCAATCTTGCCTTCCTCGACAGCTTCAATCTCCATTGTAGCCTTGTCGGTCTCGATCTCGGCAATTACGTCACCCGCATTGACATCGTCTCCCTCATTTACGAGCCATTTAGCTAGAGTACCTTCGGTCATTGTAGGCGACAACGCTGGCATTAAGATCTGGATCGGCATGGTTCATCCCCCCTCCGTGACGCGGCACAGCGTCTCAGGTCCGGTAACAGGCCGCTTTGGCCGCGTCGATGATGTGCTCGACCCGCGGCAAAACAGCATTTTCGAGATTGGCAGCGTAAGGCATTGGTACGTCTAGCCCTGCGATGCGCCCTACCGGCGCATCAAGCCAGTCGAACGCATTTTCCATAACGACCATAGCGATTTCCGAACCGATCCCAGCAAACGGCCAGCCCTCTTCGCACGATACGACGCGGTTGGTCTTCTTGACCGATTTTATGATCGTCTCGATATCGAGCGGTCGGATGGTGCGGAGATCGATGACTTCCGCATTAAGCCCGTCTGCGGCCAGTTCTTCCGCCGCCTGCAACGCTCGTCCTACCATGATCGAATGGGCGATCAGGGTCACGTCATCACCTTCACGCAACACCTTCGCCTTTCCAATTGGCACAGTATAGTCGGCATCGTCCGGCACATCGAAGCTTTCGCCATAAATTAGCTCATTCTCCAGGAAAATCACCGGATTCGGATCGCGGATAGCAGCTTTTAACAAGCCCTTAGCATCAGACGCAGAAAACGGCGAGATTACCTTGAGGCCAGGACAGTGGGCATACCAACTTGCATAGCATTGCGAATGCTGTGCGCCGACGCGCGACGCAGCGCCGTTTGGCCCACGGAAGACTATGGGGCAGCCCATCTGGCCGCCGGACATGTACAGGGTCTTGGCAGCGGAGTTAATGATTTGGTCAATCGCTTGCATGGCAAAATTAAAGGTCATGAACTCGACCACTGGTCGCAAGCCCATGAAACCGGCTCCAACAGCCAATCCGGTGAAACCATGCTCAGTGATTGGGGTATCAATCACTCGTCCTTCGCCAAATTCCTCAAGTAGCCCTTGGCTGACCTTGTAGGCTCCCTCATATTGCGCAACCTCCTCGCCAATTAGAAATACACTATCATCGCGCCGCATTTCTTCGGCCATACCGTCCCGCAAGGCTTCGCGCAGGGTCATAGTAACCGTCTGCCCGGTCCAATCCTGTTCAACCGAAACGCTCTGCACCGGTGGCGGCTCAGCAACCGGAATATCAGCCCCTTTAGGAGCTGAATTTTCCACCACAGCGGCTGGTGCGCCCACCGCGTTAACTGCCGAAGCATCCTCGCCATCCGCCAGCAACAATGCGATCGGCGAATTAACCGCAACACTTTCGGTCCCCTCCGCGATTAGTAATTTGCCAATCACCCCGTCATCGACCGCTTCAACCTCCATCGTTGCCTTGTCAGTCTCTATCTCCGCTATGACATCACCGGAGCTAACCGCATCGCCTTCCGACTTGAGCCACTTCGCGAGTGTGCCCTCAGTCATGGTCGGCGACAGGGCCGGCATCAAAACCTGGATGGGCATGCAGTCTCCCCTTTTGTACGCGCCGCGTTTTGGTAAGGCGTCTTAGGCGTCTACCAGAATATCTGTCCACAGTTCGGATATGTCTGGCTCCGGGCTATTCTGCGCAAACTCCACAGAATCGGATACAATTTCCTTGAGCCCACGATCCAACTCCTTCAATGCCTCCTCGTCCGTATGTTCGCCATCGAGTAGCAACTGCCGCACAAGATCAATCGGATCACGCTCGCTTCGCACCTTCTGGACTTCTTCGCGCGCCCGATATTTGGCTGGATCAGACATCGAATGACCGCGATAGCGATAAGTCATCATTTCCAACACGAACGGCCCCTTGCCATCGCGGCAATGCGCCACCGCCGTCTCGCCCGCGGCGCGCACAGCCACCACATCCATGCCATCGACCTGCTCACCGGGTATACCGTAGGCGGTACCGCGCATATACAGTTCTGTGCCCGCTGAGGCGCGCTCCTGACTTGTGCCCATAGCGTATTTGTTGTTCTCGATCACATAGATGACTGGCAGCGACCAAAGCGCCGCCATGTTCATGGCCTCGTAAACCTGGCCTTGGTTTATCGCACCATCGCCGAGATAGGTCAGGCAGCAGTTCTTGGTCTTATTGTATTTCTGGGCGAAGGCAATCCCCGTACCAAGCGGGACTTGGGCGGCGACGATGCCGTGCCCGCCATAGAAATTTTTTTCCTTAGAGAACATGTGCATCGAGCCGCCCTTGCCGTGCGAGTAGCCACCCGACCGACCCGTCAGTTCCGCCATCACTCCACGCGGCTCCATGCCGCATGCAAGCATATGACCGTGATCGCGATAACTGGTTATAACCGCATCATTCGGCGAAATAGCCGCCTGCATGCCAACGACAACAGCTTCTTGCCCTATATAGAGGTGGCAGAAGCCACCAATCAGCCCCATACCGTAAAGTTGTCCGGCTTTTTCTTCGAAACGCCGGATCAGCAGCATTTCGCGATAAAATTGTAGCAGTTCCTCGCCAGAAGCTTGGAGATTAGATTTTGCCGATTTCGACGTGCGCTTTCTTTTCGATTTCGTCGCTTTAACTGCCATCCCTGCGCCTTCCCTCGAAACATATCGCAGATTACACAGGTAGCCCGCCTGAGACGCTTTGGCAAGGGCGGCTTAAGTGACTGTTAAAAAATAAAAAAAGTATAATTAACTGCTATTAAGTTAAGTTAGTTGTTTTTAAGACTTTCCCGGTCTTCTTTCCACAAATTGTAGTATTATGATTAATCCGATTTGGGAGGCAAAAATACAATGTATTCATCCTCTCGTACTAGATCTAGCGTGATCCGAGCTCGTTCCTCCAACAGGTCAAGATCGCGACTTTCAGGACGCAACAAAGAGACCCTATGCGCCAGCTTTACACGATCCTGCTGCACCTCCTGTAACGTCGCTGCAGCGCGATTTACCTCTTGGTTATATGTAAAATAGGCCAAAAGGCCCCGATCGCCCTGAACCGCATGATACGCGATATAAGCCACAACCAGCGTACCCAGTACAGGTCGTACAACTTGGCCTGCATACTGTTTGAGGGTTTTAATAACATTCATCATGCCATCGAATCATTCCCTGATTCAGGCGTCAACAGAAATTTTCCACACGATATTGGGTGCTTTATTTCCTTAAATTGCTTTCAATGGACCGCTTACGGGGCGCACCTAGGATGATTAATATCACTAAGAACGGATGCCAATAACCTCATCCCCCTTGTTCAACAGACCGGCTCAAAGATAAGCTTAAAAGCTTTAATACGTCAGCTAGGTTTCCTCATCTATACAAAAACCGAATCGATCGACGATCTGTTCGCGCAGTACGGCCAAGCCTACCGGACTCTGGTTATGACCGCAGGGATGGCCGCATCCTTCACAATGGTTGTTTCCGGCACCATAGTGAATGTCGCTGTTCCGGACGTAATGGGAACATTCGGCGTTGGACTCGACCAGGCGCAGTTGATGACCTCAGCGTTCAACATCGCTATGGTTACCAGCCAGTTACTGAACGCCTGGATAGTCGCTGCTTTTGGCCAACGTGGTGGCTTTATGCTCGCTTCGGCTATTTTCACAGTCGGTAGCGTGATCAGCGGAATGAGCCACGATTTCAACCTAGTTGTCCTGGGCCGTGTCATGCAGGGCATGGCAGCAGGCATTATCCAACCTCTAGTCATGGTCGTCGCTTTCCAGGTTTTCCCCGCAGAACGGCGAGGCTATGCCATGGCCATCTATTCGATGGGCGTCTTCATGGCTGTAGCGGTCGGACCAATTATCGGCGGCGTTTCCATCGATTTGTTTCACTGGCGATACATTTTCTGGGCGCCCCTGCCCGTCATCATCATCTCCGCCATAATGGGCTGGGTGTTTATGCCTTCCGTGCCAAATCGTGATAGAGGCTCCTTCGACTGGATCGGCTACATATTGCTCGTCGTCATGGTCTACTGCCTTATTACCGGGCTAACAGAGGGGAACGCCGAAGGCTGGACCTCAGGCTATATTCTAGGCTTGTTCGCTGTTGGGGTCGGATCGAGTATCGCGCTGATATGGTCTCAGTTACGCGATCGACCGACCCTTATCGATTTGTCGCTGTTCAGCCATAAGGAATTCGCAATGACAGCGCTGATCGCGTTTGTTTTCGGCATCGGCAATTTCGGTTCCGGGTACGGTGTCCCCGTGTTCGGGCAATTAATCCAGGGTATGACACCGATCGTCGCCGCGTTAGTCATGTTTCCATCATCTATCCTAGTTGTTATCGCTCTGCCCCTGACCGGCAAACTAGCGGACCGGATACCAGCGCATATCGGGATCCTAATCGGTCTCTTCCTATTTGCCGTCGGCACTTTGCCGATGGCCGGTGCCGATGTGAACACCCCATTTCTGTTTATCATGCTCTATTTCATCGTTAGCCGATTTGGCATGAGCTTCACGAACCCATTCATTATGAAGACTGCACTGGCCTCCTTGCCCGCTGATAAGCTGAGTGCCGGTGGTGGAACGATCAATTTTTGCCGGCAGTTTGGTGGTTCGCTCGGCCTTACTGCCTGGGTCGCCTTCGTCGAATACCGAACGACATTCCACAGTGAAGCCCTCACAGCTACACAGAGTTCGGCAAACAAGACGACCCAAGAGATGCTGAAAGGCATCGGTCGCATTTACACCGAAGCAGGACTTCCCGCTGAACTACATTTGCCCGGCGCGCTGCACTTCCTTGGCGAGATCATTCAAGCGCAGGCTAGCACGCTCGGCTTCCAAGATGGGTTCCTGTTGTTGGTGTTCTTCTTTATTTGCGCGATGATCCCAGCTTACCTGCTTGGCCAGATCAAACGATAAAGGCTTCTATTGTCGCTACTAGAGTGATCTCAGCGCCTCGGATCCAGTTTAGGAAAGCGAGTTACACTTATGACAAAATACGAATATATCCAGACCAAACAAGAGGGCGAACTGCTGCTGGTGACCTTGCACCGTCCTGACAAACACAATGCCATGACCCATCAGATGCGCGTCGATCTGATGGATTGCGCACGTAAGGCGGAGGCTGACGACACGGTGCGGGCCATCATCTTCACCGGCCATGGCGACAAATCCTTCTGCGCTGGCGCCAACATCCCAGAACTCGCGGAACGGACCCTACCCTCTGAAATGGGGCCGGAAGCAGTATTGAGAAAAGAATTACCTACAGCGATCGAGCGACTGGGAAAGCCTACAGTGGCGGCCATCAATGGCTACTGCTTTGGCGCTGGGTTGGAGTTTACACTGGGCTGCACCATCCGTATTGCAAGTGACAATGCCAAACTCGGCCAACCGGAGATTACGCTGGGCCAAATCCCAGGAAGCGGTGGCACACAACGTCTATACCGGTTTGTTGGACTGGGTTGGGCGATGCAGCTAGTACTGAGCGGCGAGCCAGTGAATGCGGAAACGGCACTCTCGATCGGTTTGGTGACCGAAGTGATGCCGCAAGCCGGCCTAATGCCGCGGGCGAAAGAACTAGCACACCTCCTCGGGTCACGGGCACCGCTGGCGTTCGCATGCGGGCGCGATGCTGTAATGCGCTCCACCGAAACGGATCTGCTCAACGGTATTGACTACGAGCGTAAGCTCTACGCGATCTGCATGGCGACCGACGACAATCGCGAAGGACTTGCAGCGTACGCGGAGAAACGGGTGCCGGATTACAAGGGTCGTTGAATGCGTCCTTCTCTGCTGACTACAGCAACTATTGAGCGTTACCTGGCTAACGGGCACTGGTCACGCGAGACAATGGTCGATCGCTATCGCGAATTTGCCCAAACCTTTCCACAACGTACTGCCTGCCAGGACGAAAAGGACATATACAGTTGGGCAGCGCTAGATCGTGTCACCGATAGAATTGCCGCCAACCTGATTACAATGGGCCTACATCGAGACAGCACCGCACTGGTCCAAACTGCCTCTTCCTGCCGGGAAGTATTAATGCGGATCGCACTCAAAAAAGCGGGAATTATCGGTGCATTCGCTCCCCTGCAATGGCGGCGCAAAGAACTTGATTACGTGGTCGAGCGTATCGCCCCCAGCCTTCTGATCGCGGATAGCAACGAACTTAATATGAGCGCGGAAGTTCCAATGCGCGTAGATCTCTCGAACGAGAGCCGCGAGGGTTGGGTAGACTGGGATTGTCTTCTCGTCAATGTGGAAACCGATATACCCACCGACTGTCCTTTCGCCTTCGACGAGATATCACTGATAACCGTATCTAGTGGCACAAGCGGCGTCGCTAAGTTGTGCGAATGGCCGGAAGCGGCGCAAGTCTGCATGGGGCGAGCCTTATGCGATTGCATGGGATTCCAAGATGACGACAAGGTCGGTATATTTGCGCCGATGTCCGGCGCCGCCGGACTGTTGGTTTGGACCGTCTCCGCCGCGGTTCCTTGTACCTTTTTTTTCCCCAGCAACTATCGACCGGGCCACCTGCTCGATCTTGTTGAACGATGGCGGCTCACAATTAGCACAACGGTACCTGTCATCCTCGCACGTCTAGCACACGAAGAGCCGGGCTCCCGCAATTTGAGCACGCTCCGGATGCTCCGCGTCGGCACCGCTGCTGCCGATATCGACGCCGCGCGCACCTTCGAGATACGGACTGGCTGCAAGGTTATTACTGCATCCGGCGCAATGGAATGCCCCGGTTTCGGCCATGCCAGACCAGAGGAGCCTATCGATCTGCGGCTCGACGGTTCGGTCGGCCTGCCCCTTAAAGGTTGCCGATTGCGTATCGACGACGAAGACGATATGTCGCGCACCTCGGACAAATTTGGACAAGTCAAAGTCTCTGCGCCTTTCGCCTCGTCCGGCTATTGGAATGACCCGCAAGGGACAGCGGCCGTATGGAATGATGGTTGGTATGAGACTGGCGATATGGGACGCCTTGACAAAATCGGACGCCTAACCCTGCTCGGCCGCATGAAAGAGACGATCAACCGCAGCGGTCACAAGATTTTGCCAATTGAAATCGAGACGGCAATCGCTAAACATCCTAGTGTATTCGCCTGCGCCGTCGCCGGCGCATTAGACAAAGAGTATGGATCTGTGCCCTGGGCTTTCGTGCAATTGAAAGCCGGCTATACACTCGAACCAGCTTTGCTCGCAGAAAGTATGCGACACAGCGGCATGGCAAGTTACAAAATACCAGTCCGCTTCATCGAAGTGGCAGAACTACCGCGTATAAATGGCAACAAGGTCGACAAGCAGGCATTGTTATCGATGGCGACACCGGAATAACAGGAGGTAAAGCTTGCAGGACTACGCCCATATCACCGTCGAACCCGCTTCCCGAAACTGCGGGGCGTTCGTCGCCGGGGTCGACCTAACGAAGCCGGTAACCTCGGCCATTTGCCGTGAAATTCATACCGCACTGATGCGCCACCAGGTCGTCTTCTTTCGCGATCAAGACGTGACACCAGTGGAGCAAACTAGGTTCGCGCGGAATTTTGGCCCGCTTCGGATAAAGCACCGCTCCGCCTTTGAATTGCATGACGACACGTCGGAGGTCTCCGTAATCGTCAATAATCGAGAACATCCGCCATATATCGACCATTACCACGCCGACGGCATGTTCCGTATGGAACCGGAGTTCGCCTCCATGCTCAAGGCCGAAGCGCCCCCTAAAATGGGTGGCGACACGATATTCGTTTCACTGAAAGCGGCTTGGAACGGGCTGTCAGATGCGCTGCGCGCAACTTTAGACGACAAAATCGCCGTATACGATTTCATGAAACTTCATTCAACGCCGGAGAAGGCACGCAATTGGACCGGCCCAAGCCGCCAGGGGATGATTAAGTCGCGTGATGAGAATCCGCCCGTGCAGCATCCGCTCGTCCCGAAACATCCTGTTACCGGCGAGCGGTGCTTATATTTCTCGGAAAGCTTCACAGCCGCGATACTCGGTTTAAATAAATACGAAAGCGAGGCGATGCACGCGCTGCTCACTCGCCACTGCGCCAAACCAGAATTTCAATATCGGCTGCAATGGCGCAAGGGCACCATTGCCATGTGGGACAATCTCGGGAGCCTACATTATGCCGTCGCCGACTATTGGCCGGATACGCGTATCATGCACCGTCTGACCATATTGAAAGACGAGATTGGTATGTCGGGCGCGGTAGCGGCGGAATAGACGTTCGGATGCAGAGCACAAACGGCTCTGCAAAAAAATTAAGCCTAATAGGCCGCCGTCCCGACGATAGAAGCCGGTGAGTGGTAGTCACCAGAAATATTGTTGGCGATCCATGACGGGGCATCGTCCCGCGGTAAGGTTAAGGATGGTTCTCCCTTGCAACTTAGCCGGTACAACAGCCGCGCATCCTCCGCCCGGTCGATCCCAGCCTTAATCGGCGGCGAGGTATGCAAGGTCATATAATTGTTCCAGATAGTGACGTCGCCCTGAGCGTGCAGATGATCATAGCGGAATTGCGGTTGCAGAACATGTTTTTCCAAACGGTCCAGAAATTCGCGAGATCCCTCGGGCGTCATGCCTTCGACCTCGATCGGTGGACGGACACCCGGTCGTGAGGCCCAAACCGGGCTGTGCAGCGATTTTGCACCCGAGCGCGGGTCAGTGCGCACGAGCGGCGCAAGAAAACCTTCGTCCGCTGTGTTTAACCGGCGGCGAACCTGCACAGCTTCAAGCCTAGTTTGCTCCTCCTTTGACAGAGCTGCGAACGCGGCAGCCGTGTCCGCGTATGCAGTTTCGCCATTCAATGGCAGGCGCTTGCGGTTTGACATGAGTTCGTCATCGGATCCCGGGAAGTAGGGCTCAGGGCCAGCGGCAGCCGGTGGCTCGACCCATTGTCCGTTGGCAGCGTCTCGCGCAACTGGCACATGGTGAACTAGAAACATAGAAACATAGATGGGCAGCGGCTCGTACTCGATGTCGGTGTGCCATGTACCGCCATCCTTTAGACGGGATTTGTCGCGGTCGCCATCACTAAGTAAATTAGTGGCTACAAGCACCGCTGGCGACTCATGTGGAAGACACGCGACTTGACCAGGCAATGTTTTGTCTGCGGCGGCAACTTTGCGGTCCGCGTAGGGTCGAAATTCGATAGTACCGTCGCTCGCGCCATCCTGCTGGGCAGGCTTGCCGCCGCGCAGGAAATTCGAAGGATGGGCGACTGGAGCACCCCAATGGTTTGCGAAACGCTCGAACAATGCGAGAGAGAATCGTTTCAGGTCCTGGCCCCCGATGGTGAAAAGTCGGCACTGGCTCAGCGTATCGAGCAGGAGGTCTACTTGCGCAGGCGTCAAAGGAGTACTGAGGTCGATGCCTGTGATGCGAGCGCCCATACCGCTCGGTCCGAGTGGACGTTTAATCTTAATATTTGCGCCGAATATAGCCGCGAAACGTTTTTCAAGCCCAGCACCATCGGATAAAAACTTTGCCATCTTCGTTGCCCTCCTGTGGAGAAGTTTTCATTCTATCCGCTACCTTGGCACCGTGCCACCGGCTGCAACGCGAAACGACATGTCATGTACCGCCGACCATCGCCGATTTAAGGGCCCTTCGTCTCACTTTAGCGTTCGAACTGCGGGGCAATGCATCTACTGCAAACACTATCACCTCGCAGGGTAGCAGCGTAGCCGGGATAAGCCATTATCACTGCACTTCAAAATAATTTAACACGGCTAAGCTGACCGTCTTAGCTACCCGCGGCACAATTCGGTCTTGCAACTCACCAACTCCACTGCACCCTTAGCCTTAACTTAGCCTTAGCACAGGAATCTAACGGCCCATTCTCGATCGCGCCCAGCCCCTCTGCACCAAATTGCCGGCAGCCGGTCGGTTATAATATTAGAGTCCGGCGCGGATGCGCTCGTGGAACGAGACGTCCTGCCCGACAATGCATTGCGCCATCCGTTCGATCGCCGTTGTCACGCTGGGTGACCCAAAACCATCATCACATTCCGACCAGCCGACACCCCTTCATCTGTTGTACGATTCAGAAAATGGTTGTTCCGCTATCCGCCGTCGCAATGCAGAATTTCGAGTGCGGTGACTTTCATCGGGACACCCTACCGGCGCACAACACGCAGTCGACGCCACGGCTTCGGTGCGTATGATAGGTCAAATTCACAACTGGCGAGAGGGAGAGACATGGCCGACTACGAATTTCTCAAGGTCGAGCGAGACGGCAAGCTGACCATCATCACAATCAATCGGCCCGAGGTATATAACGCCTTGCATCCTCCAGCCCATTTCGAGTTCGATGAGGTCTTCAATAATTTCCGTGACGACGCTAATCAGTGGATTGCCGTAGTCACGGGTGAGGGTGATAAAGCCTTTTCCGCCGGCAACGATCTGAAGTATCAAGCTGCCGGCGGTCCGCGTGAGCGACCGGATAGCGGTTTCGCCGGGCTGACTAGCCGGTTCGACCTCGACAAGCCCGTCATCGCTGCTGTAAATGGCTTCGCCATGGGCGGTGGTTTTGAAATTGCATTGGCCTGCGACCTGATCATCGCCGCCGAAGGTGCTGTATTCGCCTTGCCGGAACCACGGGTCGGCCTTGCGGCGTTAGCCGGCGGCCTGCACCGCCTTCCCCGTTTCATCCCGCGTAAGCAGGCAATGGGTATGATCTTGACAGGTCGACGCGTCCCCGCGTCGGAGGGAAAGGAACTGGGCTTTGTCAATGAGGTCGTACCGCAGGCCAAATTGATGGAGACCGCACGCAAATGGGCCGAGCAAATTTTGGAGTGCTCACCGATGTCGATTCGGGCCTCGAAGCAGGCTGTGTATGCCGGTCTAGACAAGCCGACTCTGCAGGAAGCAATGCTGTCCGACTACCCGGCGGTAAAGGCGATGCGCAATAGCGACGACTTTGTCGAAGGCCCGAAAGCCTTCGCAGAGAAGCGCCCGCCGAACTGGAAAGGCGCGTAACAAAACAAAAACGGGTCCACGAGGACGAAATATAGAACGGTGTTTCCAGTGTTCGTCCTCGTTGCCCTATGCTCCAATTCTTCCAATCAACTTAGCCTCCCGTCCGCGCACGCAGAGGACGACGCGTCGTAGCGCTGCGTTTTGTATGAAGGGCGCGAACCGGTTGCCATTGATCGAGCAGGGTCGCAGTAAGTTCATCCAGTGCTACCATTAGAAACGTGGCAGGGACGGGGCACCAAGGTTCTGTTCTGAAAGGGGATATAGTGACGCTACAAAGCGCTAGGGGTCCCACACAGCCTAGTAAAAACATTTTGGGTTTTGGAAATTTCCCAGTCACACAATATAGATGAAAGATATACAAAGATTATCGCCACCTTCCCAAAAAGCATCCCCACGAGGGCATCTGCAAAACAGAATCTACGGTCCACGAGATGACCTACTGCTTGTCTATCCCACCCTGTCAAAAGATTGTGCCTACTTCGCGAAAGGACTCAAATTTGGTGCATCGTGGGCAAATCAAATATGTGGGGCGACTCTGAATACGGTGTCTAGACCGCCTTTCCTATAAACGCTCACCCAGCAAGCCCCACTGATAGCCATGTAGCTCACTCTGTCCACATAGAAAACTGATGGGTTAGAGTTTTGACCTATTACAGGGTTGGCAAATCCTCTGTACGTTTGCGTACAGTCCCAACATTGAAAATGGCTCGGTGCAGGGCATCTCGTGCTCACTAAAATTAACCCTCCCGGGCCTATACCGCGAAATTTCGACAAAACCCCGGAAATAATTTTCCGGCAAATCGATTATGGGCGAGACCCACTTAGCATCCCCCAAAAATTTCTGTTGAGCGATCCTTTCGTTAGGCAGGTGATGTTGTGCTACGCTTTTTGGCGAAAGGGAGGCGTCATGTCGAATGAAAGTTACGTCTTTGCCGGTCTGGGTGGCGAAACCGCGCCGGATCGCGAGGTTCATACTGGGCTATACCGAATTGCCGAAGGAAGGGAAGAATGGGAGGCGTTGTCAAATGGCCTGCCAGAAGCACCGGAGATCCGAGCGTTGACGGTTCATCCAAGATTACCCAATGTCATATTCGCTGGCACACAAAACGGACCCTATCGCAGCGACGATCATGGTGCACATTGGGGAAAAGTCGGCGTGCCCGACCGTGGTCTGCCGGTCTGGTCTTTTTTATTCCACCCGCGCGACCCTGACGTAATGTTCGTCGGTTATGAGAACTGCGAGATCTACCGCAGCGAAGATGCCGGCAAGAATTGGGAGCCCCTACCCGTCAGCGTCCGCTTTCCTGACATCACGACAGCGCCCGGCGCCAACCCGGTTAAACGTGTCTTGATGATGGCGGCGAGCGAGACGGAACCAGACTTACTCTACGCTGCCATCGAGGTCGGCGGCATAATCCGTTCCACCGATGGTGGAGCGTGTTGGGAAAACCTGAGCGAGGGGCAGTATGTCAACGACGACACGGTCGACATGCATGGCATACTGGCTAGCCGCTGGCGGCCTGGCACCGTCTATTCGATCGGACGTGCGGGCATGTTCGTCAGCCCGGATGCCGGCGACCATTGGAAGCATGTGCCACTTGAACCACTCAATGCGAAAGGCATGATCTATTGCCGTGATATCCGCGAGGTACCCGGCAATTCTCGCAAAATTTGGGTTTCCGCTGGGGCGGACTTTCAAAGCGATACGGGGGTTCTGCTTTACAGCCGTGACGGGGGTGACAGCTGGGAACGTGTAGATATGGGGTTGAAGCCTGGTGCGACCATGTTCAAGCTAGCCTGTGACGAACGGCATCCGAACCGCATCTCCTGCGCCACCAACGGCGGTGAGATATTCTCCAGCGAGGATGCAGGAGAAAACTGGCACTCCCTTCCAGCCTTGCCGGAAGGACGCCTGATATACGCACTCGCACGGACCTAAGGCAGTGCTCTTCAATCTAAATGATGCGCAGAAACAACTAGTTGAACTATGTCGTGAGTTGGCAGCCGATTTCGCAAAACGAACCGGCGATCACGACCGCGAGGCGAGCCATCCTAGCGAAAACTACAACCGGCTTCGCGAAGAAGGATTCCTGTCCCACAATATCGGTAAGACGTTCGGGGGAGGCGGTGCGGGACTATTTGACCACACGCTCGCCTACGAGGCATTGGCTGAGGGATGCCCGGCAACAGCGCTCGCCTTTAACATGCACGCCTCGATGGTCGGTCCGCTGACGGAAAGCGAATACGTCCCGGAGAAAACTAGGCAATATATCGCCAAATTGGCAGTTGAAGACGGAGCACTGATCGCCGGCAACTTCTCGGAAGCAACTAGCACATCGCTAATCGGTGAGCGTCATCTCGGCACCATGGCAAAAAAGGTCGATGGCGGCTGGGTGATAAATGGCCGTAAAATGTTCGCCTCGATGCTTCAGGCAGCAGACTATTGCGCGATCATGGCCTACCCGGATGGTGCGACAGACCCGCGGGCCGGTTTATTGATATTGATCCCAACAAAATCTGAAGGTCGCAGTGTAATTGAAAACTGGGATGTCATGGGTATGCGCGCCACGCGCAGCGACTCCATGATCCTTAAAGATTGTTTCGTTCCCGAACACAATACGCTCTACCTGACCGATAATATTCAGCCCTTCCGCGCTGATCAGGCACACTGGTTCTGGGCCTCCTACACTCCAGTCTATCTCGGTGTAGCGGCGGCAGCTTACAAGGAAGTGGTCAAGGTTCTGAAAGAACGCAAACCGCCCGGTTATACCCAATCACTCGCTTATCACCCAGATGCCCGGCGCAAGGTAGCGGAGATGGCGGTCGATATCGAGGCGGCCCGTTTGGTGGTCTACAACTCTGCCTGGATGCTTGACAGTCAGGGCCCGACGCCGGAGAGCCTCGCTGCTCTTTTCCGAGCGAAATACACCGTCGGCGAAATGTGCACGCGGGTCACCCGCATGGCCCTGCGACTTGGCGGCGCCCACACGATATTCAAAGGGTCCCGTATTGAGCAGATGTTTCGTGACGGTGCACTGGCACCTATTCAGGCTCCGCAGGCGGATTTTTGCTTGCTAAACATCGCGCTGCACGAGCTCGACATCAATCCAGCCGACTTAGCTTCTCCACTGAAGCGTGTGGACGATGACGAGCCACCGCCTGCATTCTAGCGACTAGCAGCATTTAATCCGGCGATGTATCCCCATGTCAGGCAGGGTCCGAGAGTGGTTCCCGCTCCAACACCCTTAGAGCCAAAGCTATTCGCCATCACATTGCCGGCGGCGTAGAGGCCTGGGATTATCCGGTCGTCGCGATCGAGCACTTCGGCAAACTCGTTGGTCCGCGCTCCGCCTTTGGTGCTGAGGAAACTAGCCTTGAAAGGCATAGCGTAAAAGGGCGGCTGCTCAATCGTCCCAAGAGTAGGGTTCGGTTTATGATCGGGATCACCGCCACGGTTTCGGTCCCAGACGGTGCTACCACGGCCAAAATCCTTGTCGACACCAGTTCGCGCAAAATCGCTGAAGTTGCGGGCTGTCTCGATTAATCCCATCGCATCGACATCGATCTGCTGCGCTAGTTTTTCCAGCGTATCGGCCTCGAACCTATTTCCCGACAATGCGTTCTTCGGCATCGCATGCGGATACTTCACCGAAAATTGATGGTCGTAGATACGCCAGGCAGGTAAATGCAACGGTTCACCTGTCGCCGGGTCCTTCTCAGTGAAAGCGAGACCCACATTCATCTGTTTTTCATTAACGAAGCGCTTGCCATACCGATTGACAATCATACTATGCGGCAGGAAATAGTCTGCTGCCGGCAGCCCTTGCAACTGGCCTTCATAGGTGATCGGTGACGTGCCCATAACCAGCGCCTGGTCCATCTTGTCGAGCCGCGCACCAACCGCCTCGGCCATGCGCTGACCGTCACCGGTATTGGTCGGCGGGCTTGCTGTCCATTCAACCGGCCCTGGGAAATGTTCCGCCATCATTTCTGGGTTCCATTCAAACCCACCACTTGCCAGGATCACGCCCTTATCTGCGCGTATAGATACGGCTTCGCCCGCACGCTCGACTGCGAGCCCCACAGTCGCCCCTTCTTTCTGAATGAGCTGTTGCGCCGGCGTCTTGAGCCAGATGTCTATGTCATTGTCAAGGCAGCCTTTGAGCAGGCCAATAGACAGCGCGTTACCCTTCGTTCGCATGTTCATCAGATGGCGCCATGCCAACCGCGGTCCATAACGCAACGCCCATTTCTTTGGGTTAGCATAAAAAAAGGTGTCGACCATTTCCTCGTAATTTAGCCGTATATCGAAACTGGCCGGCCGCACCTTGTCGCGCCACCTGCCGAGAATGCCTATGCGAAGCGGCGCCGCCGACACATTACGACCAAATGTCAAGCCACCAGGCGCCTCCGAATATGGGTCCGGCTCTCGATTTGGCGTAAATTTCAGAGGCGTCGCTTGCTCAAGAAATAGCAACATCTCCGGCACGGAATCAACGAAAGCGCTCCAAAGTGGCTCTTCAGTGTTATGCCAGCCATCCGGTGACACCTCCCGTATATATTCGAGTGCGGCCTCGCGACTGTCGGTCACGCCCATCTGCGCCTGATAGTGGTGCCTCGGCGCCCAGATACAGCCCCCCGACATCGCCGTGGTGCCACCGGCCACCGCCCCCTTTTCCACGACCAGCACGGAAGCACCGAGCAACCGAGCCTTCAGCGCGGCGCTGAGTCCAGCTGCACCCGTTCCGACGACGACGACATCGTACTTTCGATCTTGTTTCAAAGTCGCTCCCGGCCAACCGGCCTCGATCTTAGTACATAGTGTAGTACAACTATTACTCGCCAGGTGTGTTCGTGGACTAACCCATAAACCTTTATGCCTAACTTCGTTCGTCGTCGAAAATATCTTTGACGAAGTCACGCGATTTCCACGCCGGATCCGGCGGCGTGTAACCTTCGCGCGGCGTATAAACGGACGTCTCCTCTTCTGTCATTGCGGGAATGTAGCGTGGACAATTTGTGAAGATATGCTCTGCTGTCATACGGATGATTCGCTTCGCGCCAGGTATTAACGCCCGCGCGGCATTGCTTTCATCCATAACCGCATGGCCGTTCACCCTCAGGCGCGCGGAGCCATCGAAACGGGTGCCATCGAAACGGATGAACAACAGGCCTACTCGCGGATTGCAAAGTATATTGCCCAAGCTGCGATACATCCGATTGCCGTCATAATCCGGCCACTCCAGTTCATTTTTGCCAACAATCCGGACGAAGCCGGGATCGCCGCCCTTGAAAGAGCAATCAACGCTCTCATCCGTAGCAGTCGATAGAAAGAAAAAGGATGAGGATTCGATGAACTGCCGGTCCGTATCCGAGAAGGCCGTACGCATGCGATTATCAGCCAACCGGTCGGGAACCGCCCGACCCTCGAAACGGTCCTGCAATTCGCGCATGCCTGGATGAAAAAAGCTCATCGTTTCCCCTTACCCTCAATTACTAATCCATCGATCAACCGCACCGATCAAACCGTAACACGCCTCAATTGTAGGTACCGAAACATCAAGCTGCTTCGCTGTTTCGATCGAATGGCCAAGCGTCTCATGAATTTCAAGGTTTTGCCCACGATCAACGTCCTGCAAGGTCGAGACCCGGTGCTGGGGTGCATTTTTTTCGAAAGTGCGGCCGAGCTTTTGTAAAAATATCACCGCATCATCTTCGCTGCCGGCAACGATCGCATCGCAAGCAACCGGCGGTTTATCAGAAAGCGGAATTTCCATTGCTTCAGCCAAAGCCGCTGTTTCACGCATAATTTTCGCAGCAACGCGAGTTGCCCCCGGATCGGACAAAAACTTGTAGGTCTCCAGCCGCGTCAGGACCGACAGCGCCATCATGCCGGACCAATTAACGTATTTAGACCATTCGTCAGTCTGCATATTCTCAGATACTTCCGTGTTTATTCCTGCGGCATTGAGATTGTCTGCGATCGCTGTACTGGCGGCGGAAGGTCCGCTGGGAAGAGCGCCAATCTCCAGCAGTTGATTAACCGTAAAGTTCACCGACCCATCACCCAACAGCTCACCGCTTATCATCGCAATCGAACCTAGTACAGATTCTTCACCGAACACGCTGCCAAGTTGGCCATTTTTCAGAATGCCATTTGCCACAGAAAACACATTACCGATACGCAAATGCCGCAAAGGTGCGATGGCGTCTGCAGTTTGATAGGTCTTAACAGTGACGATCAATACGTCCGTTTCGGTCAGCGCAGAGGGATTGGTTTCTACTTGGCATGGAATATTGTCGTCGACCAATCCACGAAGTGTAATGCCATTCTCCCGGAGATGAGCCGCTCTCGCACCGCGCACCAAAAGCGTAACATCAGCTCCGGCTCGGATAAGATTCCCACCAAGAATACTGCCCAGTGCGCCGGCACCCACAATGATATATTTCATTTAGATGTCCTCCCATAACCAGCAGTGTAAAGGCGACCTAAAGCTACGCCAATGCGCTCGAACTTTGCGTTGCCAAAGTGTCAACATTAAGCGATAGACAGAAAAATGCGGCCACGAGCTACTAAACTAGGAGTATTATGAAAGGTGGAAAATTCCTTCAAACTCGAAACGCTTGAAAGCGGTATAGAATGCACGCGTGCCGTTGGCATGAATACCAATGTCCTCATCGACGATCAGACAATGCTTTCAGCCGTGAATTTAGACCCGAACAGCCGACGATCGTTCAACAGCCGCCTGCAACGGCGATGGAAAGTCTGCCCGGAAGGTAGGTGTCCTCACATTCAGAAATGCGGACAAGTAACGTTCATGAGGAGCAATTATTTGCACACACCTCGGAATGTCGAGCAAATGATGCGCATCGGAGTGCAAAGCATGACGTCCTTGGATACCTTCCCACAACCGCGTGGCCAGTGGGAAAAACCAGCAGCGTAGTAGGAGTTTCGAAAGATATGGTAGTCAAAATTCAATTTTCCGATATTGAGGCTGCAGCGGAACGTATTTCAAACCGTGTGCGCCGGACGCCCTGTCTACGATCGCGCTTCATCCGAAATCCGCTACGCGCTGGCAAAACGATGCTAAAATTGGAATGTCTACAGGTCACCGGCGCCTTTAAGGTCCGGGGCGCCAATAATGCCATCCTACTAATGAGCGAAGAAGAACGTTCGCGCGGCGTTGTCACCGCGTCGGGCGGCAATCACGGCATCGCAGTCGCCTACGCCGCGCATGCCTCCAAATGTCCCGCAGTAATCTACTTGCCAGAGACGTCCGGCATGGACAAGGCAGAGCGCGCTCGGGCCTGGGGCGCGGAAGTGATACGGATCGGCGAGGTCTGGGACGATTCGGAGCGTGCTGCTTTGAAACGAGCGAAACAGGATGGCCTCACCTACATCCATCCCTTCGCGGACCCGGCCGTCATCGCCGGTCAGGGTACGATTGCGCGCGAAATGCTGAAACAATCGCCTGACATTGACGTCATCGTCGCCGGTGTTGGCGGCGGTGGATTGATCTCTGGCATCGCCATCGCAGCTAAGTCGATGAAGCCAGAGATCAAGGTGATCGGCGTTGAGCCAGTCGGTGCGCCGACCCTATCAACAAGCCTCGCGGCGGATAAAGTGACCACGCTGGAAAAGATTGAAAGCACGGCCAGCACTCTATCACCAAAGCGCAGCGCGCAGATCAATCTCGATATTATCCGCGAAAAGGTCGATGAGGTTGTCCTGGTCAGCGACGAGCAAATGCGCGACGCCGCCCGATGGTTGTGGTTTGAGATGAACCAGGGTGTGGAGTTGGCTGGAGCAGCCCCCCTCGCCGCCATCCGCACAGGCAAGATCAACGTGCCCGACGACCAAATCGTAGCCGTTATTGTAAATGGTAACGGTACGGCGGGAATCGAATAATCGTTGGCAGCAATATTACACTTAGGGGATTGTTGATTGGTAATTAGAATGGTTAGGCGGGACAGATGACCAGTCTGACCAACGAAACGCGGAACAACTGCGTAAGGAGACAGCAATGCTCTTTCGTCAATTATTTGATTCCGCGTCGTTCACCTATACATACCTATTGGCTAGCCGGCCGGGCGGTGAAGCGCTTATCATTGATCCAGTATTGGACCGAGTGGAGCAATATCTCCTTCTCCTCAAGGAACTCAACCTCGATCTTGTAAAGGTCGTCGATACGCATATCCACGCCGACCATATCACGGGCATGGGTATCCTTCGTGACAAGACTAAATGCATTACCATCATGGGTGAGCAGAGTGCTGTGGATGTAGTGTCCATGCGAGTAAAAGAAGGCGACCAGATCACCGTAGAAGGGATCAGCCTCGATGTGATCTACACACCTGGGCACACCAACGATTCCTATAGCTTCAAGATGAATGACCGTATTTTTACAGGCGATACGCTGTTTATTCGCGGCACTGGACGCACCGATTTTCAAGGCGGTGATGCACTCGAACAATACGACTCTATTTTCAACAAACTGTTAAAGTTGCCAGAAGAGACACTTGTCTACCCTGCGCACGATTATAAGGGCGAGATGGTTAGCACCATCGGCGAGGAAAAGCGCTTTAACCCGCGCCTACAAGTCACCTCGGCCGCGGAATATGTTGAGATAATGGACAATTTGAACCTCGACAATCCGAAGATGATGGACGTCGCCGTACCTGCAAACCAAATTATCGGCGCAGAACAAGGGCTTGCCAAGCACGAGCCATGGGCGCTTAGCGTTGATCAAGTGAACGGACAGTGCGGGGAAGGTGCCTGTGTTCTGGTTGATCTGCGCGAGGATCCAGAGCGCGCAGAAAATGGATTTATTGCGGGCTCTGTGCATGCGCCATATCTAAGGCTTGACCACTTTGTAAAGCCGGGCGGAATGCTGCGCCAGATGGTCGAGCGCGACGGTAAGCGGCTGATCTATTACTGCGCCTATGGCGAACGCTCCGCGCTTGCCGTGCAGACCTCACAGGGAATGGGCATCAAACCCGTATCGCATCTAGTCGGTGGCATCGACGCTTGGTCTAAGGCCGGTGGCGCGCTAGAGAGCTAGCCCCTAACGTCGGTTCTGTCATGACAGGGAGGGTCTTATAGATAATTCCATTTATCAATTTTACCCCGTGTAATCAATCACCTCTGGCCAGGACCTTGTACTTTCAACCTTCTTCTTCGCTCCTTCAGCGACGATCCGAACTCTGTAGCCACGGGCAAAAATATGTTCATCCTTTGGTCTAGGAAGGCAACTTGCCTAAAAGAACAGCTCAACGAAACTTGCTGCTACCGTAGCGCGACCGCTTGCAAGCTTTCTACGCTCCGGAAACAACTAAACCGAAAATCCACCGAGCTTGGTCTCCAGGTACTCGATAATGCCCTCACGACCGCCTTCCCGACCCAGACCACTTTCCTTGGCGCCACCAAAGGGGGCAGCAGCTGCGGTCGGGTTGATGTCGTTGATGCCGACGATACCGAAGCGCAGCCCTTCAAACATACGCATCGCACGGCTGATATTGTTGGTATAGACATAAGCAGCGAGCCCATAATGGGTGTCGTTCGCCATGGTCAGCGCCGTTTCATCATCGTCGAAAGCGATCACGGGTGCGACCGGCCCGAAGGTCTCCTCGCGATAGATTGTCATCGTCTCGGTTACGCCGGTCAAAACCGTCGGTGCGTAGAAGTGCCCCTTGTCGAGCCCCTCATCCATCAAACGGTGGCCGCCGCACATGACTGTCGCACCCTTACCCTTCGCGTCTTCGACCTGACGCTCGACTTTCGCTATTGCCGCTTCGTTGACTAGCGGCCCGATAGAGATGCCTTCTTCCATGCCATTGCCACCGCGCATGCGTGTAACCCGCTGCGTCAGGGTCTCGACGAAAGGTTCAACGATGCTCGAATGCACAAAAAGACGGTTTGGGCTGATGCAGGCCTGTCCTGTATTTAGGAACTTGACTAGCGACGCGCCCTTCGCCGCATGCACCGGATCGGCATCCTCAAAGACCAAGAACGGGGCATGGCCGCCGAGTTCCATCGACACCCGTTTAAGCTGCGCCGCCGCATCAGCCGCAAGCTTCTTGCCAACCGCGGTCGAGCCAGTGAAGGTGATCTTGCGCACCTTCGGGTTGCTGGTGAACTCCGCTCCAATTGGCACCGGATCCGCCGCTGTCACCAGATTTGTGACCCCAGCCGGGATCTCCGCTTCCTCGAATACTTTAAAAGTCTCAACCGCACAAAGCGGCGTTGCCTCAGCCGGTTTGAGAACAATGGTGCAGCCCGCTGCCAGCGCCGGCGCGATCTTCCGTGTTAGCATGGAGATCGGATAGTTCCACGGCGTCACCGCAGCTACCACGCCGACCGGCTGATGGGCCACGATGAAACGCTGGTCACCCCGCGGAGCGGGAATCGTTTCACCATAGACACGCTTGGCCTCTTCCGCATACCAGAGCAGAAAATCGGCCGCATAGCCGACCTCATTCCGAGAGGCGCGGAGCGGCTTGCCCTGCTCCAGGGTCATCATGCGTGCTAGCTCCTCGCGCCGCTCTATCATGATTTTGTGTGCGCGATAAAGATAATCGGAGCGCTGATAGGCAGTCAGACCAGACCAGGCTGAAAACGCCTTCGACGCCGCGTCGATCGCCCGAGCTGCGTGCTCACGGCCGCCGTCTGGCACCGAACCGATAACCTCACCATTTGCCGGGTTGGTAACTTCCAGAGTAGCGCTCGCCGATTCCCAGACGCCATTGATGTACATTTTCGAATTCCCCTCATTAACCGCGCAAGACTGACTTACCCGCATACATCGCAGCGCTGCCAAGCTGCTCCTCGATACGGATCAACTGGTTGTACTTAGCCAGCCGGTCGGAGCGTGATAGCGATCCCGTCTTAATTTGCCCGCTATTGGTGGCGACTGCCAAATCGGCGATAGTTGTATCTTCTGTCTCACCGGAACGATGAGAGGTAACGCTTGTATAGGCAGCCCTATGGGCCATTTCGACAGTCTCCAATGTCTCCGACAGTGTCCCGATTTGATTAACCTTTACTAAGATCGAGTTAGCTGCGCCTTCTGCGATACCGCGGCTGAGGCGTTCAACATTAGTTACAAACAAATCATCGCCAACAAGCTGTACCTTGTTGCCAAGTTCTTTTGTGAGTGCAGCCCAGCCACTCCAATCGTCTTCATCCATACCGTCTTCGATCGATAGGATCGGATAGCGCGCCACAAGGTCGGCCAGATAGCCAATCATGCCGTCAGAATCGAGTGTTCTGCCCTCGCCCGCAAGCTCGTACTTGCCATCCTTGAAAAACTCACTGGCGGCACAATCGAGTGCTAGCATGACATCGCTGCCCGGCGCGTAACCTGCAGTCTCGATCGCTTTCATGACGAAACCGAGCGCTTCCTCTGTCGAGGCAACGTTGGGCGCGAAACCACCCTCATCACCTACATTGGTGTTATGGCCAGCATCTTGTAGCGCCTTTTTCAAAGAGTGGAATATTTCCGCCCCAATTCGAACTCCATCCGCTAGGGAAGCTGCCGCAACTGGCATTACCATGAATTCCTGAATATCGACAGAATTGTCCGCGTGTGCACCGCCGTTAATGATGTTCATCATCGGTACCGGTAAAGTCCGCGCATATGCACCACCGACATAACGGTAGAGCGGCAGACCAGCATCCTCCGCCGCCGCCTTGGCAATCGCGAGAGACACACCAAGCATCGCATTCGCACCAAGCCGCGCCTTGTTTTGTGTATCGTCGAGATTAATCATCATGCGGTCCACCTTGACCTGGTCGTCCGCATCCATCCCGCTTAACAGATCGAATATTTCACCATTGACCGCATCGACAGCCTGCCGAACCCCCTTGCCTACATACCGGCCGCCGCCGTCACGTAGTTCCAAAGCTTCATATTTGCCAGTCGAAGCGCCCGAAGGGACACTAGCGCGGCCAAAGGCGCCACTTTCCAAGGTCACATCGACCTCAACAGTCGGATTGCCTCGGCTGTCGAGGATTTCTCGCGCGTGAATATCGAGTATGGCGGTCATAGCTAGCAGGCCTCCCAAAGGCAGTCGATTTCGCTATGAATTACGGTATTCAGCCGACGAAGGCTACCTGCTGTGCAAATTCGCGCTCAATTCAGATCTTTCGAAAGTCTGTCAAACGCCATCAGAGTCTCGACTAGACCACCAAATTCCTTCAGATGCACCATGTTAGGTCCATCGGATGGTGCGTTATCCGGATCTTGATGGGTCTCCATGAACACCGCTGCAACACCCACAGCGACCGCGGCTCGCGCAAGGACCGGCACGTATTCCCGCTGTCCGCCAGAAGTGCCACCCCGCCCGCCCGGCTGCTGTACCGAATGGGTCGCGTCAAATACGACCGGAAACCCGGTCGCAGCTAATTCCGGCAACGACCTCATGTCACTGACCAACGTGTTATAGCCAAAGCTGGCGCCGCGCTCGCACACCATCAGGTTTTCATTGCCGGCTTGTACGCATTTGGCGACCACGTTTTTCATGTCCCATGGCGCCAAGAACTGACCTTTTTTAATATTTATCGCGCGGCCAGTCTCAGCCGCGGCGACTAGGAGATCAGTCTGCCGGCAGAGATAGGCAGGGATCTGCAGCACATCGACTGATTCCGCAACTACCGCACATTGATGCGGCTCGTGCACATCAGTCAGTACGGGGCAGCCAATCGTATCGCGGACCTCCGAAAAAATATCCATTGCCTTGTCCAGACCGATACCGCGTTCACTGCCAGCCGATGTTCGATTCGCCTTGTCAAAGGAGGATTTGTAGATCAGCCCAAAGCCGAGCTCATCTGCCTCTACTTTCAGCGCCTCGGCCATTTCTAACGCGTGGCTGCGACTTTCCATGGCGCAGGGACCAGCGATAATCGCAAGCGGAAGATCGTTACCGATTTCCAGCGAGCCGACTTTGATGGATCCATTCACGTTAGACTAGCCTCGACTGTTCCATTGCTGCCTTGATAAAACTGCTGAAAAGGGGATGCGGCTCGAACGGTTTCGACTTTAATTCTGGGTGGAACTGAACGCCGACGAACCAAGGGTGATCCGGGATCTCGACGATCTCCGGCAACTCACCATCTGGCGACATACCTGAAAACCGGATCCCATGCTGCTCCAGTTGATCTTTGAAATTGATATTAACCTCGTAGCGATGCCGATGCCGTTCGCCGATATCGAGGTTGTCGCCGTAGATAGCGGCAACACGGGACCCCGGTGTTAAGCTGCATGGGTAGGCGCCAAGCCGCATAGTACCACCAAAATCATCGTTGGTAGTCCTTCGCTCAACTACATTGCCGCGCGTCCATTCTGTCAATAGGCCTATGATGGGCTCGTCGCAGGGCCCAAATTCAGTCGACCCGGCACCTTTGATACCGGCGAGATTGCGGGCCGCCTCGATAACCGCCATCTGCATACCAAAACAAATGCCAAAATAAGGTATCCGCCGTTCACGGGCGAACCTTGCAGCCTTTATTTTACCTTCAGCACCCCGCTGCCCAAAGCCACCGGGCACGAGAATGCCATGGCAACTTTCGAGATGATTGATGGCGTCCTCATCCTCGAATGTTTCTGATTCAATCCAATTCAAATTGACCCGCACATTATTAGCGATACCGCCATGATGCAGAGCCTCGCCAAGCGATTTATAGGCATCCAGCAGGTTAGTATACTTGCCGACGACAGCTATATTAACTTCGCCCTCCGGCGCCCGGATACGCTGCACAACCTCGGTCCAGCGCCCCAAGTTGATATCGTCCTCCCCCCCTTTCTCCATCAGGCCGAAAAACTTCAGTACTTCTGTGTCGAACCCTTGCTGGTGATAGGAGATTGGCACCTGATAGATTGTTTCGACGTCCAAGGCGGGAATAACCCGGCTTTCTCGGACATTGCAGAACAGGGCGATTTTCTTGCGCGCATCCGGCGGGATTTTTCGGTCGCAGCGGCATAGCAGCATGTCGGCCTGTATACCAATATTCAGCAACTCCTTGGCAGAATGCTGCGTTGGTTTTGTCTTCAATTCGCCGGCCGAAGGGATGAAAGGCACGAGGGTCAGATGGATGAAGAGCGTCCGCTCGACTCCCAGTTCGTTACGCAGTTGGCGAATCGCCTCCAGAAATGGCAGCCCTTCGATATCACCGACCGTGCCACCGATCTCGCACAACACGAAATCCTCATTGTCTAAATCGCTTAGAACAAAATCTTTGATCGCGTCTGTGACATGCGGAATGACCTGGACCGTCCCGCCAAGATAATCACCGCGCCGCTCCTTGGCGATCACATTGGAATAAATACGCCCCGTCGTAACATTGTCGCTGCGCCGAGCCGGCACACCGGTATAACGCTCGTAATGGCCAAGGTCGAGATCGGTTTCCGCCCCATCATCGGTCACATAGACTTCGCCGTGCTGATACGGGCTCATCGTGCCCGGATCGACATTCAGATATGGATCAAGCTTGCGAAGGCGAACCTCGTACCCGCGTGCCTGCAGCAAAGCGCCTAACGCGGCCGATGAAAGCCCCTTACCGAGTGAGGAAACCACGCCGCCGGTGATAAATATAAAACGCGTCATGGACGCGCATTCTAATCCAATCGAAATGGACCTGGAACAGAAATACGCTTCACGGGTGAATTTAATAGCCGTGCGCTAGCGAGACAGCGGAACTTGGCCCTCTTTGGGCTCTTGATTCTGGGGCGTAGAGGATCCCGGACGGTCTAAGATCGATTCTGAGCCTCCCCGATTCCCCGCGAGGATCGCCAAGGTAATACTCGTCACCATGAAACAAGCAGCTATAACAGCTGTCGCGCGTGTCAGAAAATTAGCCGTCCCACGAACACTCATTAGGCCGCCGATATTACTACCGCCACCACCACCGCCACCGATTCCCAAACCACCACCTTCGCTGCGCTGCATAAGCACCGCCACGATAAGTAAGATCGCCAGGATGAGATGAATCACCAGAAGAACGGTTTCCATCGATTAACTTTCAATATTCTCCGCGGATTGCCGAGTATGTAGTCCCTGAAGCGCAAAAAGGCCAGCCTATCCTACGGACATTGCATCGCTATCGCCAAAAAGTCATCCGCGACGAGACTGGCACCACCAACCAGCGCACCGTCTACATCCGTCAATCCCATTAGCTCCGCGGAATTTCCTGGCTTGACCGATCCACCGTAGAGCAGCCGGACATTGTCACCGAAATCACAGCCATGACTTACCGAAACCGTAACCCGCATATGACTGTGCATAATTTGTACATCCTCCGCCGTTGGCGTGCGCCCGGTGCCGATAGCCCATACAGGCTCATAGGCAATAATCGTATTCGCCGCGCTCGCATTTTGAGGTAAAGACCCGCCGATTTGCCCGGCAACAACCGATTCGGCTAGGCCAGCATCACGCTCAGTCTCAGTTTCGCCAACGCAAATCACTGCGATGAGCCCTGCACGATGGACCGCCTGCGCCTTAGCGTAGATAATTTTGTCCGACTCGTCATAATCTCCACGACGCTCGGAGTGCCCAACAATAACAAAGCTACACCCTGCATCTGCCAACATCTCTGCGCTGACATCGCCAGTGTGCGCACCACTTTCCGCTGCGTGACAATCTTGCGCGCCCAACGCAACCCGAGACCCGGACAGCGCTTCACCAGCCGCATAGATCAGGGTTGCCGGGGGACAGATGAGTAGATCACACCCGACTGCGGACGACCCCACCGCCACCGCCTTAGCGAGCTCCCCGCCATCAGCGCCAAGTCCGTTCATTTTCCAATTTCCGGCGATTAGCATCTTGCGTGACATAGCGGTTGTGTACCTCCCTCAATTGAGCATAAGCGCCTGTTTATCACGAGCCTTCACAGCGATCCAAATATGTGTAATTGCAGTTGCGGGCCAGACGGACGCCTTTTAATATGCCGCGCCATGCCGGAAGGCCGTTATTTTCAATGGTTTCAAGGATAGACTAGTATGCTCGAATTCCTCCGAAATGGCGTTCGAACATGGTACTTCAAAGCGCTTCTGGGGCTGCTCGTCCTAAGTTTTGCGATTTGGGGCGTCGGCGACATCTTTCGGCCAGGCCTCAGCGGCAACACTGTCGTTAAAGTGGGCAACATCGAAATTGGCTCGCAACAATTCACCTCAGCCCTTCAGCGCCAAATGCAAAATCTGTCTCGGACCTTGGGGAGCAATTTCACCTTGGAACAAGCACGTGGTCTTCAGGTGCCGGAACGTGTCGTCGAAGGTCTGGTCACCGAAGCTTTACACGAGAGCGAAGCGAATGCGCTGGGGATCGCGGTAGGCAAAAATGCTCTGGTTCAGCGCATTCGGAGCGAGCCAGGCTTCCGAAACCAGGAGGGGCAATTCGACCGCAGCGTCTACAAACAAACTCTAGCAATCAACGGTTTCAGCGAAGAGCAGTTCGTCTCACGTCTGCGACAAGAACTATCACGGGCGCAGGTTCTTGGCAGCTTGACCAGTGACGTGCCTGTTTCCGAAGTACTAACCAACCGGCTCTACAGCTGGAATGCAGAAAAGCGGGTCGCGGCGTATATAAAAATTCAACATGACGCCATCGCAAATATTGGAATGCCCGACGATGCCGCGCTACAGGAATATTATAAAGGTAACGAGAGCCTGTTTACAGCTCCAGAATATCGAAGCGCAACCTACGTCCATCTGACGGGCAAGGATGTAGAAAGTGATATTGATGTTTCCGACGCCGATATTCAGAAGCTTTATGACCAGAACATCGATGCCTTTAAAGTCCCAGAGCGGCGTACCGTGCAGCAAATGATATTCTCGACAGAGGAAGAAGCCAAGGCAGGCGCCGCACATCTCGCAGAAGGCAAGACATTCGCCGCTGTCGCCAAAGACCTCTTAAGGCAAGATGAAGATGCGACCAACATTCTGGGAGATGTCACCAAGAATAACCTGCCTGATACCCTGGCAGAAGCAGTGTTCAATTTGAGTGATGGCCAAGTCACGCCGCCACTGGAAGGTCCTTTCGGCTGGTACGTTATGCGCGTGACCGCTATCAAAGCGCCGAAAACCCAACAACTTTTAGAGGTTCGCATCGATATTAGGGCTCAGTTAGTTCAGGAGCGTTCCGGTGAAGCGCTCTACAAACTATCGAACGATCTGGATGACGCACTTGGCGGCGGCGCCTCGCTAGAAGAGGCAGCAAGACAAGTCGGCGTGGTGGCCAAGAAAGTCAACAAAGTGGACCGCGGCAGCAATGGTTCAGACGAAAAACCGATGACTGACCTACCACCTGGACCGGAATTTCTTACAACCCTCTTCAATACGCCAGATGGCCAGGAAAGTGAACTTGTCGATTTGGGCGTAAACGGTTACCTCATCCTTCGCAATACAGGTATCCAAGCTGCAAAAGTCAAACCGCTAGAATCCGTCCGTAATCGTGCAATTAAATTTTGGAAAGCAGAGCAACGGAGGAAGCAAACGGAGGAAAATTCGAAAAGGATCCTGGAACGCATCAAGGGCGGTGAACCGCTGGAAGTGATTTCTAAATCTATCGATGTCCCGATCGAAACCAGCCCACCCTTCAACAGGCATGGTGAGGGTGCGGCGAATAATCTGCCGCGCAGCTTGGCTGCCGAACTCTTCGGCGTAAAGGTGGGCGGAGCGTCCAGCGCACCCTCCGACAGCGGCTATACGATAGGCGTATTGAAGGAAATCGTGAAAGCGAAAGTTGGCGCAAATAGTGCAGACGTGAAAGCCTTGGCGGAACAGCTCGCGCAAAGGATCGGCCGTGATCTGGAAGTCCAATACAACAACGCTTTACGGCAACATCACAACGTTGAGATCGACCAACGCGCACTCGACAACCTACTTTCACAGTTTTAAATCGATTGGGAAGTCTGTGACCACGCAGCCAGATTATGCCACCTTCGCGGAGACCTATGATGCGGGCGCGGCGCAAGTAGTCTGGACCAGCGTCATAGCGGATCTGGAAACGCCCGTCTCAGCGATGCTCAAACTTGCTGACGGTCGCGCAAATAGTTTTTTGCTGGAATCGGTATCTGGAGGCTCGATCCGCGGCCGCTACTCCTTCATCGGACTAAAACCAGATCTGATCTGGCGTTGCCGCGGCAATGAGGTTGAGATTAACCGTAATGCCCGTGCCAATGCCGACCTCTTCGAGACCGATAGTGAAGACCCGCTGGGTTCACTGCGTGCCTTAATTGCGGAATCAGCAATCAATCTACCCGAAGGGCTGCCGCCAATGGCAGCCGGCCTATTCGGGTATATGAGTTACGACATGGTTCGGCTTATGGAAACCCTGCCGAACGAAAATCCTGATGTAATGGGCCTACCTGACGGTATTTTCCTGCGCCCAACAATAATCGCCGTCTTCGATACAATCGAAGACGTCATGACGATCGTTACGCCAGTGCGTCGCCGCACTGGCGTTAACGCCAGCTCTGCATTTGCGCAAGCGGAAGAACGGCTCCATGACGTTCTGACTGATCTCGACCAGCCGCATCCAAGAGCCAGTGACGTCGCACTTTCTGATCATGTCATGCCAGAACCGGTATCTAACATGTCGCGTCCCGCATTTCATGAAATGGTAGAGCGTGGCAAAGCCTATATAGAGGCTGGTGACGTCTTTCAGGTTGTGCTCAGCCAGCGCTTTGAAGTGCCCTTCACACTGCCGCCCTTCTCACTCTATCGCTCGCTCCGGCGCCTAAACCCATCGCCCTTCCTATTTTATCTCGATTTTGGTGACTTCTCGGTTGTTGGATCAAGCCCGGAAATATTGGTCCGATTGCGTGACGATACGGTGACAATCCGGCCCGTCGCCGGCACCAGACCACGCGGCAAAGATGCAGCCGAAGACAAGGCGCTGGCCGAGGATTTACTATCCGACCCGAAGGAATGTGCGGAGCATCTAATGTTGCTCGATCTGGGCCGCAACGATGTCGGCCGCGTTTCAAAGGTCGGAACGGTTCGCGTGACAGAGCAGTTCACCATCGAAAACTACTCTCATGTTATGCACATTGCTTCCCATGTCGATGGCGAGATTGCACCGGAGCACGATGCGCTCAGCGCTCTCGTCGCCGGTTTTCCGGCGGGCACCGTGTCTGGTGCCCCTAAAGTCCGCGCCATGGAAATTATCGACGAGTTGGAACCAGAACGGCGCGGCATTTATTCCGGCTGTATCGGCTATTTCGGTGCGGCCGGCGATATGGATACCTGTATTGCGCTGCGCACTTCGATCGTCAAGAACGGTAAGGTCTATGTGCAGGCGGGCGGTGGCATTGTCGCCGACAGCGACCCGGAGATGGAATGCCAGGAAAGCGAAAACAAATCCCGCGCCCTTATCCGGGCTGCTCAGGAGGCCGTTCGGCTGGCCGCCGCGCAAGGTCGCAACACTTAGACCCAACTAATGTTGTAAGCATCGTTCGCAAACCCAACCACTGCGCAAATTCGATATAGCTTGTATCAATCAGAAGCTGCTTAAAAAATTTACACGGAACCAAAGCTAGTTCTGTGCACATCTGGCTTGCTCTAACTAGGTGCTTTACGACTTGGCCGCGTCAGCAGTAGGAATATTGGCCCAGACGCAACTGCCAGCCCCATGGTGGCGAAAGCTGCACCCCACGCCACCTCATTACCGACGCCGCCAAATCCATCCAACGCGATACCGAAAACTAGTGGCCCAAAGAAACCACCTGTGAATCCAAATATAGAGTGTACTGCTAGGGTCGCTCCCTGACGGCCGGGTGGTGCGGCCTGAACCGTGCCAGTTGTCAAAGCCGCGGATTCGCCCTGCACCAAAACGATATAGAACATCGTTAGAACGATAACCCAGCCGTAAGGAAGTGTGCCAGAAAAGCCAACGCCGCAAGCCGAGACTGCTGACATCAGCATGATAAATGAGATCACGCGGCGTCGACCGTAGCGATTAGCCAGTTCACCGCCGGCGATACTGGCGAAGACCGCAAGGAGGGCACCAAACGCGGCAGCGATTGTTGGGGACAAGGGGGCCGATCCTCCGTTTGACATCGCGCTAAATACTAAAAACCCCACAATCCAGGCCCGGAGGGCTAACAGTTCCCAAGCATGTACCGCATAACCCAGTACATATCCCATCACTGCTCTGTTTCTGAGGATCGGTCTGAAGTCCAGGAGCGATCCCGTCGTCTCTGCAGGTACCGGCTGTTTTCCGCGTAGCAAGATAGTAACCATGAACACGGCAGCAGTAGCGGCACCGGCTGTCGCCCAGAACACAGCCTGCCAGCCGAATAACGCGTTAAGCGAACCAGCCATTAGGTAAGAATTCGCCACGCCGAGACTGAAGAAGGCGGTGTAACAAGCAATGGCGCGCGGCTGATTGGGACCGCTATAGCGGTCAATAAGAATCCGAAGACCCGGCATATAGGTGCCCGCAAAACCGGCACCGGCTATAAAGCGGAGGATTAGCGCTGTCCAAAACCCGTCGGCGAAAATCGCAAAGCTGGCGGAAGAAAGTGCGATAACTGCTGCACCACCTATATAAATTGGTTTGGCATCGACCCGGTCGGTCAAGCTAACAAGGACAGGGACGGCCAGCGTGTAACCGGCAAAAAATATGCCAGAGATCCACCCCAATTCTGTGGCAGAGAGACTCCACAGCGTCCGGAAGTGCGGCAACATTGAGGCGAAAGCAAACGCATCGAGTGTGGTTAACACCTCACAGACGCACATGAGAACGATCAAGGCGAGCGGCGAACTGACGTGCGGCATTCTCCCTACGCTCCAACCTGCGCGGGAAGTTTGTCTGACACGCTCACCCCTCACCTCGCTGACGACGCACGATTGTGCTCAACGGCACCATGACGAATCCACGAGCCTCGGCATCGGGTAGCCAATTTTCTAGGACGTCAAAGGTCACATCGTAAGGATGACCAATTGCAATAGCGTAGCCGCGCCGGCGAGCGATTTGCTCCGTCTGAGCCAATTGCCAGGCCACTGCCTTCGCAAAGCGTTCATGGTCCAGGAAAACGTCGCGGCTGGCATAGGCAGTCCCATGCGCACGGGCCAATGTCAGACCGACCGACTTGGTGCTGGTAAGGGAATCGAAGTACAGCAGGCCACGTCGCTTAAGCGCCCTTATTACAACCTCCATACCATTGGGCCATTCAGTAAAACGACTGCCCATATGGTTGCTTACACCTATATAACCGTCAAACTGGTTCAATGCCCAGAGCAAGCGTTCACGAATTTCCGTTGGATCCATCGAGGTCAATAGTGCGTTGGGGCCCGGATCAATATCGTGGTCCTTCGGTTCCATATTCATATGGATGATCAACTCATGTCCAGCCGCCCGCCCTTCCTTAGCCAGCTTCCTTAAATTACGCGCGTAGGGCAGGAAGGCTAGGGTGATAGGTCCGGGAAGCGCGATGGTCCTCCGCACTCGTTTCGGGGACAAGCCCAAATCGTCCATCACAATCGCGATCATAGGGCGTCCCCTAGTAATCGGTGGCGGCACTGCATTTACCATCCATTGCGGCATTCCGCCCAGGCGCAGCGGCGGCGGAGGCGCTGAATTCGGCAAGGTGCTCTTCTGCATCCCAAGTTCCAGATCTTCTTGCTCGTGGCGCGGAGCGCCGACGCCTTGGTTCAATCTCGTTTCAACTTCCGCCACGAAGTCCCAGGATCTAGCCACTGCTATTGGTTCGAAATTAGGTTCCAGATTTTTAGCCGGCACCGTCAGTTCGTACTCCCGCGCTAACCGGCGATAAGTGCGGGTGACAACTTGATACGGCATCTCGCGCACCTCCAGGGCAATCTGCGCTGAAGGTAACTCTGTCGTCGCCAACCAGTTTCCAATCTGGGCGCCAAGGCCGATGCCTACCAAAACTACAAAGGCTGTCACTACGAGCAGGCGAAACCTTCGGCTGGCCAGGAGCATTGGCATACCGCCGTAAGTGCGCGACACTCTGATATCGTCAGATGACATAAACGGCAGCATCGACGAAACCAGCTAAACTTTCTACTCGGTCACAACGAAATTTAAGGGCGCTGCCCCACAAATCCACAGAGGACCGGACAGTTCGGCCGGAGATCGCCGTATCACTTATCAAAGAGGTGGTCCAATGTGTTCTACTTTGAGTGCAGTTCGGTAATCTTACTGTCAAACTAACCAATTTCTGCACCGTCATAAATTTCAAGAGGCCGGGCGCGCGCGCCCGAACCCCCTATAGGTCGAGAAATCCAGCAACCTCCCGAAATTTTCAGGTCTGCTGCACGAACTAAACCGTATCGATGTCAATTTACATAACTTTGAGATAGTCAGATTCGCTCTAGGTGGCAAGAAGGATGAGACCGATGCTTTCGTAATAGCAGACCGTCTTCGCTGGAACCCCGAAGTCGCAGGCCGCTTCCTCAATATTAAAATCACATCCTCTCGGATGTCGGGCTTACAATCGTATCCCGCGCAGACGCAGCGCATTTCCGATGACCGAGACGGAACTCAGGCTCATCGCTACGCTAGCAACGACCGGACTGAGCAGGATACCAAAGTAAGGATACAGCAATCCTGCCGCGATAGGAACGCCCAACATATTGTAAAAAAATGCAAAGAATAGGTTTTGCTTGATGTTTCGCATAACTGCTCTACTCAGCTTCCTGGCTCGCGCAACGCCTCGCAAATCACCCTTCACGAGAGTGACCTCGGCGCTTTCGATCGCAATTTCGGTCCCGGCACCCATTGCAATCCCGATATCAGCCTGGGCCAGTGCAGGGGCATCATTGATCCCATCGCCCGCCATTGCAACGATATGACCGTTGCGTTGTAGTTGGACAACCAGATCGCGTTTTTGATCCGGTAGGATTCCCGCTTCAACCTCGTCGATCCCCAAGTGCCGCGAAACGGCCAAGGCGGTCATTTCACTGTCTCCGCTAGCCATTACAATCTGTACACCGTCCGCTTGTAGCAGGCGCACCGCCTCCAAAGTCGAGGATTTAATGCGGTCCGCAACGCCCAGCAAGCCAGCGGGCTTACCATCGATAACGGCAAACAGCACAGTCTGGCCATCGCGACGCAGCTTCGCCGTACCACTCGGCAAATCATCGGGATTGATCTCCAAGGCCTTCATCAGGGCTTCGTTGCCCAACGCAATCCTCCGGCCCTCGACCGAACCAGTCACACCGCGCCCCGTATAGGAGCGAAAATCCGTTACCGTTGGTAAATCCAAACCTTCCACCTCGGCACCGGCAACGATAGCGCTGGCTAAAGGGTGCTCGCTCGCCCGCTCCAGCCCTGCTGCGAACCGCAGTAATGTGGCCTTCGTGATATCGCCCTCAGGTATCACCGTCACCAGTGTAGGTTTACCCTCCGTAAGTGTCCCCGTCTTGTCGACAACCAGCGTATCGATCTTTTCAAACTGCTCCAGTGTTTCCGCATCGCGGATCAACACTCCTTCGCCAGCGCCACGTCCTGTCCCAACCATGATCGACATCGGTGTTGCCAGGCCAAGAGCGCAAGGGCAGGCAATAATTAGAACTGCGATCGCGTTGACCATTGCAAACGCAAACGCAGGCGATGGCCCAAACACAGCCCATAGGCCGAAGGTAACAATCGCCGTCAGTAAGACTGCCGGCACGAAATATCCCGCCACGATATCCGCTAAACGCTGTACCGGCGCGCGACTTCGTTGAGCGGTGACTACCAACTGCACTATACGCTGCAACATTGTGTCACAACCAACTCGCTCCGCCTCCATAAGGAAGCTGCCTGCGCCATTCAGGGTCGCGCCAAGCACAGGGTCGCCGCTCGTCTTCTCGACCGGGAAAGCCTCGCCTGTCATCGTAGATTCATCGACTGAGCTACTTCCCTCGAGGATGAAACCATCGACCGGGACTTTCTCACCCGGCCGCACCCGGAGCCGATTGCCGATCGCCACTTGGTCTAGCGGGATTTTTGACTCCTTGCCATCTTCACCAACCCGCAGGGCCTCAGCTGGTGTTAAATCGAGCAAAGCACGAATCGCCTCGCCGGTCTGGTTGCGGGCGCGCAACTCCAGCAACTGGCCGAGTAGCACTAAGGTTACGATGACTGCAGCAGCCTCGAAATAGACGGCGAGTACGCCATCCTCATCTCGGAAGCTCTCTGGGATTAGAGCAGGTGTAAGGTAGGCAACTAAGCTATAGAGGTAGGCTACGCCCACACCTATCGCGATAAGAGTGAACATATTGAGGCGGCCCGAGACGACCGATCGCCAACCGCGAATTAGAAAAGGCCAACCACCCCAAAGCACGATAGGGGTCGACAGAAGCAGCTGCATTCCTCCGCCAATAAGTTGGTCGATTTCGACCCCCGGCAGATGCCCGCCCATTGCCAGTATGACCAATGGTAGTAACAGGACAACAGATACCCAAAACCGCCGAGTAAAATCGATCAGCTCCGGATTGGATGACGCGTCGGCCGTTACCAGCATCGGTTCCAACACCATACCGCAATCTGGGCAATCACCAGTGCCGTCCTGGATCACCTCCGGATGCATCGGACATGTATATTGTGCCCTTGCCGGCGCTACTGCATCATTCGCTGCCCCTTCAAGTGTGCCCATCAGTTTCACGCAAAACCGCTTAAGGCATCCGTCACAACATCAAGGCATCCGTCACAGCAAAAGAAATATGTTAGACCCCGTCTCGTGCAGCAATGCATAGCAGCGCCCCGGTCAACAACAATGCCGCACACCGGATCTTTTAAATGGTTAGGTGTCATTCCTACCTTATAAACCTTCAAGAAACTGGAAGATCAAGGTCCCTCTTCACATTCAACTGCGTAATCATTACTCGACAGGCAAAATCCTTCGCTAAGCGCAAAATTATATGCAATCCCATAATCAAAAAACTCAAATTATCCGAGACGAGTAATACAAACATATGAATTTATTTCGATTATTTTTTATTCCAGATATGGCCGTGCAGTGGGGCTTTTACAGTCTAAAAGGTATACAGTGATCTTGTAATGATTGATGGTACATTTCAGGACACCTCCTACGGTATTGACGGCACGGGCCCGCCGGTCGTGCTGGTACACGGTATGGGCTTAAACCGGTCCATGTGGGACTGGCAGATGCCATTCCTGACGCCGCACTTCGAAGTCATCCGCTACGATCTACTAGGTCATGGCAGCAGCGATAAGCCGGTTAAAGAATACGACATGGGAGATTTCGTCGACCAACTCGCGCGGCTGACCGATGGTTTGGGACGCGAGCGCTTCGCGCTGGCCGGTTTCTCGCTGGGCGGCCTCATCGTCCAGGCGTTCGCCCTTGCCCATCCCGACCGAGTGTCGGCGCTAGCGATCCTTTGTACCGGTCACGACCGCAGCGATGCGGAGCGCACCAGCATGCTCGATAGGCTGGCACTGGCCGAACGCGAAGGTCATGTTGCAACCGTCGAAATGGCGCTGAAGCGCTGGTTCACAAACGAGTATTCCATGCGACAGCCCGCCGTGATCGAAACGGTGCGGCGTTGGATGACTGACAACGACCCAACGGTCTACCCGCTGGTCTACAAGGTATTAGCAACCGGCGACAAACCGCTGGCGCAGACTATCTCAGCCATCGTGTGTCCGACCCTCGTGCTCGCATGCGAAGAAGACCATGGCAACTCTCCCGCGATGGCTTACCGCATGGCCAATCTAATTCCAAATGCGCATGTCGCGATCGTGCCTAAGCTCCGGCACATGGGGTTAGCCGAGGATCCAGAGGCCATCGCCCACAAACTCTTACCTTTCCTGAAGACGAACAGGATTTGATTCACCCGGTATGCGCTGCTCTAACCGTTAGGCCGTAACCTAGAAGACCTCCACGGCTAAAGTCGATTTACAGTTCGCCTCGCAGGATCCGCACGCTGAGAAAATATAAAACATAGTTAAGTTGCACGAATATAACGAGAACCACGACCGTACTTCGCGCAACGGCTATTTCTCGGTTACCTAACTGCTGAAAATTCACGTGCGGGACGGAGAGGATTTGCGTGTACTGGCGAAGAGTTCTAGTCAATACCAAACAAGACAATAAAACCGGCCGCACTGCCGGCGTTGCTTAACCAGAAGACCATCGCATTTTATGAGAAGGCAGCTTGGATCTTAGCTTAGACTATGGTCACCGTTTCTAAGGGTACCGTTAACAAACCTAGGCTTTACTATAAAACCTCCTACCCTACCAGTCGCCGTTCCCGCATCATGACATATAGACCGCAGGCGATAACAATGGCACTGCCAAGCAGGACGTATGGACCGGGGACGTCCCCGAAGAAGATATAACCCAAGCCAATGGCCCAAAGCAGCCGGACATAGTTAAAGGGTGCCAGAAACGACGCCTGCGCCAGTCCAAACGCCCGAATAGTGAAAAAGTGCGCGACTGCGCCCAGCGCCCCTGCTAACAGCAAGATAGCCAGTTTCTGCCCATCGAGCGGCGTCCAAAAATATAACGCTACCGGCGTCGATAGTGCCGTCGCACCTACGCAGGAATAAAAGAGTGTAACAAAGGTCGACTCCGTGCCGGCCATCTTACGCGTCACGATCTGGAAAAGTGAAAAGGCAAAGGCGGAAGCCAACGGTAGCAACACAACCCATCCCAGTACGCCACCACTAGGCTGCACGATGAATAGTATACCCACCAGCCCAACAAGCACCGCGCCCCAACGATGCGGTCCGACCCGCTCGCCGAGCAAGGGACCCGACAGCGCAGTGATAATAAGGGGTGCCGCGAAGACAATTGCCACCGCATCGGCAAGCGGGATGAAGGTCAATCCGACAAAAAGAGTCCAGAGGGTCAAGACTAGCAATAGTGCCCGAAGCAACTGCATGCCTAACCGCTTGGTCGCAAATACTGCCGCTGGCCGCATCCGGGTCGCCACGGCGTAACCAATGACGACGACCGTCATACCCACGAAATAGCCCCAGGTAACCAGCAGCGCATGGATGTCGAGGCTCAGATATTTCGCGATCGCGTTTACCAACGCCGTCAGGAAGTTGGCGCTAATGAAAAAGACGATGCCAAGGAAGGCTCGGTTCTCGCTCACGAAACCACCCGCCGCTCACGCATCAGCACATAGAGCCCGCTAGCGATGATGACAGCGCTGCCAAGCAGCACGTGTGGCGTCGGGACTTCGCCGAAAAGGACGTAGCCAAGTGCCACGACCCAGATCAGCTTGGCGTAGTTGAATGGCGCCAGCAACGACGCCTCCGCCTCCTCGAAGGAGCGGATAAAGAAAAAATGTGCCCCAGCCCCCATCGCGCCGAGGCCAAGCAGTCCCGCCGCTTGACTCCAATCTAACGGCGTCCAGAAGAAGACCACCAAAATACTCGACATCACCGCGCATCCCACCGAGGTGTAAAACAAGGTGACGAATGTAGGTTCCGTGCTAGCCAACCGCCGGGTCGCCATCTGAAAGGTTCCGAAGCCAAAGGCTGAGATAAGCGGCAGCAACACCGCCAACTGCATGACGCCACTGCCCGGCCGAATGACAATAAGTACCCCGGTCATGCCGACCACGACAGCTGCCCAGCGATGCAACCCAACCCGCTCGCCCAGAACAATGCCCGAGAGGGCGGCCACGAAAAACGGCGAGGCGAAGGTGATTGCGGTAACGTCGGCCAGGGGCATGTATTTCAAGCCGGCGAACAGGGTGCTAATAGTTATCATTAGGAGGCCAGCGCGCAATATTTGTAGCGGCACCCGAGATGTTCGGTAGACCTCCGCCGCCGGCATTCGGCGCAGCAGGGCTGCTAATAATACGAACAGTGCAGAGCTGAAAAAATAGCCCCAGACGACCTGTAACGGGTGAAGGACGGCACTCAAAAATTTTGAATTAGCGTCGACGGTCGCGGTCAGCAAGATCGCTATGCAGAAATATAAAATGCCGTGGAAGGGACGGTCATCGGACAAGGGTTCGACACTCCGCTACGACGAACGACACGGTCCGCCAAGTGATAATGTAGAATATCAGTCCAAGCATGGCCCTTACCAGGCGGCAAAAATGACCGACTACTTAAATTGGTTAAAAGAAGTAGCAGCCTAACTAACGCACCACTTCGGTATCGCGGGTACAGTCGAAACGAACGGCCTACCGATCACACTAGGCGCCTGCCTGTTCACCGG
>CAYYUG010000029.1:4894-45408 GCA_964474755.1 uncultured Rhodospirillaceae bacterium | reverse complement strand
GACCGCGAGATAGAACTGGAAGTCACTGATCATGGCGGCGGCATGCCAAGCTTCGACATCCCAGGCATGCCTGGAGCCCAGATGAGCATGCTCAACCTCAACGACATGATGGGCAAGGCCTTCGGCCAACGCACCAAGCCACGTAAGATGACGGTTGCCGAATCCTACGGCGTGCTGATCGGTGATGAGAGCGACAAACTGCTCGACGAAGAGTCGATCGTGAAGGAATCGATCGAGTCTGTCGAGCAAAACGGCATCGTCTTTCTCGACGAGATCGATAAAATTTGTGCCCGCGCTGACCGCCATGGCGCCGATGTCAGCCGCGAGGGTGTGCAGCGCGACTTACTGCCGCTGATCGAGGGCACTACGGTTTCGACTAAACATGGCCCAGTGAAGACCGATTTCGTATTGTTCATCGCGTCAGGTGCCTTCCACCAAGCGAAGCCAGCCGACTTGCTGCCAGAGCTGCAGGGCCGGTTGCCAATCCGGGTCGGGCTACAAGCGCTTACCGAAGAGGATTTCGGCCGTATTCTGCGTGAACCGGAGAACAGCTTGATCCGACAATATGTCGCGCTTATGGCGACCGAAGAGATCACTTTAGAATTCGCCGAGGCGGCGATCGATGCGCTAGCCAAACTTGCCGCTGAGATTAATCAGAACGTCGAGAATATCGGTGCCCGACGCCTACATACAGTGCTGGAACGTTTACTCGAAGAGATCAGCTTCACTGCCGCCGATCGCGGCGGCGAGACGATCCACATCACTGATTCGGAAGTCCGCGACCAGGTCGAGGATCTGGCCAAAAACGCGGACCTTAGCAAGTTTATCCTCTAACCACCTTTACCCCTCGCGCAATTCTGCCAGCAGACGTTCGATCTTTTCCGGGGACAATTTTCGGATCCGCTGCGCCAGGCGATTGGCGAGTTCCGTAGCACCGGCGCCGAGGCCGGCGGTGTCAACGGTGACGCGAGGATGGCTGAGGGTCGCCAATCGCTCCAACTCCTCGGCGTCATCCCAGATAATGTTGAAATATTCACAGATGCGTTGCACCTGGTAGCGGTTTGGACGGCCGCGACGACCATGCTCCAGAGCCGACAAATAGGCGGAGGAAACCTGCAGTTCCAGCGCCATATCTTTCAGCGTGACGCCTTTCATGGCGCGCAGCTCGCGTACCTTAAGGCCGAATGGGGTCATCGCCGACGCCGCAATAGTACGTATAGCGCACCGCCACCGCCATCCTTCGGTTGTGCCTGAGCGATCATCAGGATGCGCCCACGATTGGGACTTTCATTGAGCCAACGCGGAACCGCCTCTTTCAGGATGCCTTGCCCCTTACCGGTGACGATTAACACGTTTCGTCGGCTAGAATTCCACGCGGCGGCCAGGAAACCGCTCAAGGCAGCGTATGCCGTCTCGCGTGCGTGGCCGTGTAAATCGAGGCGCGCTTCTATGGGCAGTTGACCTCGGCGCAGGCGTTCCGCAGTGCGCTTGTCTACACCAGGGGCATGACCCAGCTTCAGAGGCTCCACCGGTTTGCGCGCCGGAACCAGCGGCGTCGGCACTATCGGTTTCTTGGACCCTGCACCTACGGCAGTCTGACTGGCTGCTTTCAGCCTATCCCGACCTCGCAGCGGCTTAATGCCTGCGGTCACCGACCGCCAAACTGCGCTATCGTCGTCTGCCCCTTTGACCATCCTCAATCATCCTCGACAAGCACAATATGCATGCGTCGCGGGCCATGAGCACCAAGAAAAATCGTCTGTTCAATATCACCGGTCCGCGACGGGCCGGTAATGAAGTTCACTGTGCGCGGCATCGAATCAACATCGCGCAGCCGATCCCAAGCGTCCTCGTATGACCCTACAATTTGGCTGGCGAGCAGCACCACGACATGAGTATCCGGCAGGAAGTTCAGCGTAGTAGGATGCTCCGGCCCTGACTTCATCATCAGCGTCCCGGTCTCGGCAATGCCGGCGAAGGCAGCGGTCAGCCCAACCTCGTGTGTACCGTCGCTAGCACCCTTGCTAATGGTAAGCGTAGGGCGTTTATCCCAGGGCACAGCGTCAAGCGAGGGATCGGGTGCAATACGTAATTTCGCAGGCAAGTTTTCCTGCGCGAGATAGTCGGCAACCTTGGCGGGCACATCTTCAAGTGATACGACCCTATCGACCGTAACGTCCACCTTCGAGGCGCAGTCGATGAACAGGTGTTTCAGGTCCGCATTGTCGATCCGATCAGGTCGAATCCCCCTCTCGTGAGCGGCAATGCGGGTTTCAAGCGCGTCCTTCTCCACAACGCCCAGTTCGCCGCGGCCTAAACCCTGACGGATTGTGCCGAGAATACTGCCACGACCGCTCATGTGCTCGGGGCCCTCCGGCCACCGCACGCCGACCATTGTGCCTGGAAGGTACCGCCTGCCTGCGGCGCAGGGAAATCGCGGTGTACCGTCCAGCCGGCACCACCGGGTACCCGGCGGAAGCGGCCCTTTCGGCGGCCAAGCGCACCCAACACACGAAATTGCATCTTAACCAGCGCATGATAGAGCCAGGGCCGTTTCGCATAAAATGCCCATATCTTAATACCAGCGCGCATCACTCCCGGGCCAACGTTGCCTTCAAACTCGCTCTCGCGCAGATGGCGCATCATTTTCGGCAGCGGAATGCGCATTGGACATACCTCTTCGCAGCGGCCGCAAAAACTTGATGCATTGGGCAAATGGCCAGCTTCGTCCATACCGATCAGCGCCGGGGTCAACACCGACCCCATCGGCCCGGGATAAACCCAGCCATAGGCGTGCCCGCCAATGCTGCCATAAACTGGACAGTGGTTGAGGCAGGCACCGCAACGAATACATCGCAGCATCTCCTGATACTCGCTACCGACCATCTTACTCCGGCCATTATCGAGCAGAATTACGTGATACTGCTCCGGTCCATCCGGATCCCCCGGCCGCCGCGGTCCTGTCGAAAAAGTGGTGTAGACAGAATATTCCTGCCCCGTTGCAGAACGGGCTAGCACGCGGCTGATCGTCGTTGCATCTTCTAAAGTCGGCACTACCTTCTCAAGACTGGCGATGACCACATGCGCTTTAGGGATGGTCTGGGTCAGATCGCCATTGCCCTCATTGGTGACAATGACGGAGGTACCGGTCTCAGCGATCAGAAAATTGGCGCCGGTGATCCCGACATCAGCGTCGATGAATTTCTGCCGCAGCACCTCGCGCGCTTCGTCGAGCAGGGCACGCGGTTCCTCTAACGGCCGTTCGGAATCGAATTGATGGTGGGTCTCATAAAAGGCTTCCGCCACCTGATGCTTTAGTACATGGATCGCCGGGGCGATGATGTGGCTCGGCGATTCGCCGCGCAGCTGAATAATGTATTCACCCAGATCAGTCTCGATTGGTTCGATACTGTTTTCTTCCAAGAAATCGTTGAGGCCTATCTCCTCGCCGATCATCGATTTGCCTTTGGTCACGGTCTTGGCGTCGAGATCACGGCAAATCGCGAGGATTGCCTGTCGTGCATCTTCCGGTGTAGCGCACCAATGAACATGGCCGCCCTGCTCCTTTACCTTGCGTTCAAAACGCTCCAAATAGAAGTCGAGATGCGCCAAGGTGTGGTCCTTGATCTCGCGTGCCTGGTTGCAGATATCATCGAACTCTGGTAGCCGAAATCGCGCCTCGCTTCGCCGCACGACGAAACCACCCTTCATCTTATCAAGCGCTTCCTGCAAATTGCTGTTGTCCAACGCTTCGCTTGCGTTGTCGATGAAGTTGCGGGTCCGCGATTGCTCCATCGCTCAGCCCCCCGGCTCGCCGATGGCGGGTGCGTCCGTCATGCCGGCCAGCACCTCGGCGACGTGCCTCACCTGGATACGCGATCCGCGGCGCTTCAACTTACCGGCGATGTTCATAAGGCAACCCATATCACCTGACAGCAACGTATCGGCGCCGGTGGCAACAATATCATCGCACTTGTCGCCGACCATTTTGTTAGAAATTTCAGGATATTTGACGCAGAAAGTGCCGCCGAAACCGCAACAGGTCTCGGAGAAGGCCAATTCTTCGAGCTTGAGTCCGGAAACCGAGGCGAGCAACGCACGGGGCTGCGCCTGAACTTTCATTTCGCGCAAACTGGAGCAGGAATCATGATAGGCTACTCTGTCGTCGAAACGCGTCTCGACCGCATCCATACCGCAGATATCGACAAGAAACGAGACCAACTCGTACGTGCGCGCCGCAAAAGCCTCAGCCCGAGCCTTCATCTCCGGGTCGTCCCCGAACATTTCAGGATAATGCTTGGAGAGCATGCCTCCGCAGGACCCCGAGGGAGCGACGATGTAATCGTAGCCTTCGAACGCATCGATTACCTGCGCAGCGATTGCCTTCGCATCGGCTCGGTCACCGCTGTTGAAGGCGGGCTGGCCGCAACAAGTCTGCGCGGCGGGCACCGCCACAGTGCAGCCAGCGCGCTCGAGTAAGGCTACGGCGGCAAAACCAACGGAAGGGCGGAAAAGATCGACCAAACAGGTTACGAAGAGCCCAACATTAGGACGGAATTCGGACATCCTTACCTCGAATTCAACTGCCGACACGGCGTGCTACCGCCTTCCGCGGTAATAACAGAAAATACCGGCCGCGACTTTTCATTTTGCCAGCGAAGGCAAGCGCCTTGGGACCATAGCCCCAGAAGAAATCACCCCGGACCGCACCCCGAATTGCGGCACCGGTATCCTGCGCCACCATCAGCCGGCGCAGCGGTCGGTCCGGATTGTTCGGCCAACTGCTATCGAGCCAGACTGGCGCACCGTAGGGCAAGAGGCGCCGGTCGACCGCCAGACTTCGTCGCGGCGTCAAAACCACCCCAGCGCCACCGATTGGACCCCCACCCTTAAGTTCGCGAAAGAAAATATAGCGCCGATTGACTGCGAGCAGCGTTGCAGCCTCATCCGGATTGGCCTCTATCCAGCCACGAATATCGTCCCAGTTCGCCTCGCCGCGTTGCAGCTCGCCGCGGTCGATCAAAGAGCGGCCGATCGACCGATAGGGCAACCCGTTATGACCCGCAAAACCAACCCGAACAACCGAACCGTCTGGCAGAATGACCCGGCCCGAACCTTGGACGTGCAAAACGAAGGCATCAATGGCGTCATCGATCCAAAGAAGCTCAAGACCTCGCTTGGCCAACACCCCTTCATCAATGTTGCCGCGGTGATGATACGGACGTAGTTTTCCTTCTTCAACACGGCCGACGATGTGTCTGCCCGTGAGTTTTGGATCGAAGCGCCCAAGATTTACAGCAACGTGATCACCCGGCAAACGATATATAGGGTGTTTGTATCGGAGGTCCATCCGCCGAGCGCCCCGCAGTTCTGCCTCGAAATAGCCCGTAAAAAGACCGTCAGTCCCCGACCTGCCGGAGACCGCGAAGGGTGTAAACCAAGTTTCGAAAAACTTGCGGGCTGCTGCATCGTTGTCGTCTGTAATCTTCGCCGCTGCCGCACAGGGCGCGAACCAATCAGACTGCACAATCACAATCGGCACCCTGGATGCCCGCGGCTTACCGCAAGACTGCCGGAACGCCGTTAGCGCTCTACCGTGCCGGTCTTTTTGCCAGTCCGGAAGATCAGAGAAAGGTACAGCGCCGATGGAAATGTCAGTTTTTAGAGGTGGTTCGGTGCAGCCGACTAGAATTAATAGCGTTACCACCACCCAAAAGCGGCATATCGACCTGGCCTTCATCAATAGCAGATCAGGAGGGGCTTCGGGTCGCGACAAGCTTCCAGTTCGGATCAGATAAGCGCGTGTCACGGGCAAAGGTCCAGATATCCGTTACTGTCATAACGGCGTTTCGGTCGCCGTCTACGACTTCGCCATTTTCGTCAATCGTGGCATTAATCTGTTCGCTGACAAATTTGATCGTGATCATGGCATCGTCACTTTGCATCTCAGCTTCCAGAAATTCTGTCGAATCGATCCCGACAAGGGTCGATTCCTGAGTGTTGTTCGCCAATTCACGTGACCTGATGGCGCCGGCGAAATTCTCAAAAACCTCTGCCGAAAGAAGCGTGTTGAGTGTCTTGCCATCGCCGGTGGCGTAAGCGTTGATGATCATTTCAAACGCCGCCTGTGCCCCTTGCAGGAACAATTCCACTTCGAAGGACGGATCGGCAATCTTGACCTGGGTCAAGCCGGTAGACAAAGGAGATTCCAGCTCTGGCTCTGTTTCCCGCACCTCGGGATCCCGATCCGACAAAGCGACAACATTGTCGTTTTCGGTTTCCGAAGCTCCATCGGGCGGGGAGAATGAATCTGGACGGCGATTCTCGTGTCCAGTTCGTTTACCGAGCACACTACGCAACCTATAGACGAGAAAGGCTGCCAGCATCGCGAAAAGGATGATGTCGAATATGCCAAATCCGCCGCCCATAGAATCTTTAGCTCCATCAGTCACGTATCAACCTGAAGCTCACACGGCCGATACGGGCGCGGTTGCCTGGAGAGGTCAGGAACCTTACCTTAACACAAAAGATGGCGCGATACTCTTAAGGAATCGTGTTTTCCCCGGAAAACCGCGCCTCTAGATGTTAGATAGGCGTTCTCCCGCAAAAGAGCAAGCATGGGCCTTCTTCTTCTCATCGCATTCATCGCGACCCCAATTATCGAGATCGTCATTTTTATAGACGCAGGAGAACGGTTTGGCTTATGGCCAACCATCAGCGCCGTCATTCTAACGGCGATCATCGGCACCGTTTTGTTACGCTGGCAGGGCTTTATGACATGGCAACGTGCCGCCAAAAGCCTGCAGAGTGGCATCTTTCCGGTTAATGAGGTTTTTACTGGGCTCTGTCTAATTGCGGCGGGCGTCTTGTTGCTAACACCGGGATTTTTGACCGACGCGATTGGGTTTGCCCTGTTTGTGCCAAATTTACAGCGGCTGATTGCCCTTTTTATCAAACGCGCTATAGAGCGCGGTGGTGGACCGAAGGTCTGGGTCAACGGACAGCCGATGGGACCGCGCGACCCAGTCATCGATGGTGAGCACAAAACCCAAGAAAGATCTGCTCCGCTCGATCTCGAGCCACGCTCTGGGCCACCCAATCCAAACAGCCCGTGGAACAAGCGCCCGTGATCCTCATCCGGCATGGACAATCCGAATTTAACGTTATCTACGGCAAAACTCGCGTCGACCCCGGTATTCGCGATCCCAAGCTGACCGAATTGGGCCGGCGCCAGGCCCTTGCAGCAGCCGAAACGGTTAGAAGCCTTGGCATTCACCAAGTTTTGACTAGTCCCTATACCCGCGCGCTTCAGACGGCCACCATTATCGCCGAGGCACTGGACCTGCCGGTTTTGGTTGACCCTCAAATCGGCGAGCGGGCTGCGTTTACCTGTGACATTGGGACGCCACGGTCTACATTGCAAGCCGCTTGGCCACAGCTAAAACTTGATCACCTCACAGAAATTTGGTGGCCAGAGATGGAGGAAAGTGAAATAGCGCTTGACCTTCGAGGGCAGGCCTTCCGGAAACGCGCGCTTCAAGGCGGCGACTGGAAAGGAACGGCGGTCGTGTCACATTGGGGCTTCATTCGCACCCTAACGGGGCATCGGGTGGGCAATTGCACCGTTTTGCGTTTTAATCCGTGGGCTAGTCATCCCGGCGGAGGTACGGTTGTAACCGACACAGATGTGTGTTAGCCAGCCGCTCGCACCCACGGAGGCCTTCGAAAGGAAATCTGGCATGTCCGACACAAGCAACAGCGATGATCCTGCCGCTCCGGAATCAGCCTCACTGGGTATTGCGAACCAATATGTGAAAGATCTGTCTTTCGAAAGCCCCTCATCTCCAAAGGTTTTTATGGGCCAGATGAAACAGCCCAACGTGACCGCGAACTTTGATGTATCGGCGAATAAACTGGACGAAAATCTCCATGAAGTTGTCTTATCAATCGAAATTAACGCCGAAGTTGATAACGAACCCGTATTCGTTGCTGAATTGGCCTATGCTGGCATATGTCAAATCAAAGGTGCGACACCAGATATCACACGACAAGTGTTGATGATAGAAGTCCCACGGCAGCTGTTTCCGTTTGCGCGGTCGGTCGTCGCCGATGCGATCCGGGATGGCGGTTTCCCGCCGCTCCTGTTAAGCCCGATCGATTTCAACAAGCTTTACCAAGAGCATATAAAATCGTCGGTTGCCGAGGATAGCCCGGCTTAAGGCAGCTTAAGGTTTTTGCCAAACCGGATCATTGAGACGCGTGACTAATTTTTCGTGGGCCGCAAGCTCCGCCAGACTGGGCGTATGCGGCCGAGCCGGGCGTGCCACTCTGTCGCTCTGTTTTGTGAGCATCACGGGACCTGAATCTTGGGCAGTAAGATTGAATCCAGGTTCTCGTGCGCCGATCAGATCAAGATATACTTCGGATAGCAGACTTGAATCGAGCAACGCTCCGTGCAATGTCCGCGACGTGTTGTCGATACCGAACCGGCGACACAGATCATCTAGGCTGGCGCCGGCGCCGGGATAACGGGTGCGCGCGATCTGCACCGTGTCGATTGCGCGTGTTATTGGTATCGTCGCGAAACTTAGCCGCTCTAGCTCTGCATTGATGAATTTGATATCGAAGGCAGCGTTGTGGATTACCAGTTTGTCATCACCGATAAACGCCAGGAAGTTGCCGACGATTTCGGCAAAGATCGGATAGTCAGCGAGAAACGCCTCAGAAAGTCCATGGATCCGAAAGGATTCTGCCGGTATGTCCCGTTCCGGATTAATGTATTGCTGGTAGGTCTCCCCCGAAGGCATGTGATTGATCAGCTCAACACAACCGATTTCAATAACACGGTCGCCAGTGTTAGGGTCAAGACCCGTGGTTTCCGTATCGAGAACAATTTCACGCATGATACTGCCAAATTCCCGTCACCTGCCAGCTCGAAGAGCGGTCTGAAAGTTTGAGAATAACGGATTTGCGCGATTGTCGGTAGAAAATCTCGATAGGGTATTGCGAAAAGACAGTATCCAATTATTCCGATTTCAAGACTATATTGCGCATCGCCTCTGTCACCTCAGGATCAGTCCCAAACCATATCTCAAATCCCGGTCGAGCCTGGTGCAACAGCATGCCTAGTCCGTCGATGGTGATATTGCCCCGAGAACGAGCTGTCGCTAGTAGCGGTGTTTCCAGTGGCGCATAAACTATATCGTTAACGATAGCAGCCGTTGGCAGCACATCGAGATTGATGTCGAGCGGTGGTTGACCAGTCATACCCAGGCTCGTCGTGTTTACGAGTAGCGAAGCGTTTAAAAGGGTATTAGACCTATTTTTCCAGTCTTCCACCCTAATTTTATTACCAAACTCCCGAGCAAGGCTCTCCGCGCGGCTCTTAGTTCTGTTGATCAAATGTATTTGCGTCGCGCCAGCATCAATCAAGGAAACACAAATAGCTCGGGCTGCCCCACCAGCACCCAGGACCACCGCGACGCCGCCCGACCACGCAGCAGTCTGTCGGATATTCTCGATGAAACCGTAAGCATCCGTATTGCTACCCTGTATCGATCCATCGTCACCAAACACTATCGTATTGACGGCACCAATTCGTTTCGCATCGGGATCGAGCGTGTCACAGGCACGAAGAGCAGCCTCCTTGTGCGGCACGGTAACGTTTACGCCCCTAAAGCCAGCCGCCTGTAGTCCCTTCAACGCTTCTTCGAAGCGATCCGGCACTACGGCAAGGGGCACATAAGCGCCATCAATCGCGTATTTTTCGAGCCAGTAACCGTGCACGCACGGAGATCGGGAATGACTGATAGGCCAACCCATGACACCAGCGAGTAAAGCTTTTCCAGAGAGGCTCATTCAGTGACAACCCCGAGGGTAACGAAAAATCCTAACAGGGGCAGCAGCGGCAGCCCCAAAATAGTAAAATAGTTGCCCTCGATGCGGCTAAATAGCTGGGCACCGCGGTTTTCCAGTTGATAAGCGCCTACTGATGTACAAACACCATCGCCGGTCGCCGCCAGATACTCGTCGATGAAACCGTCACTAAAGGGCCGCATAGTCAACTGTGCGCTTTCTAGATACCGCCACAAGCATTCGCCGTCTCGCACGACACAAACTGCAGACAGTAGCTCATGCGTCTTGCCCCTCAAGGCGATTAAATGCCCGCGGGCTTCGACCAGATCCGATGGCTTATCGAACCAAGTGCCGCCGCATTGCAGCATTTGATCAGCGCCAATAACCAAGGCACCTGCGCGCCTCTGCGAGACCCGCTGCGCCTTCAACTCCGCCAGGGTCTCAGCAATATTAGACGCGGACTCTTTACGTTTACGAGACGTATCCTTAACCGCATTCTCATCCACAGCAGCAGGATCCTGTAGGATATCGATTCCTGCGTTTCGCAGCAACGTGCAGCGCGATTGACTGGCCGAAGCTAGAACGACTGTTGGTTTCATTTCAATTATTTATATTTGTAATTAGATTTTGCCGCCTGGACACGCTTTTCCATCAATTGCATCGTCGCTGCCGCCGATTCTTCAATCGATCGGCGAGTTACGTCAATTATAGGCCAACCATTCTTTGTGCATAGACGCCGGGCCATTGCTACTTCCTCACGGACCGTTTCGGGATCAATATAATCGGTCTCATGATCTTCGCTCAACAATCGTAGCCGGTTGCGACGGATTTGCACCAAGCTTTAAACTTCTTTAGTCAGCCCTACAATCAGCAAGCCTTTTTTGTTCAACTGGAATAACTCTTGCGGGAGGGGCACGCTGGGCACAATGGGAATGTTTCCTGCTTTAACTCCACGATTTGCGAGATAAATGCAAGTGGGCGTCTTCAAAGTTCATGACACGCCGAGTAAGATGACGTCGGCATTGCTCAGATCCCACACCGCCTGTCCGTCATCATGGTTTAGGGCAAATCTCGTCGCGTCAATTCGTTTAAAATTTTCTGAATCCAGCTCGTGCTGTCGGCCTGGCTGGTCCCGGCTCTGAATGTCAAGATGGCTACCCAACGCAGCCATGACCGGATCGAGCACTGGGATACAGGGGATCTGCAGTTCCCGGCAGCCATCTTGCAGAGCACGTCGCAGACTGTCACTAACCAAGGTAGACATCACTATCCCTGGATTATCCGCGATATTAATGAGTATTTTCTCAACCTGCCTCGGCGTGCGCACTTAATGTCCAGTTATGCTCTTCCGCTTCGACGCCTTCGAACTAGGCCAGGCAGGCGCGTGCCACACTGTGAATGGTTTCGCCCGTAGCATCAGATACGAGATGTAGATGTACGCAAATTGTTCCATCTCCCATCTGGGGATAAAGCTAGCTGATATAGGGATAACCTTCGGGAATTACAGATATCGCGATTCCATGCACCTTTGCCAGACATTCATCCACTACTTGCCCTAAGGGTAAAAAAGCGAAAGAGCGGAAGGAAAGTTCGGGATGATTGTAGCCAAACAAAGTTTATACCCGTTATTCACCTGTTTATGACTTCGTAGCAAGCGGCCTATAACTATTAATTTCCATTTGTTATGCACGATCTTCCAGCTTAAGTATCTTACTGGTGGGCAGTTTCGGGATAAAACGTAATCCCCGTTATACACACTACAACAACAACAACATCTTTAATTTAAACCTTTTTTTAATAAATAGTGATCTGATGTGTAACTGCTATCTTTCTGGATTTTCATGACCGAGAAGAAACTTTTACGTGCCCTGAAGGGCCAGGTAATGGACACGCCGCCGATCTGGCTAATGCGGCAGGCAGGCCGTTACCTTCCTGAATATCGCAAGGTTAAGGAAGAGGCTGGGTCTTTTCTCGATCTATGCTACACGCCAAAATATGCGATCGAAGTGACCTTGCAGCCAATCAGACGATACGGGTTTGATGCTGCTATTGTATTTTCCGACTTGCCGCTTATTGCGCAAGGTCTGGGTCAAAAGCTCTGGTACGAAGAAGGTGGCGGTCCACGTTTGGCACCGATCCGTGACGGAGCAGGCGTAGCGGCGCTTGATCCTGGGCAAGTAACCAACCGTCTAGCCCCCGTGTATGAAACTGTCGATGGGGTATCGACCGCGCTTCCTGCGGAAACGGCTCTAATCGGGTTCGCCGGCGCGCCCTGGACAGTTGCTTGTTATATGGTTGAGGGTGGTGGCAGCCGCGATTTCGCTAACGTGAAGGGATGGGCATTTCGGGATCCGGACGTATTTCAGGAACTGATTGATGTCCTAGTTGAGGCGACTGCCACGCATTTATGCGGACAGGCTAGGGCGGGTGCAGAAGTTCTGCAAATCTTTGACAGCTGGGCCAGCATTCTGCCGGATACAGGATTCCGTCGCTGGATTGTTGAACCAACCAAGGCTTTGGTGAGACGTATTCGCCTTGAGTTCCCGGAAATTCCTATCATTGGGTTCCCGCGGGCAGCGGGTGTTATGTATTCGGAGTATGTAGAGGAAACAGGTGTATCGGCAGTGAGCCTCGATACCACTATGTCACGGCGATGGGCGGCCGAGAACCTGCAATCAAAAATGCCAGTTCAAGGCAATCTTGATCCAATGGCATTGGTCAATGGAGGAACGTTTCTGGAACAGGAGGTGCGGGAAACACTTGACGGCTTCTCTGGTGGATCGTTCATTTTTAATCTTGGGCATGGAATCATCAAGGATACACCGCCGGAGCACGTTGATAAGCTGATTTCGCTAGTGCGGGAGGACACCGTTTGAGCCCATCAGATAAAACTGCCGTCGTCTTGTTTAATCTGGGTGGTCCGGATGGTCCAGACGCGGTCCGGCCGTTTCTTTTCAATTTATTCAATGACCCGGCGATCATCGGGGTTCCGGGACTGGTCCGGTGGGCGTTGGCGCAATTTATTTCGCGCAAGCGTGCGCCAGTAGCGCAGAAGATCTACAAACATTTAGGTGGTGGTTCGCCACTTCTACCAAACACACAGGCTCAAGCAGAGGCTTTGGAAAAAACGCTTGGGGGTACGTATCGGGTATTCGTGGCGATGCGGTACTGGCATCCTTTCGCTTTGGAAACTGTCGCTGTGGTGAAAGACTACGCGCCGAGTCGTGTCGTCCTTCTGCCCCTATATCCGCAGTTTTCCACGACGACGACGGGATCGTCCGTGGCAGACTGGCATAGGTCGGCGCGGAAGGTTGGTCTAGACGTACCGACTAGCACGGTTTGTTGCTATTTTAAAAATGAAGCCTTTGTACAGACAATCGCGGCGCGTGTTCAGTCGGCACTGGATACCTTTGTTGAAGAGGCACCCCGGGTTCTGTATACGGCGCACGGATTACCAAAAAAGGTGATTGCTGCGGGCGATCCCTATCAATGGCAGGTTAAACGCACGGCGGCAGCGATCACAGAGGCGATTGGTCGATCAGATTTGGATTGGATCACATGCTACCAGAGCCGTGTTGGCCCACTAGAATGGATCCAGCCCTATACGTCTGATGTCCTGAAGAGGGCTGGAAAAGAGAAAAAACCGGTAATCGTCGTTCCGATAGGTTTTACGTCGGAACATTCTGAAACCTTGGTCGAGCTTGATATCGAGTATCGCGAGATCGCAAATCTTGCCGGTGTTCCGCGCTACACCCGAATTGATACAGTTGGTGATACCAGCGAATTCATAGAAGGTTTAGCGAAGTTGGTGCGCATGTCTATTTCTCAGAATGTCGAGCTGAGTAGTGATGGTGGTAGATGCCAATGCCCTAGCCTCTACGGCGCTTGCGCCTTTCGCGTGGCGTAGTCCGGAATAGCGATGGACGAGCTCTTTTTGTGGATTAAGGTCCTACACATTGTCGCAGTTATCGCGTGGATGGCTGGTTTGCTGTATCTGCCGCGCCTATTTGTCTATCACGTTACAATAAAACCGTGTTCCACACAGTCGGATACCTTTAAGCTCATGGAGCGTCGCTTGCTGCGTGCGATTATGAATCCTGCGATGGGTCTCGTATGGATTAGCGGGTTGTTGCTGGTCTATCTCGGCCAGTACTGGAGCGAACCCTGGTTCTGGGCGAAGTTTGTTTGCGTAGTTGTCCTTTCGGATCTTCATTACCGTTTCGGACGGTATCGAAAGATGTTCGAAGAGAATCAAAACACCAAGAGCGAGAAGTTTTTTCGCGTTATAAACGAAGTCCCGACAGTTGCATTGATTGCAATTGTCATATTCGTTGTTATTAAACCCTTTTAATCGTGTGCACACTATCCCGAGTAATAATTCTAGTAAAGAATGGCATATTATACTGGAAACGAAGATTGACTTGTGATCCGGCACGGGCTATTTGAATGATATCACTGCCAAGATCTACTTGGCGCCCGGTCCCAGCTAAGCATTCCGCACTCAATTGGTCCTGATCCAATAGGCCGTGGCGTTTTCAGTACGTGTTCTGCGGTCACCAATCATCTTACTTATCGCTGCGGCGGCAATATGCAACTCCAGGAACTGAAACAGAAAACCCCATCCGATCTTTTGGCTTTTGCCGAAGAACTTGAGATCGAAAACGCCAGCACCCTGCGCAAGCAGGACATGATGTTCGCTATCCTGAAACAGCTGGCGACTAATGAAGTATCGATATTTGGCGATGGCGTTCTAGAGGTCCTATCAGACGGGTTTGGCTTCCTGCGCTCACCGGAATCGAACTATCTGCCCGGTCCTGACGATATTTATGTGAGCCCGAGCCAGGTGCGGCGCTTTGGTTTGCGCACTGGGGACACGGTGGAAGGCGAAATCCGTGCGCCGAAGGACGGTGAACGTTATTTCGCGCTGCTCAAGGTCAATAAAATCAACTTCGACGAACCCGAAGTGGTCCGTCACCGAATTAATTTTGACAATCTGACGCCGCTCTACCCGGATGAACGGCTGCAGCTTGAAATGGAGAATTCGGAAAACAAAGATATGTCACCGCGGGTGATTGAGTTGATTTCGCCGCTTGGCAAGGGGCAGCGGGCGCTTATCGTAGCCCAGCCGAGGACCGGTAAGACAGTTATGCTGCAGAGCGTTGCCCACTCGATTACGACAAACAACAAAGAGGTCTATCTTATTGTCCTCCTGATCGATGAGCGTCCGGAAGAGGTGACCGACATGCAGCGCTCGGTCGATGGCGAAGTTGTTAGCTCGACCTTTGACGAGCCGGCAACGCGCCATGTGCAAGTGGCTGAGATGGTTATCCAGAAGGCTAAGCGTTTGGTCGAGCATAAGCGCGATGTAGTGATCCTGCTCGACTCGATTACCCGCTTAGCGCGTGCATACAATACCGTCGTTCCTAGTTCTGGGAAGGTACTGACCGGTGGTGTCGATGCTAATGCGCTGCAGCGGCCGAAACGCTTTTTCGGGGCCGCACGAAATATTGAGGAGGGTGGCTCTCTTACTATCATCGCGACTGCGCTGATCGATACCGGGAGTCGCATGGACGAGGTTATATTCGAAGAGTTTAAGGGCACTGGAAACGCGGAAATCGTGCTTGACCGAAAACTGTCCGATAAGCGCGTCTTTCCGTCGATCGACATCACCAAGTCGGGCACGCGTAAGGAAGAACTTATTGTTGATAAACAGGCGTTGTCAAAGATGTGGATGTTGCGCCGTATCCTCAATCCGATGGGCGTCTCCGACGGCATGGAGTTTTTGCTCGAAAAGCTCAAGCGCACGAAGAATAACGACGAGTTTTTTGATTCAATGAACCAGTAGCGCAGTCGCCGAGCGATGCAGCGGCCCAAGCGCCAAAATAACAATTCGCGGCACCTACCAGAGACGGGTCAGCATTTACGTTACCGACCCGGGAACTTGTGCGACATCTAAATGCGCTTCGATTGAGACGTTTAGCCACATTTGAACACCCAATTCAAAGGCAGCTAAACACCCCATGAATAGTTGTAGAGCAATTAACACATACCATATAATCCAAAAATTGGATAAAAACTGCAAACGCAGTATATACAATCTGGATGATAAAACTAGTTTTGATGCGGTATGATTCGGCTCTGTCCTCAAGATACACGACAAGGGTGAAATTAAGGCCTAATTTTGCTAAATTTCGATTTAACGGTTGTTAAATTAGGCCTTAAATGTAAAGAGATCCGTAAAAAAAGTATACCTTACGGCAGCAAGATCGACGATCCGGTTGTCTTCCGAGCCTCAAGATCCGTGTGTGCTTGGGCAGCATCCTTCAGCGCGTAACGTTGGTGAATTTCGATCTTCACTCCCCTTTCGACCGCCTCGAACAAGTCGTTCGCGCTGGCTACAAGATCATCGCGCTCTGCAGTGTAAGTCATCAGGGTCGGGCGGGTGAAGAACAGCGAACCCTTGGCCGCAAGCAGGCCTGGATCAAAATTTGAGATCGGTCCGGATGCATTGCCGAAGGATACGAACATGCCAAGCGGGGACAAGCAATCAAGCGATCCTGGATAGGTATCCGCTCCTACGGAATCATATACAACAGGCACGCCGGCGCCGTCAGTGATCTCACGTACTTGATCTACGAAACTTTCCTCGCGGTAAAGGATCGTATGAGCGCAGCCATGTGCCTTGGCCAGCTCCGCTTTTTCCTCGGACCCAACCGTGCCGATGACCGTTACGCCAAGCTGCTTCAGCCACTGGCAGGCAATCAGACCGACACCGCCCGCCGCAGCATGAAACAGCACGGTTTCCCCGGATTTCACACGATATGTCGAGCGGATGAGATATTGTACTGTCATGCCCTGCAACATCATTGCTGATGCCGTCTCGTTGTCTATTGAATGCGGCAGTTTTACAACTTTGTCAGCTGGCATGTTGCGGGCTTGTGCGTAGGCGCCCGGCGGCGGGCACGCATAGGCAACCCGATCGCCGACAGAGAGACCTATGACCCCGTCGCCGACCTCATCCACGGTGCCGGCCGCTTCCATGCCAATCCCATGAGGCATTTCCAGCGGATACAGGCCACTACGATGATAGCAGTCAATATAGTTGAGACCGATTGAGCTTTGGCTAAGTCGCACCTCGCCTGGGCCCGGTGCGCCCACCTGGACTTCTTCCCAGCGCATCTCCTCTGGACCGCCTGGCTGTTGGATTATGATCGCATGTGTCATTCTTATTATCCTGTAATTGAGGTTTAGATTGTTTTAGAGCCGCCGGTGGGTTCCGTCTGTCCACTGCTATGCAAGCTCTGTAGCGTCATTGCCTGCGATCGTGGTGTTAGGCAGGTACTGACGCCCCGTCCCGATGGATTGTAATCATAAACTGAGCTTATCCTGGACAGTAGAAAAAGTCATTATTGTGTCGGAATGCATGCGCGGCACGTGGTGGTGACGCACCCTTCGTTATCGGTAATTCGATTGTCAGGTGGACCCGAGGTACCTCGATACGAAGTCAAGCGCGATGTTTGTTGTTAAACGTAAGATTTTGGCGAAGGACCTGCTCTTTTCTTCACTAGTGCAGACATTCAGACTTGCAAAATTGTGGGGGCATCAGGCGTCCGAATTGGCGCTCAAGTATCGCACCATAACCTATGACTGGCGCGGCACTGGCTAATCGGACCGACCCTATTCAGTCGACGGGGCAGTGAATGATCTCTGTTAACTCATCTAAATATTGGATATTGCCCCAGCGCTTCTTGTCGGTCATGGCATCGGATATCATGAGACATTGCTGGCTGCCCGTCGGTGTCTGGACCCGGTGTCCCGGGTGGTGCTGGTTAGCGGTGCGCCCTGGTACACCGGTGATCTAGAAATTGAAGGCCGCTATTCTAAGGCATTCTCCCGCTGGGAGGATAGCAAACGATACCCGGAGAGAGCGGGGTCAGTATACAAGAATCGCGAAAAATTTTTGACTTTGCACCCTGCTGAGAACGGGGTTGGCTTGTGCTTTAGTAGGTGCGGAACTGTTTCCTTGTCGAAACGATTGCGGCACCTGAAGCAGGTCACTCGCGACGTGATGATTTCGTCGAGGGATCATAGTATCTTTGCCCCCTGCGACAGGGTTAAGCAACGCTATAATCCGAAACGGTGTCTTCCGCCATGAAAGACAATATAGACATCTATTGTACGTTGGAGAAAAGGCATAAGTTTTTCGGCTTGCCGGTTGTTGTTGCCCTTCAGGAGCGGCTAACGAACCCGTTGGAAAGGCAGATGGGTACGGTGCAAAAAGATTTGGTCCCGGATACGGTGCTGAAGGTGCGGTTGCTGACCGGTATGGAAGGATTTGTGCCAATTCAGAGAGCCTTCTGGGTGTAAATAGGAGGCAATAATGATAAATAGGCGGCAAGTGGCGCAATGACCGACACAATTTTTGCGCTTTCAAGCGGCACTGGTCGCGCTGGCCTCGCAGTCATCCGACTTTCTGGCCCCGCGGCAGGCGCAACCTTGGAATGTCTGTCCGGCCGCCCCCTGCCCCGCTCGCGGCAAGCGACCCGCGCAATTCTGCGCGATCCCGCTGCTGGTGATTTATTGGATGACGGGCTCATCCTCTGGTTCCCGGCGCCGCGCAGCTACACCGGTGAGGATGTGGTGGAGTTGCATTTGCATGGCGGTGTCGCGGTGGTCACAGCGGTTCTGGATGCGCTGGCGGCGCAACCTGGTCTGCGCTCGGCCGAGCCTGGGGAATTCACTCGACGTGCCTTCCTGGCTGGAAAGATCGATCTGACCGCAGCAGAAGGGCTAATCGATCTGATCGACGCAGAGACCGATGGTCAAAGGCGCCAGGCCCTGCGTCAGGCCGACGGCGCGCTGGGCCGGAAGTATGATGGATGGCGGTCGCGGCTGGTAAAGCTGTTAGCACATTTCGAGGCGTCGATCGATTTCGTTGACGAGCCGATCCCGGACACACTTGAGGTAGAGATTAGGCGGATTATCTTGGGTGTGAAAAATGAGATTTCTCAACATCTAGACGACAATAGACGCGGTGAACGTCTTAGGGATGGTGTTCATGTCGCCATTCTTGGCGCACCCAACGCTGGGAAATCGAGTCTCCTGAACCTTTTATCACAGCGTGATGCGTCGATCGTATCTTCAATAGCTGGTACCACACGCGACGTAGTCGAGGTTCGGCTCGATCTATCGGGATATCCAGTGACGTTGGCCGACACCGCTGGATTAAGCAACAGTGGTGGTGTGATCGAGGCGGAAGGCGTCCGCCGGGCACGGGCGCGAGCTGAACAAGCGGATCTCAAACTCGTGTTGTTCGATCGGACCGTGCCAGCGGACGCTCCGTCATATGACTTGATCGATAGCAATACGATTGTGCTTTTTAATAAGAGTGATTTAGTCAATGACGAGGTGCACGAAACCGTGGATGCCCTCGCTCAGTTTACGGTTTCGGTAAAGACGGGCGAGGGTATAGATAGTTTTTTATATTCCCTCTCTGCAGCAGTGCGAGAACGGATCGGTTTCGGCGACGCGCCTATGATCACCCGCAGTCGCCATCGTTCGGCGTTATCGGCTTGCCGCGACGCTCTTATCCGCGCCACAGTGACGCCGGAATCGGAGCTTGCCGCAGAAGATCTGCGCCTTGCGGTGCGCGCATTGGGCCGGATTACCGGATCCGTGGATGTTGAGGATTTGCTGGACATTATCTTCCGGGACTTCTGTATCGGCAAATAATGTTTCACGTGAAACATTTGCGCTGAAAGTTTCGGAATCCAGTGCCTTTACTTGAAAATAAGGTGACACTAAATTGCACGACATGAAGGTATGGGATGTCATCGTTGTTGGGGGCGGGCATGCAGGTTGTGAGGCGGCTGCAGCGGCAGCGCGCCTAGGCGCTTCAACCTTGCTGGTGACGCACAAGCTCCAAACTATTGGCGAGATGTCCTGTAATCCGGCGATTGGTGGGCTTGGCAAGGGTCACCTAGTGTGCGAAATCGACGCGCTGGACGGGGTCATGGGGCGGGTCGCCGATGAGGCCGGCATCCAGTTTCGCCTTCTTAACCGCAGCAAGGGTCCGGCGGTTCGTGGGCCGAGGGCGCAGGCGGATCGAGCCCGGTATCGCGCGGCGATGCAAGCGGTGTTGATGGCGCAAGAGGATTTGGAGGTCCGTGCAGCTGCGGTCGAGGATATTGGGCTCGACGATGCGGGCCGGGTCGCCGGGGTGATTACTGCGGATGGGGCGACCCTGCCGACGCGGACCATTGTGCTGACTACCGGCACGTTTCTCGGCGGGATGATTCATATTGGTGAAGAGAAATTCCCCGCTGGTCGTGCTGGCGACAACGCATCCTATGGGTTGTCCCGCACGCTGGGACAGTTCGGCTTTCCGCTCGGCCGGCTTAAAACAGGCACGCCGCCTCGGCTTGATGGCAAGACAATCGACTGGGTAGGTCTCCAGCGGCAGTTGGGCGATGATGATCCCGTCCCCTTTTCCACCCTGACCGACAAGATCACTACTCCGCAAATTGCCTGCCATCTAACGCATACAACTGCGGCGGGGCACGAGCTGATTCGCGCTAACCTGGATCGGGCACCAATCTATTCTGGGCAGATCGATGGCACAGGCCCCCGCTATTGTCCGTCGATTGAGGACAAGGTGGTGCGCTTTGCCGACAAACTGAGCCACCAGATTTATTTAGAGCCAGAGGGTCTCGACGACGATACGGTATACCCGAATGGGATATCGACCTCCTTGCCCCAAGATGTACAGGCAGACCTGCTGAAGACGATCCCAGGGCTCGAAGCGGCGCGCATGATCCGGCCGGGCTACGCGATTGAATACGACTATGTCGATCCGCGTGCGCTGGATCATACGTTGCAAACCAATAGAATTCCTGGGCTCTATTTCGCCGGACAGATCAATGGCACGACCGGGTATGAAGAAGCTGCCGCGCAGGGTTTGATGGCTGGCCTTAACGCGGCGCTGGCAGTAAATGGCCGCGATCCGTTGATCCTTGATAGGGCCGAGGCGTATATCGGCGTGCTGATCGACGACCTGGTAACCAAGGGCACGAACGAGCCCTATCGCATGTTCACCTCACGCGCGGAATATCGGCTGCGGCTGCGCGCTGATAATGCGGATCATCGTTTGAGTCCGATCGGCGCATCAGTCGGTTGCCTGTCCGTGAAGCGAAGCGCGGCCTGGTCCGAGAAGGAAACGGCCTTGGCTGCGGGACGTCGGTTGGCGCGATCACTGCGTGCAAGCCCAACCGTGCTAAACCGTGCTGGTTTCAAGATAAAAGCGGACGGCGTCGTGCGTGATGTGATTGATCTACTCGCTTTTCCGGATGTTGATATTGCGGGGCTCGCCCGTCTTTGGCCCGAGCTATGCACTCTGCGGGCCGATGTTGCCGAGCAACTCTCCATTGAAGGACTTTACCAAGGGTACATGGTGCGCCAGGACGCGGACATCGACGCCTATCGCAAAGACAATAAGCTTCGTCTACCAGACGATCTGGATTATGCAGCAGTGGGCAGCCTGTCGGCTGAGGTTCGCCAGAAGCTGGAGGCTGCTCGGCCGCCAACGATTGGAGCGGCAGCGCGAATTTCCGGGGTGACTCCGGCAGCCACGATTGCGCTGCTGCGCTATGTCCGCCGAGGTTATGTCCGGGCCTGAACCGCTCGATGTGGCAAGCTTTGCCGCGGCGACGGATGTTTCACGTGAAACATCCGAACGATTAGAACGCTACGCGGCTCTGCTTCTTAAGTGGAATACCCGTGTTAATCTCGTCGGACAATCCACACTGGTAGATCTTTGGCGCCGTCACATGTTGGACTCGGCGCAGCTGTTCCCGCACTTGCCGGTATCGACAGGCCGGTTGGTTGATTTAGGCAGCGGTGCCGGCTTTCCAGGATTAGTTCTGGCAATTATGGGCGTGCCAGACGTCCACTTAATCGAAGCCAACACGCGCAAATGTGTTTTCTTGCGAGAGGCAGCCCGAGTGACAGAAACGTCGGTCACCATTCATAACGCGCGGATCGAAAGCTGCACATCGCTGAAAACAGATATCGTCACTGCCCGCGCATTGGCGCCTCTATCAATCCTTCTCGAATATGCTAAACCATACCTTACATCGAAATCATTATGTTTTTTCTTGAAAGGAGTTGGTATAGAAAAGGAATTGACTGAAACACGAAAATTATGGAATATTAAGGAGAATATCCATCCAAGTCTAACCAATCCTGAAGGCGTTATTGTCCGTTTGGAGGTCCTTCCGTTTGAATCATCCGGCTGAAACCGACATTCTTGACAAACCAATACAGGTTGGTCCTGCTGCTCGCTATCCGCGCATACTAGCGATCGCCAACCAGAAAGGCGGTGTCGGCAAGACGACGACGACGGTTAATTTGGCCACCGCGATAGCGGCAACGCATAAAAAGGCTCTGATTATTGACCTCGATCCACAGGGTAACGCTAGCACTGGACTTGGCATCGAGCACTCGGCACGACATTTAACAACCTATGATTTGCTGATTGACGATGCGACGCTCGAAGATGCGATTCAGCCGACCATCGTTCCAGAGCTTTCCGTCGTCCCGTCTTCTGTCGATCTTTCGGGAGCAGAGCTTGAATTAATCGACCTCAATAGGCGTGAATTCAGGCTGGCCACTGCAGTGCGCCGCGCGCAGACTAGTTTCGACTATATATTGATCGACTGTCCACCGGCACTTGGCTTGCTGACGTTGAACGCGATGTGCGCTGCTGATGGTGTGCTCGTCCCGCTGCAATGCGAATATTACGCGTTGGAGGGCCTCAGCCATCTGGTTCGCACTATCGATAGGGTCAGGCGTGCCTTAAATCCGACACTACAAATCCAGGGTGTTGTGTTGACCATGTACGATAGCCGCAACAAATTATCTGATATGGTGGCGGCCGACGTGCGTGCGCATTTTGGCGACAAGGTTTATCGCACCGTCATACCGCGGAATGTTCGGGTGTCGGAAGCGCCCTCGCATGGCAAACCGGTTCTGGTTTACGATTGGCGCTGCGCTGGCAGCCAGGCGTATATCCAACTGGCGCGCGAGATGCTGCAGCGTGAAAACAAGGCGGTTGCGTAACATTGGCTGACGAGACCAGAACACGTGGATTGGGACGCGGCCTCTCAGCTCTTCTAGGCGACGAAACAAAAGATTATACCTCGCTTGATCGCGCGGGCCTTTCAAAAATGGTTCCGGTCGAGCTACTGCATCCCGGAGCTGCGCAGCCGCGCCGCCATTTCGATGACGATGCGCTTGCGGCATTGGTCAACTCGATCCGCGAGAAAGGGGTTTTGCAGCCGCTGGTTGTGCGCCGCCATCCGGCCCAGATAAATGCTTATGAAATTGTTGCTGGCGAACGGCGTTGGCGGGCAGCGCAGCGCGTCGGTCTCATTGAGGTGCCGGTTGTCATCAAGCTTCTTGATGACAGCGAGGCGCTGGAACTTGCGCTTATTGAGAACGTCCAGCGCGAGGATTTGAACGCGATTGAGGAGGCCGAGGGTTACGGGCGCCTGATGGAAGAGTTCGGCCATACACAAGAGGCGCTCTCTAGAGTGATCGGCAAGAGCCGTAGCCATATCGCAAACTTATTGCGCCTGCTCTCTCTGCCGGACGCAGTGCAGAAAATGGTAGGCGATGGTCGTCTGTCGGCAGGACATGCCCGCGCTCTGATCATTACAGAAGCGCCGTTGGTCTGGGCGAAATTGGTCGTTGCACGCGGTCTCAGCGTGCGCCAAACCGAACATTTAGTGAAGAAGAAAACGTCGAAGCCCGCACCTGCCGTGCGCGATCCCAATATCGTCGCGCTGGAAAACGACGTGAGCCAGCTACTAGGCTTGAAGGTTTTGATCAAAACGAAGGGCGAGGGCGGCACACTTGAAATCGCATACGAAACCCTGGAACAACTCGATGACGTGCTGCACCGCTTAACACAGGGCTCGCTTCCAGGAGGATAAGCCGGTCGTGCTCACGGCTCCTATCTCGGTATTTTACAAATACATCATGCAGGATTGGAACTATTCACTGTCGATATGAACCATATAAGCGCTGCATGCTGCGGTTCCCCAGCTATTTTTTGTTCTCCTCAGACCCAGCTCATCGTGAAGAACTCACAGCCGTGGCGGTCCCGTTGGAGACTTGATGCTGCCCTGCTGCCTGTAAACGCCGGACTTCATCACTTTTTATAGATGGGCGTATTCGATAACGGTGCAAAAAAAATTAATTTTCCGCCCCTGCCAACGGGCCTTCGAGTCGATTGCTGTCGAAGGTCTACGCCATCTTTCGGCAAAGGGCCTTCCGGGATAGGATTTCGAGCCGGGTTAATCCGGCGGCTACGTTTCTTGGGAGACCGCTTCATGAAATTTGCCCTTGGACAATCGGCGCCGCGCGTCGAGGATCTACGTTTGCTGCGCGGCGGCGGGCGTTATACGGACGACATAAATCTACCGGGCCAGGCGTTATCCTTTATGCTCAGATCACCTGTTGCACATGCGAATATTAGATCGATCGATACTACCGCCGCGTTGGCCGCGCCCGGTGTCATCGCGGTTTACACCGGTGCTGACGTTGCAGAGCTGGGTGGCACACCCTGCTTTGCTCCAAATCTGGTGCCACTCATGCGGCCGGACGGGTCGCCACTCTACGAACCTCTGCGAGCTATGCTGGTCGAAGACAAGGTTGCATTTGTCGGAGACTATGTGGCTTTCGTCGTCGCAGAAACGCGCGAGCAAGCAAAGGATGCAGCGGAGTTGATCGATATCGATTACGAGGAATTGCCGCCAGTCGTCGAGATCGCTGATGCACTGATGCCCGACGGGCCGGTAGTCTGGGGCGATTGTCCTGATAATATCTGTTTCACCATGGAGCAGGGCGACCGTATCGTTACGGATGACGCCTTTGCCGCGGCGCATCATGTCAGTTCTGTTAAGATTTCCTACGCTCGGGTTGCGATCAACCCGATGGAACCGCGTGCTGCAATTGGCGATTACGACCCGTTTGAGGATCGTTACACGCTGCATTCCGGCAACCAATTTCCCCATGATATCCGCAGCTGGCTGGCCGGCGGCGTACTGAAGGTACCAGAGAGTAAGCTGCGCATCGTCAGCCCGGATATGGGTGGCTCGTTCGGGCTACGTTCCACTTGTTTTCCAGAGCTAGCCCTTACGGTTTGGGCGGCAAAACAACTCGGCCGACCGGTCAAATGGGTGAACGAACGGTCGGAAGGCATCCTGGAGGAACATGCGCGTGACTTCACTGGCACCGTAGAACTAGCGCTCGATCGGAAGGGAGCCTTCCTTGGCCTGAGGATGCGCAAACAGGCAAGCCTTGGCGCCTATCTGAGCAATTTCGGCCCGCTGCCCGCTTTCGGTAATCTCGGCGGCGTAGCAGGGGTCTACCGGACCCCAGCTATCCATGTCGATGTCATCGGCGTCTTCACAAACAGTGCGCCGACCAACCCCTATCGCGGCGCCGGACGGCCGGAGGCGACTTTCGCCGTTGAGCGGGTGATCGACCAGGCGGCTCGAGAGATGGGCATCGACAAAGTCGAACTTCGGCGGCGCAATATCATTGCGCCGGACGCGTTTCCGTACCAAACGCCTCTCAACTACAACTACGACTCCGGCGAATTCGAACGCAATATGGGCCGCGCCCTTGAGATGGCAGACGCTGCTAGCTTCGGCGCGCGGCGCGACTGGGCTCAAAAAAATGGCAAGCTGCGCGGCCTTGGCCTGGCCAACGCCATTGAACAGGCGGCGGGCATGTTCGATGAAGGAGGTGAGATCCGTGTTGATCAACAGGGCTACGTCACTGTCCTGATGGGCACCCATAGTCATGGTCAGGGGCATGAAACGGTCTTCAAGCAGCTCGTCTCAGAAAAGTTCGGCATTGACTTCGAACGGATTCGATACGTGCAGGGCGACACGGATATAGTTGCATACGGACACGGCACTGGGGGCTCGCGTGTTTCGGGTCTGGGTGGTGCGGCGTTGAACAGAGCAGCCGAGAAGATCATTGAGAAGGGCAGACGGATTGCTGCGCACAATCTCGAAGCAGCGGAAGCGGATATTATATTCAACGAAGGTCGGTTCGCTATAATCGGCACCGACCGCGGCCTCGATTTTTCGGAAGTCGCTGCGCTGGCCTTCAAGTACACCATGCTGCCTCCGGATATGGAAAGCGGCCTTACCGGGTTCGACACCTTCAAGTCGCCGGCCCCGACATTCCCCAACGCTTGCCATGTTTCCGAGGTGGAGATTGATCCTGAGACGGGTGTGATCCGCGTGTTGCGCTACGTTGCGGTAGATGATGTGGGCACGGTTATGAATCCAATGCTGCTGAAAGGCCAGTTGCATGGAGGCATTGTCCAGGGCATAGGGCAGATAACTGGTGAACATATAGTGATGGACGCGTTGGGTCAGGTCATGACAGGCTCCTTTATGGATTATCAGATGCCGCGCGCCGACGAATTTCCTGCACTGGAGATCGAAACGCATGCCGTGCCGTCCCCGCGCAATCCACTTGGTATCAAGGGAGCGGGCGAGGCCGGCACGGTAGGAGCCGTTGCCTGTCTTGCCAGTGCAGTGCTCGATGCGCTCGCGCAAGCTGGGGTCGATGACGTTGTATTTCCGGCGACGCCGGAGGTCGTTTGGCGGGCGTTGAATATCGGTTAATTTTTTCGCCGTGCGACACACAACCGCGAAATCTGCAGGATGGCACGGCCGCACAGTTCCTCGGCTGGCATGCCGGTGCGCTTGCACTGCCGTTCGGCCTCCAGAATTAGCGCCAACGCGCGGGTCAGTTTGGCGCCGGACCAGGCGCGCAGTTGTTGCCGGAATGGTTCGGCTAGTTTGAAGAAAACTGGTGGGCGCAGCGATTTCATGGCGGCATCGACCGACGTGCCGTCATCCACCTTGGCGCGCGCCAGCTGCAGCCGCATCAAATGGCGGCCAAGCGCTCGCAAGATGGTGACCGGGTTGACGCCTTCCGCATAGCTGCGGGTCAGCGCCCGATCGGCACTCGGTGCGTCGCCACCGGCGGTCGCAAAAATGACGTCGTCGATGGAAAGCGCGCTGGAATTGCCGACTGAGACGACCGCATCTTGGAGCTCGATTGCGCCATTTAGCCCGGCATAGAGCGTCAGTTTCTCCAGTTCAGCTGCACTCAAGCCGCGGTCGGCGCCGAGATTGGCTATCAGGTAGTCCATCGCTTCCATCGAGATCGAAATGCCTTCGCCCTCCAAAGTGTTGCGGATGAGCCGATCCAACGAGCGTTCGTCGTCGGCGTAGCAGGGCAGGGCGGCAGCGTTTTTTTTAACTTCGAATAGTTTGCGCAGTTTCGATCGGGCTGAAAGGTTACCGGCTTGCACGACGATCAGGGCGTCCCCCAAACTGTCCTCGAGAAAGGCTTCCAAGGCACCGGCTGCGGATTCCGACGCATCGCGTAAACGCACAACCCGCCGTCCGCCGGTCATCGCGATGGCTGCAGCTTCGTCTGCGATCAGCGAGGGCGTGTCGCGCAATGCTGCCGCGCTCACCTCAGCGATTCGGAAGGGGTCGCTAGGGTTGTCGACCACAGCCTTTGTGAGCTCATTGCCCCGAGCTCGCACCAACCCGTCATCGGGCCCGTAGACGAGGACAGCGCGGACGCCATCATCCGGATTGCGTGCGAAGGCGTCGGCTCGGTTGGCGGCGATCTTCATCTATCCATTAGCGTGTAAAGTAGAGCGCGAGGCGGGTCTTGATATTGTCGCTAACGTCACGAGACGCTCGTTTGGTCGCACCGGTCTCGGCACTCAGGATCGCAAAATCCGATTCTACAATGTTAAAGCTGTTGGTAGAATGCGTTGACCCTTTGACCAGGGTTATTTTCTTGGTGCGATCGACTAGCCGATAGTTGGCAGCAAGCACAAGGATCGCCCGCGTTGCCGTTTCATCCCGCTCAATGCCAAGATCGGTCCGCGTAATATTTATCGTGACCAGCAGATAGTAAAGCGGCCTCGCCGGCTGCCCGTTTGGGTTTAGCCGGTCGAGTAGGAAATTCCACAATTGCTGACCCGTTCGATCGGGTATCGTTTCTATGCGGATCTGCGCCAGTTGGTCACTGATATTATGGTTTATGCCCGCAGTGCCGTAGAGTGGACGAAAGCCGCAGCCGGACAACACCAAGGCGATTGCGATCGCTGTGAGTGCTCTAGACAACGACATTGACTATCTTATTGGGCACGACGATGATCCGTTGAGGTGGCCTACCCTTGATAACGCGCTGCACTGCGTCCAGCGCTAGGGCCCTCTCTTCCACGTCAGTTTTATCGGCGTCGCGCGGCATTTCTAATGTGCCTCGTAGCTTACCTTTGATCTGCACTGCGATGGTCACCGTCTCTTCGACCAGAAAGGCCGGGTCGGCCAATGGCCAGGGTGTGTCTATCAGCAAGGATTTATTTCCGAGGGTGTGCCAGAGCTCCTCTGCGATGTGTGGCATCATTGGGCCAATCATCTGGACGACGGTTTCGAGCGCGAAGTGCCGCACGTAGTCAGCGACGGGGCCTTCGCTTTTGTAATCGGCTAGTTTGTTGGTCAGTTCACGGACATGGGCGACTGCGCGGTTAAAGCGGAACCGCTCCAACCCTTCGGTGACCGCGGCGATAGTCTGATGTACGGTGCGCAGCACCGCCACGGCGGCATCGTCCAGGGCTTCCGGGGCCGGCGCACCCTTGGGTGCCGTGAGCGATTCAGTGACGAGCAGCCACAGCCGGTTGAGGTAACGCCAAGCGCCTTCGATGCCCGACTCCGTCCATTCGAGATCGCGCTCCGGTGGGCTGTCCGACATCATGAACAATCGGCCCGCGTCAGCGCCGTAGGTATCGAGGATCCGTTCTGGATCGACCACGTTGCGGCGCGACTTGCTCATCTTCTCCGACCGGCCGATCTTGACGGTTTTCTTGCTCTCCCTGTCAATTCGGGTGCTGTCGTCGCCGGATATCACATCATTCGGGAAGACCCAACCGCCGTCCGGTGTCTGATAGGTCTCGTGACAGACCATGCCCTGGGTAAAAAGGCCTTCGAATGGTTCCGTCACGTCTAGATAGCCGCAATCGCGCAAGGCCCGAACAAAAAATCGCGCGTACAGCAGATGTAGCACAGCGTGCTCGACGCCGCCGATATATTGATCGACGGGCATCCAGTAGTCTGCCGCGGCACAATCGAAGGCAGAATTCGGACTGAGCGAGCAAAAGCGGATGAAATACCAGGCTGAATCCATGAAGGTGTCGAATGTATCGGTTTCGCGCTGAGCCGGCTTGCTGCAGGTTGGGCAGGCGACGTGCTTCCAGGTCGGATGATGGTCAAGCGGGTTACCTGGCTTGTCGAAGCTGACATCCTCCGGTAGGACGACGGGTAAATCCGACTCCGGTACCGGCACAATGCCGCAATCCGTGCAATGGATCATCGGCACCGGGCAACCCCAGTAGCGCTGTCGCGATACGCCCCAGTCGCGCAGTCGGAAATTGACGGTGCCCTCGCCGGCGCCCATCTTGATTAGGCGGTCGATAGCGGCGCGGATTGCGCTCGATACGTCGAGCCCGTCTAGGAACACCGAATTGATTATCACCCCGTCGCCAGTATAGGCTTCGTCGCCGATCGCGTATGTAGCCGGATTTTCTTTTGGCGGGCAGACGACAGGGATCACGTCCAGCTCGTATTTGCGGGCGAACTCCAGGTCGCGCTGGTCGTGACCAGGACAACCGAAGATCGCGCCCGCCCCGTACTCCATCACCACAAAATTGGCGACATAGATTGGCAATGTATGATTGGGCCGGAACGGATGGCCCACGGTCAGACCGGTATCAAAACCAAGCTTCTCTGCCTTCTCCAGCGCTGCCTCACTGGTACCGAGCTTGCCACACTCGACCAGGAATTCAGCCAGGTCCGGATTGCCTCCAGCTAATTCCTGGCTCAGCGGATGGTTTGGCGACAGGGCACAGAAAGAGGCACCGAACAACGTGTCTGGTCGTGTGGTGAAGACTTCTAGTTTGTCGTTTCGGCCAACGATATCAAAAAAGATCTTCGCGCCTTCCGATCGGTTGATCCAATTGGTCTGCATCAGCCGGACTTTGTCCGGCCACCGTTCTAGGCTCTTGATTCCCTCTAGCAACTCGTCGGCGTAGTCAGTGATCTTGAGGAACCATTGGTGTAACAGTTTCTTTTCGACTTCTGCCCCAGAACGCCAGCCACGTCCGTCGATAACCTGTTCGTTGGCCAGAACCGTATCCTCGACTGGGTCCCAGTTGACCCAGGACTCGCCGCGATAGGCCAAACCTTTTCTGTAGAAGTCGATGAACATCTTCTGTTCGTGCGCATAATAGTCAGGCTCGCAGGTAGATAGCTCGCGACTCCAGTCGAGGGAAAGCCCCATAGATTTCAACTGGTCGCGCATGACGGCGACATTCTCTCGTGTCCATTTTGCTGGATGTACCTTGTTCTCGAATGCGGCGTTTTCGGCTGGAAGACCGAAGGAATCCCAGCCCATCGGGTGCAGTACGTTGAAGCCTTGTGCGCGCTTATAGCGCGCCACTACATCGCCCATCGTGTAGTTGCGTACATGGCCCATATGGATACGTCCCGATGGGTAGGGAAACATCTCCAGGACATAATATTTAGGTCGCGAGGTGTCCTCGGTCACTTCGAAAACGCTTTGCTCAGACCAGATCCGTTGCCACTTGGCTTCGGTTTCCTTGGCATTATAACGGGTCATGATGCGGGATTCGTTCCTTAGACGCAGCGTTACATCGGCACCCTAATCGCCGTTCACTGCGTGTGCAAATTTGCAATTCGCAGTTCCCGAGCGCGTTTTAGGATGGCGTTTTCAATGTCGCGCACCGTCTTGGGCTCCACCTTCGCTTCCTGCCATATTTGGCCGGAGAGGGTTTGCCGGAATACCGAAACACGCAGACCGTCGGCTCGAAGATCTCGGGCTAAAATATAAACGTTTAGCTTGATCCGCTCGCGGGGCGCTTCCGGTGGCGAATACCAGTCGGTGATGATAACGCCACCGAACGGATCGGCGGAGCTCAGTGGCAAGAAGGAAATGGTATCGAGGGACGCGCGCCACAGCAAACTATTTACGCTGATCCCGCGACCCGTCCCTATGGGGTTATCTCCACCGAATAGCGTTTCTATCAGCCCGCCACTGTCACTAGAAACGGACGACCTATTCTCGGTCGGCGGCGGAGGATCGGGGGCGATGCCAATGCTTTCGCATGCTGATAACGTAAATGCGATGGTCATCAATGTTGCAACGAAGAGCAGGGGTCTGAACATATCCGTTTATGCCCGAAAAACGCGGATTGTTTCCACAATAATGTCTCCATGGCCGCGGGAATTGCACCTGGGCCAACGCTTTGCTACGACAGGGTCTGGTTGCGAACTATGCAAGGAATTAACCCGTTGTTGCAAACCGAAACTCTAACGAACGCGCAGAGTAAATCATATATTGCCGCTAATCTGCGCGCAGTGCGCGCAGAAATAGCCGTTGCGGAGACGACCGGCTGCCAGCCACCGGGCTCGGTGACCTTGGTGGCGGTTGGAAAGGCCCATCCGGCAGTGCGGTCGCGAATGGCGCTGGATATTGGGCATCGCGTCTTTGGGGAGAACCGCGTACAAGAAGCCATAGAAAAATGGCCGGCGCTTAAGGAAGCGTATCCAGATACACAACTCCATCTAATAGGCCCGCTGCAGACCAATAAAGTGCGTCAGGCAGTTACACTGTTTGACGTTTTTGAAACAGTTGATCGCGAAAAGCTCGCTCGGGCTCTCGCTAGCGAAATGGACCGAGTTGGTCGCCGTCCCGATTGCCTAATTCAGGTAAACACGGGCAACGAACCGCAAAAAGCAGGCATTGCACCCGAATATGCGGACAACTTTATTGCGCAATGCCAGGACGAATTCGACCTACCTGTAAAAGGCCTGATGTGCATTCCACCGGTCGATGATGAGCCTTCTCTGCATTTCACCTTACTGCGAGAAATTGCAAAGCGACATGATCTGCCCTGGCTCAGCATGGGGATGTCCGCAGATTATGATGTTGCGATCGCCTTTGGTGCGACGCATGTTCGGGTAGGCAGCGCTATTTTTGGGCCGCGTCCGACGCGCTGATGCAAAGGCGGTCCCCGGGCCCGCACCGTTTCAGAACCTCAATCAATTCGCAGAATGGAATCGCGACGCAGCCCTCGGTAGCACTAAAATCCGGCCGCGCGACATGCCAGAAAATTGCGCTGCCCACACCGGGATTTATGGGTTCGTCATTGTGACCCAATACAACGATCAGGTCGTACAACGCATCTTCACGCCATAACAATTCGGCACTCGCAGGGTAGGGCAGCGTAACTGGTTGGTTGTACCGCGCATCGTCTGGTGCGTCGCACCAGCCGTTCGATGGGTCAATCGCGCTGACGGGCAATCCCGTTTCCGGTTTGGCAACACGATCCGCGCGATACAGCACCTGACGCAGAGCGAAGCAACCGACCGGTGTGGCACCGTCGCCTTCACGTTTGTTGGCACGCGTGCCGCTGCGCCCCAGGGCGCAGCGTATGGATTTGCGTTGATAGGAGAGGGTACCGTTCGGCGAGACGCAAATGTCCATTTGCGGACTCTAACATGCTTTTAGTCAAAAGTTTAAGAAACGCATAGCTATCGTGTGGATTTGCCGTGTGGCAATTAAAATAGGTGACCGCTTCGGGTGGCCTTGGCCTGCAAATACTGTTCGTTGTGCTGATTAGACGGAAAGGCGTGCGCGACGCGATTCTCAATTTCGATACCTTGAGCCTCTAGTGCAGCGACCTTGTCCGGGTTGTTGGTCATCAGCTGGATACATGTGAAGCCAAGGCGGCGCAGCATCATGGCTGCGGGCGCATAGACCCGTTCATCCGCGTCAAAGCCGAGTTGTTCATTCGCGTCGATCGTATCGAACCCGTCGTCCTGAAGTTTGTATGCGCGCAGTTTGTTAACCAGACCAATACCGCGGCCTTCCTGCGCGAGATACAAAAGCACGCCGCCGCCGGCCTTTTCTATCGCTGCAACTGCGCCGCGCAATTGGTCACCGCAATCGCAACGCAGGCTCCCGAACAAGTCACCGGTAAAACACTCCGAGTGCAGTCGGGCCAGCACTGGAGAGTTTTCATCCGGATCGCCAATCACGATGGCGACATGGGCTTTGCCGCCATCCGCGGGACGAAAGGCGATCATTCGGGTTTGCTCTGCGCCTTCCAGCGGCACCACCGTGTCTATAGTGTAGTCCATAAGGGCGCCCGCGGCGCCGCGATATTCTGGTATGTTGGCAATGTCGAGAGCTAGGAGATTGTAACGCTTTGCAAATTCTGTCGCGTCACTGTTGATGGGCGAGGTCAGTGCCGCCGGCAACAGCCGGGCAAGCTTGACGACTTCCAGTGCGGTCCGCTGCATAGGCGTGGCCGGTTTGGCGACGGGCTCGGCGAGCTGCGAGCTGTCAAGCGTTTCGCCGATTATGGTGCCGATTGCTTCCCGGTCCAGACCACCCCTGGCTTCGATGGCAACAACTGGTGCGTCATGAGTGTCCAAATCCAGCGCCCCAGCTCGCGAAGCGGTGATCAGGCAGGCGACCGCGGTATCCGTCAGCATCGTCAGCGCGCGCGGATCAACGCAGGATTCTGCTGCCGTCACCAGCATCGCGTCCGGTCCGTCGCGTAGTACGATGGCCATGCCGCGGCGCAAATCGCCGATACACCGGCCGACAGCGGTCAGGCTGGCATCCTGCGCGTTCGGTTGAGGAGCTATGTTTGTTTCGAACGGTGCGTTCATGCGTGCTTTCTTCCGCGGGCGTTTTTCAGAAGCCATATTAGGTCTCTGCCGAAGGAAAGGGTCAAGCCCGCCAGCGCGATGACTGCGATTATACTCGCCTGTAATGAGGTAAGAATCGGCAGCAAGCAGACCACCAGCGCCGCGACTGTGATTGCGCACGTACGGCTTCGGAAACGGCTCTTTGGCAACGGTGCGGCGAGGGAAGGCAATATCCAGCCGGCTGTCAAGAAGCCGTAGCGCATCAACCCCGCGACGACAATCCAAGGACCGACCTTGCCGCTGATCGCCAGGAGTAGGACCATTGCTAAAATCAAACCCGCATCGGTTTCCTGGTCGAAATATGCGCCGAACGTGCTTTCCGTCCGGCACCGGCGCGCGACCTCTCCGTCAAGTCCGTCGAGTGCCAAAGCTAGTCCGGATAGTATCGCAGGCCACCAGGTGGCTAGTGCCCCACTGGCGTCAGCCGCGGCGCCTATCAGCAAAGCTATTAAGCCGACCCGGAATGTCGTAACAGCATTCGCTGCGCCGAACGGCTTAAGTGTTCTAAAATGGGCGGCACACAATACAAGAACCGTCGCCAATAAAATGAAGGTACTGACTGCAATTATCGCTGGCTGTGTGCCCGGCAGGGTGAAATCGGCTGCGGCTAGGATTAGCAACCCGACCCCTAGGGTGACAGCGCGAGCGTCATTTCCAAGCCGAAAAGATATGTCGAGGACCTGCCGTGCCAGGGGTTTTGTTCTATGTGCCAAACATCACCATATGTACGTTTAGGTATTTCGTACCTTGATATAAGATGTGGTCGGTTAAAACCGTAACGAATTAATACGGTCGGTAGTCAACTATGGGTAATTTGCCCGAAACAATCAGTGAATCTGACGCATGGCGGTGTATTCTTGCGCTGCGTCACAGACAACGGAAACAGCCCCACGCTAAAGGGTGGGCAATTTTTTCGGGGCCGGCAGGCTTTGACGTCATCGCCATTGAATTGGCACAGTCGGAGGCCGTTTTGGCGCAAGTGGATGTCAGTGGTGTGGTCAATGTCTGTGGATCCATTTCTGCGCCGGTTGCGGCGTTGTTACGTTTGTATCTGCCATTCTGCGCCGGTGCGGACGACATCACGGTCGCACATTTGGGGCAGAGTCTGGATGGCAAGATCGCCACTGTGAACGGTGACTCTCATTACGTTACTGGTGCGCAGGACATTCTGCACAATCACCGGATGCGTGCGCTGTTTGACGCCGTTGTGGTCGGTTCTGGCACGGTACAACATGATGATCCACAGCTCACCGTGCGCCATTGCGACGGCAGTAACCCGGTCCGGGTAGTAATCGACACCGAACGTCGTCTGTCGGACACGTACCGTTTGTTTCAGGATTGCGAAGCGCGGACGATACTTATCTGTTCTGAGGATAAGGTTGAGGGCCAAACGCGTCATGGCGCGGCCGAGGTTATAGGCGTTCCATGTTCTGCAGATGGTTTGTCGCCGCGCCAGTTAAGCGTGGCGCTTGCCTTACGGGGATGCCGCCGGCTTTTTGTGGAAGGCGGCGGCATCACCGTATCGCGTTTCCTTGAAGCGCGGTGCCTTGATCGGCTGCAGGTCACTGTCTCGCCGATGATTGTCGGGTCAGGCCGCGCCGCTATAACCTTGCCAGAAGTGACGAGGCTCTCTGATGGGCTGCGACCGGAAACTCGGCGTTTCGACTTTGGCGAAGATGTGATGTTCGAGTGCCGGTTCGATGCCTGAACGGTCGTTTTGGGTCGCCACTCCGGGGCAGGGAGAGATCAGGACGTTGCCTGACACCGCGCCGAGCATTGGCGATGTAGCGGTTGTTGCCCGAACCAGCGCGATTAGCCGCGGGACAGAAGCCTTGGTCTTTCAGGGGCGAGTGCCACCAAGCCAATTTGTCGATATGCGCTGCCCCTTCCAGGCGGGTGATTTCCCCGCTCCCGTGAAATTTGGCTACGCATCGGTGGGCACTGCGGACAAGATCGGCCGCGTATTCTGTCTCCATCCGCATCAGGACCGCTACAACGTGCCAGCAGATAGGCTCATTCCGGTCCCCGACAATGTGCCTGACCGGCGCGCTGTTCTGGCGGCTAACATGGAAACTACGGTCAACGCGTTATGGGATGCCGGCCCACGGGTCGGCGACCGGATAGCGGTCGTAGGTGCCGGAGTGGTCGGCTGCTTGTTTGCAGCTATGGTGGCGCGGATCCCGGGCACACAGGTCGAGCTAATTGATATTAATTCGGCGCGTGCAGCAACAGCGCACGCGCTTGGTGTCAAATTCGCTACACCCGACGGGGCGACTGCTGGAGTGGACATCGTCGTACACGCCAGCGGATCGCCCGAAGGTTTTGCAACTGCGCTTGGCCTCGCCGGGTTCGAGGGGCTGGTGCTGGAGATGAGCTGGTATGGTGATATCAAGGTGCCGGCACCACTCGGCGAAGCGTTTCATTCCAAGCGCCTTACCTTAAAATCAAGCCAAGTTGGTGCGGTAGCAACGAGCCGCCGCGCCCGCCGAAGTCACCGTGACCGGTTGGTCCTTGCGCTCGATCTGCTGCGCGACCCGGTGTTCGATTGTCTCATCACCGACGAAACGCCATTCAACATGCTCCCCGAAACCATGGCGAAGTTAGCCGAAAATCCTGGTGATACCCTGTGCCATGTCGTGATTTATGAATAAAACGAGATATAACAATTGTTTAGTGTAACTGTAAGTGACAGCATTATGATCGCACATTCGCTCGACGGCGAGGTATTCGGGCCGGCACAGCGCTTGCACGGAGCGACATATGTCGTCGAAATAACTGTTCGCCGTAGAGCTCTCGATGCCGACGGTATTGTTGCGGATATTGGGCGCGCGTCGGATCTTCTGGAAGAGATTTTAGCGCCTCTAGACTACCGCAATCTTGACGATCTACCGCAATTTGCAGGGCGCAATACGACTACGGAGGTATTGGCCGAAACGCTTCATAGCGCGTACGCGGCAGGTATTCGGGCCGGCCGGCTTGCAGGTGACACGAAGACGGCGATTGAGAGCCTGAAGGTCTGTCTGCGCGAGAAGCCAGACGCTTGGGCGACCTACGACGCGCCGGTACATGGCTAAGCGACCGATCTACTTCATCGTCCCCGGGCCAATCGCCCAGCGCACTGGCGGATATGGTTACGACCGCCGCATCGTCGAAAGCTTGCGCGCCGCGGGCCGCATAGTTGAAACCGTCGAACTCGACGGATCCTTTCCTTTCTGTTGCGAGATAGCTCGAGATTCGGCGGCCAAGGCACAGGCGAAAATCCCCGATGGTGCTATCGCGGTGATTGACGGTCTGGCGCTGCCTGCATTCGACCGATCTTTATCGCGTCTTGCTGGCCGGACCAAGACCGTCGCGCTAATCCATCATTCTCTCGCTTTGGAAACTGGGTTGTCGGAATACCAGCAGCTCAAGCTTGGGATGATAGAGGGCGCGTTAATTGCGCAAATGGACGGTGTCGTGGTGACTAGCCGGGCTACAGCGGAGATTCTGTCGGATCAAGGTCATAGCAATAGCTCGATCTCGGTCGTCCTGCCGGGCACCGATCCGGCGCCGCGCGCAGAAGGATCTGCTGGAGTGGACGTGCAGCTGCTGTGCGTTGGCACCTTGATTCCGAGGAAGGGACATGGCGTGTTGGTCGACGCGCTGGCTGAATGCACCGACTTATCATGGCGGCTGCTATGTCTGGGCTCGCTGGAGCGTGATATCGCCACGGTGGTCGCTGTTCGGGAGCAGCTCGCGGCGCATCGCCTGAGGTGCCGGATCGAACTGGCTGGTGAAGCGTGCGAAAATAATTTGGCGGATGCCTATGACAGCGCGGATGTCTTCGTGCTGGCTTCCGCTTTCGAAGGTTATGGAATGGCATTTGCGGAGGCGTTAGCGCGCGGTCTGCCTGTGGTCGGTAGTGGTGACGGTGCCGTGCGGGATACGGTTCCTGAAAGTGCCGGTGTAATTGTACCGGTCGGAGACCGGGCCGCTCTGACCGAGGCGCTTAGGCAGATTATAAGTGACCGCAGACTTCGACAGACTTTTGCTGAAGGGGCTTATGCCGCTGGGCAGCAATTACCAAACTGGACTGCGGCCGGGCGCTCCTTCGCTGCGGCACTGGATCTGTTGGCAGTCGAATGAGTGATGATTTCGCGCCTGATTGGCTTGCACTGCGCGAACCGTATGATCGTGCCGCCCGCTCGCGGGCGATGGCTCTGAAGTTTTTCGACGCTTTGCCAGAACAGTCGCGCCTCGTCGATTTGGGGGCTGGCACGGGAAGTAATGCGCGCTTCCTGTCAATGGCGACGGACAAGTCCATTGCATGGCGACTAATGGATCGCGACCAAGGCCTGCTAGATCGAATCTCGGGAATTGATGGAGAAAGGGCGTGTATTGATTTTGCTCCCTCGCCTATGCGGATCGACCTGTTGGATTGTGACGGGGTGACTGCATCGGCCTTTTTCGACCTGGTTTCGGAAAATTGGTTTGGTCGCTTTGTCACGCATATGAGCAAAAAACCTCTGCTCTTGTCTCTGACGGTGGACGGACAATTCCATTGGCAGCCCGAGGACGACATGGATAAGCTCATAATGGATCGCTTTGCTGCGGCCATGAGACGCGACAAGGGGTTCGGCCCTGCAATGGGCTTCGATGCGCCGCGACTAATGGCCGATTACCTTTGGCGCGCTGGCTACCGGGTGACAAGTGCGCTTACCTCCTGGCAGTTGGTGCCGGGAGATATCGCTATGCTGAAGGCAGTCTGCGGTTTTGTTGGGGAGGTCGCTGGCAACGGTCTTGAGGCTGAGGCTTGGAGACTGCGGCGTGAGCTAGCGATCAAAGAAAAACAACTTTCCTTGAGCGTTGGCCATGTGGACATTTTGGCCCTTCCGTGAGGCTACCCGCATGTCCGAGTATTTATTTTGACTTGCTAATGGCCTAGCACAATTGTTTTGAAGCGCTACGACAGAATGGGGACCATATTCTGAGATGAGTGGGACTGGGATCAAGCGGCCAGCGGCTGGCGGACGCCCGACGGGAAAAAAAATCCTGATCGTTGATGACGATGCGGCGTTAAGGGATGCGCTTTCCGAGCAATTGCAGATGCATGAAGAATTTATGACAACTCTCGCCGACACGGCACGCAATGCTCTGGAAATGGTAAAGATCGATTATTTTGATGCGATATTGATCGATGCTGGATTGCGGGACATGGATGGGCGTGAGGCCTGTCGGATTATGCGCCGCACAGGCATGAAGGTGCCGATAATTATGATGACCGGCGCTGACACGGGCGCAGACGCTATTTCGGGTGCTGATGTGGGCGCCAACGATTACATCACCAAGCCGTTCCGTCTTGGCGTGTTGTTGGCCCGGTTACGCACGCAGTTGCGCCAGCACGAGCAGAGCGAGGACGCCATCCTCAATATTGGGCCCTACACTTTCCGACCGGGCGGCAAACTGTTAGTTGACGACGCAGACAAACGTAAGATCCGGTTGACCGAGAAAGAAACCTCGATCCTGAATTATCTCTACCGGTCCGGTGCGGGGGCCGTTGATCGTGATACTTTGTTGGGCGAAGTCTGGGGCTACAATTCTGGCGTCGCCACGCACACCCTTGAAACCCATGTTTATCGGCTGCGCCAGAAGATCGAGGCCGACCCTTCAAACGCTGAGATCCTGGTGACTGAGCCGGGTGGATACCGGCTTGTCCCCTGACAAGTTTCAGCCAGACGAATTGGAAAACAAACGGGCACTGGACGCCACGAATTAAACGGGGAGAGGCACAGTATGGATAATGAACTGAAAGTTGGGGTTGTTGGGGGCAGTGGTCGGATGGGGCAGATGGTTGTGGCCCAGGTTACCGAAACTGACGGATGTGCCGTAGTCGGCGGGTCTGACCAGCGCGGACACGACGTGATTGGCAAGGATATCGGTGCCGTCGCGGGAATCGATTTTCTTGGCGTTACTATAGGTGAGGACGCAGCGGCGATGATTGCTGGGGTCGATGTTGTTATCGACTTCACGGTGCCGGAAGCGACAATAGAACATGCTCGACTTGCCGCCCAGGCCGGTGCGGCGATGGTCATCGGAACGACGGGGCTGGACAGGGAACAGACTGGTGTGATTGAGGCCGCAGCGCGCCACGTTCCGATCGTCTGGGCGCCCAATATGAGCGTCGGTGTGACACTGTTGCTGGCGTTGACCGAACAGGTAGCAAGTATTTTGGGGCCGAACGAATACGATATTGACATCGTCGAAATGCACCATAAGCATAAGATCGATGCGCCGTCGGGCACTGCGCTAGGGCTGGGTCGTGCCGCGGCAGTCGGCCGCGGCATTGAACTCGACAGTGTATATAAGGCAGCCCGCGACGGCATCACAGGCGCGCGGCCAGAGGGCGAGATCGGCTTCGCCGTACTGCGCGGCGGCGATGTAGTTGGTGAACATTCGGTCATCTATGCGGGCGATGGCGAACGGGTCGAACTGACCCATAAAGCCGGTAGCCGCAAGGTCTTCGCTGCCGGTGCTGTCCGCGCCGCGCTATGGACCCAAGGCCGCAAGGCGGGCCTATACAACATGCGCCATGTACTGGGCTTCGAGGACTGATCCGTTAGCGCGGATTCGCCATAATATCTGCGTCCCAGGGCTAACAGCATGGTGCTAATTTGCCGGCGCAGGTCGAGACAGTGCCGTTGACCGTGTGTACGCGCTAGTCCCACTAGGCGTCCAACCCGGTTCTGTTGTTGGAGCTTCCTGGCCGAAGAGGCTGGA
>CAYYUG010000029.1:0-4794 GCA_964474755.1 uncultured Rhodospirillaceae bacterium | reverse complement strand
TGGAGCCAATTTGGTTCGATGTCTTCGCGGTTAGTCTCGCCTTTTGGTCCGTAGCGGTGAATCTGTAGCCCTTTATCAGTCAAGCGGATATGCTCATAGTGTCGGCCGCTGCGATAGTTTAAGCGGAAAGCTAAATAGAGCAGGATAAGTTCAAGGGCGCAGAATCCAAATACCGGCCAGGCGCCGGCGATCATGAATGAGATACCGATCGTGAATCCCAAGACCGAGGCGGCGAGCATTAGAATCGCGAAGCTGGTCGGGTTTAGGCTGCGATACGGGCGCAGTTCGGCGTTGAAATAAATTGTTTCCGAAACCGGTTTTGGCGTGGATTCTAAGTTCATGGCCGTTTTAAGATAGGGTCGCGCGACAGACCTGTCCATCGGTCGCGGTGTATACCCCGACAGGCTAAACGCATGAAGAACACAGAAATTGAAACTTTTTTCAGCCGCCTACAGGCGGCTGATCCGGAGCCGAAAGGCGAACTCAACTACACGAGTCCCTTTACCTTGCTGGTCGCAGTTGTTCTGTCAGCACAGGCAACCGATGTGGGCGTCAACAAAGCGACCGGACCCCTGTTCAAGGCGGCTGACACACCGCAGAAGATGTTGGCGTTAGGCGAAGTCAAGGTGCGCGACTATATCAAGACGATCGGCTTGTTTAACAACAAGGCGAAGAACGTCGTCAAACTGAGCCAGCAGCTGATTGATAACCATGGTGGCGAAGTGCCGAAAGATCGCGCCATGTTGCAGAAGCTAGCCGGCGTGGGGCGCAAAACAGCGAATGTAGTGCTCAATATTGCCTGGGGCGTGCCAACGATTGCGGTCGACACTCATATCTATCGGGTCGGCAATCGCACTGGGTTGGCGCCCGGCAAGAATGTTGATCTGGTCGAGAAAAGGTTGGAGAAGGTTGTACCCGATGCTTACAAGCAGCACGCGCACCACTGGCTGATCTTGCACGGCCGTTACGTCTGCAAGGCGCGCAAGCCTGACTGCCCTGTCTGCCTCGTCAGCGACCTGTGCCGGTTTAAGGGAAAAACGTTAGCATAATGTTTTTGATATCTGTCGTATTGATTAAGACGAATATCAGACGCTGAGCCACACCAGTAATTTCTAATAGATGGGCTGAGGGTTCCGTGATGCGGTGTCCTTTTTAGCGCCCCGCTATTAGCAATCCGTGGAAACAGCGTCGGGGTGGTAAGGTCGCTTTCCGCCGTTTGCGAAGATCGAAATGGGCAACTGTCAGCGCGCCCACCGTTTTGTACAAATAGATGTCCAGAACGCAGGCCTTAGCGCGGTATTGCCAAACCTCCGCTGGCCCGTCGCGGCGAATAAAATTTGCCGGACCCAGAAGATCGGAAATCCTTTGGCCGGCAAGCCCGAAGAGCTGTTCAGGGTCGTCGTTGATCGCTGATTTGGGCAACGGCGCAGCGGCAGTCTGCGGCGTAGGTTTCGGATTTACTGTGACAGCGGGCATCTTGCGGTGTGCAGCTTCGGCAGGTTTCGGCGCCACACTCTGTTTGACGGGTTCGGGTTCGGCTGGGGGTAGCTTAGGTGTAGCTAGGCAGCCAGCCAGTGTGGTCAAAAGGAAGACAGAAACGAAGTGTCTCACGCTATTCAGTTTGTTCTTCGCCAGAAGTGCCGGACAAGATGTCTGTGATCTCGGCGTCGGAGATAGGTTCCACGTCGCCTTCGATGCGGCCGCCACGGTCCACTTCGAGTTCAGCGTAGCGGATGCGGCCCTTGACGCTGCCTTTGGAGTGAATCACTAGGCGATGGTGAGCGGTCAGCGCACCTTCAAATTGGCCGCTGATCTCGGCGACATTGATTTCGATCTCACCTTTGAAGATGCCAGTCTCTGTGATCTCGATAGTACGACTGTCGCTCAGAGCGGCTTCAACTCGGCCCTCCACAACCAGCGTGTCGCAGGCGGAGATCTCGCCAGTCAGACATATTTCACGGCCGACGATGAGTTTTTTGCCTTGCGCGTCTCCAATCGATTCTGTGCGTCGTGTGCTCGGGATGTCGAGCACGCGACGCGCTGCTTCCGGTAAAACTCGTTTGTCTTCCGCCATGGGAGCTCCTCGTTCAGGCGATATGACGCTGGAAACTACTGATTATCACGCAGCATCGCCGACGCTAAGTGTTATTTACTGGTTTCTTGCTGGTCTGCGTGGCGAATTCATTGCGTCGCGGCAGGCTTTGATAGATGTGAACCATGAAGGCGGTGGCAAGTACCGGTGTGAATAAATTGATGATTGGGATAGTCATGAAGAAGACCAGTATCATGCCGGCGAATAACATGCGGCCCCTATAAAAACGTCTAAGTTGTCGCGCTGGCCGTGGTTCGAGCTGGCGGAAGGCGACCAGTTCGTAATATTCGCGACTTACCAGATAACCGTTGAGAAGATAGTAAAGAATGATATTGAGCGGCGGAACTAGGAACAGCAGCAGATAGATCGGCAGGAAAAGGAGGTTCAAACCCGCGACAATCAGGGCGAACTTGAGCGTGATTGTCAATATTTCGGTCAGGGTTTGAGGCCGCGGCGCCGGTTCGCCCGGATAATGACGGGCTTCGACTGCCTGAACAACTTCCTCCAAGAAGAACCCGGCGATGATCGTGATGACAGCCGGAAAGAACAGAAAAGTGACGATCAACATGATCGCTGTAAAGGCAATACCCCCCAAGACGCTAGCGATGCTCGGAAATGCCTCTACCAGCCAGCTGAGGCCCCAGAATTCTTCCCAGTGAACGGTTCCGATCGCCCACCACACAACGATCCACAGCAGCACGAAGATCCCCAGTGACCCGGCGGTGCTGATTAGCAGAACGCGCCGTAGGCGAGGATCGAGAAGCTGCTGCACCGCGTTGCTGAAACTGTGAATGACGCCCATCTAGTTCTTTATAACCTATAGATTTTTAGTGATTCTGTTCACGCTGCTTTCAATTTAACACGTTCCAGCACGCCACCTAGTCGTACGTCGGCTCGAACATTCGTCACGTATAACGTCTCTCTTATGGTTGCTGGTCAAGGGTCTCTCGCTATACTTGGTATATTCTAAAATACAAAGGATTAGGATATGACCGATTTCGACGTCCTCGGTATCGGTAACGCGCTTGTCGATGTCGTGGCACAGGCCGATGACGCCTTTTTGGCAGAGCATGATCTAAACAAAGGCGGCATGATGCTGGTCGATTCTGGTCGGTCAGATTTCCTGTATTCCATGATGTGCTCTGTCACTGAAAGCTCTGGTGGCTCCTGCGGTAACACCATGGCCGGTTTCGTGTCGCTAGGTGGACGTGGTGCCTATATAGGGAAGGTGCGGGATGATGATTTCGGTAAAGTGTTTCGGAGCGATTTGGAGGCGATCGGCGTCACCTTCGCGACGCCGCCGGCGGCGGGCGGCCCGGCGACCGGACGCTGTCTCGTCCTTGTGACACCGGACGCGCAGCGTACCATGTGCACAACCCTGGGAGCTGCGTCCTCTCTTACAACGGCTGACATCGACGATGCGCAAGTGCAGGCGTCGGCGGTCATTTATTTGGAAGGATACCTATTCGATCCTCCGGAGGCTAAAGCCGCCTTCGTGCGTGCATCTGAGGTGGCACATGCGGTGAACCGCAAGGTCTCGATCACCCTGTCTGACAGTTTCTGCGTCGACCGGCACCGTGCCGCCTTTGCGCATCTCGTCGACAACCATATCGATATCCTGTTCGCTAACGAGGACGAAATTGTTTCCTTGTATGAAACGAGCAGCTTTGACGAGGCGGTGCAGGCCGTGCGTGGCCGTTGCGAGATCGCCTGTTTGACGCGCAGTTCCGATGGCTCGGTAATCATCGCTGGAGAGGATGTGATTGAAGTGCCTGCTGCCCCTGTTGAGAAAGTCATCGATACTACCGGCGCGGGTGATCTCTATGCCGCCGGATTTCTTTTCGGCTATACGCAAGGAAAATCGTTGGCTGAGAGCGGAGCGATCGGCGGCATCGCTGCGGCCGAAGTGATAGCACATTTTGGCGCGCGGCCTGCGGTTGCGCTGCGCGAATTAATGCCCGCCGGATGAGGTTTTGGGCCGCAACGCTGACCACTCTCATTCTAACCCCTCCCTATAAGGGGTGAAGGGAAAAATATGTTTATCCAGCAGCGTGCCTCCGTTTCCTTGAGGGGAGAGGATGGATGGCGTTAGACGGCAATTCCGACCGAGAAGCGATACACCCATCGTGAGAACTTGGCGGGACGCGGCATGGATATACGGCGACCGTCGCGTGGCGTCGCTGTTCTTTTTCGGCTTTTCCAGCGGATTGCCGCTTGCGCTGACTGGGGCGACGCTGGCGGCCTGGTTCACGGAAGCCGGCGCGTCGCTGACCGAGATCGGGTTGGTCAGCCTGGTCGGCCTCGCCTATGCATTTAAGTTCCTATGGTCGCCGTTGGTTGACCGTTTGCCGCTGCCGTTGCTCACTAGATTGCTGGGTCGTCGCCGCGGATGGCTGTTGCTCTCCCAGGTCGCTTTGGCCGTCGCTTTGGTTGGCCTGGCAACTGCCGATCCTGCGAACCTACGCGGCTGGACCATATTCTGGGCGGCGATCGTGGCCTTCGCCTCGGCGACCCAAGACATAGCGGTTGATGCCTATCGCACTGAGATCCTGGAGGACGAACAACTCGGTGCTGGTGCTGCGGTACTGGTGTTCGGCTATCGGGTCGCTATGGTGACGTCGGGCGGCGGGGCACTAATCCTGGCTGGCACGGTTGGCTGGGGTTGGGCCTATTGCTGCATGGCGGTGCTGATGGGAGTGGGG
>CAYYUG010000028.1:36909-47705 GCA_964474755.1 uncultured Rhodospirillaceae bacterium | reverse complement strand
TTTTCAACTTGCGGGATCTTCTTCACGAGAAAAAACCTAAAAACTTCAAATTCATATCAAATTACGGCACAATGGTCGCACTTGGCGGCGTGTCGCCTCTAATGTGATGTAAGATGATGAACTACAGCGCGGTGCACATTGCAGAGGCCAGCATTTGGATCTTGATCGTAGTGTTTGCACTGATCATGCAGGTCATGCCGTTGTTGCTGATCCTGACATTGTTTAATATTGCAGTCGGCGTTTCATCGACCACAGTGTTGATCATCATCCCGATTGCTTTGTTTGGCATGATATTCGTCGCCTGCTCTATCGCTCAAAAACGCCGTAAGGCAAAGCTTCCGGCGCCGCTTCCGGTCAACTACGTACAGCAGTTGCAATCGAAGCAAGCGCTGCGGCATAGTGCCGCCTGCATGCTGCCCTATCTGCGCCGCAACCGCTTTAATCGGCATTTCTAAATCTATGTAGGCTCTTAGCGTTCCTGCGTGTGCGGCGTCGTTGCGCAGCTGCCATTGATCCATAAAACGCTCGACCAGAGACCGGGAAAGCCGGTTTTGATCGCCTGCAGTTAGCTTTATTGCATAGCTAAGGCGCTCAAGTTCCTGAGGAAGTTGGGATTAGAGCTTTGGGCACAGATCGCTTTTTCAACTAGCCGTTGCAGTTCTTCGGATAGATTAACAAACTGATGATGTCCACTTTAACCACTCCAGTGTCTCCTATCGTGCTCGGCCTGGCCTCAGAGCTAGATGGCAACCAATAAATTAGTGATGTTGGTTCTTCTCAAAACGTATCCTCTCACTCGACCCAATAGGCCTAACCGTGCGAGTTTTAATGACAAAGGTTGCGTTGGCCATGCTACCCCGGTTCAATCGGAACGTAATGCGAGGGGGAGTGTAGATGGCTTTAGACGGACGCGGTCTAGAATTGACGACGGAGAGTGAGGCAGCAGCCGTAGCCTTCGAGACGACGGTACAACGCTCGCTTGAATATCGGGCGGATACCGCAGATCATATCCAGCAGGTACTCGAGGTTGATCCTGGTTTTGCAATGGGACATTGCCTGAAGGGATTGCTGCTGACTGGCTTCCAATCGACTCGGATGCGGGGGGCAATCGGTGAGTGCGTCGCCGCGGCTGAGGCCGCCTCTGGACACACTACCTGGCGCGAAAAGGCTAATATCGCTGCGCTCAAGGCAATGTCGGAAGGCCGCCGACGGAAGGCTTGCGATATCTGGGAAGAGATCCTCGTCAAGTACCCCACCGATTTGCTTGTACTGCGGCACCTGACCCATGCGCTGTTCTGGGGCGGTCGTAGCATTGAGTTGCGGGACTCTGTGGCCCGTGTGGTCCGCGACTGGGACGATGCGCTGCCCGGCTATGGCTTTATGCTAGGCATGTATTCTTTTGGTCTGGAGGAGACTGGTGAATACTGCAGGGCGGAGGAGTTGGGTAAGCGGGCGGTTGAGCTGAACCGGAACGATCTATGGGCGGTGCACTCGGTTGCTCACGTGCTTGAGATGATGGGACGGCTGCAGGATGGTATCGACTGGCTAACTGAATCGGGGCCGGACTGGGCCGACCGCAATCCTTTCAAAAGCCATCTCTGGTGGCATTTGGCGCTCTATCATGTGGAACGCGGAGAATTTGCGAGGGTGTTGAAGCTATATGATTTTGCGATACGCACAGAGGGCTCTGACTTTTACATAGAGATCCAGAACGCTTCGTCGCTGCTCTGGCGCCTTGAATTCCTTGGTGTTGATGTTGAGGACCGCTGGGAAAAATTGGCAGATACCTGCGAGACACGGATTGGCGATATGGGCCTTGGGTTCACCACGACACACGACATGATGGCATTGGCGATGGCTGGTCGTGATCAGGCGGCTCAAAATCTACTGGCGGCGTTGCGAGAACATGTTGCCAGCAATGACGACTATACAGCCGAAAATTTGGATTGTGTCACCATCCCTGTGTGCGAAGCGATCGTAGCCTACGCCTGCAAAAATTACGGTACGGCGCGGCAAATCCTGTCGGACAGCCGCGATGAGTTTATCCGCGACGGTGCCAGTCACGCGCAACGCGACGTATACGTCCAAGCTATGATTGAGTCAGCGCTGCGTGGTGGGGAAATGGAATTGGCGCGGGCTCTTTTGGGGGCTCGTCTAGAAACTAAACCGCACGGTTTTGGCAGTTGGCAGAAATATGCCGAAGCCCTTGAGGCGATGGGAGATAGGAAAGCTGCCTCTGCCGCGCGGGCGAAAGCTGCGAAATACAGTGTCCATTAGGGAGATTGACCATGCCTATTTACGAGAACGGAAATGTTAAGATCCACTATGAAGAAGCAGGCGCCGGCTTCCCGCTGCTCGTTATTCCTGGCGGTGGCTTAAATGCTACCATCGCCGGTTTGGCTAACCATGCTTTTAACCCATTAGAAGCGTTTAGCAATTCTTATCGTGTTATCGCGTTAGATATTCGCAACGCCAATGGTGGTGAAGGTGAAGGACCGTTGGACATTGAACGTACCTGGGATGGCTTTACCGATGACCAGCTCAGCCTCATGGACCATCTAGGCATCGACCGTTTCTTAGTTATGGGGTTTTGTATTGGCGGGCCCATGATCTGGAACCTTCTAAAGCGCGCAAACAAGCGTGTAGTCGCCGCCACCTTAGTCCATCCAAGTGGTTACATCTCCAGTCACCCAGATATTTTTTACCAAAACAACATTAATGGTTGGGCTCCTCAATTCATAAAGCGTCGGCCGGAAATTACTTTAGAGATGGTGTCCGAGTTCTTAAATAATATGTACACAAAGCGAGCCGACTTCGTTTTTACTGTAGACCGTGACTTCGTGCGTAACTGCCAGACACCGGTGCTGGTTCTGCCGGACGACATCCCGCCGCATCCCTACGTAACGGCGATGGAAACCGCTCTGCTGGCACCGAACGCGCAGGTGAGCCTTTATCCTTGGAAAGAGAACGACCGCAAAATTGAGCTCGCTGTGCGCCATATTAGCAACTTCCTTGCCAACAATGCTCCTGCGGCGATGGCTGAGGCGGCGGAGTAGCGACGGAGCCTAGATAGCCAGATCCTTGAGGTAATAGTCCTTAAGGACATCTGCGGTTGTTTTATCGTCAAAGCGGAAGTTGTCCTCAAGCCCAGTAAATGGTTGGTAAGCAAAGCGTGGCTCGTCGGGTCTCGCCTGCTTCCGTGCGTCGATGGCGATCTGTATTACGGCGGATCGGTCGAAAATACGCTGTGTGTCGCAAATCTTGCCAGGCTGCTTCTGAGACAGCCCGTCGGCCATAGTTGCACCCAGCACGGACGCGCGGCAGTGGAAGCCGAAGGTAAGCGAGACACGTCGGTCTGGCGAGGTGTTAGCGAAGGAACCGTGCAGGATTTGACGATTGATGATCAGCACGTCTCCCGGATCGCATTCTAGCGGCACTGTACCTGGCAGTTGTTCGCTGCCGCCATTCCCGAGCATCAGCGCTTTAATATCGATCTTGCCTCGTTTATGGGAACCCGGCATGACCCAAAGGCAATTGCCTAGGGTCGCCGGGTAGAGCTGAGCCTGGAAGTTGAAGCCGTGGACTTCCGGGTGCCATTTTGGCGAGCCCCAGTGGGTTACTCCGTCCTGGTGCCACGCAACAGCGCCGCCGAGCCCCGGCTCCTTGACGAATATCGAATCGTTAAATGGGACGAAATTTTCACCATTGATGGAGGCCGCGACTGCCAGCAGACCTGAATGGCCATACAACCGCAATCCTGCAGGCAACGCCTGGCACATTGCGATCATCGTAAAGACTATCTCGGACGGTGCCTCCGCTGCTGGGGTCGGCTGCGCCATCTGCACTTGATGTCGGCCGCCAAAAATTTCTGTTCCGCCCCACGGGTCGGACAAGGGTTTTGCGAAGATATAGGGGGAGCGGGCGTAGTCGATGCCTAGTGCGGGACGGCCTCGGCTGTCGAGCTTTGCGCCTTCCCGGACTGGCGCTCGTGCTAGCATTTCAGCCACGTCCTGCCGCAATTCTGCTATCTCCCGGTCGTCTAAAACATTGGTGAAAACGTAGAAACCGTGTTCGCGATAGGCATCGCGAATATCCTGATGCAGCCGCCCGGCATTAGTCAGTCGTAATGGTCCCCTATTGCCAATTTCATCCGCCCGCCGTCGACCAGCTTTTCGATAGGCCGCCAACCCGGCAGAATGTGCGTCGGGCAGCAGGATCGCCGCGCTACTCTGCTGCGGCGGCACTGCTTTGATCCATACCCAGGCGCGGTAGGCTAGACGCAAATTTTGTAAGGACCTGGCCCGGCGCAGCCACCGATAAATAATCTTCGCCGTCAAAGACCTGTATTCCGTTGACCCAGGTCCCTAGCAGGCCAGGCGCACGGCGGAGTAAGCGTTCTCCTTTGCCGGGCAAATCGAAATGACTTTCCATATTCGTAATAGAGATAGTGTCCGGGTCGAACAAAATCATATCGGCCCAGGCTCCTTCTGTTAGTCTGCCGCGATCTATGATGCCATAGGCATCGGCAGGGTCGCTGGTGAGTTTGCGAATTGCTGTTGATAGGTCAAAAAGGCCGCGTTCGCGTACCCAATGGCCCAGGAAATACATTGCGTAGCCAGCGTCGCATAGCAGCGCGTTGTGCGCCCCCGCGTCGGACAGGCTTACCAGGGTGCCATCGTTGATGAGCAGTTCGGCGACGCCGTCCTCTTCCATGTTGAGTATAAAGAAGGTGAATTTGGTGCGAAGATCTTCTTCCAACCCGATATCAAGGAACGTGTCGAATGGGTCGGTACCTCGCTCCGCTGCGATGTCCGCGATGGTTCGGCCTTGTAAATTTTCGTTTTTCTCCAAGCCCGTAACTGTGACCGAAACCCAGTCCCAGCGACCTTTGAAGATATGCTGGCTGTCTGGTGTCTTTAATGTTTCGCGGAAGGCGTCGCGAAAGGACGGGTTGGTGAAAATTTTGCGCAGTTTTGCATGTTCCTCGGTCGCAGGCCAGGGTGCCATAGCCTTCAGAATGTAGGCCTTGTCGAGCGTGAAGGCGAGGCTGAGTGGTTGGCAGGAGCCCTGTGCGTAAACCGGTACTCCGCGCGCACGGGCGTTTGCAGCTGCCTTGACGATGCCGGCACCGCGCTCAGGCTGGTGGGAGTAGTAGAATAGGGGCGCGTAGAAACTGGGTCGTTCGCTGATGCGGCTCATCTCCTCCATGAATGAAATACCGTGATGCTCACCGCAGGTCGCCATAAAGACGCCATGGTCGAACTCTCGCATAACCTCGGCCAGAGCGTGGAACTCCTCGTCGGCGGCAAGACGCGAGGCGATTGGAATACCTCCGGCGCCGCGATGGTTTTCATTAGACGACGATGCCAGACCGACAGCACCTGACTGCATTGCCGTGCGGAACAGTTCGGTCATCTGGGCCAGCTCGTCGTCAGTGGAGGGTCGCTCCGATCCTTCGGCACCCATTACCGCGGTACGCATGACCGTGTGAGACGCTAGGACGGCGACGTTGGGATATACGCCTTTAGCCTTAAGTAGATCGAGATACTCTCCAAAACTTTCAAAGCCCCAATCGACGCCGGCTTGCAGTGACGCCAACGCCATTCCTTCCACTTCGGCTAGATTGGCGAGGATCATGTCCCGCTTATCGGCTGGCGCTGGTGCGATGCCAAAGCCGCAATTACCAAGTACTACCGTCGTGACCCCTAGTGCGCCAGCAGGTGACGCTGTTGCGTCCCAAGTGAGTTGCGCGTCGTAATGAGTATGCAAATCGATGACCCCGGGCGCTAGTACCGCTCCAGCAGCGTCCAACGTTGCCGCCGCCGCATCTGTCACTGATCCGACCTTTACGACACGGCCGTCCTTCACCGCGAGATCACCTTCGATGAGCGGGTCGCCGAGCCCATTCGCTATGCGGGCGTTGCGGATAACCAAATCGTACATAGATCAATCCCCTTTGCTGCTCTCACCACAATTCTATAGCAAGCAATAACATTAATTTGATAGCGGTTGTCGTCAAATGGCCGTCTGTGTCAGTCTTAGCATAATCGCTAGGTATGGTTTTGGGAGATGAAGACATGTCCATGAATATTACTGATTTTGGATTCCTGAAAGGGATCAAGGTTGTCGATTTTACGCAATTTGAGGCTGGCCCCACCTGCACCGAGGCTCTCGCCTGGCTTGGTGCAGAGGTAGTCAAAATTGAGAACCCTAAGCGTGGCGACCCGGGACGCCGGCTACGCCCAGGCCAGCCGGATAATGACCCCTACTACTTTCACATTCTAAACGCGAATAAGAAGTCGGCGACCGTCAATCTGAAGTCGGAAAGAGGGCTCGGCCTGGTTAAGGACCTGATCCGTGAAGCGGACGTCATGATAGAGAATTTCGCTCCCGGCGCGATTGAGCGTCTCGGCCTTGGGTACGATGAGATGAAAAAAATCAATCCGGGTATTATCTATGCTCAGGTGAAGGGCTTCGGCGAGGGTAGTCCTTTCGAGAAGAATCTATCCTTCGACATGATCGCACAAGCCTGTGGCGGCACCTTCAGCGTCACTGGGGATGCGGATGGTCTGCCGACCCGGCCAGGAATTTCAATTGGTGATACCGGAACCGGAATGGTTATGGCGATAACTATCCTTGGCGCGCTCTACAAACGGCGTGAGTCCGGCGAAGGCCATAGGCTGCAGGTCGCTATGCAGGATGCAATAATGCATTATATGCGTATCCCCTTCTCGACGCAGGGTTTGACCGGCAAGGCGGCCGAGCGCGGCGGCAGCAAAATTCCCGGCGTCATCAACGCTCCTATGGGATTATTTCCGTGTGCCCCCGGCGGACAGAACGACTATGTCTACATCATGACTAGCCGTGCTAACCCGGATCATTGGGACCGTTTGTTGAAATTGGTAGGGCGGGAAGACCTAATCGGCGACGAGCGGTATGGGACGCCGAACGACCGCGTGGCGCACGAGACCGAAGTTGACGAAATTATCGCCTCCTGGACGCGTACTCAGAGCAAGCTTGACGCGATGCGGTTAGTTGGTGAGGCGGGTATCCCCGCTGGTGCGGTGATGGACACGATGGAGCTGCAGAACGATGAGACCTTTGAGCATCGTGGTATTATGCAGACAATGACCCACCCTGTGCACCGCGATTTCAAGATGCCGACCTGGCCAGTTCGTGTAGACGGTGCCGCTGCCCGTCTCGAATCCTCTCCGATGCTAGGCCAACATACCGAAGAAGTGGTCAGCGAGTGGCTGGGGTTGAACGACGCTGCCGTGTCTGAACTGAAGGCGGAGGGTGTCTTTGGTGAAGCGCCGGCAGCTGCCGCGGAGTAGCGGCGGGGCCTCAGTCATTCTCCAGGCCCCATTCAATCCCGTTTTCTAGCAGCCGGTTGAAGGCATCGCTCTGCCAGACGCTGTGGAATTCGGCAGGCATCTTGCCGTCCGGATCTATGCTTGGGTCGACTGGGGACGGGCTACTGTCGCGCCCCACATGGCAGTGGCCAAGGCCGATATATACGACCTCACCATCGCCGATTGCGCGAGCGTAGCCGAGTACCCTCGTTTCGCCATCCTCTTGTAGCGAAGTATCATCGTCATAGACAAAACCAAAGCCCAACGGTGAGGGATCCTTTTCCAACTTGGTAGTCAAGAGGTTGCGTGTGGCGTCTGGGTCTTGCAGTTCGATCATATAGAGCTCGTCCTGCACCGTGAAACTGCTTGGTAGGCCGCGCGTCACCGGATGCTCGTCGGCGACGGTGACCTGGAACTGAGAGATCGGTGGATGGTTGAGGAAGAAGCAGCCGAGAGTTTCGTGATGCTCCATCTTGACCATTTTTTTCACGGTGACTCCTTCGCGCTTGCCCTTCACCGCCTTGCCACCAGAGGTCCCGTGAAGGGCGAGCCACTTACCGCCTGCCGATAGCCAATCCTGCAAATTTTTATTTTCCTTACCTGAAGGGAAAGGGCCAGCCACATATGTGATCAGAAAATCGGTTTTAGGCAGCCAGCGTTCGATATCCTGGAAGTCATTCGCTACGGTGACGTCGTGACCATTCTCGGTTCCGAGTTTCTCCAACAACCGCATCCGGGCGTAGTTCATGTCGTGCCCTGCCGGGGTGCCGGGCGGAAAGCCGCCGGTGATAAGGTGCGTACGCTGGGACTTGGTCATGCCAATCCTCCGTTCAAAAAATTTTATAAGAGTACCTATTTGTTTGGTGAGCGCCAGTGTGCTGCAGGTGATTAGATTTATTTTTTCGGCGTTGGCTATTGCACTGGTTTGGCCAAAAGACGTTCTTACGGATGAGGCTACGCAGCTGATTGATAGATGCGCCGTTTCGTTACCTATCGTCGGTGTTCATATCCAACATAAGGCGCTCGTCAGGGAGCATCTAGCCGGTTTCGAAAGCGCTGATCGGTGAATGGTAGTCTGGCGACCCACCAAATAATTGAAGCAAACAGCATCCATCAGGTTGATCCGGTGGCCTCATATGGCCGTAAAAATATGTGAAAATAATTAAAACAATGTGAGGCGATAGAGTGAAAAGCGCCACAATTCGTGATATTGATAACGACGGTGAACTGCTGCATGTCGAAATCAAAAAGGCAGATGGGCAAATCGTTGTAGGTGTTTATGAGCTGATCGGCTGGACTAAGCCTCCAAAGGATGTGAAACAGAAGACCGAACGGGCCCTTTGGGTGCCACCGAAAGCAACGTCCCAGGGGGATTGAGTAAGGCGCGTAGGAAACGGCTCTAACGCGCTATGACTGCCGATTGGGAAGTTTGAAGCAATTCTTAATAGCAAGTAACGTCGAGCTGTTAATAGGACAGATGGGCTGCTTTGCGGTTATCGGCTCGGACGGTATCGAGGGTCTTATTGCGAAATTCAAATTGTTGAGTGCGTGGTAGCGCCGCAAAGAATGCCGCCGAATGAGCTTATAGACGTATCCAAATCGCCTCCTCGGTTATTCTGGCTATCCGAGTCAGTCCGGCAAAATAACAATGTCTTCGAGGACGGTTTTACTGTTTAATTCCCCGGCTTTAGATGTAGCGAGATTGTTTGCTCTGACCGTAAAAGTGCCAATCAAGGCGTCCACAAAATCCAATTACCACGATCCCGAAATTACATTGGTGATTTTCGATTGGATGTCAGTCCGCATAATTTTGCCCGGGACGACATGTTAGCTACTGAATGCTGCTAGAGACTTAAAATAAGGCTGCCTCCTGCACGATTGACTGAATATTTCGTTCAATATGCGCGCAAGGTGGTTGAATACCGACGCGGTTACAGCGGCTGCGACAAACTTGATGATCCATCTGCGGAGCAGTGTCGTAGAAAGGCTAACCAGAAAGGGAGAGTGGCATGAGATCAATCTACAAAATCATAATGGACGAAAAAATCAATCCATTGAATTCCCTGCCGTTGGCACAGCGCTTTCAGGTCATGATGTTTTTGAGCATGATGTGGACAACCATTTTTTGTGCAATCGCCGGAGTTTGGTTTTGGTACGGGGAGTTGGTGATAGTTCATTTGTTGATGGCGTTTGGCTTTCTCGTCACAGGTTTCTCATTCCATAGGGCAAACATCACCGGGACATATCGCGATAAGCCCCTGCAAGATGGTACGGCACGTTATGACGACGTATGGGGAGCGTAAAAAGTCTATATGTGGCAGATCGTATCTATAAAACCCGTTAGGATATGGATACGAACATCTGAGGTGCCTCTATTCGTTCAACCCCAGCAACTTTGATGCTGTACCGCCCAGGATCGCGATGCGATCATCATCACTTAGTTCAGGTGTATTCATTACTAATTCAATTTCCGTACTGGTCCAAGGGAAGGGATAGTCAGTACCGATCATAATGCGGTTGGGGCCTGTTTCGGCTATCAGGTGGCGCAATGCTTCCGGCGTAAAGACGATGGTATCAAAATAGAGCTGTCCATCTCGCAAATATTCAGTCGGCTTCTTTTTCGGCAGAACCCCGACTCGGCTCGGAAACGTGCGGCATACAGCATCTGATCTGTTTGCGTAAGAACCCAGATAGCCACCGCCATGGGCAGCGCAAATTTTGAGGCCGGGATAGCGATCAAGTGTACCTTCGAAAATAAGGTGGGAGAGGGCGATAGTTGTTTCAAGCGGATTCCCAATCGTATTGGTCAACAAGCCGCTACCGTGCAGGCGTCCACTCGGCTCTAATTCGATTGTTCCCGTCGGGTGCAGGAAGACAAGTAGATCGTGCTCTTCGCATTTTTGCCAGACAGGGTTAAATTTTGGATCGGCGAGTTCCTGTCCCTCGACGCTGCCGCCAACGCTTATGCCGCGGAAGCCGAGTGACTTGACCGCATGTTCAATCTGCTCGGTGGCCAGATCCGGATACTGCAGTGCGATGGTGGCGAAGGCTGTAAAACGATCCGGTGTCGTCTCTCGAATTTCGACTAGCGCTTCGTTTTGGATACGGACCAATTCAGCCGCAGCATCGCGTTCTGCATGATACCAGAAGGGGTTAATGCTGAGCGCAGACATGTCTAGCCCTTGCGCATCCATCGCGGCCAGCCGTGTAACGAGATCGTCCATCAGCAACGCATCGTTATGAACTTCCTTGCCGAGCACCGCCATAGCAGCGGGAACTGCGCAATGTGCATGGATGTCGACGGTTCGCACCCGCGTGCCGTTCACCACGACTTCATGACGCGCGCCGTGGCTATGCGCCGAGCCGCCTGCATCTGCAGGACTGCGTAATGGGCAACCAACGAATCCAATTGGCGTCTGGCTCATCTTGTATCTCCCTCGCGTT
>CAYYUG010000028.1:35388-36809 GCA_964474755.1 uncultured Rhodospirillaceae bacterium | reverse complement strand
CAGTGACTGGTGCGATGCGGAATTCGTCATGGGTGGGAGGGACGATTGCGCGCTCGTCCGGCTGATCAAGCTGCGGCACCCAGTCATAGGGGTAGCGGTAGCCGCGGAATATGTCGCTGAAAAACAGGCCGTCGCGCGCTGCTAAATTGTGCGGGTTAATGAATTCCCAAACGATCTCGCCATCGCGGGTCACTTCGAACAGTCGGCCGCAATGGCTTTCGGTGATTAAGGTATTGCCATTCGGCAAACGTTGTGCTGCGCTTTTGTAACGGCTGTAGAAGCGGCTCATATCCTCGCCGCCGCAGGGATAGCCCAGTGTCAGAGCGGTGCATTCCCAGACCAGTTCCAGCGTGATCGGATTGATCTCCAGCACCCGAGAGCAGTCACGGAGTGCGTTCCAGGTGCCGTCCGGAGCGCCGGGGTTAGGGTCGCCGAAGCCAGCTGCCCCCCCATTGTCGAAGACCAAAATGTTACCTTCACCGGGCAGGCCCTTTGGGATAACGTGCGTATGGTGAGGGCCAATGATCGTTCCAAGCGCCTTCAATTTTGGATCCATCGAATAGTCTGGCCCAACCTTCCAGACGATTTCCCCAGTCTTCTTTGAGATGATGTAGAGCATAGTGCCGCGGTCGTCAGTGATGATGTTTTCTGGATCAAACCGGTCGTCGCCCGCGTCGAACCACTGGTTAGGCCCTACATAAGAGCATGTGTTCTGGAACACGCCGTGCTGCGCCCGGCAGCGACGCATGATTGCGTTCTTTGCCGCTTCGCCGTGACCGAATTGTTCAAATTGTTCCGCCGGCATCCAGTCCCAAACAATTTCGCCTTCCCAGGTCACTTCGATCATGCGGGTTGCTCGTGGCAGGTAGTCCCGCGTGACATCGGGATAATGGCCACTGCGGTAGCTTAGCATCAGCGTGCGTCCGCCTTCGGCCATCGGTGTCATACCAGGCACGTAGTAGCCGACCGGGCAGCCTTCTCGCACGATGTCGTGGTTCTGCCGCGATGACCAGGCTGGACCGTCGCCTAGATCAATCTCATCCGCTTTGTTGAAATGCCATTCGATGGCGCCGTCCCAAGTTTCCTGCACTACATCGTCGGCACCCCAATTATGGTCATAGGCCTTGCCAATCCGGCCGGTCTGGCCGCCCAGGATAGACCCACCTGGCAGCAAATCGACCATGAAGCTGTTGAATTTCGGCCACGTCCGGACAGGATTGCCGTTCATATCGATTAGGATCGCGCCGACACCCTCCTTCATGGAGGGGTAAAGCGTGTAGCCGTTGTAGCATTTTTCTGGCTTGTAGATTGTCGTGCCGGTTGGGAAGACGGTGAACATGGGCTGCGTACTCTTTGGGTTGTTGTATTTAGAACGGAGAGCATAGCCTATCTTAGGTGGTGCTTAGAAATTTGCTTCATGG
>CAYYUG010000028.1:13930-35288 GCA_964474755.1 uncultured Rhodospirillaceae bacterium | reverse complement strand
TTTAGAACGGAGAGCATAGCCTATCTTAGGTGGTGCTTAGAAATTTGCTTCATGGTTAGTTTCGCTTTGAAAACCTCTGATATTAAAGGCAGCTGTTCTTTCCGTGTTTTGACACGGCCCGAAATGCTTTAATTTGTTCGGTTCCATTTAGCGATCTTGTTTAGTGCTCGCGGCATCATCTGTGCTGCGCTAGACAAAGGCGTTGTGCATGTTCTGCGAATGTTTGTTTCGATTTTTTACGCGCCATCAAACTGGATTTCTGCAACAGCCAAAAGGTTGGCAACCATGGATATTGCCCTATACGAATCTGGGGGAAACCGGTCGGCCCGGGTGCGCTGGACGGCACTTGAGTGCGGTATCGCATACGAGAACGCTGGCGGTACCGAGTTGATTGGTAGTGATGACCTCAAAACCGTGCACCCGCTGGCCAAGCTGCCGGCGGCGATGATTGACGGGAAGCCTCTTTTCGAGTCGGCTGCAATCTGTACCTATCTGGCCGATCATGCGCCGGACGCCAATCTTATTGCCGCTCCGGGCAGTTGGGGCCGCGCCGAGCACGACCAATGGGTTGCTTTCATTCTTACCGAGATGGAGGCTTGGCTGTGGAATACCGGTGTTAACAGTTACGTCCTGCCGGAAGAACAGCGGATCACCGCTGGTTTCGAGCAGAACGACATGATGTTCCGCCGGTCGGCTATGGTGCTGGACGAAGCGATGGCGGACCGGGATTATATAGTCGAAAACCGCTTCACTGTGACTGATATTATTGTTGGCTGGACCGTCAATTGGGGTCGCCGGACTGGTAATCTCGACGGGATGTTGCATCTGAGCTCTTATCTCGATCGACTTTTCGCCCGACCCTACTGCGCACTGAACCCGGACTGATTTAGTCGTTCCTTGGCACAAGATCGAAGGCAACAATCAGTCGCTCTTCGTCCGTGTGGATTGGCACGGTGCCGTGAAACAGAGAAGAGGGGAAAAGGACCAGGTCACCATTCTTTGGGCGGTGCCGATGGCGCGAGTAGTTTTTATTGATTAACGGGTAGCCATAACCCCAAGTTGAAAAATCTATGGCACCTTCATCTTTGTCCCCGCCGCGGGGGCATTGAATGTAAAATACTCCACTTAACCATCCGCTGGGGTGGATATGTGGTTTCCGGTGTCCACCCTTGATTAGTTTGCCATACCATGCCTGCAACGTATAACGCGCTGGAAACTGGTCAAGAAAAATGCCCGATTCGTTGAACGCTTCTGACGAGTACTGTCCGATGTGATCTTCCAGAATACCCTGCAATTCAGCCAGAGGTCCTTCGGGTCTATTAAAAAGTACCGCTGGGGTCTGATATCCCGAGACGGTTGATTTTTCGAACGGTTCCCAGACCATCGGTTGCCGTTCCAGCATTGCGACCAAGTCCGCCAAAAACTTCGTCCTGTCCGGCCTTTCGTTCAGTGCATCATAAACCCGGATGAAATCCAGGGGCCGCTTGCAGTAAGGATGAGGATTTATGTGTTGCAGCTGCTCTGCGGCGAAGGCGTTAATTGCCGCGATGCGGAGATTGGTGTCCCAGCCAGGCGCTGGTTGTTTTTGTGAATCGTAAAATGTGTCGTATGACTTCATCGCGAACAGGCATTCGAGGGTGCGTGCTCTTGCAACCGGAGTGTCCAGCGTTTCAAATAGTTTCAGGGCGTCTGCGTATCGCTCGAGCTTCCAATAACAATGAGCCAAATTGTGACGCGCCGAGGCCGAATCGGGTTCAATGTTAAGGGCGTGTTGAGAATGGTTGATAGCATCGTTGTGGCGCTCTAGCTCATTCAAGGTTTTTGCTAGGCTGACATGGGCACTGACAAGCCGTGGATCGTGATCGAGCGCGGTACGGTAGCTGTTGAGCGCAAGGTCGAAGCGGGCCTGTTCTCGTAGCATATTGCCAAGCTTCTCGTGCGCGGCCGCGTAGCCAGGCCTCAGGTCAATGGCCTTCTGGAAGCTATCGGCTGCGGTTAATGGTTCCGCCAGGTCGGTTAGGGTAAGTCCAAGGTTAAAGTGAATTTCTGGACTATCTGACTTGTGTTCAAGCGCTTCTCGGAACAGTTTGGCTGCTTCTTGCGGCTCGCCGTGTGTGCGATAGGCTGTGCCCAAATTAATTATTGCGCCAGCATAATCGGGATTACTGTCAATCGCCTGGCGATAGCTGCCGATGGCTTCTTTGATCAAGCCGAGATCTTCCTGGACAACGCCTAGATTATTAAATGCAATTGCATTATCCGGTTCTAGTGCGACCGTATGTTGATAGGGAGAGATGGCGTCTTCCAGTCGGCCCAACGCATGCAGCGCGACGCCGAGATGGAACTGCGCTTGGGCGTTACCGGGTATCTTGTCAACGGCCTTGTATAGGAGCTCGGCAGCTTTCTCCTGCTCACCGATTTCAAAGGTTAGTAGCCCTAATAGGTGGAGGGCTTCCGGTTGATCGGGGTATGCGTTCAGAATACGTTGATAGAGGACTTTCGCCTTCCTCCATTGTTCTGCTTTGTGATATTTAAATGCCCGATTGAGCGTCTGTTTCAGCTTTACTTTCGGCATATTTCTATCGTCTGCCTCGGTTGAGGAACCGCGCACGCTCAGCATATTAGGGCATCAGTATACCACTAATTTACGGTTGTAGCTAAGTAGCACAAATGGTTACTGGGGATGCGCATTTGATATGGGGAACAGCTGACTTGGTTGTTAGTAGGATTTTTCTGCGCCACAGTCTGCCGCTTGAAAGCGCATGATACGGCGGGCAATTACATAGAAATTCATTTATTTCCAAACCCGCTTATACTAATCAAAGTGTGCTTAGCACGCCGACTAATTACTATGCTTTTACTATGGCGGCGACTGCAAGAATTACACTTTTTTGTATCCCTTGTTCTTGGGTAACCCGAAACCAGACGGTTGCACGTTTCGTCAATGCCCTTTGGCTCAGACGCTAATTGGTCTTCTAATAGGGGACCGAAGTCAATTGAACCATCGTGTTCGGGACATTTGATGAAGGAGCGTGAAAATTCTAGGCATAGCAAGCGGCCGTTTAGCGTAAATGTTGTTCTGCTAGGAACGACTTCACCTCTTTGAGAAACCCGTCGAGCTGATCGTGATGTACCCAGTGTCCAGCATTCTCGATATTAACGCAGCGCGCATTTTGGAAATGTACCGCTCGACCATCTTTCTCCGGCTCACTGGCCCAGCTGTCGCGGCCGCGAATAAGCAATGTCGGGCATGTGATATTCGACCACAACTCCGCGCCCTCTCTTGCGCCCATACCAAACGGCGGCGTAGCGCGGGTATAATTGTCAAATTTCCAGCTATAGGTACCGTCTTCATTCTGGTTGACGCCGTGTATTGTCAGGTGACGCGCCTGTTCCGGTGTCAGATGAGGGTTTTCTTCCTGCATGCGTTGGAACGCTTCTTCGAGAGTTGAGTATTTGCGCGGCGTGCGGGCGGATAGTTTGCGTAATCCATCTACCCAACTGATTACCCGTTGCTGCGTGGAGCGGCTAGCGCGTTTGGCGACAATTTTAGGCGGCCAGCCGAGCCCTTCGATCGCGATCAGATTAACGACATTCTCGGGATAGGCGCCGGCGTAGCGCAAACTGATCGCACCACCCAGCGAGTGACCGATTATGGTTACCGGCGTAAGATCGGTCTGATGCAGAAGCTGTGCGATGTCGTAGACATATTCGGAGATCGAATAGCTACCACCAATCATCCATTGCGAGTCTCCGTGGCCGCGGAGGTCGGGTGCGATGATATGATACTCATCACGCAGTGCTTCTGCGACCCAGTCCCAGTTGCGGCAATGATCCCGCCCGCCATGTACCAGTAGCAGGGGTGGCCCGTCCGGATTACCCCAATCAACGTAATGCAGCCGCAGCCGCTGTGAGAAGTAGGAATGGCTTGCTGGTCCGGGTAAGGGCGCATCGGTCATTGCTTGATCTCTTCAGGGACGATTGCGGTCGGTTGTTTGCCTGTATAATGCCGGGCATTCGCGGTCGGCAAGGGGGGAAAAGTTATGATTTGTTGATATACAGGCAAGATGCCTTGCAGGACTTAATCCGAGATAAACGGTACGAGGTTTTAAGGCTAGATCCTGGAGCGAGTGCGGGGAGCCAAGATGGGGTCCTACCCAGCTAGTGCAGCCTTCACTGTTTCGCACTTATTCCTTAGGTGCCGCTTGAATATCTCCGCCAGCCGTGCACCATCCCGCGCGTCGAGCGCCTCCAGCATCTCCTCATGCTCCCCCACGGCCTGTGCCCAGCGGGCGGTGTTGATATTTGCGGTATACCGGGCGCGTCGAATGCGACCGGAAAGATTATTGTAAGATGCGGTAAGGGTCGGGTTGCGGGCAGCTTCCAGGATTTTTTCGTGGATTTTCTGGTTTAGCTCGAAATAGGGAGGTCGCTCACCGAGCCTGTGGTGCAGGACCATCTGGTAGTGCAGGGCGCGGATTTCAGCGAGTTCCATTTCGGTAATGCGTGCGCAAGCGAGCTCGCCGGCGAGTGCTTCCAGTGCGCCCATCACCGGGAACAGCTCGTCCACATCCATCGCAGTCAAGCCGGCGACCCGTGCGCCGCGGTGAGGTGCAAGCTCCAGTAGCCCCTCAGACGCTAGTACCTTGAGGGCCTCCCGCAACGGGGTTCTGGAGATGCCGAAGGTCTCGCAAAGGGCGCGCTCTGGCAAACGCAAGCCTGGTGGGAATTCGCCCTCGACGATCATGTCCCGTAAGCGGCCTGTAACCGCATCGTGCAGCGACTGGCGTTCGATTGGGCCGGCAAGCTGCCTCATGCGCGCGTCTCCGCCGGCAAAGCAGATGCTAGCACCTGCGCCACATGCACCGCTTGTCTACCTGCGCCATCGGCGATCTGGTTGCGACAGCTTGACCCGTCCGCGACCAGGATGGTTTCGGCTTTGGCGTTGCGCACCGCCGGCAGTAGGGCCATCTCGCCCATTTTCATCGAAATTTCGTAATTCTCCGTCCGGTAGCCGAACGCGCCGGCCATGCCACAACAGCTCGATTGGACAGTTTCGATCTCCAACTCGGGAACCAACCTCAACGCGCTTTCGACGGCTCCCATAGCGTCGAAGGCCTTCTGGTGGCAATGGCCGTGTAACAGTACCTTTTTGAAGGGGGTGGGCTGGAAGTCTAGCGTGAAGTGGTCGTTAGCAGATTCGCGAGCGATGAATTCCTCGAACAGCATGGCGGACTCGGCCAGCAGATTGGCGGCGTCACCGGGCATCAGCGCTTGCACCTCGTCGCGAAAGGTGAACAGGCAAGAGGGTTCCAGTCCAATTACGGGCATTTTCTGATCAAGGAAAGGGCCTAGGGCGGTCATAGTTCGTTCTATTTCCGCTATCGCCTCGTCGACTAGCCCGTTCGCTAGGAAAGTTCGGCCGCAGCAGAGCGGACGCTTGTCAGCGGGCACTGACGGAAGGTGCACTCGGTAGCCAGCGGCCGTTAGCACATTAACGGCAGCGCGGGCATTCTCCGGTTCGAACCAGCGGTTAAAGGTGTCTGCGAGGAAGACGACTGGAATGCCGTTGGTGGGGCCGACTGCAGCCGTTGTGATTTTGAAAGGGTCTGGCCGCCAGCGGGGTAGGGGTCGTTTAGCGCTAAAGCCGAGCCACAATTCGCTGAGTTTGGCTAGGCCGGGAACTTTGTCGCGTAGATTGAGAAGACCGCTCAATTTGGCGGCCCAGGGCGCGTAGCGTGGCAGGTAGCTCACCAGCCGATCGTGGACGGAAAGACCGTGTTCCCGGGTGTAATGGTAAAGGAACTCGGTCTTCATCTTAGCCATGTCGACGCCAGTAGGGCATTCCCTCTTGCAGCCCTTGCAGCCAACGCAGAGCTTCATCGTGTCATACATGGCTTCCGAAGTAAGCGCATCGTCGCCGAGCTGGCCGGAGAGGGCCAGACGCAGCGTGTTTGCACGGCCGCGGGTCAGGTGTTGCTCCTCGCCGGTGACGCGGAAGCTGGGGCACATCACGGCAGCATCGAATTTGCGGCAGGCGCCGTTGTTGTTGCACATTTCCACAGCGCCGCCGAGGCCTCCCCAATCCGACCAGTCGAAGGCAGTTTCTATGTTGGGAACTGCGTAACCGGGCTTGAAGCGGAATAGTGAGCGGTCGTCCATTTTCGGTGGGTCGGTGATCTTGCCCGGGTTAAACAGACCGTCCGGGTCAAAGCGGCGCTTCACCTCCGCGAAATTGTCGGTCATGCGGCTGCCGAACATCTCTTTATGGAACTCGGAGCGGACCAGCCCGTCGCCGTGTTCGCCGGAATGCGAACCTTTGTATTCGCGCACGATCTCGAATGCCTTTTCGGCGATGTCGCGCATTATTTCTGCGCCGGCCTTCTGTTTCAGATTAACCACCGGTCGCACGTGTAGGCAGCCAACTGAAGCGTGCGCATACCAGGTACCTTCAGTACCGTGATCGTGGAAAATTTTGGTTAGCCGGTCTGTGTAGTCCGCCAGATCTTCGAGGCGAACGGCACAGTCCTCAATAAAACTTATCGGCTTCCCATCTCCCTTCATTGACATCATGATGTTAAGGCCAGATTTGCGCACCTCCCATACTGCCTTTTGATGCGCCGGTTCGAGCGCCTCGACAACACTGCCCGGGAAACCGAGCTCGCCCATCAGTTCATCCAACTGGGCCATGCGGCGCATCAGGTCTTCACGATCCTCGCCAGCGAACTCAACCAACAGGATGGCGGCCGGATCGCCCTTGACGTAGGTCTCGATGGTCTTCCGGAAGATTGGGATGTCACGAGCTAAGTCGATCATCGTCTTATCGGCCAACTCGACTGCGGCTGGGCTCAGATTGACAATGTGCTGGGTCGAGTCCATCGCAGCGTAGAAATCTGGAAAGTGGCAAATGCCAAGTAGTTTGTGTGTTGGGATTGGGGTGAGATCAAGGGCGATTTCGGTAGAGAACCCGAGCGTACCCTCTGAGCCTACCAGCAAGTGGGCGAGGTTGACCGGCGAATTGCGGCCGTCTTCGACCAATGCGTCGATATTGTAGCCACCGACCCGGCGCATCAGTTTGGGGAAGCGTGCGTCAATCTCCACCTTTTCGCGCGCCCCCAGTGACAGTAGGTCGCGGGCCAGGGATTGGATCGGTAAATTCAAGCTGGCCAGGTCGGGGGGCAGGGGGCCGAAATGCATTTTGGTGCCGTTGGCCAGGATGGCACTGATCTCGGCCACATTGTCGCGCATGGTGCCGTGCACAATGGAGCGTGCGCCGCAGCTGTTGTTGGCGGCCATGCCGCCGATGGTGGCGCGGCTAGATGTAGAGACGTCTACTGGAAAGGAGAGGCGGTTTGGGGCCAGCGCATTGTTCAGCTGATCGAGGACGACGCCAGGCTGCACGGTCACCCGGCGTGCCGCAGCGTCTAAGCTAACGATTTTGTTGAAGTGCTTGCTGACATCGACGATCAGCGCCTCGCCAATGGTCTGGCCGCATTGAGAGGTTCCGCCGCCGCGAGGTAGCACGGGGATGCCTTCTTCGGATGCGATCTGGATGGCGCTGTGGATGTCAGCTTCCGTCTTTGGCACCAGCACCCCGACCGGCTCGATTTGGTAGTGCGAGGCGTCGGTGCTGTAGCGGCCCCGGCTGAAAGCGTCGAACAAAACGTCGCCTTCTGTTTCGCGCCGCAGTCGGCCGGCCAGGCCCGAGTCGCCGATCCTGTGTGTTTTGGCGATGCTCATCGCCGCACCCTCCATGATGTTCGGTTTTATGCGATAAACTACATAATTGCATACAATACTAATTTATTGCACTGTAACCGCTATAAATAGCCGCTTGCTACCACAAAAATGGTATGCAAAATGCCACCAACTTTATAGTTTGCAATAACATGGTCGTGCCATGGCCATGATGAAGGAGCCTGACAATGACACGACGCGGCGGACGGCACTTCCTGCAAATCCCAGGCCCGACGAACGTGCCGGATAGGATCCTGCGTGCGATAGACCAACCGACGATCGATCATCGGGGACCGCAATTTGCCGCGTTGGCGGAGGGCGTGCTGCAGGATGTGCGCACGATCTTCAAGACTGAACAGCCCGTGGTGATCTACACTGCGTCGGGTACCGGAGCATGGGAGGCAGCTTTGGTCAATTCTCTGTCGCCGGGCGATCGTGTGCTTATGTATGAAACTGGCCAGTTTTCAACCCTATGGTGCAACCTTGCCGAGCGGATCGGACTGAAGCCGCAATTCATCCCCGGCGACTGGCGGCACGGTACGGATGCGGCGGTAATTCAGGAAACACTGCAAAAGGATAGCGCACACGAGATTAAGGCAGTCTGCGTTGTGCACAATGACACTTCAACCGGCATCACCTCGGACGTACCGGCAGTCCGCAAGGCGATCGACGCGGCTGGTCATCCGGCGCTGCTGATGGTTGACGTCATCTCCTCTCTGGGCTCGATCGATTATCGCCACGACGAATGGGGTGTCGACGTAACAGTTGGCGGTTCTCAAAAAGGGTTGATGTTGCCGCCAGGCCTAAGTTTCAACGCGGTGAGCGTAAAGGCTCAGTTTACAGCCAAGACCTCGAAATCGATGCGCTCCTACTGGGACTGGGAGGAAATGATTCAAGCCAACGCTAACGGCGTCTTTCCCTACACGCCGGGTACTAATTTACTGTTCGGTCTGCGCGAAGCGATCGACATGCTGCATGAGGAAGGCCTTGATAACGTGTTCGCGCGGCACAAACGACACGCAGAGGCGACGCGCCGTGCAATTGATGCGTGGGGGCTGGAGGTGCTATGCCAGAACGAGGTCGAGTATTCCAGTGCGCTGACGGCGGTACTGATGCCGGAAGGCAATAATGCTGACGGTTTTCGTAAGGTGGTGCTGGAGAATTTTGACATGTCGCTAGGAAACGGCCTCGGTAAGGTCGCGGGAAAGGTATTCCGTATTGGGCATCTAGGCGATTTCAACGATCTGATGCTCAGTGGAACGCTGTGCGGTGTCGAAATGGGCCTCGGCTTGGCTGGGGTGCCGCACAGTACCGGCGGTGTCGCAGCGGCGATGGATTATCTGATGGCGGGTCGTCAGAGCGCGTAGCCTATCTTGTGGAACCATGCTGTTAGGTTATAACGGTATGAGGAACAGTGCCGAAAAAGGAAGGTCGCAAGGTATGGGGATGAAACTTTCACACGCCTTCATCAACGTCGCCGATCTCGACAAGGTCGTGCCTTTCTACACAGATATTTTGGGCTTTCACGTCACCGACCGGGGTCCGATCCGAGGTGACACTGAAGCTGTGTTCATGAGCCAGGACCCTGACAACCATCATCAAATCGCAATGGCTAACACCTTAAAGGACGGCGACGGCACACCAAATTTGTCCCACGTCGCCTTTCGTCTGGAGTCGCTAGAAGATCTCCGTGCCTTGAAGAAAAAATTGACCTCGAAAGGGATAGACGTCGGCCGAGAGGTTTCGCATGGGAATGCTTGGTCACTTTATTTTGTCGATCCTGAGGGGAATGGTATCGAATGCTTTGTCGACACCCCCTTTCACGTAAGGCAACCGCAGGTCAAGCCGACCGATATCGATTTGGATGATGCTGCGTTGCTGAGCAAGACCGAAAAGGATTTTGGGCAAGAGCCAGAATTCGGTCCCTATACCGAATGGCAGGATGCCCTGAGGCGTAAGCTGTCCGTTTAGCTTTGTTGCTCTTGGTCGCCTGCGAGTATTGCCGCTATTGCGGCAGAGGCTAGGCGCGCCTCCGGTGGGTCTGCACGGCTGGTTAGGATTGCCGGAACCTTTGCTCCTAGCACGATACCGGCGGCACAGGCGCTCATGAAATATACCATAATTTTGAACAGTGCGTTGCCGGTCTCGATGTTTGGTACCACCAGGATGTCGGCATTACCGGCAACTGGGTGGTCGATGCCTTTAATCCTGGCAGCTTCCGGTGAGACGGCATTATCGAAGGCCAAGGGGCCGTATACCAACGCGCCGTCGAGCTCCTCGGAGGCGCGTTCTGCCAGCGCTACCGCGTCCATGCTTGAGGGCATGCGGTCAGTTGCCTCTTCCGTACCAGATAGGATGGCCACCCGAGGTATGGAAATTCCGAGGCAGTGTGCCAGGTGGACCGCATTGCGGGTCGCCTCAAATTTGGTTTCTAAATCGGGTGCGATATTGATCGCTGCGTCGGTGATTAGCAGCGCCTTATCTTGATCCGGGACAGTCATGTGAAAGACATGGGTTAGCCGACGGCCGGTACGCAGGCCCGAGTCACGATTGAGCATCGCCATCATGAAGGTATCCGTGTGGACGTGGCCTTTCATCAGGGCACCCGCACTGCCGTGTCCTGCGAGTTTTGCCGCCTTCACGGCTGCTTCTTCTTCGTCATATGCGTGAAAGATTTCATAACCGCGGATATCCCACTCAATCTCATCGGCGGTGCGAGCGATATCGTTCCGATCGCCGACAAGTATGGGCTCGATTAGATCTTTTTCGACAGCCTGCTTCGCGCTCTCCAGCGCCAGCGCTGAACCTGCATTGGCTATCGCGGTTGTGACTGAAGGTCTGCGCCGCGCCTGTTCCAGCAGTACAGGTGGACATTCGAAAGGTCGTGAGCTCAGCAAACCGCGGATTCTTCAGATAGTATTGCGCTGAGCCGGGCGGCAGCATCGTGCATAGCGGACAGATGCCAATGACTATCCTCGACTGTCATGTGTAGGGGCATGAGTTTGATAAAGTGGCGCGGCGCCACAGTGCTTCCGGCCCCTTGGCGACCGATGCGGCGATGCCAACCGGTCCCGTCATATATATTTTTGTTCGTCGCCATATTTTTGCGTCGGATCTGTGAATCTTGGCCCTGCATTTTAGGCGAATTCCCTATCGAATTTGCAGTGTCTGGGACCATGAGCGCATCCTAACTAAGGTACAGGACGGTGCAAGGGCGCGTTCAAGCCTCACGATGGGCTTTGAGGATGGCATCGAGCGACTTCTCTATGTCCGCGTCTGTCGTCGCCCAGCCGCTTACGCTGATACGCATCGCGTCGCGGTTTTTCCAGACCGTAGCGCCGGCCCAGCACGTGCCGTCTGCCTGAACTGCTTTGATCACACGGTTTGTGCGGTCTGCATCGCCGAATGCGACCACCACTTGGTTTAGCACGACGTCGTTCAATATCTCGACATTGTTCTGCCGGAGCCTGTTAGCTATCCGGACAGCCTGTCGGCAGTTGCGGTCGATCATCTCGGCAAGGCCGCTGCGGCCGAGTGATTTCAGAGCGGCCCAGATATCGACAGCCCGTGCGCGGCGGGAACTGTCCGGCGAATAGTCAATTTGATCGCGCTGCCCGCTGGTCAGCAAGTAGGCACCACTGATCGACATTGCGCTCCGCAGGTCATCTGGCTCGCGTACTATCGCGACCCCGCAATCGTATGGAACATTAAGCCATTTGTGGGCGTCGGTCGCCCAGGAATTAGCAGCTTCGAGCCCTTCTGCTAGAGGCGCTAAAGCTTTCGAGGCGCGTGCCCACAAGCCGAAAGCACCATCGACATGCACCCAGGCGCCAGCCTTATGAGCCTGAGCGATTATCTCGGCGGCAGGATCAAATGCGCCGGAGTTCACGTTGCCGACCTGGATGCAGAGAATGGTGGGTTTGCTAATCGGTGGCAGGGCGTCAACGCGCATCCGCCCCTGGTCATCAGCCGGCACGCGGATGACCTGGTTACGGCCTATCCCCAGCAGTGATAGCACTTTGAAAATTGTGGCGTGGCCCTCTTCCCCGACGATTACATCGATTGCCGGTGCGCCGAATAGTCCTTTTTCCTCAGTATCCCAACCCGCATCGGCTAATACCCGCTGTCTTGCGGCTGCCAGGCAGGTGAAGTTTGCCATGGTCGCACCGGTCACCAGAGTACCTTCCGCAGTTGCAGGTAGTTCGAGCGCCTGCTTCACCCAACGCAGCGCGGTTTCCTCAATAAGTGCGACTGCCGGTGAACTGACATTGTTAAAGCTGTTTTGGTCCCAAGCGGTTGCTAGCCAGTTCGCGGCAACAGTAACGGGCAGCGCGCCGCCGGTGACGAAGCCAAAATACCGTCCACCAGAGCTCGCCACGGTGGCTGGTCCTGCGACCTCGTCGAGTTGTGCCAGAACAGTTTCCGGTGCGCTCGGGCCCTCTGGTAGGGAGGCTTGCATCAAGTTTTGAAGTGTTTCTATCGGCTCACGGCCTGGAAAGACAGCGCGCTCATTCAAATAGTCGAGATATCGCGTGGCTCGCGTTGCAGCATTTTGAAGGAGGTCCCGATGGCTAGTCATGTTTCAATCCGCCAGCCCGCTGATTTCGTCGTAAAGCGCTTGCGGTAGGAATACACCTTCGCGTTCGGCCAACTCCCGAAGGGCAAAACGACGCTCACCGGGGATCCGCGTGCCGTCTTGTGCCAGAATGGCATCGATTAGGGTCTCCATCCGCACGCTAAAGTTACCGCCGGAAAAACGATCCGCATCAAGAGCGATAAGGAATTGTCCCGTCCGCGGCGATGGTCCCTCGGCTTCAAAGAAGCTGCTGGCCTCATAACCGAACAGCGATCCCGTCATGGCCGCTGCGAACAGCTCAACCATCAGAACGAGCTGTGCACCTTTGGCATCGCCCATGGGAAGCATCGTTCCGGCCATAGCAGCTTTGGCGTCCGTGGTGGGGTTACCCTCTCCATCTAGGGCCCAGCCTTCCGGGATAGGGTCGCCTTGTTGTGCGGCAACCATGATCTTGCCACGGGCAACTTGGGATAGTGACATATCGATCACCAGTGGTGCTTCGTTGCGGCGCGGCGCGGCGAAGGCAATCGGATCTGTGCCGAACAAAGCCTTCCTGCCACCCCAAGGGGCAATGGCTTCCGGCGAGTTGGCAAAGAAGAGACCTACCAAACCGGCACGTGCCAAGCGTTCCACAGGTTGGCCTGCGGCGCCGGCATGATGCGAATTACCTATGGCTGCTGCAGCTATCCCAGTCTCTTGCACGATACCGGTAAGCTCTTCAACGGCGAGATTTATAGCCGGGAAAGAAAATCCCTGTTCGGCATCGATGCGCCGGGCAGCGACACCGACTTTGTGGCACGTCGGGGTCGAATTGCCGTCGACTTTTCCGCTCTTCGCCTGGGCTGCGTAAAACGGTACCCGTGATGCGCCATGACCTTTCAGTCCGTCGGCTTCTGCCATGACGATGGCAGCAGCGACCTGCATGGCGTTGTTAGCGCTTGTGCCATTGGCGGACAACGCGCGGGTCGTAAGGCTTTCTAGCTCGGCTAGGGAAAGGGTCTTGCCGCTCATCAGGTTTTCTCCAACACACGACGGACATTTTCTGCCGTCAGCTCGCTTGTACGTAAATTGGCTTCATCCGTCAGCCCGGCGATGTGTGGCGTAAGGATGAGGTTCGGGACGTTAGCTAGGTGTGTGCCACTGTCCGCGGTTACCGGTTCCGTTTCGAAAACGTCTAGTGCGGCCCCGCCCAACCGACCATCTTTCAGCGCGTTAGCTAGGGCCTTTTCGTCTACCACGCCGCCGCGCGCTGCATTTATTACAATGGCACCCGGTCTCATGCGGGCAATCGCTTCTGCATCGATGAGGTAGCGAGTTTTTTCTGTTAGGGGAACGTGAAGGCTGATCACGTCGGATTCCGCTATCAGCGCTTGCAGCGGCTTGGATTTTACCTTTTCCCAGGCCGGGTCATCCGCTGAAAGAAGCGGATCGTAAGCGGTGACGTTCACGCCCAGTGGTGCGGCACGGAGCGCGACATCACGGCCAATAGCGCCGAAGCCGATGAGGCCAAGGGTCTTTCCACTACCTTCGCGACCGATTGCCTCAGTGCGAGGCCAGTCGCCGGCAAAGACCGCCTTTGTCACGCTATAAGCGGGGCTGCGCAGAAGTGTCGTCATTGTGGTGATAACGTATTCCGCGACTGAAACGTTGTTCGCGCCTGTTGCTGGGCAGACGGCAATCCCGCGCGCTGCACAGGCTGCCATGTCTATATTGTCGAGCCCAACTCCCAGTCGTCCGACGACCTTGAGAACCACCGCGGCTTCCAGCAACGAGCCGCGCACCTGTGTCCGGTTACGGACAATGAGCGCCGAGGCTTTGCCAATTAGATTTAAGAGCCTATCCGGTTGATCGACTAGCGCCGGATCGTAGACAACATCGTAGTCGGTGGCGAGATCGTCGACGGCGCTTTGGTCGATGAACTCCGTGATGATAATTTCAGCCATCACATCTCCAAGCTGCTATTGGTTGGTGGCGTGTTGCGACCACATTCTGACAAGGCAATACGTTTGACGAGCTTGGATTATTTCCGATCCCGCCTGGCGATGAAGGTCTGCATAGCCGATATAAATTGGCGCGTAGCCAAGAAATTGTTTTTTCTGAAAAACCGCTGCATCTCTGTTGGAACAGGAAAATAATTTTGAGATCGTGTGTTTGACTGGTTCTGGCGTACTGTTTTTGCATAGCTATGCTGCGATAGGCGCCATCAAGCCTATCGAATTTCAGTTCACGAAAAGTCCGTGCATTAGGAGTGTTCGGATGGCGTTTTTCCATTGCGACCTCCAACAACTGGACATCGCCTTTCTGCTGCAAGGTGACATTGGTGTAGGGCCTAGCCGGGTCGATGGTGATGGAAAGCAGTGCGGTGATCGGTTTATCCGTCCCCTTATAGGGCTGATAGTCTGTTTCGTTAGTTACACTTTTGTCGAACCTCGCCTGTACGAGATGGTTTAAAGTTCCCTTGTTAGACCTCGAAATTCGTTCCTGATATGGCCGTTCCTGGGCGACGGCGAATAGAACATCCAGTGTTTGGTAGTGTGAATTGTCGGCAACGATCACGGGTTCGCCGCTAAAACGGAGGGGTATGATTTGATTAGCACGTAGTTGTGGCCACTCATCCGCCTCGCTCGGTTTGCCAGTCAAGACCGCGCCAGGGATCGTAATGATCCCATTGACGATATGGGTCGATCGGATGCGCGTTCTCTTACTCCATTTAGAGAGAACCCAACGAAGCGCGTTAACTAAGCACTCCTGTATAGTTTCGTCATGACGAATTCACGGTGGCCAAGTGCCTCAGCACAGGTGAACCGGCCGTTACAGGTGCGCATCGTGATGTCAATTAGTCGGTCGCCCGCTTCGTCGAAGTTCATCTCGCGACGAAGGATACCTGAGACGTCTAGATCTACATGCTCCCCCATCTCGCGCGCTGTGCGCGGGTTCGCGGTCAGTTTGATGACCGGCTCGATTGGATTGCCGATGACGTTACCTTGCCCTGTCGGAAACAGGTGCACCGCGAAGCCGGCAGCGGCCTGCAGGGTTACGCATTCGGCTGCTGCAGAGGACGTATCCATGAAATACAGGCCTGCGCCTTTACTCGGCTCTTCGGCCGGTTCAAGTACGTCGATATAGCTTGTTTTCTTACCGATTTTTTCGAGATTGCCGAACGCCTTCTCTTCGATCGTCGTGAGGCCGCCTTCGATATTGCCCTTGGTCGGTTGGCTATCAGAAAGGTCTGATGTCTTATGCGGCTCAATGACTTCGTCCATGTATGCCTGCCAGGTGTTGTAAAATTTTTGGCCGACTTCGTGGGTTACGCCGCGTTCTTTACAGACATCTTCGGCGCCGGTGATTTCCGAGGTTTCGCCAAAGCAGCTGGTGATGCCCAGAGGATCCATCTTATCGATGAAGTTTCCTACTGTTGGATTCGAACCTAGGCCTGAGGTGGTGTCAGATTCACCACATTTAACAGATACCCAAAGGTCTTCAATCGGGCATTCTTCGCGTTGTTTTTCGCTGCTGTTCTGAACGTATTCCTGGGCGACGCGGCTGCCCTCCATGACAACCTTGTGCTCGCCATTTCGTTCCAGTGCAAAGCCCTCGACTGGTTTGCCGGTCTTGGCAATACCCTCGACGATGCGGCTGGTCCAGCCCATCTCGATACCAACAACGACAACCGCGGCAACGTTGGGATTGCTGCCCGTGCCGATGAGAGTTCTAAAATGCAAATCGAGATCGGCACCAAACTGCAGGCGGCCGTAATGGTGTGGTAGAGCGATTGTGCCCTTTACATTGTTGGCAATTTTCTCGCAAGCGGCGTTTGACAGATCGTCGAGGGGCAAAATCACGACATGGTTACGGATGCCGACCCTACCGTTTTTACGGCGATAGCCATTAAATGTTTTGGGGAGTGCCATCTTGCCTACCACTTCGTCGTTTTGAGGTTATGGGTATGAACATGGTTACCCCTGCCGATCGCCGAGACCGTCTTACCGATACTGTGTCCGTATTTCAGGATCGTGTCACCTTCGGCGACATCAGACAGCGCCACTTTGTGACCGATAGGGATAGGGTCGAGTGCTGTGATGCTAATTGTCTCGTCGGTCTCCATAATCCAACCGGTCATTTCCGTATTGGCTTCTACGGTCTCAACGACCACCACGCCGACGGAGTCAGTTTTGTCGTGCACAACGAAATGTGGGGCGCTCATCGTTCCTCCTGTGCCTATCGCTTTGTAGCCTTCGGTTTTCTTACCGTTGGTCTGCGATTGAATTGTTAATATAACTTAAGTCCTATATGAGACATACGCGACTGCTGCCTGTCAACGGATCGCCGGTGGACAGAATTTCGGAGTCGAAAACGATACAGCTGCGGCGGCAATTGACCACCCGCCAACCTCTCTAAGACTAGGTTAGGGTGCACATTTTGGAGCGCCTCATTGGCGATGTATGACGGCTGGGCACCATGTCGCCAAGCGAATTTCAGCACGGTGTTGAGTTTGGCATCAGTTAAGCGATGGTCCGAAAGGCATTGGATACACTAATCGCAGAAAATCTAATGGTGTGGCAGCGAGGCTTGGGTACATTCGTCTCCGGACACGATACCGATCGGTGTCTGTTCCATTTTCATATGGTTGGTGAAGGGGAATAGCGGCAACTCCCAGAGAGCCAAATTCTGTCCTGACACAATTGCAAAGCGACGGCGACGGTGGCTGGGGGCTTGGCTTAGTTGGGGAAGATCCGGTGACGCGTGTCCGCCGCGTACGTAAACTCGGAGGAGAACCGGTGATTGTCGATACCAATATCGTGTCGGACGTGTTGTTTTCAGTTCTGAAAATTGATTGCACGGCGTTCGGTCTGGACGTGGTGCTGGCTGAGTGGCACCTAATTCTTTGCGAGATCGGCGCTCACTATTATCGGGTTGAATTGGCCTAAGATTTTGCGGCCGCCTGCAGCGCCTGTCGACGCAGGGCTATGCCCGGGCGTTCTCCGGTGGCGGCGCCATCGCGCCAGACTGCCTTTCCGTTGACGAATACGTTCTCGATCCCGGCGGCAGGTTTTGTTGGGGTCGCGAAATCGGCCCTATCAATGACCGTATCCGGATCAAAAATCACGATGTCGGCATAGTTACCTTTGGCGATTGTGCCACGATTGGTCAGTCTAAATTCCGCCGCTGGCAACCCGCTCATGCGATAGACGGCATCTTCCAGTGTCAGTAGGCCGAGATCGCGGCTGTAGTGCCCCAACACGCGAGGGAAGGTGCCCCACAGCCGCGGGTGTGGGAAGATATCGTGTGGTAACCCATCTGAAGCAACCATGGCATGCGGGTATTGCAGCACGCGTTGCACATCTGCTTCGTCCATCAGGAAATAAATTGCCCCGGCCGGCAATAGAGCTTCCGCCGCTTCCTCGGCAGTGCAACCCATTTCCATAGCGATTTCTGCAAGGTCTCGGCCGGCGACATCTGGGCGTACCTCAGACCATGTAACGATAACCCGGCGCGAATCCCTTACGCGATCTACGCTTAGTACTGTCGAGGCCGCATCGTAGGGGTAAACGTCCAGCGTTACTTCCTGCTCCTGACGGACCCTGTCGAGCAGCGCCAGCGATGCAACGGTGCCCCCAAAGTTCGAGGCCCCGGCAGATTTATGGTGTGATAGGACCACCTTGGCACCTGACGCGCGTCCAATCTCAAAGGCTTCTTCCATGGATTCCTGAAGATGAGCGCCTTCGTCGCGCAGATGGGTGGTGTATAGGGCGCCTACGGGGCCGAGTAACTCGGCCAACCGGATGATTTCGTCAGTCGGCGCTGGGTTTGCCGGTGGATAGTAGAGGCCTGTCGACATGCCAATCGCACCGGCCTCCAGGGCCTCTGTGAGATTTTCGCGCATGACGTCAATTTCTGTGCTGGTCGCGCCGCGCTGCAGATCCTCCATCGCACCCACTCGTAATGTCGTGTGCCCGCAGAGCAGCGCCGCGTTGAGCGCCGGTGGCGTCTCGTCAAGCGCCGCGAAGAAATCCGCCATCTTTGGAAATCGATAGCCGTCGCCTAGTAGGTCCATCGGTGGTGGCGGACGGTTTCCCTCGAAGCGTAGCGGTGCCAGGCTGATGCCGCAGTTTCCGGCGACCACCGTTGCGACACCCTGGCTCGCCTTGTAGGCCATGTCTGGTTTGGCGAGCAAAGCGTAGTCATCATGGGTGTGTACGTCGATGAAACCCGGTGCGACGACCCGGTCTGTTGCGTTGAGGCGCTCAAGCGTGGCGGCATGCTTCAAATCGCCAACACCTGCAATTCGATCTCCTAAAATGCCGATGTCCGCATTGCGGCGCGGTGCTCCACTGCCGTCGATCAATGTCCCGCCTTCAATAATCAAATCGTAACTACTGTCGGGCATGATAGGCCTCGGGTGGGTTTTGGATTTGCGCACCATAGACAGGCGATAGGCGCTTCGCAAAACCTGTCCATCATTTTATCAATCTGTCGCAATCAGGTCAGAATCCACTTATAGTAGCACAAATACGCGGTACGCCCTTCGGGTGGGTCAAACCTTAGGACAGGTGCCGATGGAAGAGATGCTACTTTCGGATCTGGTGACCAAATCCCAAGTGTGCGGCTGATTTTTTGGTAGGCTCTGCAAGCTTCATGGCGGCTCCCGGATCACAACGGCTAGAGGCGATTGAATCGGCGAACGCCTGATGTTGAAGTAGGCGGCGAGAAGAGAGGCTGATGGCACGGCGCAAACCACTGACCAAGGCAGGCTTTCCGGATATGCAGCCGATCGATGGTGTGAAGCTGGCTTCGGTCGAGTGCGGTGTAGCCTATAAGGGTCGCACCGATCTGGTGTTGGTGGAGTTACAAAAAGGTACGCAGATCGCCGGCGTCCTCACCCGGTCTTTGACCGCTTCTGCACCAGTTAAATGGTGCCGTTCCATTCTGTCTAGGGGTAAGGCGCGAGCGATTGTGGTTAATGCTGGCAACGCCAATGCGTTCACCGGCAAGGCAGGGGATGTTATCGTTCGGGCTACGGCAAAGCGTGCGGCGGAAGTTATAGGCTGCTGTGAGCAGGAGGTTTTCGTCGCTTCGACGGGCGTGATCGGCCAGTCGTTCTCGCCAAAACTGATCCCGGGAAAAATTGCCGGTTTGCATCGGCGTGCCCGAGCAGACCGTTGGGATGAGGCGGCGCGGACGATCATGACTACGGATAGCGTTCCCAAAGGCGTGGTGCGCACCGCGGAGATCGCTGGGGCAACCGTGACGATCAACGGGATAGGAAAGGGCACTCAGATGATCCATCCGGATATGGCGACGACCCTGAATTTCTTGTTTACCGATGCGAAAATTCCGGCAACTGTGCTCCAGAAATGCATAGCTTACGCCGCTGATCGGTCGTTCAATTGCATAACGGTGGAAGGCGATACATCGACCAGCGACTCGCTCTTTATGTGCGCAACGGGTGCTAGGCAGCATGCGCATATTGTCGATCACTGTGATCCCCGATTGAAGGATTTTCGCCGCGCCTTGCTCGAGGTCTGCGTCGGCTTATCGCAGGCCATTGTTCGTGATGCCGAAGGGGCGTCTCGGTTTGTCACCCTGCATGTTACCGGTGCAACGTCTATGCAGGCGGCACGCAGGATAGGTCGCACAATTGCCTCGGCCACCCTTTTCAAAGTTTCCATATCAGAAATGCTGCCGCCCTGGGGTCGCATGATCATGGCAGTCGGAAAATCGGGTGAGCGCGCTAACCGTGACCGGTTGGCCATTGATGCAGGCGGACTGCCTGTCGCACGCGATGGTGCCGTGATCGATGGCTACGATGAAGCAGGCGTCGCGATGCATCTCAAAGGGTCTGAGATTGAGTTGTCGATAGACATTGGCGTCGGACGGGGTAAGGCTACAGTGTGGACCTGCGATCGCTCGAAAGGGTACGGCTAGGCTGTTATGCCGAAATCGCGCAGCCGTTACTGGCAGGAGCTCGGAACCGAGGATTTCGCATTACTTGACACCGCGCGCGCCGTCGCACTGCAACCACTGGCCGCCATCGAACAGCACGGTCCACACCTTCCTGTGTCTGTCGATAGCAACATCAATGCGGGGGTATTGGCATTGGCTCTGGAACGGCTTCCCGCCGATGCTTCAGTACTGACGATGCCGATGCAAATGGTCGGCAAGAGCGACGAACACAGCCGCTTCGCGGGTACATTGTCGGTTTCGGCGGAAACCTTGATTCAGCAGTGGAACTCAATTGGAGACAGTGTCGTGCGCGCTGGTCTTCGGCGAGTTATTTTCTTCAACAGCCATGGCGGTAACCCTCCAGTGATGGAGATCGTCGCACGCGACCTGCGGGTACGGCATGGTATGCTCGCGGTCTGCGCAAATTGGTGGGATTTGGTGGATTTGTCCACATGGTTCGATCCTAGCGAAATCGAGCACGGCATTCATGGTGGCGAGATTGAGACCTCGATGATGCTGCATCTGCAGCCGGATCTGGTTGACATGGCTAAGGCAGCAAATTTCGAGGCGAGCGGTCAGAAATTGGCTGACCGGTTTACCCGCCTTTCCGCTACCTCACCGCCATCATTCGCATGGGAAACCCAGGATTTAAACAAGTCTGGTGCAGTCGGAAACGCGGCAGCGGCCGATGCAGCACGTGGCCGTTGTGTTGTCGAAGCAGCCGCGCTCGGCTTGGTTGAATTGTTGGTGGAAGTAGGTCAGTTTGAACTGGACCGGCTGGTCACGGATTGGCCAAACAGATAGGCTGTGATCATGTCTTACGAGAAACACCCGAGCCGCTCTCTTCTGCAGGAGCCAATTTACGTCGTGAATGTGGGGCTGGAAGGATTCGCGCGGGATCTGGAAAACCACGGCACGCCGGTATTGCACGTTGATTGGTCGCCGCCGGCGCGTGGCGATGCACGTCTCGCCAACCTGCTTTCCAAGCTAGGCGGCTAGTGCCGTCGCTATGGAGACGATAGAACAGGCAAATGCCAAAGCGCTGAAACGATTGTTGGATGGTGATCCCGTCTTGATCGATGTTCAGCCGGCCGGGGAGTT
>CAYYUG010000028.1:302-13830 GCA_964474755.1 uncultured Rhodospirillaceae bacterium | reverse complement strand
AACGATTGTTGGATGGTGATCCCGTCTTGATCGATGTTCAGCCGGCCGGGGAGTTGCTAACCGATATAGGGGAGCGGACTATCTTGCATGCTGGTCCGCCGATTGGCTGGTCTCGAATGTGTGGGCCCATGCGAGGCGCCATCGCAGGCATCGCAGTGTTCGAAGGTTGGGCCGAGACACTTGAAAAGGCCAATAGACTATCAGAGGAAGGCAATTACTGCTTTCGTCCCAATCATGATTTTGATGCCGTTGGTCCGATGACCGGTATGACCACGATCAGCCAACCCGTCATGGTTGTGGAAAATCGCACGACTGGAAACCGGGCTTATTGCACCATTAATGAAGGTCTGGGCAAGGTCATGCGCTTTGGCGGCAACGATGAAGAGGTTCTCGAGCGTCTACGCTGGTTGCGCGATGTTTTGGGCCCGGCGATGAGCACCGCCCTGCGCCAATCCGACGGTATTCCGCTCAAGCCGCTTATCGCACGCGGTCTTACTATGGGCGATGAAATGCATCAGCGAAACGTAGCTTGTAGTGGGCTGTTGTTGCGTGCACTGGCGCCTGAGTTGGCTCGGGTGATGACCGACCGTGCGTCGCTCGCCCAAGCGCTTACTTTTATCGCGGGCAACGACCAGTTTTTTCTGAATGTCGCGATGGCAATGGGCAAAGCGATTATGGATCCCGTCCGTAATATAGAAGGATCGACCATTGTTACCGCTATGAGCCGCAATGGAACCGATTTTGGCATTCGCGTTAGCGGGACTGGTGACCAATGGTTCACCGCGCCAGTAGAGATGCCGGAAGGTCTATATTTCCCGGGTTTCAGCGCTGACGATGCCAACCCGGACATGGGCGATTCTACGATCGTCGAGACTGTTGGTCTTGGCGGTTTCGCGATGGCGGCGGCACCCGCCGTTGCCGGGTTTGTCGGAGCTGGCGCAGCATCCGAGGCTGCGTTCTTCACCCGGTCGATGGGCGAGATAACGATAGGTGAAAACCCCGAATGGACAATACCAGCGCTTGATTATCAGGGTGTACCCACAGGAATAGATATACGTCTTGTTGTCGGGAGCGGCATCGCTCCCACTATCAACACCGGTATCGCACATAAGGAGCCTGGACGGGGGCAGGTTGGCGCCGGCGTCGTCAAGGCGCCGCTTGATTGTTTCGATGCCGCTCTCAAAGGTATTGCTAACCGTCTTGGTGTCGCCTGACCGTAGCAATGCAGAATGGATATCTAGCACAACGGCTTTTGTCTCGACATCCAACCGGAAACGTCATCGCTGTATTCGATCGCAGTGCCTATCTTGAACTTGATGAAGGAATTGTCTGTCTAACTGCGGACGAACTGCCGGACGGACCTTTGATGGTATCACACCGACGAACATCTGCGCTTCGAATCGACGAAAAGGTCACACCAGAGACGGAGGTTAAGTCAGTTTGGCGACCACCCACCACGTTGGGTTGGTCCATCCAGTCCCTTGAACGAGGATTGTTTTCGAACATCTTGTCGGGTGAGCCCGAATACCTGCTCAAGATCGCTATTCCTGAGGTGGAGAGAGCCTTATCAGGCTGGTTGGAACGATGTTTCTCGGGCTATTTCGTGGCGGTTCCGAAAGCCGCTACCCGGCTCGTTGGTCTCGGACCGGGATTGACGCCCTCTGGCGATGACTATCTAGGGGGAGTAATGGTCGCTTTGCTTGCGGTAGGCCAACCGGACATTGCGTCTGCACTATACGCTAGTTTGGATCTGTCTCGTACAAATAGGATAAGTGCTGCGCACTTGGCTGCTGCGTATGAGGGAGCTGCTGCTGCTCCATTGCATGATGTCGTAAACGCTGTGCTGCAAGGCCGAACCGAAAGACTATCGGATCGGCTGGCAGCGCTCGACGTTATGGGACATAGCTCTGGTTGGGATGCGTTTGCCGGCTGCGAATTCGTGCTGCGAACCTATTATAGAAGCGCGAAGGTACGAACCTTAGACTGAAGGCTACTTGTTATAGGTAATTAATGATGAAAAGGGCGCCTCGAGTTTCCCGCGGCCCCCGAGAAACGGCAGCTCAATGATGCAAGCACATGCTTGGACATCTCCACCGACCTGGCGGACGAGTTCGATTGAGGCTTCCATCGTTCCGCCGGTCGCAAGTAGATCGTCGAGAATAACGACCCGCTGCCCCGGCGAGATCGCGTCTGCTTGGATTTCGATTGTGTCTGTTCCATATTCCAATTGATATTCATAAGCGATTGTCTCACCTGGCAGCTTGCCCTTTTTGCGCAACATCGCAAATCCACAATTTAATTCGAGTGCCAAAGGGGCTGAGACAAGAAACCCGCGCGACTCGATACCAATTAACAAGTCGGGCTTATGCGGTGCGATAGTTTTGGTCAGCAGTGAAATACAGTGCCGCCAAGCGCCTGGATGCGCTAGCAAGGTAGAAATGTCGTAGAACAGAATGCCTGGTGTGGGAAAATCTGGGATCGTACGAATATGATCTTTCAGGTCCATGGTCGGTTTCGCTTTGGTCGACAAAGTTTGCACTCTACCGTTGGTTTTAAAGCGTCGCAACGCGTAGCTCTTGAGCTTTTGCGTTGCAGCCGAGTGTGCTATGCGACACGAAGCCGGTTTGGATAACAAACCAAACCCGGCTGTCGGGGGCGGTCATGGATCAAGAAGCGGCATGGAATATGCGCATGGGCGCCGGAGGCAAGGTGGTTTTTGCTGCCGAGGGTCCTTGGACTGTCGGCGCCATCGCCGATCTGGACCGCCGCATCAAGCGCACGCCGTTTAACGGCGTGAATGAGGCGGAACTCAATGCATCCGGCGTTACGCGGCTGGATACGGCGGGCGCGTGGTTGCTTTATCGGACCCGCCGGGACCTATCAGTGGAAGGGGTCAAATTAGAGTTTACCGGGCTGGATGCAAAATATGGACCTCTGCTTGCTCTGGTAGAGCAGGCGGATCTGGAAAACCCGGAAATCGAGCGCGAGCGGCCGAGTGGGCTCACCCTATTGCTGGCCCGAGTTGGTAAGGCCGTTTTCGATATGGTTGAGGAGACTATTAACCTGCTCAACTTCCTTGGCCTGACCATTATGACCTTGTTTAAAGTTTTGCTGCGTCCGCGGCGATTGCGGGTTGTGTCCCTGGTAAACCAAATCGAGCAGACGGGTCTCAACGCGATGTGGATCGTCGGACTGCTCTTATTTTTGATCGGCGTTGTGCTGGCTTTTCAGAGCGCCGAGCAATTACGGAAGTTTGCAGCCGAGATTTTGACCGCCGATGGGTTAGCGATTTTGGTGTTGCGCGAAATTGGTGTGCTAATCGCGGCAATCCTGATCGCTGGTCGGTCGGGCTCCGCGTTCACTGCCGAAATTGGTATGATGAAGGTGAACGAGGAGGTTGATGCTTTGCAGACTATTGGTGTTGATCCGATCGAGGTACTTGTGTTGCCAAGGATCAATGCGCTTCTGTTGACCTTGCCTCTCCTGACGTTTTTCGCAAATTTTGCTGCCCTCGCGGGTGGCACTATCATGTCTGTCGCTACGCTTGACGTGACCTATACACAATTCGTGCGCCAACTAGCTGATGCGATGACTTTCAAGAATTTTCTTGTCGGCATGGTAAAGGCGCCGGTCTTTGCATTTCTTATAGGTCTGGTGGGTTGCTATGAAGGCTTAAAGGTTAGTGGTAGCGCAGAAAGTATCGGCCGGCTTACGACTAAGTCAGTGGTCGAATCAATCGTCCTGGTGATCCTTGCTGACGCGACCTTCTCTATCGTTTTTTCATTTTTGGGGATTTAGAGGGATGACGGACGCAATCGTCATCAAAGTCCGCGGCCTACGCACCCAATTCGGCGCACAGGTCGTGCATGACGATCTGCATCTCGATATACGGGCAGGGGAGGTTGTTGGTGTCGTCGGTGGGTCGGGTACCGGTAAGTCAGTCCTGTTGCGGACGATCCTTGGACTGAACACGCCGCGCAGAGGAGAGATCGAGGTTCTGAGTGAAAATATCCGCTATGCGAGCAATACGTTGCAGCAGCGATGTGGGGTTCTGTTCCAGAACGGTGCGCTATTCTCCTCGTTGACTGTGGCGGAAAATATTCAGGTGCCTATGCGTGAACATCTTGACCTGTCGCAGGCGCTTATGAATGAAATCGCGGCGTTGAAGATTTCGATGGTGGGATTACCGCAGGAGGCGGGACCGAAATATCCTTCGGAACTTTCCGGCGGTATGAAGAAACGTGCTGGGCTAGCTCGGGCGTTGGCACTTGATCCGGAAATTCTGTTCCTCGACGAGCCGACGGCCGGTCTTGATCCGATCGGTGCGGCGGCGTTTGATAATCTCATATCTGAGCTGCAGAAAAGCCTTGGTCTGACCGTTTTCATGGTAACGCATGATCTCGACAGCCTTTCGGCCATCTGCGATAGCATTGCTGTTCTGGTAGACAAACAAGTTCGCCTCGCCACAATGGCCGAGCATATGAAGGATCCGCATCCTTGGATTCAGTCATATTTCCATGGCCCGCGCGCGCGCGCTGCATTGAATAGCTGACAGGCGATAAGACATGGAAACAAAAGCCAACTACGTCATCGTCGGTGCCTTCACTCTGGTTTTATTGTTGGGATTGGTCACCGCTGTGGTCTGGCTCGCGGATGTTGAGTTTGACGAAGAGTTCTCCTATTACGATTTGTTGTTCGAAGGATCGGTTACAGGCCTCAAACCTGGCAATCCGGTGCGATATCGCGGCGTACCGGTTGGTGTCGTGACGGACATGAAAATCAATCCGGACAATGTAGAACAGGTAAAGGTGACCATCGAGGTTCCCAACGAAACACCGATCAAAGAAGATTCCGAGGCTTCGCTCGAGTTTCAGGGAATTACAGGTATCGCATTCGTGCAAATTGCTGGTGGCACGCATGCTGCGCCCAAGCTGCTCCGTGTCCCGGGGCAGGGCAATCCGGTGATCAAATCGAAACCATCACAGTTGCAGGAGATCATTGAAGCTGCGCCGGAGTTAGTGAACCGCGTGATATCCTTGGTTGACAGAGCGAACTTGCTACTTGGTGATGCAAATCAGAAAAATTTTGCTGAAGCAATGGCAAATGTGAATTCGATTACCAGATCGTTTGCGGCCGGATCAGATGATATTAATACGTTGTTGTCTGATGGGGCGAGCGCGGTGACTGAACTGGAGAAAGCCTCTGCAGAGGTACTGCTACTCGTAAAGGATTTACGTAGGACGGTTGGTGAGCTGTCCGAGATGACGAAGGGAACACTGGACGATTCGCGTGGTTTATTGGTGGACGTCCGCGATAACGTCAACCTTATTACGGGAGATGCGCGTGGAACGATTGGTGAAATCAACACGCTGTCTAAGAGGCTGTCGAAGGAGTTCAGCGGCATGGGACCATATACCAAAGAGACTATGGCAGCAGTGAAGCAAGCCGCGGATGACCTGAGTGCATCACAAGAGGAATTGACTGAATTGCTCGCTGAAAATCGGCGGCCGATCAATAATTTTACCAGTGCGGGCTTGTATGAAATTACTCAACTGGTAGCAGAAGCTCGATCACTGATGACTGCGCTGTCGCGGATATCTGGACAGCTAGAACGAGATCCGGCGCGGTTTCTGTTTGGCGATGCACAGCGAGGAGTTGGCGTGAGATGAGATTGGGCAAACCGCGGCGCGCACTGGCCGGACGATGGTTGGCTTTGGTCGCGCTTTTGGGGCTGGTTTCCGCATGCTTGCTAGAACTGCCGGGTACGGGGACGCCCCCACGCATGTATGTACTGACGCCAAAAAGTACTTTCTCGGATACGCTTCCACGCGTTGATTGGCAGCTGCTTGTCGAGTTGCCACAGGCACAGGCGGGTATTAACACCGCACGAATTGCATTGCGCGATAGTCCGATCGAGTTGCGTTATTTCGAGTTGTCTAATTGGACCGATTTGGCACCACGGATGATCCAGACACTGATCGTCGAATCGTTCGAAAATTCGGACCGGATTGTAGCTGTTGGTCGCGAGGCGATTGGCCTGCGGGCGGACTATGTACTCAAAACAGAATTGCGTGAGTTCCAGGCTGAGTTCTCGCAACGACTTCCTCAGAAAGCTGAGGTTGGCATAGGTAAGATCCCGCCACCGACGATACGAGTTCGCATTAATGCGAAACTCATAAAGATGCCGCGACGATCGATTGTCGCCTCGAAGAATTTCGAATATTTGATCGATGCCGAGGAGAACTCCATGGAGGAGATCATTGGCGCGTTTGATGCATCCCTAGGCAAGTCAATGCGCCGGTTGGTCGAGTGGACCCTGATTGTTGGCGAGAAAAATGACAATCCGCAAGACAAAGCTGCCCGCCGGCGCCGGTAATCCATGTGAAAAGAGAGAGCTAATGAGCCACGTATTTCACCGCAACACGGGCGTTGTCCCGCCTGTCGCTTCTCATGGCGATGGCGTTTATGTCATTGATACCGAGGGCAATCGCTATCTGGATGCTTCGGGCGGGGCCGCCGTTTCGTGCCTTGGTCACAGCCATCCAAAAGTTACTCAGGCAATCAAAGTTCAGGTCGATAAGCTGGCGTTCACCCATACCGGTTTTTTTACCAGTCAGGTGATGGAAGACTTGGCTAACAAGATGATCGCCTCGGCACCAGACGGGTTCGCGTCGGTATACTTCGTGTCGGGCGGTTCGGAAGCCATGGAGGCGGCGCTGAAACTTGCCCGACAATACGCGGTCGAGAAAGGTGAGCCGGAGCGGCGGCAATTTATTACACGGCGGCAGAGTTATCACGGCAATACCCTGGGGGCACTGTCGGCTGGTGGCAATATGTGGCGGCGGGAGATGTTTGAGCCGATTTTGCTTGAAACCCAGATGATCGCGCCTTGTTATGCCTATCGCGAGCAGCGAGATGAAGAGACCGAAACAGAATACGGGTTACGCGTCGCTAACGAGCTGGAGGCCAAGCTACTTGAACTCGGCCCAGAAACTGTCATGGCATTTCTGGCCGAACCCGTGGTCGGGGCGACGGCAGGGGCGGTGCCGGCCGTGCCCGGTTACTTTAAGCGGGTCCGGGAAATCTGCGATCAGTACGGCGTGCTTTTGATTTTCGACGAGGTAATGTGCGGCATGGGCCGGACGGGCACGCTCTATGCCTGCGAGCAGGAGGGCGTGACGCCTGACATTCTTATCTGTGCTAAGGGGCTGGGCGCGGGGTACCAGCCGATTGGCGCAGTGCTCGCATCCGAAAAGGTTTACGGCATGATCCGTGATGGCTCCGGGTCTTTCCAACATGGCCATACCTATATGGGTCACCCAGTTGCTTGTGCTGCGGCGCTTGCAGTGCAGACGGCGATCGAAGAAGACGGATTACTCGCGAATGTTCGCGCCATGGGCGCCCGGTTGCACGAAGCGTTGCAAGACCGCTTTGGTAACCATCATCATGTCGGCGATATTCGCGGCCGAGGCTTGTTCAGGGCTTTAGAATTAGTCTCCGACCGTGCGAGCAAGGTTCCCTTTGATCCGGCCCTAAAACTGCATGCAAAGGTCAAGGCGGAGGCGATGGCGCGCGGTATGATGTGTTACCCAATGGGCGGGACAATCGACGGCCAGTACGGCGATCACGTGCTATTGGCGCCGCCCTTCATAATCGACGAATCGCACGTTTCTGACATCACGAACCGGCTTGGAGAAGCTGTGGACGCGGCGATAGCATCGGTGCGCGACTAATTAAGCGGTATATTCAGTTGTAGCGGTTCAAGAATTTTAGCGATAATAGAGAGTTCGGAGAATGTCGATTTTCTGTTGAACCCTCCAACATGCTCTGCAATCGCTTCCTAAATTTGTTCTGAACTCGACTTATCGCGCATCAGGTTGCTGCGACAGAAAGTATTTGAGCTTTTGTTGGCTTTCATAAACGTAATGTTTCATTCGCTTGAGCATCCCGTTTCCGCAATAGGCAAATTGTTTGCGCATCGTCTCTATTCGCTCCGGTCTCATGGCTGCTTCATTGCGTGACTGTTCGAAGAAGGGAAAAAGGTTTTCGTCGTATTTTCGGGCAATTTTCCTAACAAGCGTATCGATGTTTCCTTGTAGACGCTTAAGCAAAGACTTTTCGTTGGCCCGCAATTTTTTAAAGGCGTTGCTCCCCGCACAAATTTGTAAGGCTGCCGAAGCTTCGGTCAAGGCGAATAGGTTGACCAGCATTGGTTCGGGAAGTGTTTGAGGTTGCTTTGCTGCTGCATCGACCGCGAATAGCAGAGCGATTGGGGCTAATAAGGCCGGATATTTCATTCGAAGCTGCTATCCATAATCCCACGTTCCTATCAGTTTGCTTCTCATTTTCTCAAAAGACGGAATATCATAAGGAACTGTCCGAATGAAGGAACAGCTTGATGACGCGATCAGGTAACGACAAGCCAAAACAACTTTGTGGGCAAAATTTGCGTATTCATATCGCTTATTTTATCGGTATCAGCGTTAGCTTATTAGCACTTGATCTAACATTTTCCGACGAACGCTGGTTCCACTGGCCTGTCATGATCTGGGGCGCGCTGCTCTGCGTTCACCTGCTCTATTGCAAGAGCCAATCTGTTGACGATGAATGGGTCGAGAAACGGACCAAGCGTATTCGGGGCAATAGTTATGATCTAGGTCATATTCAAAATATTGAGGACGGTTATAAGGAAGGCAAACCGCCCGAGGAATCAGCAGTTGATCAACGAGAATGACCTTGAAACCGAGAATGCAGGAAACCACCTCGGTAAAAGGTGTCGACAGCATAGTTTCCATTTTCGATTATCTGGGTAATAACTCGCCCTTTTAACAGAAAGTTCAATCTGACGATTTCAAGCCGGTGGAGGCCCCGGTGTAAACTTATTCCAGGGATTACCGTCTTTACCAATTTGAGACAAATTTGGGTAGGCACGTGCGATGGCGAAGACACGGATCGTGTAGCGCAGCCAAAGTAGTACGATGATAATTAGAATGACTTTCTCGACGATATGCAACTGGACGATGCGTTGCATGATTAATTGGTCATCTGCTGCTCGGACGAGATTTATAGCTCTCTCTTCGTGCGCTTCCACTCTGGTCTGCGCAAGTTGGGCCGTCTTTCTCGTCTTACGGATAAGATAGTAGATTTTATTTTCTTCAAGCGGTCTTGGAAGCGCATCGGATGGGCTTAAGGCTATCCCGTAGCCGGTTTTCCAGCGTTTGTCCTTTGCCAGTTCCAGCGTATCAGCATCCTCATCGACGGCGATGACCGTCACCTTGTTGATGTTTAGGTCTGGAACCTCGAAACCGTTAATGGCGAAGTGAAGAAGCAACAGGACTGGCGCACTGATCGTAAAAACAGCAGCGTTGACACTCTTGCTGTAATGCAGAAACCCAGCACTGCACAGGATAGTAAGGCCGTAAAGGCCGAGGGCGAGGCTGCTATAGTCGCCGTTGAAGGCCGTACTGACGAAGGCTGCAACGAGCAGGCCTGCTGGAATGATAATGAAAGCGCAATATAGCAGTAACTCTTTGTCGGCCTGGAACCGCTTTAGCTTGCGCACAGGAATGAAATAGGGCGTGCTATCGTCGTCCCAGACGTACTTTTTGACGTATTTTTCCCAGCTTGCCTGAGGGCGCCGGTTGCGTTGCGGATGCTTACCGCTCATGAGCCTCTCGCCTCCGGTGCCGGCCGTCCCTCTGCCGCTGGCCGGATTGGCTCTAGATTAGCCAGGACCAGAAATTGAAGGTATGGAATACGAGGATGAGGATCACGACCATTAACACGACACCGAGGATGGTAAAGGCAATCTGACCTTTGGTATCGGCCATGTGCGCCATTGTTTCTTCGTCGATTGACCTGCTCATCAGCTTGCTACTGTCACCCCGCTTGGCTTCGTTCGAACCATCGGTGAACGACGCGTCGATATTGTCAAGCATCTCGCGTTTTGCCAGTTTTTCTTCCTCATGTTCGATGACGTAAAGCGGAAATTTATCCTCCTTAGGACCAAACAGGGCGAAGGCGACCTGCAGCCAGACGGCAACGCCGGCAAGGGCAGCGATAAACATACCGAATACAAGCACCGATTTAATGGCCCAGCGATGGTTCAGCCCGACAAGTGATGCTGACTGCTCGTCCACAACAAAGGCGTCGTATGCGTAGTGGATCGCGAACCACCCAACGATCAGGCAGTAGGGGATCATAAACAGAGAAACACCAAACAATTCGATCCAAGCTTGTTTCCGGTAATGCAGTTTCTCGCGGACCAGGTCGACACGGACATGACGGTTGTAGATGTATCCGTAGCCGAGGACGAGTGTGAAGGTGCAGACGTGGAAGGTCCACTCAAGCTCCTGAAGCAGCGTCGATTGGAACGGCAGCTTGTCAAGGAAAGCGTCGTACATCCAGTTCCGCGCGTCCGTCCAGCCTTGTTCAAGCATCGTGTCGCCGACGAACTTCAGTGCTTTACGTTGAAAAACGTCCCATACCGTGATCGCTACCAAGGGGATCAGGAAAAGCGTTCCCCATTTACCAATCGTGCTGATGAGCTTGCCCAACATTGTGCTGACACGCAGCGCGAAGGGGACAGTCTCGTATTGCGTGAACGTTATGCCTGTGTCTTGAGAAGCCATGGCGTTCCCCCAATCAATTCAGTCCCGGCAGCCATAGAGCCACTGCTGGCAACCAGATAACCAGCGCCAGCGCGATAAGCTGCAGGATAACAAACGGTATAATTCCGCGATAGATGCTTACCAGTGCGACCGAACGCGGTGCAATTCCCTTCAAATAGAACAGCGCATATCCAAATGGTGGTGTTAGGAAGGAAGTCTGGAGGTTGATCGCGATTAACACCGTGAACCAATAGATCATTTCGCGGTTTTCGTTACCCACATGGGCGCCAAAATCAAGCGTCGCCACGATTGGGGCAAAGACCGGCAAGATGATTAGGGTAATCTCGACCCAGTCAAGGAAAAAGCCGAGAAGGAAGACGATTCCCATAATCAGAAAGAGGAGGCCCCAGGAATCTAGGCCAGCGTGAAGGATTAATTCCTCGATCACGTCGTCGCCGCCGAGCGACCGGAACACATAGGCGAAACATGTCGCCGACATGATAATGAAAAAGATGAACGAGATCGTGAGGCCCGACGATTGGCAGACCGCTGTCACCATATCGCGCTTTAGGCGTCCATTGAAATACGCGATCACCGTCGCGCCAAATGCACCAACAGCGCCCGCTTCGCTGGGCGTTGCCCAGCCGAGTAGTATCGATCCCTTGATCAAGGCGATCAGGAAGACGGGTGGGAAAAAACTGCGGAGCAGCAAGCTTGGCATTTCGTTGGGCGGTACGTATAGCGCGTCCGGCGGAAGCGGCGGCGCGAGCTCTTTATTGATACCTGAGGCAACACCGATATAGAGGACGTAGAACATGGCCAGGACCAATCCAGGCATCAAGGCTGCCAAGAACAGGTCGCCGACAGAGATCGACAGCAGGTCGGCCATAATGATCAACATGATGCTGGGCGGAATTAGAATTCCTAGCGTGCCAGAAGCACATATGACGCCCGTTGCCAATGTGTGTTTGTAGCCCTGCTTCAACATGGTAGGCAGTGCGAGCGCCGTCATCATCGTGACCGAGGCGCCAATAATGCCGGTCATTGCAGCAAGGATAGTGCCCATTACCGCGACGGCGATAGCGAGACCTCCGGGTACCTTCTTGAGCAGTACCTGGCAGACATATAGCATATCGTTCGCAACACCGCTGCGTTCCATCATGACGCCCATGAAGACGAATGTCGGCACCGCAACCAGAACAAGATTTTCAGCTGCTTGCCCCCATATTCGGGGTAGGAAATTAAAAAATTCGATAATCGAGAAGATGCCCAGCGTATATCCAATGAAACCGTACAGCAGGGCAAGGCCACCCAAAATGAATGCGACTGGGTACCCGGTAAACAGCAGGCCTGCCAAGCTCAAGAACATGAATAGTGGCAGGAAATCAATTATGATATCGATGAGTTCCATTAAAGCCTCAACACCCGTCTATGCCGTCTGCTAACTGGATTTTTTTTCGCACGATCAACGACGCGAACAAAGTCTCGATCGTCTCTCATGTTGAAATCTGAACTGAATTGCCTGTCACCGGCAGCGTTATATTTCGTTATTTCACGTGATTGCGGAGGTCTTATCAGAGCCCCTTGGCGTCACGCCAGATTTATTGCGCCCTTATGAGAAACGGCTGGAGCCCCTCCGTAAACGGTGAGGCTCCAGCGCATTCTCAATTCCTATCATTAGGAAATAGAGCAATTATTCCGACTATTTGAGGTAGCTACCTTTAAGCGATTGTGCATCGCCCCATACCTTGTACTTAGCCCGGAAGCCGTAGAAATTGTCCGCCACTTCCTTGAATAACGCATCCTTCGCCGATTCTTCCTTCACGACCTCATTCCAGGCTTTTTCAAACGTGGCGAGGGTCGAGTCCGGCCAACGTTTGACCGTTACACCGTGCTTGGATTGCATCAGCGCCATTGCGTCGAAGTTCATCGCTTCGGTTTCTGCATAGGTGTGCATCACGCTGTCACCAAGGGCGACTTGGATAATGCGTTGCTGCTGCTTACTTAATTTGTTCCAGGAATCTTTGTTCATAAGCAACTCACTGACCGAAACCTGTTGGTGCCAGCCCGGGAAGTAGTTGAACTTGGCGATCTGGTAAAAGCCAAGCTTGGTGTCGATCGTCGGCATCGAAAACTCGGTAGCGTCGATGACGCCACGCTCAAGCGCCGGATAGATATCCGCACCCGGAAGTAGCTGGGTTTGTGCACCCATTTTCTGCATCACCTTGGCGCCAAGCCCGAAGAAACGCATCTTCAAGCCCTTAATCTGCTCCAATGAGGTAATTTCGGTCTTAAACCAGCCGGAAGTCTCCGGGCCGATCGCGAAGCTATCGAAGGCGATCAGGTTATGTTTGTCATAGATTTTCTGCTTCAGATCGTTGCCGCCGCCAAACCATTTCCAGGCCATGAATTCGCCAATTTGCGGTCCAAACGGTACCGTAGTGAAGAATGATAGAGCGGGATATTTTGCGGTGTGATAGCCCGGCGTTGTCCAGCAGGACTCAAGCGAACCCTTAGAGACCGCGTCAAAGCATTCCAGCGACGGGACGAGTGCGCCCGGCTCGAAAAATTTGATATTGACGTCACCGCCCGACATGACCTTGACGTTATCTACGAAGCGTGTAGCTGATGTGCCAAGGTGTGGCAGTGAGCTACCGAATGTGCTTTGCATTTTCCAGCGCACTTTGGCGGCATCCGCCGGAGCCGCTGCGGCGAGTGCGATCCCGCCGACCAAGCCTAGCGCGAGGCCAGCCTTTACAAGGTTCTTAACTTTCATGGTTTGGTGCCTCCCTGAGAATGGATTGTCGCGATAGTCGGCTCGGATACCGCGTTCAATTCCCGTTCCATTATTCTCAATACTGTAAAAAAACGAGCCGAGAGAAAGTAGGCTATCGCAGGTTCGCAATGTTCTCAAGTGA
>CAYYUG010000028.1:0-292 GCA_964474755.1 uncultured Rhodospirillaceae bacterium | reverse complement strand
TGAATGACCTTCTAGACCTTCGCTGATGATGGTATCATTTTTTTTAAAATTCGTGTCGAGAGATTGTTGTCTTTCGCTGGTTCGCAATGTTCTTATGTTAATTTCGTATGCCACACAGGTGGATTGTGCAGGACTTTCGAGGGACACAGTTAAGATTGTAGAGCCATAGTAGGCATAAGTTTCTCATGCCCTATACTTGCTTTTTCGTTGTGCAGTGGTTGGTTGCCAAGACTTGGGGTGAGGTATATAAGGCACGCCGCGAACGGGGAGTAGCTCAGCCTGGTAGAGCACT
>CAYYUG010000027.1:46495-49003 GCA_964474755.1 uncultured Rhodospirillaceae bacterium | reverse complement strand
ATCGCTCTCGTCGATGGGATTGCGATGGGCGGCGGCGTCGGGCTGTCCGTTCACGCCAGCACTTGCATCGCGTCAGAAGTGACAATGTTCGCAATGCCGGAAACCGGGATTGGTCTCTTTCCCGATGTCGGTGGCTCGTATTTTCTGTCGCGCTGTCCCGGCGCGATCGGGATGTATTTGGCACTGACGGGTGCGCGCTTACGAGCGGCCGATTGTCTATATGCGGGGATTGGCGAATATTATGTTGAGACCACTCATCACAATACGCTAATTGAAAGCTTGCGCGATGGAGCTGCGGTCGACCAGGCATTGGCGTTGGTTGCGAGCGATCCAGGCGCAGCGCCCCTGACTGGCATGCGAGAGACTATTGATCGGATCTTTTCAGGAGGTAGCGTTGAAGCTGTGCTGGCCGCACTGCGAGCCGAGGGTGGCGAATGGGCGGAGAAAACTCTGCACATGATGGCCGGCAAGTCTCCGGTCAGCCAAAAAATTGCCTGCCGACAATTGCAGGAGGGCTCCGCAAAGGACTTCGACGCATGCATGGTGATGGAGTATCGGCTCAGCCAGAATATCATGGCAGCGCACGATTTTTTTGAAGGCGTGCGCGCCCTCATCGTGGATAAGGACAACGCCCCGATATGGCGGCCGGATAGTTTGGACGCCGTCGATAATACGGCAGTTGCAGGCTTTTTTGCGCCGCTTGATGAAGGCGATTTGACGTTTTCGGCCCTGCAAAGGTGACAACTTTAATTATAGAGGGAACATGACAATGACCGATATCGGATTTATTGGATTGGGTAATATGGGCGGACCGATGCTGGTCAACTTAGTCAAAGCTGGTCACAAGGTGAAAGCTTTTGATCTTTCCGCCAATGCGATGGCCCGGGCAGCCGAAGCTGGCGCGCAGACAACCAACGATGCCGCGTCAGCCTGCCGTGGGGTCGACGTGGTGGTCACCATGCTGCCTGAAGGCAAACATGTTCGCGCCGTCTATACAGAGTCGGTTCTCGAAAACGCCGATAAGGGTGCGCTGTTGATTGATTGTTCGACCATCGATGTCTCGACGGCGCGCGCGGTTGCTGGACTGGCTGCCCAGCGTGGCTTTGAATTGGTCGATGCGCCAGTCTCTGGCGGCACTGGTGGGGCCGAGGCGGCCACTTTGACTTTCATGGTTGGTGGTTCCGCCGAGGCCTTTGCGCGCGGTAAACCCATTCTCGACATCATGGGACAGAACATCGTCCATACTGGTGGTAGCGGCAATGGGCAGGTGGCCAAGATCTGTAACAACATGATCCTTGGCGCAACGATGATCGCAGTCAGCGAGAGTTTCGTGATGGCCGACAAGCTGGGGCTCGATGCCCAGACGCTCTACAATATCTGCTCTACCTCATCTTCCTCTTGTTGGGCATTAAACAATTATTGTCCGGTTGCCGGACCAGCGCCAGCCTCACCGGCTAATCGTGACTACGCGGCAGGTTTTACTGCAGCCATGATGCTGAAAGATCTGCGCTTGGCGCAGGGTGCAGCGCAGGATGCGGATACGTCAACGCCGATGGGGGCAGCTGCGGAAGCGATGTTTGCGTTGTTTTGTAACTCGAACGACGAAGCTCTCGACTTCTCCGCAATCATCAACATGATTAGAGGGAATTAGCAGAATTATTTTTGGAACTATAATGATTTATATCATGCGTCACATTTGCTTCAAATATCTAATTTGGCGGAGATAAAATCAGTGCGATGGCGGCCGGTTTTCGGCAATCAATTTTTTTTGATTGAATGACTAAACGTCAAGTTTTCTGCAGGTATTCTCTTGGATAAATTCATAGGATTGGTCCAGGACGGTTAGCGGCGACCAAACTGCGGCAACGGGAGGATAATAGCCAAAGCGATCGTTATGCAGATCAAAGCCGCAAAATCCGACCATTCTAATCGTTCCTCCAGCAATAGTGTGCTGAGCGAGAGACCGATTAGTGGTACCGGCAGGACGCTCAGTGAGGCTATGCTAGCGGGAACCATCTGAATGACTCGGAACCATAGCCAGTAACCTAAGACGGTCGCGACTACAACGACGTAGGTCATGCCAAGTGCGCCAAGCAAGGTGAACTTTGCATATGGATCGTTCTCGATTGCAAGTGCTAAACCGGCGAAAGGGATACCTCCTAACAACAATTGCCATGCTGCGACTGTGAAGAGCGAGGAATGCCAAACAGTTCGTTTTTGCATAACCGTACCCAGTCCCCAGCTTGCGGCGGCAGAGAGGATCGCCAATATGCCGTAGGGCGTTGTGCCGAGCTGACGGAAATCTTCACCAACTAAAACGAGCACGGCCAGAAGACCGAAAACAATACTGGCGGCTCGTCGCCGGGTAAGGGGTTCGTCCAACAACCAGGTGCCAGCCAAAGCTGACCATAAGGGCATGGTATAGGCGAGCACTACGGCGCGACCAGCAGGCAACAAGGTCAATGCCAGTGCTGTGAAATAGAGCCATGCCGTTATAGTAAAAAAGCC
>CAYYUG010000027.1:43250-46395 GCA_964474755.1 uncultured Rhodospirillaceae bacterium | reverse complement strand
AATTAATTTTTGCCGAACACACAATTAGGCTCATGATTCCCAGCAAAAAAATGTTTTATGAAGGGAAATATAGGCAAGAAGTTTCTGGTCTTTGCGGCAGTTTGATAATACAGCTGAGGTGCCTATGTTGCATCGTAAAATTTATTGAAGAGCATGTACGGCGAGCTTAATTTCGTTTCAACGGGTCATCATTTAGAGCATTGGTTTAAGAGGAAATCACCTTTGAAATGCTAGTTCTAAATTCGCCGCAAAGCCACGGCGAACAGATGTTGCTCGACGATCCTTTTTTTGCTGATGATGGGGTGCTCATCGCCCGGCTATGTCTCCGGAGGAACCGCTATAGTTATTGGTGACTGTCGACACTAAAGCTTCGACTGATGCGCGTCCTTCGCCTTTAATCGATGAACTCGGTGGAGAGATGGGCTTCCTCTTTTAATTTCAAGGCGAATTGCGCTCCGTGGAGTTGCCATCAGTTTAACCAACGAATGCTTGCAAATATGTAGGGCGAAGTCTGTTTCTATTCGCCGACTTCCCGTCGACGACACCAGAACATATACATGCCGTTAAAAGTGTTAGGACAGGTCTGCTCGAATTCCCACCAGTTATCCAAAGAGCCGGGCATGTTATCACCTGGGAACATCTCGGAATACATCTGATAGACTGCGGGCGGCAGGATGAAACCGCGAAATTCAAGGTCGCAGCCGGCGAAAAAGTCTCGAATTTCAGGGAGCGCGCAGTGTTGCTCCTTAACGTGCAGTGCGAGATCACGAAAATCGCTCGTTGCAAAAAAATCGATTGACGCGGTGAGATTTGACCTAGGTTCCTCGTGAACCCGTTGCATCAATCGGTGCCTGAAAGTGCGCAAAGCCCCATCGGAGGCGTTGGTTCCGGGCCAGTCAGGGTCGTTGCTTAGGGCAGCGATCGTCCGGCGTGCGATTTCACTGTAAAGACCAATCTGCATGAGCCCACCGGGCTGCAATTTTTCGACAAGGATACGCCAGGCGGCGTAGGGGTCAGCCATATGATGCAGAACGCCAACGCATTCGATTACATCGAACATCTGGTCGATTTCACGGAGCCGCAGGATGTCGGCGGTCGCGAAGTGAATGTTTTCTACACCAAGCCGCTTCGCCATTCGAGCACCATAGGCAAGGCTTGGCGCGCTGACATCGATAGCGACCATCTGCGCGTGCGCGCCGTAGGTAATAGCCGAATGCACCGCTTGTTGGCAGGTGCCGGCACCGGCGATCAAGATATCGCAGGGCGCTTCGAGCCGATTCGTTTCCGCATTGCTAAAATAGTTGCCGAGGACCCGCCGTGCTGTGTTGCGTTCTGGGGCCTGTAAGCTGAACCATTGCGGGTAGGGCGCAGTACAATATTGTTTGGCTACGCGCTGCGAGATGTTATTCGTCACTGGGGTCAACTCGGGCAGGAGTGCGGTGATCTCGGCTTCTTCTCGTAGGGTATCCATGGCAAGCGCTATGACAGGGCGCAAGGCGCGTGGTGTAATCTGGTCGTAGCCACGCGCGGCGAGCGTAGGGTCTATAAGGGTGGCGATAGGCGCATATAGACTGGCCAGTGTAAAGTCAGAGGTTGCAGACTTCCTGCCTTCGAATAAGGCCTCTGGATCGACCTGCAAGGCAGCGAGTTTATCGTTTTCTTCGTCTGTTGCATGGAAGACATAGCCGTTGTTTGCGCATTGCTGGATCAGCACGCAGGCGAACTCGTAAATCGGTCGATCCTGTAATCGTTCTGGTTTGTCGAGAAGAGCGCGCCGTAGGGCGGTGAGCAGAAACTCTACCTCGATATCCGTGTTCACGCCGACCGTGAGCGCGGTGCGAAAAAGCCTATTCTGCAGAATCCTACGCCCTTTTCCTCCCAGTATGCGATGTGCAGCCGTCACCCATCCCTCTATTGGGCCTGCCGCGACGATGTCTTTCAAAGGCAATTCGTGCTTTAGCGATGCGATGGCCGCGGTACATAGCGCCTGTCGGTCAACATCAATGTACTGCAAGGCGGTACGCAGACTGCGTGCGGAGACTTTAATACTTTCATTGAGTTCGTAGCGTTGCAGTAGAGAGGCTAGGAACCATGCGGCATCACGAAGAGAGGGTGCCAGTTCCAGACCTATAGCGCATTGTTCGACGGCCTCTGCAGGATAGTCTGCCGCGAACAGTGCGCGAGCTAAATTAAGTCGCATCGGACCCGATTTGGGCCTCTGCTTTACCATTTGCCGACACACGAAAAGATCCTGGGATGGTACTTCTGTCGCGATATGATTGGCCACGAGCATCGGGGCTGTTTCCTAATGTCAGCGGAGAACTCGCTAGGGAACGCTTGGCAAGCCTAATTGTGCACCGTGAGCGACGCAACAAAGGGCTGAATGGAACCGCGGTAGCTGGGACAGTGGATACGGCCGATCAAAATTTAGTGAAAATTTTTATTTATTGTGTCAGGCGCTTTTGCGGGTCAGTGCGGCCCGCAGGCCCGGTAGATGTCCGGCTAAATATTGTCCCGTGTGGCTCTCGGGTACGCTTGCGATGGCCTCCGGCGTGCCTTGGGCTACGATCCGCCCACCACCACCGCCACCTTCTGGTCCCAAATCGATGATGTGATCGGCCGTCTTGATCACTTCCAGATTGTGTTCAATCACGATAACAGTATTGCCATGCTCCACCAGCGCTTGAAGGACGTCCAACAATTTTCTGATATCCTCGAAATGTAGGCCTGTTGTGGGTTCGTCGAGAATGTAAAGCGTACGCCCGGTCGCGCGGCGCGACAGTTCTTTTGCCAGTTTGACGCGTTGCGCTTCGCCGCCGGACAGTGTTGTGGCTTGCTGCCCGACATGGATATAGCCAAGCCCAACCCGTTGCAGGGTAACCATCTTATCGCGGATCGCTGGCACCGCCTTGAATGTTTCCGCAGCCTCGTCAACCGTCATGGACAACACGTCGGCAATAGAATGGTCTTTGAAGGTAATTTCCAGCGTTTCCCGGTTATAGCGCCGCCCCTTGCAGGTATCGCACTGGACGTAGATGTCAGGTAGGAAGTGCATCTCGATCTTGATGACGCCGTCACCTTGGCAGGCCTCGCAACGTCCCCCTTTGACGTTGAAGGAGAAACGTCCGGGCGCATAACCACGGGC
>CAYYUG010000027.1:14960-43150 GCA_964474755.1 uncultured Rhodospirillaceae bacterium | reverse complement strand
TGGCGCATGCCGGTCAGGTATTGCCCGGTAAGGCTTTCGGGGCAGCGCAGAACGTCGTCTGGTAGACCCGCGGCGACAACATGGCCACCATGGATGCCCGCGCCTGGCCCCATATCGATCAGATAATCAGCTTCGCGGATTGCTTCCTCGTCATGCTCGACAACGATGACCGTATTGCCAAGATCGCGCAAACGCTTGAGGGTTGCCAGCAGGCTGTCGTTGTCGCGTTGGTGCAGTCCGATGGATGGCTCGTCCAGCACGTAAAGGACGCCTGTCAGACCCGAACCGATTTGTGAGGCGAGCCTGATCCGCTGGCTTTCTCCGCCTGATAATGTTGCAGATGAGCGGCCCAACGTCAGATAGGACAAGCCGACATCGACCAGGAAACCGAGCCGTTCTTTAATCTCTTTCAGGATTCGTGCGCCGATTTCCTGTTGTTTTGTGCTCAGACGTTTCTCTATGTTGGCAAACCAAGCGTGTGCATCGGCGACGGATTTCTGAGCAATGTCCCCGATTTGCGACCCGTCAATCTTTACGGCTAGCGCTTCCGGCTTTAACCGAGCGCCATCGCAGATATTACAAGTTTTTACTGTTTGATACTTGCCCAGCTCCTCGCGCATCCAATTACTGTCAGTTTCGCGCCAACGCCGCTCCATATTTGGGATTACGCCCTCGAAGGGTTTCTTCGTCTCGTAGCTCCGAAGCCCGTCGTCATAAGCCATACAGATAGTTATTTTTCCGGTGCCAAATAAGATGGCGTTGCGTACCTCCTTTGACAGGTCCGCAAACGGAGTGGTCAGCTTGACTTTGTAATGCTTGGCGAGGCTTTCAAGCGTCTGTTTGTAATAAGGAGACGAGGATTTCGACCAGGGCGCGATGGCGTCGCTTAGTTTCTTGCCTGCGTCGGGAACGACCAGACCGGAGTCGATGTGCATTATCGTGCCTAGACCGTCGCAGGATGGACAGGCGCCGAACGGGTTGTTGAACGAAAATAGTCGGGGCTCGATTTCGTCGATTGTGAAGCCCGAAACCGGGCAGGAAAACCGGGCTGAAAATGTGGTGCGCTCGCCGCTTTCTGCATCTTCCGCAAAGACGAGCCCGTCAGCCAGAGCTAAAGCTGTCTCCAAAGAGTCGGCGAGCCGGGTCTGTAGTCCGTCTCGGACGACAACCCGATCGACCACCACGTCAATATCATGCTTGAAGTTCTTGTCCAGTTTTGGTGCGTCCTCGATCAGATATAGTTCGCCGTCAATCTTTATGCGCTGGAATCCACGCTTTTGCAGGTCCGCCAATTCTTTTCGGTATTCACCTTTGCGGCCGCGCACGATTGGTGCCAACAGGTAAAGCCGAGTGCCTTCGGGCATTTCCATGGCGATATCAACCATCTGGCTGACACTTTGGCTTTCGATAGGTAGTCCCGTCGCCGGCGAATAGGGGATGCCGATCCGTGCGAACAGCAGCCGCATATAGTCGTAAATTTCTGTTACCGTGCCGACGGTCGAGCGCGGGTTCCGGCTTGTGGTCTTCTGCTCGATCGAGATTGCTGGGGAAAGACCTTCGATTAGGTCCACATCCGGTTTTTGCATGAGCTCGAGGAACTGTCGCGCGTAGGCAGACAGGCTTTCCACATAACGGCGTTGGCCATCGGCATAGATAGTGTCGAAGGCGAGTGACGATTTACCTGATCCGGACAGGCCGGTAATGACGATCAGTTTGTCGCGCGGCAGATCCACATCGACGTTCTGAAGATTGTGCTCGCGTGCGCCGCGCACGCGGATCGTCGTCAGCATTTTGCGTTCAACATGTCTTGGATGGGGTATTTCCAGTTGGCGAAATTATTCCCTACGTTGATGACAATAATAGTTGTCCGATGCAGGAGAATCGACTCTAAATCACTTTATTAGCCTTTGCCTTCGATATCTCCTGTCGTCGTTTAGTTAAGTAGAGTCTGCTGGGCATTCAATGTCAGTGAGCTTAGACTAAGGGAGGCGCCGAGGGACGTAAAAACTGTTTTCTAATGTGAAAGACACGAAAGATGGCGGGTAGCGTTAATAAAGTTATTCTGGTCGGTAATCTCGGACGAGATCCTGAAATTCGAACCACGCAGAGCGGTATGAAAGTAGCGAACCTCAGGGTAGCGACGAGCGAACGCTGGAAAGACCGTAATTCGGGTGAAATGCAGGAGCGTACGGAGTGGCATAGCGTTGCAATATTTAATGAACATCTTGTCAGTGTGACCGAGCGGTTCCTGCATAAGGGATCTAAGGTTTATCTTGAAGGCCAACTTCAGACACGGAAATGGACAGATCAACAAGGCCAAGATCGCTACACAACCGAAGTGGTTATGAACCGTTTTCGAGGCGAGCTTCAGATGCTTGATAGCCGCGGAGATGGCGGCGTCGGTGGATCGTTCGATGGTGGATCGGGTGCTGGATCCTTCAGCGGGGCGGGCGGCGGTAATGATGGTGGATTCGGGGGCAGCTCTGGCGACGACTTAGACGATGAAATCCCCTTCTAAGGTTGCAATTTCGTCTAATGCTGATGGTGTAATTCGGGGTTAGCGCTACCCTTAATTAATGCTCAGTGTTTATTGGTAATAAGTCCTAAAGCACAGTGAGTTACACTAGCAATAAGTAGCAGTGCTTGATCGTACTTGGCCACCTCCTTGGTGACATTTTAGATTTTTTTATCCGGCTCGTATCGAGGTGATAGAGCATACCGACATCTTGGGAGTTTACGAGTACAATCAGAAAAGTTTGTAAGCCTGCGCAAAGGTGCCGATGAGACGCCTGTTACCCTCTGTTTCGATCAATCGATAATTCAAGCAGCATGCGAGTGATGGGAACTATCATGGTGTGAATATTGGAGATAAAATCTGCGAAAGTAGATATCATCACGTTGATAACAACGCCTGCTAATCTGACAATATCCTCGTCCTTCGTGGTCTATGGTTTGGTGGATGAAGATGTTTTTTAACCCTATTTGGGTTCGAGTTTTGCGTTAATCCTTTTGCTTGGTTAAAATCTAGTTCTGGCGGTAGTGACTAATTTAGACATCTGCGCCGTGCCTGATGGCATTCAAATACAAATCAACGCCAGATGGGGCGTTAGGTTGCAATCGAGTTAGGCCTGCATGGCAACATCTGAAATTTCCCAAATTACAATCGAAGAGGAGATGCGGCGATCTTATCTCGATTACGCGATGAGCGTGATTGTGAGCAGGGCGCTGCCAGATGCCCGTGACGGCTTGAAACCGGTCCATCGTCGAATTCTTTATTCGATGAAGGAGAATGGTTACGATTCGAACCGGCCCTATCGCAAGTCTGCGCGTATCGTCGGCGATGTTATGGGCAAGTATCACCCGCATGGCGACCAGGCGATCTACGATGCGATGGTTCGAATGGCGCAAAAATTTTCCATGCGCCTGCCGCTCATCGATGGGCAGGGGAATTTTGGCTCGATGGATGGCGACCGGCCTGCGGCCATGCGCTACACGGAAGCCCGCCTGGCAACTTCGGCTGAAAGTCTGCTAGACGATATCGACAAAGAGACAGTTGATTTTGTTGACAATTACGATGAGACGACCAAGGAGCCGCAAGTCCTGCCTGCGCGCTTTCCTAATCTCTTGGTCAATGGTGCCGGCGGCATCGCTGTCGGCATGGCAACCAATATCCCACCGCATAATCTTCGGGAGGTGGTGAATGCTTGCCTGGCTTATGTCGACAATCCCGAGATACAAGTCGACGAGTTGATGGAACATGTCCCAGGGCCGGATTTTCCGACTGGGGCGTTGATCATCGGCGAAGCTGGTATCAAGGCAGCTTATCACAAAGGCCGTGGATCGGTTGTAATGCGTTCTCGTACGCATATCGAGCCGTTTGGAAGGGACCGCGAAGCGATTATCGCCACTGAAATCCCTTATCAGGTTAATAAGTCGCGAATGATCGAACGGATTGCCGAAGTCGTTCAGGATAAGACAATAGAGGGTATCTCGGGGCTTCGCGACGAATCTGATCGAAAAGGTATCCGAGTTGTTATTGAACTGAAGCGAGATGCTATTGCCGAGGTTGTTCTAGCGCAGCTCTTCCGATACACGCCTCTGCAGACCAGCTTTGGTGTGAACATGCTGGCGCTGAACAATGGTCAGCCTGAATTGATGAACCTGCGTGAGGTAATCGCAGCGTTCGTCGAGTTCAGAGAAGACGTCATCACTCGGCGGACAGCTTATGAACTACGCAGGGCGCGCGAAAGAGCACATGTTCTTGCGGGACTTCTCGTGGCGCTAGCCAATCTGGATCCCGTAATCGAGTTAATCCGCGCCTCCCCTGATCCAGTTGTTGCGCGTGAACGGTTGATGGCGGAGGATTGGCTCGCCGGTGATGTGGCTGAATTTATTGAGTTAATCGACGATCCGGGGCACGAAGTTGTTGACGGCCGTTATCATCTTTCTGAGGCGCAAGCACGGGCCATACTGGAACTTCGGCTGCAGCGATTGACGGGGCTGGAGCAGGACAAACTAGTTAGTGAAACAGAAGAGTTGTCCGAAAAGATCCTCGGATACCTGGAGATACTCACCAGCCGCCTTTGCCTCCTCGAGGTGTTGCGAGAGGAGCTAAACGAAATTTCCGACAAATTCGGTGATGATCGGCGTACCGAAATCGAACCGAATGAATTCGAGCACGATATTGAAGACCTTATCCAACGAGAGGATATGGTTGTTACGGTGACCAATGGTGGTTACATCAAGCGCGTTCCGCTATCCAGCTATCGCGCGCAACGACGCGGTGGAAAGGGCCGTACCGGCATGTCGACGCGTGATGAGGATTTCGTCAAGGACGTCTTCGTGGCCTCGACCCATGCCATCATTCTGTTCTTCTCATCACGCGGTATGGTTTATCAGCTCAAGGTTTACAGGCTGCCCTCTGGCAGTCCGCAGGCGCGTGGCAAGGCGATGATCAACTTGCTTCCTCTTGAAGAAGGCGAGACTATCTCGACGGTGATGATGTTGCCGGAAAATGAAGATAGCTGGGAGCATCTGCACGTGATGTTCTCGACAGCGAGCGGCAATGTCAGGCGCAACTCACTGAAAGATTTTACAAACATCATGGCGAATGGGAAAATTGCCATGAAATTAGGCGATGGCGACCAGTTAATTCGGGTGCGCACCTGCACTGAAGAAGATGATGTTCTGTTGGCAACGCGCCGGGGTATGTGTATCCGTTTCAGTGTATCGGACGTGCGCCTATTTAGTGGCAGGACCTCTACCGGCGTGCGTGGCATTCGTCTTGATCAGGACGACGACGTGATCTGGATGTCTATGCTGCGCCATGTGGAGATTGATACGGAAACCCGCGATAGCTATCTGCGCCAAGCAAATGCGCTTCGCCGAGCGGAAGGAGAAGTGGATGACCTGAACGGTGAAAGCTACGGGCCATCCTTGCCGTTGGAGCAGTTCGATGCTTTGGCGGCGCGAGAGCAGTTTGTGCTTGCTGCGACGGCAAAGGGTTTTGGAAAGAGGACGTCTGCCTACGATTACCGGACGACGAAACGCGGCGGTAAGGGTATCGTCAATATCGATACGGATAAGCGTGACGATTCGGTTGTCGCAACATTTCCTGTAGAACCAAACGACCAGATTATGTTGGTCACTGACGGTGGACAAGTGATTCGCTGTCCTGTCGATGACGTTCGTATCGCGAGCCGCCGCACCCAGGGCGTCAATCTTTTTGATGTTGAAGGCGACGCGGAGGTTGTATCCGTGGCGCGTCTCCGCGATGTGGGCGGCGACGATGATGAAGATGAATTAGAGAATCAGGATTCTGCCGTCTCGACCTAGTTAGTATCGACGGTACATTTCAAATATAAGGAGAGCTAAGGGAATGGCTGATCAGCGTGTCGGCGTGTATGCGGGGACTTTTGACCCTGTCACCAATGGCCATATGGATATCATCACGCGCGCCGCGACCCACATGGTCGATAAACTTATCGTAGCTGTCGCGATCAATCCGGGCAAAGGCCCAGTTTTCACGATAGAGGAACGAGTGGCGATGGTTCAGGACGAGATCGCCGCGTGTGCTTTTGGCAGAGCCGTGCAAGTAGATGTGGAGCCCTTCTCCAGCTTACTGACAGACTTTGCCGAGGAAAAAGGGGCAAGTATGTTGATCCGCGGATTGCGTGCTGTCTCGGACTTCGAATACGAGTTCCAGATGGCCTCAATGAACAGCTATTTGAAGCCTCATATCGAGACAGCGTTCCTTATGGCATCTGATCGTAACCAGTTCATTTCTTCCCGCCTAGTCAAAGAAATTTGTTTTCTGGACGGGGATGTCGACCAATTCGTCTCACCGCGCGTCGCAACCCTACTGAACGCGAAGAAGGCTAAATCGTAGGCAGCCCAAAGATGAACGATGCGGCGAGAAAATTGCCGAACTCATTAGGAAAGGCTCGCGTCGAGATCGCAGTACAGAGTAACACGGCGATTCCGGTGATTGTTGTGATGCAGCAGGTCATGATTGTGAAAGGTCACCCGGCCTATCTTTGCCATGTCAGGCCCTCTCAAGAGGGAGGTTCTGACCATTCGGACAAAAACATTGGTGGGTAAACTGATGCTGGCTGCGTCGCTGGTCGAGAAAGACTTTTGTAGTGCCCAGGCGAAGCTGCATACGGTCCAAGGTAGGATAGGTTAATAGAAAGGTGCTGCTGAAATTGGGCCAAGCGTAAGGCTCAGAGGTAGGACAGGAAACGCCAAGATGAAATTTAAATTGGATACGTTTCTTCGAAAGGTCACGGGCTGCTCCCAAGGTAAAAAGGTGTATCGGCCTCAGTTCGGCCTGCAAAGTGCCGGTAGCGTTGTTCAATGCGGCGAACAGAAGGCGGATGGGCGGCATTCTATAATAAACAACGCGACAAATAGTTGCACCGCCAAGCCACCGCGGCTGTTTACAGGGCGTTACTGGACAAGAAGCCTGACCGCTTGGTGAAAAGCACTCCCGCGAGAAGCAACAGGACCAGCAATACAAGCAAGCGCTGTAGGTATTTGGCGAATGGCATAGCAATTACTCTAGCGGTTCATCCATGTTGGCAGAAATAGCTTCTCGGCAAGTTGGTTGTAAAACTGCTACTGTGCACCCCAAACGTGCGCGGCAAAGGATAACCGTCGATGGAAAATACTCCAGATCGGGACAACGTAATAGAGCTCTTGGAACAGTTGGGGGAGCCCGACGATGTGCAGGCTCTTTCAGCTGCGCGGAATTTGCATGGTATCATTTCCGGTTCAGGCTTGACCTGGGATGATCTTTTGGTGCCCGATGGTGAAGCGACCACGGGGCAGGATCACTATGGCGATGAAGAATTTGATGACGCAGATGAAGGCGAACCTGATTTTGACGATGAAGTCGTTCCGACCGGCGAGGCTGCAGCGGACATCAAGAACATTGTCAAATTGTTAGAGCGCAAGGATATCTCAGCAGCACTGCGGGAAGAACTCGAAGGGTACAAGGAAGACATCGAAGAAGGCGATTTTACCGCTTCCGACCGGCAATACCTTTCGGCTCTCCAGAAGCGGCTTTCCGGAAGCTCGAAAAAGCGCACCAAAGACGATTAATTTTGCTTTCTGGTGGATTTAAGTCTCCGCTCGGCGGCATCACTTTTTCTTTGGCGACTACAAGTAGTCAAACCTTTACGGCCTTTTGTTTGGCCGATCTGAGAAGTGTGCGTGTTTTGCGTAGACTTTCGTTTGACGTTTGAAGGTTTCCAGATCTAAACGGCCAGCGTGTGTTGGCCGCTTCTGGAGATTCTACGATTACTTCGTGGCGCGTTGTTATCGACCAGTCTTGGGCAAGCGCGACGAGCAGTATACCTTCGATCTTTCCCCGTTGCTGCAATTCTATAGGGTTAGCGTTTCTAGTTAAACGGCGTGAAGCCTGGAGAAATTTGCTACTAACTTTCACGTCGGATGCTGCCATATTATGCGAAAGTTCGGACTTCTGAAAATGCAAGAAATTGTTATCCATCGGAAGCTCCGCGCCGCTAGCGATTGTGCCCTGGCAAGGCGCTTTAGGCCCATTGTTCACCCGTGAACTCTACCAGTATAGAAGACCTTTTCACCCAGTTTGGACCAGCCTATCGCTGGCTCGTAACTGTTTGTGCCGTGACGGCTTCTTTTACGATGACGCTCTCGGGAACCATCGTGAATGTAGCAGTGCCAGATGTAATGGGTGCTTACGGCGTCGGTCAGGACAAAGCGCAGTTCCTGCAGACCGCCTTCATTGCGACGATGACCGCCAGCCAGTTGCTCAACGCCTGGGTAATCGGTCGACTTGGTCAACGAGGCGCCTTTACCACCGTTCTGACCTTGTTTCTGATCGGCGGCCTAATTTGTGGTCTCAGTCCGGACCTGGATATGATTATTTTCGGCCGGGTCTTACAAGGTTTTGCGGGTGGCATAGTTCAGCCACTGGTCATGGTAACCCTGTTCCAGGTTTTTCCGCCCGATCGACGAGGCTTCGCTATGGGTATTTATGGGATGGGTCTGATGCTGGCTTTGGGTCTTGGGCCAGTTATAGGTGGGATCACCGCAGATGTTTGGGTCTGGCGTATGATTTTCTGGATTCCTCTGCCGTTGATTGTCGTAGCCTTGCTAATGGGCCTTTTTTTTATGCCAACGAAAAGACCGGAAGGGCCTGCAAAATCATTCGACTTCGTTGGTTATGGCCTCTTGTGCATCGCTCTGTTCTGCTTAATGTCGACCATTGGAAACGGGCAGCGTATTGGTTGGGGATCTGGTTTGATCGTGACGCAGATTGTCGTTGGGATCATCGCAGGTACGGGTTTTGTATTATCCCAGTTCCGCGCTGGCTCTTCTTTGCTCGATATGAGTCTTTTGAGCAATCCTCGTTTTGCGTCCGCCATCGTAATCGCTTTCGTATTTGGCGCTGGCAACTTTGCGACGACCTATGCGATGCCTGTGTTTGGCCAATTGGTGCAAAGCTACACCCCAACGGTAGCGGGATTTATCCTGTTACCGGCTAGTCTCATAGTCATCTTTATGCTGCCCTTTACTGGTCGGCTTTCTGATTCTGTGCCACCTCATTATCCCATCATGGGCGGATTAATCTTATTCGCAGTCGCTGCGTTTCTCATCGCACGCTCTGATGTGAATACATCCTTCTTTACTTTGGCGTTTCTCGGCGTGATCGGTCGCATGGGAATGGTCTGTATTAATCCTGCCCTGATGGCGACGGCGTTGAAAGCATTGCCAGTGGAAAAGCTCAATCAGGGATCGGGAACGATCAATTTTTTCCGTCAGCTCGGTGGTGCAACGGGGATAAACAGCTTGGTCGTTGCACTAGAATTGCGTACGGAATTCCATAGTGAGGCGGTGACCACGACGCAGACCGCCGACAATGCCGCAACCCGCGAACTGATCGCCCGCGTGGAAAATTTGTTGAACGCCGCCGGCATTCCTGAATCGCAACAACTTCCTATGGCGCTCTACCATCTGGGTCAAGTGCTGGAGGCACAGGCTAATACATTCGGGTTCCAGGATGCTTTCATGCTGACCGGCATCGTTTTTATCGGCGCGCTTATCCCTGCTTATATCCTTTCGCGGGCCCGCTAGCAGTGTTGGCGCAAATGCTTGTTCGGACGCCGCTCAACTCTATGATGGCCAGGGTTTTAGTGAAAGTAAGGGTGTGGCCAGAGACGTTTTGTGAGGCGTCGGAACGGATGGGGGGACCGGAAGCCCCAACATTACCGACGCTTGAGACCGGAATCTAAAGGTCCAAAAAAGGAGGGGTTTTACCTGATCGGGTGGCGGACGGACACGCGTTTCTGTTTTGAGGCCAGCTGGCCTGAACTTGGTTAGGTCGAATTGGCACTATTGCGGAATCGGAAGATCATGGAATACACAGTTTTTGCACTGGTCATTTACGTAGCCTTGATAGCGCTACTCTATGTGCTCCAGCGCTCAATGCTGTATCACTCCGATCAAACGATTCCCGACCCGGTTGCATTGGGGGTGCCCGAGATGACCGCGTTACGCATTCCCACCGAAGATGGTCTTGAGCTGCTGGCCTGGTGGCGTGCACCTCGCGATCCAATTTCGCCGGTGCTGCTGATCATCCACGGCAATGCTGGGAATATTGGTGACCGCGCTCACAAGGTGCGGGACTATCTCGATGAAGGATATGGGGTACTTCTGCTCAGCTACCGTTACAACGCAAGGACAGGGGGCGATCCCAGCGAGGCGCACCTGTTTGCCGATGCGCGGATGGCAATTATGTTCTTGCGGCAAGAAGGTGTGCCAGACGACCGCATCGTCCTCTTTGGCGAATCACTTGGTAGCGGTATCGCAGTCGCGATGGCCGCCGAATTTCCCGTTGGCGCTTTGGTGCTAGAGGCACCCTACAGCAGCATGCCAGATATGGCGCAGCATCACTACTGGTACGCGCCATCTCGTTGGCTGGTGCGCGACAAATTTGATTCGATGTCGCGCATCAGCAAGGTCTCGGCTCCGATACTTGTTATCCATGGCGAGGCAGATACGCTAATCCCGCCCAAATTTGGCCGTCGCTTGTTCGATGCAGCGCCGGAACCGAAACAAGCGCACTTCCTGCCAAAGGCTCGTCACAACGATCTGCTTGACCATGGGATGGCGACGATAGTAATCAAATTTCTGGCGCGGTATATGAAGGACTGATTAGGCTGTTAGCGCCGCCAGCATCTTCGGTGTATCGACGTCGACGAGGACACCGTCTTCGGTCATCTCTACCTCACAGGTGAGTTCGTTATAATCATTGATTAAGTGACGCGCGCCGCGATCGCCGGTGATTTCCCGCATTTCCCCGAAGAACCGCCGGGCCAACAGGATTGGGTTGCCTTGCTTGCCGTCGAAAGTCGGTACGCAGATTGCACGGCCCTCCAGCGGATCAAAAGCTGCGATAAGCTTGTCGATGACACTTGCATCAACCTTCGGCATATCCCCCAGGCAGATGATGACGCCATCCACATCGTTGGGTAGGGCGTCGAGACCAGCGATGAGCGACGTGCTGAGACCATCTGCGAAATTTGCATTCTCTGTGAGGGTTAAGTGAACGCCAGAGAGAACTGCACTGACTTGTGTAGCCTCGTGACCGACAACTGCCACCACGGGAGTTGCCTTCGAACTGGACACTATTTCGGCGACGCGAGACACCATCGGTTTGCCGTCGATTTCGGCTAAAAGCTTATTTTTGGCGCCCATGCGGCGGGATTGCCCGGCCGCCAGTACGATGGCGGCAATTTTTGGGGCACTCGGCACAGCGGTCGTGGTTGCTTCCGCGCGTGGTAGAGGACGGGCCGGAATTTCCTTTAGCAGCCCACCGGCGCCCATTGCCATGACGTCCTGGCTGGTGATCACAATATCAGCGAACAGCCGTTGTAAGATCCAATCCACACCATTCAGCTTCGGCGAGCGTGCGCAGCCGGGTAGGCCAAGTACTGGGGTCGATTTTGTGTGACCGAGCAGCATCAAATTGCCGGGGTCAACCGGCATCCCGAAATGATCGACAGTACCGCCTGACGCCACGATTGCGGCGGGAATGACATCGCGGCGATCAGTAATCGCTGACGCGCCGGCGATTAGCACCATCTCGCAACCTTCTGCCAACAGGGCCTCTATCTCAGCCAAAATTGCGTCTGTTGCGTGGTGGCAGCGTCGTTCGGTTGTCAGGTGACCGCCCAGCGCTTCGATGCGTGTACTCAGGGTCTGGGTCGTTTTGTCGAGCACTGATAATTTGGTGCCTGGCAAGCTAGTTTGCACCAGTCCGACAGTGCGGGCCCGATAGGGGGCGATTTGTAATAGCCCTCCTTGCGCCATCATCTCGCAGGATGCAACGACGACTTCTGGGGCGGCGAAAGGAATGATCTTAACAGTCCCGACCATCTGTCGCGGTACGACAGGTGCTAACGGTGGTAGCAGCGCGACGGTTGCCGACTCGTCAACCATGTTTATTTGATCAAGTTGCAAGGGATCGTAATCGACTAATCCTGCAATTTTCGCATATAAGTTTACGCGGCCGGTAAAGGCGGCCGATATCTCTAGATGTTCACTGGCTGCGGCTTGAGCGATCCGCGCCGCAGCGGCATCTTCGCCGACGTCGTCCGTTTCTAGTCGCGCTGCGATCACCGATGCTATGCCGGCCGTGCGGAGGCAATCGACGTCGCTTTCGGTTAGGACGCGACCTTTCTTGAACGAAACATCAACGGTCCGGACGCTATGCGCGAGGATAGCCCCTGAAGCCTGGTCGAGTGGCGTGTCGCCGAATTTCATGCCTCTGGGTGTCTTGGTCGGTGCAAGGTTTCGGTGATTTGGGCGACAATCGAAATAGCAATTTCGGCCGGAGACACCGCACCGATATCGAGCCCGACTGGTCCGCGGATACGAGCAAAATCATCTTTCCCGAAACCTGCTTCGGTCAAACGTTCTTGTCTTTTGCCAGCAGTTTTCCTGCCGCCCAGAGCACCTATATAAAAAGCGTTTGACCGCAGCGCAACGGTGAGCGCCGGGTCGTCAAGTTTAGGATCGTGGGTCAGGGTCACGATCGCCGTTCGCGTATCTGGCTTTAAATTTTCAAGTGCTTCATCAGGCCAGCGGCTATCTATTTCAACATCGGGAAAGCGTTCAGGCGTTGCCCAAGCGCCGCGCGGGTCGATAACTGTGACGTTAAAGCCAGTCAAGCGTGCCATGGGTACTAGTGGCTGAGAGATATGCACAGCGCCAATGATGATCAATCGCCGCGGTGGATTAAATACTTGAATGAATATTCGCCTTCCGTCTATTTCCACCATCCGCCCACGGTCTTCGTTGTGGGCGCGTTTGGCCTCCTCAAGCATTGTCGGAGTCAGATCTATTTCGCCTGAGCCTTCACCTTCGACTGTCAAGGTCTCGGCCCCGCTATCAAGATCACTGTACAGCAGCACGGATTTACCGCTGCTTCTTGCATTGTTCAGCATCTTGAGATTGGTCAGTTTCATGCCGCTATGTTCCCGCCCATTCTGTTGTTCAGTCGAGCTTTTCTACAAAAATTGCAATTTCGCCACCGCAGGCGAGGCCGACTTCCCAGGCCATCTCGTCAGTAACCCCAAAATCCAGCACACGCGTCTGGCCATCCTCAATGGCACCGAGCGCTTCGGTGACCACTGCACCTTCGATACAGCCGCCGGATACAGAGCCGATAAACTGACCGTCACCGCGGATAGCCAGTCTGCTACCGACCGGTCGTGGCGAAGATCCCCACGTCGAGACAACGGTCGCTAAAGCGACATCATCTCCGCTTTCTTTCCATGCAGCAGCCCGCTCTAAAATGTCGTCGTGATCAATCATTTGTAAGTCACTCATGCGGCCCTCCCGCGCCATACGGTCATTTCTGCGCTGGCTCGTGGTCCGGTTCGGTTCAGCGCATCGGCCAATTCCGTTAAACTGTTTAGATTGTGGACCGGACGAAAGTCATCAACAAATGGCAACAGCGCTTTCACCCCTAATGATTTGGGTTCGAAACGGTCATATCGCAAGAGCGGATTTAACCAAATAAGGCGTCGGCAGGAGCCCCGTAGACGATGCATTTCCTGCGAAACACCGTCACCCGCATCGCGATCTAGCCCATCGGAGATGAATAGTACGACCGCACCCTGGCCCAGCACGCGTCGAGACCAGTGTTTGTTGAAGTCATGCAGGCATGAACCGATTCGAGTGCCTCCCGACCAGTCAGTCACGCTATCCGCGACCCTTTCTAGAGCAATATCGATATCCTTATTACGAAGGTATCGCGTCACATTGGTCAGATGAGTCCCAAAAAGAAACGTGTATACTCTGTCGCGATCGTTGGTAACAGCGTGCATGAAATGGATTAGCATGCGGGCGTAGCGATCCATCGACCCAGAAATATCGCACATGATGACTAATGGTGGCCGCCGGCTGCGGCGATCCCGTCTGAGTAGTGGGATTGTGGCACCGCCATCACGCATAGCGGCACGCATAGTCGCCCGCATGTCGATGGCAGGACCGGCAGGGTCGCGTTGGAAGCGTCGTGTTGGGATGTCCTCGATAGGTAACCGCATGTGGCGAATAGCACGGTGTGCGGCTTCGACCTCTTCGGTCGTCATTTTCTCAAAATCCTTTTCACCGAGCAGTTCGGTCCGGCTCCAGCTCATTGCCGCGTCGAAAGTGATCTCTGTTTCTTGATCTTTCTCCTCAATTTGTGGCGTATCTGTTCCGGCGAATGCAGCGGCGACACGGGGCGAAAGGGTTTCCTTTGGTGTAGTGGCCTCGTCGCTGAAGGATGGCAGTACCAAAGACATCATTCGTTCGAGGATCTTCGGGTTGCGCCAGAAAACATGGAAAGCCTGGTCGAATAGCTCGCGTTCGTCGCGCCTACTGACGAATACCGCGTGTAGGGTCCAGTAGAAATCGTTGCGGCTTTCCACCCCGGAGGTTTGCACCGCGCGGATTGCATCCAGAACGCGGCCAGGTCCGACTGGTATACCGGCAGCCCGCAGTGCGCGTCCAAAATGCATGATGTTGGCAGCAATCAATCCGCCATCGGACGGAGCGGTTGCGGTCACTCGGCTGCTCCCGCCAGTTCGGCGTTGACTTCGTTTAGGATCCGACCGGCCTCACTACCTTGAATTTTTGCTATGTCGTCTTGGTACTTCAACAGCGTACCGAGTGTGTCGTTAATGCTATCTGGATCGAGTGCCAACTTGTCCAGTTGGGTCAGTGCTTCGGCCCAGTCTATCGTCTCGGCAACACCAGGCAGTTTGAACAAATCTATATCGCGCAGCTTTTGGACGAAACGAACGATTTGGCGCGACAGATCGGTGGGAGCGTTGGGTGCCTTGGTTGTGAGGATTTCCAATTCGCGTTCAGCAGTTGGATAGTCGACCCAATAGTAGAAGCATCGTCGTTTGAGGGCGTCGTGAATTTCCCGCGTCCGGTTCGAAGTGATGATGACCAGCGGCGGCTCGTCGGCCGAGATCGTCCCAATTTCTGGGATCGTGATTTGGAAATCGGAGAGTAGTTCGAGCAGATAGGCCTCAAAGGGCTCGTCGGTTCGATCCAGTTCGTCGATCAGCAGGACGGGTGGACCGTCAGCCAAGGGTTCAAGCGCCTGCAGAAGGGGACGTTCGATCAAAAAGCGTTTTGAAAAAATATCGTTTTCAAGCGCCGCGCGGTTCCGGTCGCCAACCGCTTCCGCCATTCGGATTTCGACCATCTGCAACGCATAGTTCCACTCATACACTGCAGATGCAGCATCCAGTCCCTCATAGCACTGTAGGCGGAGAAGCCGACGATCGAGAGTTTCTGACAGTACCTTAGCAATCTCCGTCTTGCCGCCGCCCGCTTCGCCTTCCAAAAACAAAGGCCGTTTCAGACTAAGCGAAAGATAAAGCGCCGTCGCGAGGCTGCGTTCGGCGATATAGTTGCCGCGGGCCAGCAGCGCATGGGTCTCTTGGACGGACTGAGGTAGGTCCATTTGGGTTGCCTGTCGTTTTGTGCCGTCGGGAAGAAACGGCTATTGCAGCCCCCCCTTTCCACGGACATCTTGATAGTAGGTGCCGTTAGGATCGTGATCAAACGGATCGGCTACGGTTGAATTCGCGGCTTCTCTAAACGACCATAATTTTGTGCGATCTCGAACGCTCTTTTTGGTATTGTTGTGTTCATACGAATGCGGCGAGGCACCTGAATGCCTCGCCGTACAAAACCTCGCTTAGGGCGATTACCCGCAGGCGGCGACTGCTCGTTTGGCCATTACACCGACCAGATGAGCACGGTATTCCGCGCTGCCATGAATGTCCGAGTTGAGATCCGCGTCGGACACCGCAATGTTGGCGATTGCGTCGGCCGAGAAGTTAGCGTCAAGTGCCTGTTCCATTGCCGGCACGCGGAAGACGCCTTCCTGCCCGGCGCCGGTTACCGCGACGCGCACTCCATTTGCGGTCTTAGCGACGAAGGCGCCGACCAGCGAAAAACGGCTCGCCGGCTGCGGGAACTTCATATACGCCGCTTTTTCGGGCTTCGGAAAACACACCGCAGTTATGATTTCGCCATCGTCTAGCGCCGTCTCAAACAGTCCCTGAAAGAAGTCGTCCGCCGTGATCTCACGCTGGTTAGTTATAATCATCGCGCCGAGGCCGAGTACTGCGCCTGGATAATCAGCGGCTGGATCGTTGTTGGCGATCGAGCCACCGATCGTGCCACGATGGCGCACCTGCGGATCGCCGATCATGCCAGCAAGGTCGGCTAGGGCTGGGATCATACTACGCACGGCATCCGATCCCTCGACTTCGCTATGTGTGTTGGTCGCACCGACGGTGACCGTGTCACCATCTACGCTGATGCCGCTCAACTCGCCGATCTGTGAGATATCGATCAGGTCTGAAGGCCGTGCCAGACGTTGCTTCAGGGGCGGCAGCAGCGTGTGGCCACCAGCTAGCAATTGACCATCCTCTGCTGTTTGGAGGGCACTGACCGCATCGGCGAGGGAGGCGGGCCTTTTATAGTCGAATTCATACATTGTCTTCCCTCCTTACTCGGCCGCTTGTGCGGCGCTTTGAATGGATTGCCATACGTTGGATGCAGTGGCAGGCATCGGCACGCTCCGCACGCCCATATCCCACAGAGCGTCGACAACGGCGTTGATGGTCGCAGCTGGTGCTGCGATGGCGCCGGCTTCTCCGCAGCCCTTGACCCCCAGCGGGTTCAGGGGCGAAGGGACTTCCGTCATACCCACATCAATGCTAGGCACGTTATCCGCCCGTGGCATCGTGTAGTCCATGAATGAACCTGTTACGAGTTGACCGGCTCCATCATACACACAGCCTTCCAGCAGCGCCTGGCCAACACCCTGGGCTACACCGCCATGAACTTGGCCCTCAACGATCATCGGGTTGATGACCGTACCAAAATCGTCGACGGCGGTGTAGTTCATAATCTCGACCGATCCTGTATTTGGATCAATCTCGACCTCGCAGATATGGGTGCCGGCCGGGAAGGAGAAATTGAGCGGATCGTAGAAGGCACTCTCATTCAGGCCTGGCTCCAAGTCTTCTGGATAGTTATGCGGGACATAGGCTGCGAAGGCGACTTCGCCGATGTTCATCGACTTGTCGGTGCCAGCGACTGTGAAATTACCGTCAGCAAACTCGATATCGTCTTCCGATGCTTCGAGGATATGAGCTGCAATTTTGCGTCCCTTCTCGATGATCTTATCGGCCGCTTTACAGAGGGCGGAACCACCAACGGCTGCAGAACGCGAGCCATAGGTGCCCATGCCAAATAGGACTTTGTCGGTGTCGCCATGGACGACTTCGATATTCTCAACCGGTACGCCGAGGCGTGACGCGACGATCTGCGCAAAAGTCGTCTCATGACCCTGGCCGTGGCTGTGCGACCCCGTAAAGATAGAGACGCTGCCGGTTGGGTTGAAGCGCAGGTGCCCGGATTCCCATAATCCTACCCCGCCGCCGAGCGCGCCTACCGCAGCCGACGGCGCGATGCCGCAGGCCTCGATATAGGACGAGAAGCCTATGCCACGTTTTTTGCCGCGGCTCTCGGCATCCGTTTTGCGCTTGGCGAAGCCGGCATAGTCGGCCCGATTCAACGCTTCATCCAGCGCGCGGGGGTAATCGCCGCAATCATATTGCTGGATTACCGGCGTTTGGTAGGGGAACGCGTCAGCTGCAATCATATTTTTGCGGCGCAGCTCCGCCGGGTCGGTGCCCAGTTCTTTGGCCGCCTGTTCGACCAACCGCTCGACAACGAAGGTCGCTTCCGGACGCCCGGCGCCGCGATAGGCATCGACTGGCGTAGTGTGGGTGAAGACTGCCTGCACGTCACAATAAATCGCCGGCGTAGTATACTGCCCGGCCAGCAACGTCGCGTAGAGGTAGGTCGGCACGCAAGTTGCAAAAGTCGACAAGTAAGCGCCCATATTAGCAACGGTGTTCACCCGAAGTCCGGTGAACTTGCCATCGGCATCGAGGGCTAGTTCCGCCTTGGTCACGTGGTCGCGGCCATGCGCATCAGTCTGGAAAGATTCGCTTCGCGCTGCGGTCCATTTTACCGGCCGGTTAACTTTACGGGAGGCCCAGAGACATACTGTTTCCTCGGCATAAATGAAGATTTTTGAGCCGAACCCACCGCCAACGTCAGGCGCGACGACACGCAGTTTGTGTTCGGGTGCGACCTGGTTAAAAGCGGACAGAACCAGACGCGTCACGTGCGGGTTCTGGCTCGTCGTGTAAAGCGTAAAACTTTCGCTGCCGGGTTGGTATTCGCCGATGGCCGCACGCGGTTCTACCGCGTTAGGGATTAGGCGGTTGTTCACGATCTCCATTGATGTGATATGGGCAGCAGCGTCGAACGCGGCATCGGTGTCAGCTTTCTCGCCAATCTCCCAGTCGTAGCAAAGGTTGCCGGGTGCATCTTCGTGCACTTGCGGTGCGTCGTCCCGCATCGCATCGACGGGCAATGCAACGGCCAGGAGCTCTTGGAAGTCTACATTGACCTGTTCCGCGCCGTCTCTCGCCTGCTCCAGAGTGTCAGCAATCACAATCGCAACCGCGTCACCTACGTAGCGTACCGTATCGACGGCAAGTGCTGGATGGGCTGGTGCCTTGTGGTCGTCGCCGTTCTTACTTTTGATTAGCCAACCACAGATTAGTGGACCGATGCCATCATCGGCGAGGTCCTGGCCGGTAAAAACGGCGAGCACGCCAGGCATGCTTTCTGCGCCGGACGTATCGATGCCGTTGATTTTTGCGTGTGCGTGCGGCGAGCGCACGAAACTGGCATAGGCCTGACTTGAACGATTGATGTCGTCCAGATAGTTGCCGTTGCCAGTGAGAAAACGGTGGTCTTCCTTGCGGCGCACCGAGGCGCCAATTCCCTCGCTGGTCATCGCATTCTCTCCCTGTCCCTGTTCGGGATGTTAGCCGCGCATAGCTTCCGCGCCGGCCTTAATGGATTTGACGATGTTGTGGTAACCAGTGCATCGGCAAATATTACCTTCCAGCCACTCGCGAATTTCCTGTTCGCTCGGGTCAGAATTTTCCTTCACGAGGTCTACGGCGCTCATCACCATCCCTGGGGTGCAGAAACCACATTGCAGACCGTGGTTCTGGCGGAAAGCTTCTTGCATAGGGTGCAGTTCGCCATCTGTAGCAAGGCTTTCGATAGTGTTGACCTCGGCACCCTCAGTCTGCACCGCAAGTGTCGTGCAGCTCTTCACCGATGTTCCGTTAATATGCACAACGCAGGCGCCACACTGGCTGGTATCGCAGCCGACATGAGTTCCAGTTAATCTGAGGTTTTCGCGGATGAATTGAACGAGCAAGGTGCGGGGCTCCACTTCTCCCGACACTTCCTTGCCGTTCACCGTCATGGATACGGTGACAGGCATTCTTAACCCTCCCTAGCCCGATCGGGGCGGTCCCGATCGGGGTTTTATTGGCTTATCCCATAAGGACTGGCAGACGTTATACCAGCCACGTGACGAGTTTGCTTTCGTGAGGCGGTCAGGTCAAGGAATCTTGGCATTACGAGGTCATTCGCTTTTACGGACCCGTTATGTATTTGAATATCGCAACCAAAATTAGGATCACGCAGACCGTGCCGCTGATCCATGTCATTGGACTGTAACCTTTCCAACGTCGGCCGTAAGGATTGCGCTCAGTTCGGGTGGTTCCGTCTGTTGCTGCCGGTTTCGGCGAAGCTTCTGTCTTGGGTTCTAAGTCGGTACGTGTGTTTTCCTCTGCTTCGGCAGCAATATGCTTGGCGAAGGCATCGAAAAATTCGCCAGACAGTTTCTTCGCCGACGCGTCGATCAGGCGGGATCCGATCTGGGCCAGTTTGCCGCCGACCGTCGCATCTACCGTGTATTGCAGAATGGTCCCGCCATCCTCCGAATTGGTCAGCGCGACCTGCGCACCGCCCTTGGCAAATCCTGCGGCTCCGCCTTTGCCGTCGCCTGAAATTCGATAGCTATTCGGCGGATCGATATCACTCAAGGTGACCGAGCCGTTGAACTTTGCCTTCACCGGCCCGACCTTCGCGGTCACCGTTGCGGTCATCTCCGTATCAGAGGTTTTTTCCAGTGTCTCGCAGCCGGGAATGCACGCTTTAAGCACTTCCGGATCGTTTAGCGCATCCCAAACCGCCTGCCGTGGCGCCGGGATAGAAAGTTCGCCTGACATCTCCATGGCGTCGCTCCAACCTTAATTTTCGATGCGATACGCCGGTATAGACGGCCGCACGCCTTGCTGATGAACTGTGGCGTTCTAAGGTAATATTCTTCCAAGGGCAAACAAGTATAGTAATCGGACAGTAATGCCGTCAGCGGCGGTGGAATCCTTTTTCGACGTAGTGCTCTAGTTCGTCGAAAAAGTGAACTCCGACCGGGGTTGTCTGCAAGTGCAGAAGTCAGCAACGTTTGCTGTGGCAGGTGCAGCAGTATGATGACGCAACTTACTGTGGTCGAAAGATAAAACTTGCGCGGAGAGTAATGGTCTAGTCGAATTTTATGTCTATCGACCATTCGAATTGGGCTGACGCAGATACTCAAGGTAGTTTATCGGCGAGCATGGTTGATCAAGTCTTGTTTCGAATACTGCGAATGGTGATGCCGCTACTGATTATGCAATTTGCTGCCTCACCGGTTTTAAGATCTGCAATTCGCAGACATCTTGAGCTTGGGTTTAAGAAAAACCGACTTCATCAAGATGGAACGCAAGATCGCGACTGAAAGCCGGTGGCTTTTCGTGGGGCAGCGCCACCTGTTTGTGTCGACCTATCGATGGGCGCCACTGTCTCGCTAGGTCACGGCAGACACCTACATTCTATCATCACCGATTTTTGGCTCATCGAGTTCTTGTTGCAATTGTCTAATGATGACGGAAATTGGCAGAATCGTTCGGTAGATCGATAGCATTCGGCTTCATCGTCGTCTTTGGATGTTTCCTCCGAAGTGTATTTTTGGATTTGCGCTATAATCCCTTTGAGTGGGCCCGTGCTGCAGGTCTTGGCCTTCCGGGTTCATTTGGCAGACGGCAGGCTTTGAATCGCATTATACGGAACCGATATTGAGCAGGGTGCTGTCAGTATGCAGTTGCAGCACCGCCCAGGTCTGAGTAGGAATAATTTTGAGCTGTTTCGGGCAGCGCAGCCGCCTATTCCGCGAGGGGCGAGGCAGAGCATATCAGCCATGTTGGCACTTTATTCGATAATCGTCGTTTCCAGAGCAGCGCCCCTAATTGCGTCCCAATCGTAACCTACCCCAAAACCGGGACCGTCCGGTATGCCGACGCAGCCATCTTCATCGACGCAGTCTAGCTGATCGGAATAGTCGCCGTTGTAAAAGGGCAGGGACCAGGCATTCGGACAATCTGGATGCACTAAATTGACTTCGTAGTAGTTTGAATTGCGGCACGCGGCCATGAGGTGCCGCTGGGCCGGGCCGCAGGAGTGTATTTCAACATCCATGCCTAGACCCTCGGCTGCAACGGCGACTTTGTGGCAGCCGGTCAGCCCGCCATCATAGTCTGGATCGGCACGACCGAAGTCGGTGGCACCGGCGACCATGATATCTGTTGTTGTTTCAAAATTTCGAACAAATTCCGTTATTAAAATAGGTGTTTTTATGTTTTTCTTTAGTATCTGATGGCCGTGTATCGAGATGCCACCATCCGAATAGGGATCCTCTAACCAATAGAGATCGCATTCGTCGCAAACCTTGCCGATTAGGATGGCATCGGCCAGCGTTTTGGGGTGGCCTGTGGCGTCGTACATGATTGCCATCTTTCCGCCGACCCTTTTTGCCACAGCTCGTATCATCTCGGCTTCTTCTGCTACATTACCGGACCAGCCATGCATCTTGTAAGCTCGATAGCCCAGTTCATAGCAGCGTTCGGCGAAATCTGCGTAGGCTTCTGGGCTGGAAAGGCCTCTCGAGTGGCGGTCGCCATGAATCGTACTGGCATAGGCGGGTAAGCGTTCGCGGTATCCACCCAGCAGTTCGGCGACGGATGCACCGTAATGCTTGCCGGCTAAGTCCCACAACGCGATGTCGAGGGCGCCAATGCCGACCTCGCCAATATGCTTAGTCATGCTCCGCAGTGTGCGGTAATGACGTTCGCGCTGCAGCGCCGGCTTGCCGATCAACGAATGGCTTAGCGCCTCGCAAGCTGACTTGATCACCTTCGCGCGGCCGCGACCTGGCACGTACTCGCCGACAACTCCGGTATCAGCGAAAACTCGCAAACCCAAGCGGACCTGCGGGTCATTGCGGCCCGGTGCATAGGCGATGCCAAATCCAGCTGCGTCAGTCGTCATGTTTTCGACGGTGATTTCGAAGAGTGTAAATTCAATTCGCTCGATCTTAGGTGTATCGGCCATGGGGTTCCTTGGGTTGTTATTCGTACCGGTTCTTAATAGCCGTTTTCCCGTAGCCGTCCTGATGGAAATAGTTGGCCTGGTAAAATTCTTGAATTAAATCGGCATATCGAGCTGGTTCATATTTTGGAGATTGATTTTTTTCAATGCAGGAGGGTGCTACCTTGATTAGCTGGGTCACGTTGGGGCTATGGAAATAGGCCATCGAATAACGGTCGGTGTCACCTTCGACGATTACACCGTGCGGTGTAGACAGGAAACGGTCGTTCGATATGCGCCGCATCATGTTGCCGATGTTGACCAGGAAGGTGCCGGGTATCACCGGCGGCGAAAGCCATTCACCTGAGGGCAGGCGAATCGCCAGACCTGGCGTGTCATCCCGAGCCAGGATTGTCATAAAGGAATTATCCGTGTGTGGTCCGGCACCGAAATCATTGTTTTCAATCTGTGTCGGCGGGTAATGCAGTAAACGAAGCTTAGCATTGTTCTCGTTGGCAAAAGCTTCTTCGAGATAGTTGGCCGGCATGCCGAGTGCGACGGCGAAAGCCGGGACGAGCCGTTGCCCGAGATTGTTCAGGGCGCGGAAATAGGTCATGACGCCATTGCGGAATCCGGGCAGCTCTTCCGGCCAATAGTTACCGCCGCGCAGAGGGGTGCCGGCTATTACGTCGGGATGATCCCGTCCACGGTCGTGGGTAATGAAAAAGGATTCATTTTGATTGGGCTTGGTGGCCTTATGAACCGTCGAATGCTTCTGTACGCTCTTATTCATCGGCAGATATCCGACATTATGCTTGTCGAGCGGTAAATTTTGTTTTTTCGATAATGGTAAATCGTGAAACCGACGCGACTGCGCGAAGGCCTCCTCTATTACAGGATTGGCGATGCCATGGTTTTTTATGTAGAAAAATCCAATGGTTTCGCAGGCATACCTTATTTCCAACGCGAGCCGATCCAGTGCGCTGTATTGGCCATCCAGGAATGGGCCAACATCAAGTATTGCGAGTGTTTCCAGCGCGGACTTAAGATCCTTCGGCGTGTTTTCCTGAAATAGGTGCATGGCACTTTTGCGGACTGTTTCGTTTCTTACGATTAGGGTAGCGCAGAACGGTTGCTGGATGAAATCGGTGAGTGATTAATTAAAATTTAGCTCATAAAATCTTGGCTCGACTGGATCGCTTCGGCATACTAACGCCAAATCGACGCAGTAATTGAGCGGCGTCCAGATGTTAAGAGCTTTGGGGGCGGGGTTTGAGGCACATTGTCGCGCTGGGTTTAACGCTTTATGTGACTTGGCTATTGCTTTCCGGCGTTTACCAGCCGCTTTGGTGCATACTTGGTGCCATCTCTTGTGCGATCTGCGTTGGTATTGCGCTGCGGATGGAAGTCGTTGATCGTGAGACCTATCCGGTTCATCTGTCTGTGATTTTGCCTCGCTATTGGCTATGGCTGTTCAAGGAAATTGCGCTCGCCAATATCGATGTGACCAAGCGTATTCTCGCGCCGAATTTGCCCATCAACCCGCAGCTTTTCCGTGTGAAGGCCACGCAACACAATGAACTGGGAAAGGTCATTTTCGCCAACTCGATTACACTGACGCCGGGTACCGTCACAGTGGACATTGATGGCGACGAATTCCTTGTGCACGCGTTGAGTGATGCAACTAAGGACGATTTAGAGACAGGAGAGATGGATCGACGCGTAACCGGTCTGGAGCAGCCGGTATGATGTTTGTGGCCGCCACGGCAGCGCTTTGTGTCGCAATGCTACTGGCGCTCGTGCGAGCGCTGTTGGGGCCGACACTGTTCGACCGGGTGCTGGCGGTGAATTCTTTCGGAACCAAGACTGTGCTGATGATCGCAATACTAGGGTTCCTAACCGATCGGCCAGATTTCACAGATATTGCGCTGCTTTATGCTTTAATTAATTTTATTGGCACCCTGGCGGTTCTGAAATTTTTTCGCTACGGCAGCTTTTCGCGACCCGGTGGCCGCACACAGGAAGGTGAGGGGGACTAATGGAGCCGCTCCTCGATTACTTGAGCGCGATACTGCTCGCCTCTGGCTCTTTCTTCATTTTGGTTGGCGCCATCGGATTAATCAGGTTGCCCGATGTTTTTGCCCGCATGCATGGAGCGGGCGTGACCGATACGCTCGGTGCCGCATTGTTCATCGCTGGGCTAATGGTTCAAAGCGGATTAAGCCTAATTTCGGTGAAATTGCTGTTGATCCTCGTTTTCTTTTTCTTTGCCAGCCCTACCTCCTCCTATGCACTGGCCAACGCGGCACTGTCTCAGGGCATGAAACCTTGGTCGCGTGACAGTAAGACCAGGACCGAAAAGGAGGATGCGTCATAGATAGTATCGTTAACATTGTCGTATTGGGTTTCATGGTGCTGACCGTCCTATTGATCATCCGTCTGCACAATCTCTTCGCGATAGTGATGTTGAGCGGTATCTACAGTTTGCTCGCTGCGACCTTCTTCGTCGTCGTTGATGGTGTTGACGTGGCCTTCACCGAAGCAGCTGTCGGCGCTGGCATATCCACTGTGCTGATGCTCGGAGCGCTGATGCTCTGCGGCCGGACCGAGAAAATTCCGGACAGAAAAACTATGCTGCCTTTATTGGCAGCTCTAGTGACCGGAGCGGCATTGGTATATGGAACGCTGGACATGCCTAATTACGGTGATCCCGAAGCGCCGATCCATCAGCATGTCGCGCCGCGTTACATCAATGATTCCCTCAAGGAAACTACTGTCCCTAATATGGTGACGGCGGTTTTAGCGAGCTACCGAGGGTACGACACCCTTGGCGAGGTGACAGTTATTTTTACGGCTGGGATTGGTGTTTTGGCGCTCCTTGGCCGGATCAAGCTTGGCCGCCGTAAGGAAGATGAGTACACCGCATGAGCCATCATCTCGTCGTCCGAGTAGTTTCCAAGCTCATGATCCCGTTTATTTTGCTGTTTGGGCTTTACGTGCAGTTCCACGGCGATTTCGGGCCCGGCGGCGGTTTTCAGGCTGGAGTGATCTTTGCCGCAGCTTTTGTTCTATACGCTCTTGTCTACGGGCTCGATAACGCAAAGCGGATCATTCCTGAAAGATACATTCGCGCTGGCGTGGCGTTTGGCGTGCTGATTTTTGGCGGGACCGGTGTTGCATCGCTACTCCTCGGCGGCAACTATCTCGACTATTCGGTCCTTGCCGCGGAGGCGCCGAAGGGTCAACACCTTGGTATTTTTATTGTTGAATTCGGGGTGGGCCTGACGGTGGCGTCAGTGATGATCGTCATCTTCTTTGCATTTGCTGGGCGCGATCATCAGATGGATGAAATCGAGGAGTAGGGAGCGATGGAATGGCCCGGCCTCTATAATTACTGGATCGTAATTTTTCTGATGATGGCGGGTCTTTATATCGTCATGGCCCGGGCCAACCTGATCAAGAAGATGGTTGGGCTGAGCATTTTCCAGGCGTCAGTCTTTGTCTTTTACTTGACCATGGGCAAGGTTGCAGGCGGGACGGCGCCAATAGTTATCCCAGGTGACCAGGCCTATTCCAACCCCTTGCCGCATGTGCTCATCCTGACCGCAATCGTCGTTGGTGTGGCGACGTTAGCGCTAGGTCTCGCTCTCATCGTCCGTATCAAAGAGGCCTACGGCACGATTGAAGAAGACGAAATCGAAAAACAGGAATCCAACGCGTGATAGCTGCTCACCTCCCTGCTCTGCAGATCGTGGTTCCGCTGCTATCGGCGCCACTTTGTATGCTATTGGCGCGGAGGCGGTTGGCTTATGCCTTATCACTGGTCGTATGCTGGACAGCGTTTGCAATCTCCATAATGCTGCTTGGGCAAGTGCTTGAGGGGGGCGTTATCTCCTACCGGCTTGGTGGCTGGGCGCCGCCTTGGGGCATTGAGTATCGTGTTGATCTGGTAAATGCGTACGTCCTGTTGATCGTAGCCGCGATTGGGGCGCTGGTTATCACCTATGCCAGCCCGAGCGTAGCACGCGAGATTGGTGCAGGGCGGGAAACGCTTTTTTACACCGCTTATCTGCTGTGCCTGGCCGGTCTGCTCGGCGTGACCATCACAGGCGACGCCTTTAATATTTTCGTCTTTTTGGAGATATCTTCGTTATCGTCTTATATCTTGATCAGTATAGGTAAAGACCGACGGGCTTTAACCGCATCATTCCAGTACCTGATTTTTGGCACAATCGGCGCGACCTTTTTTCTGATAGGCGTCGGTTTGATTTACCAGGCTACGGGTTCGCTGAATATCGCTGACATGGCGAACCGGGTTGGGCCTTTGGGTGAAAGCCGAACTGTGCAGGCAGCCTTCGCCTTTATGGCGGTGGGTTTGGCGATAAAGGCGGCAGTGTTCCCGTTACATTTTTGGTTACCGAACGCCTACGCCTACGCGCCCTCTGTCGTCACCGCGTTCCTAGCGGCGACGGCAACCAAGGTGTCGATCTACGTTCTGATCCGCACATATTTCAACCTCTTTGGACCGGAATTTTCCTTCGAGGTGATGACATTGGGGCCGGTGTTGATGGTGCTTTCCATTGCAGCAATGCTGATCGGCTCAACAATCGCTATCTTCCAAGACGACGTGAAACGCTCCTTGGCTTATTCCAGCGTGGCTCAGATCGGTTACATGGTGCTTGGCATCAGCTTTGCGACAGTGCTGGGCGTGACTGGCGGTATGCTCCATTTGTTCAATCACGCGTTGATTAAAGCGGCGCTGTTCTTGGCGCTCGGCTGCCTTTTCTGGCGAACGGGTTCGGTGAGTATTGAAGCGATGCGGGGGCTCGGCAAACGAATGCCGTGGACCATGGCGGCGATTGTCGCGGGCGGCCTAAGCCTAATCGGTGTGCCGCTGACCGTGGGCTTTATCTCAAAATGGTATCTGCTTCTGGCAGCCATCGACAGCGGTTTGTGGTGGATATCCATCTTCGTATTAATCTCATCGCTTTTGGCTATCATCTATGTCTGGCGGTTGGTAGAGGCAGCCTATTTGTCGCCCGCGCCGGATGGTGCAGAGTGGGGTGAGGCGCCGTTGGTCATGTTGATCCCGACATGGACCCTCGTGCTGGCGAACTTTTATTTTGGTGTTGATACGCGTGTCAGCGTCGGTGTCGCGGAGCAGGCTGCGAAGTTCCTATTGGGAGCCGGATCGTGAGCGCGCCAGATCTGATCCTCCTCGCTATGGCAATACCGCTAATCGGCGCCGTCCTAATCGTGTTGGCAGGAAATTCGCCCAACCTTCGAGAGACCATCACTTGTCTGACTGCCATTTCTCTATTCGCTGTCGTGGTGTCCTTGGTCTCTGGTGTGTTCCATGGCGAACGTCCCGCCGTGTCCTTAGTCGAAATTCTGCCTGGCCTCGACATTCGTTTTGAGATTGAACCGCTTGGAATGATGTTCGCTTGCATTGCGTCAGGCTTGTGGATCCTCAATTCGATCTACTCAATCGGTTATATGCGGGCGAAGAAGGAACATGCGCAGACACGCTTTTACGCCTGTTTTGCAATTGCCATCTTCGGTGCGTTGGGCGTGGCGACCGCTGGGAACATGATGACCCTGTTCATCTTTTACGAGGTGTTGACAGTTTCGACCTATCCGCTAGTCGCCCATCATCAGGACGCTGAGGCGCGCCGGTCGGGCCGTGTCTATTTAGGTATCCTGCTCGGCACATCGATCGGGCTTCAGCTCGTCGCCATTATTTGGACATGGTATGCAACTGGTACGTTGGATTTTCGGGATGG
>CAYYUG010000027.1:10630-14860 GCA_964474755.1 uncultured Rhodospirillaceae bacterium | reverse complement strand
GCCTACTCCACGGTGAGCCAGCTGTCATACGTGATCCTCGGCGCTGCTCTGTTTACGCCGCTCAGCGTCGTTGGCGCAGGCATGCACATCGCTATGCATGCAGTGGGCAAGATCACGCTCTTCTTCTGCGCCGGCGCAATCTACGTCGCTTCGGGAAAAACAGAGATTAGTGACATGAAAGGGATCGGTAGGGTCATGCCGGTGACCTTGTTCGCCTTCTTTGTCGGTGCCCTCAGCGTCATAGGCCTGCCTCCAATGGGCGGCTCGTGGAGCAAATATTATCTAGCGCTTGGCGCATATGACGCAGGAGAGTTGGTTTTTATCGGCGTTTTGATGCTCTCCTCGCTGCTCAATGTGGCTTATTTGCTGCCTGTAGTTGGGCGCGGATATTTCAGCCGACAGGATGGTGATGATGACCAGAAGCCAGTGATCAAGGAAGCGCCTATTTTCTGTCTGGTGCCCCTTTGCCTTACGGCGTTCGGATGCCTGGTGATGTTCTTCTATGCCGATCAGCTCTATCTGCTGCTGCGGCCGATTGGTGGAGGCTGACATGGCCAAAAGGAAAGACAGTTGCAAAACTTATTGGCTCGACAAGCCTGGTAGTGTCGACAAGGTTTGGTACTGGCTACTGACCCTCTGCTTCGTGCTCACCGCGGCCGATTTGTTCTACGAGAAACATCCGCATTTCGAGATCGAGAAGTGGTTTGGCTTCTATTCCGGATTTGGATTTGTGTTCAGCGTCGGTCTGGTTCTGGCAGCAAAGGAATTGCGCCGAATCTTGATGCGCAAAGAAGATTACTACGATGACGATTGAACACCTGTCACCCGGCTTGATCCTAGTCATTGGCGCCTTCCTGGTGCCGGTGCTTCGGGGTCATTTGCGCGCCGGCTACATGCTGCTGCTGCCACTATTGTGCGGCTGGCAGATGTTGAGCCTGGAGACTGGCGACTACGGCACTTTTAACGCCTTCGACTATCCGCTGGTCATGATGCGGGTCGACAAACTCAGCTTGATCTTCGGTTACATTTTCACAATTGCTAGCTTCCTCAGCGTCATATACGCCTTGCATGTCAAAGATACTGTGCAGCAGGTGGCAGGGCTTTCCTATGCCGGTGCAGCGATCTGTGCTGCCTTCGCCGGCGACCTGATCAGCCTCTTCGTGTTTTGGGAACTGACGGCGATCACCTCGGTATTTCTGATTTGGGCAGTGCGCAGCGAGCGGGCCTTCCGCGCAGGCATGCGTTATCTGGTGATCCAAATTGGTTCCGGCGTTCTGCTGCTCTCCGGCGCGATCCTGATCATCGGAGAGACTGGTTCGGTCACGTTTGGCCAGATAGGTGTTGAGAGTTTAGGTGGCAAGCTAATCCTGATAAGCTTCGGAATTAAAGCGGCCTTCCCGCTACTGCATAACTGGTTGCAGGACGCCTATCCTGAAGCGACCGTGACCGGTACGGTGTTCCTGAGTGCCTTCACTACAAAGCTCGCGATCTATGCCCTCGCGCGCGGCTTCCCCGGCACCGAGATGTTGATTTGGATTGGCGCTACTATGACCGCCTTCCCGATTTTCTTTGCAGTAATTGAGAACGATTTACGCCGAGTTCTGGCCTACAGCCTAAATAACCAGTTGGGCTTCATGGTTGTCGGCATCGGCATCGGAACCGAACTGGCACTAAACGGCGCGGCTTCGCATGCTTTCGCGCACATCCTCTACAAGGCACTTTTGTTCATGTCGATGGGTGCTGTGCTGTATCGCGCCGGCACGGCGAATGGTTCGGAACTGGGCGGTCTATATAAGTCGATGCCGTGGAGTACGACCTTCTGTATCATCGGTGCCGCTTCGATCTCCGGCTTCCCACTTTTCAGCGGCTTCGTCACCAAATCCATGATCTTGACGGCTGCGGCGGAAGAAGGTCATTGGATTACCTGGACCATCCTGCTTTTCGCCTCTGCCGGTGTGTTTCACCATTCGGGTATCAAGATACCATATTTCGCCTTTTTTGCTCATGATTCCGGTAAGAGGGTGCAGGAAGCACCGCTAAACATGCTGATCGCCATGGGGCTGACTTCGCTTCTTTGTATATCCATCGGCGTCTACCCTGATGCACTTTACCAGATCCTGCCCTATCCAGTGATTTACGTGCCTTACACAACGGCACACGTGATTACCATGTTACAGCTGCTCGCCTTTGCGGCCTTGGCGTTCGCCTTCCTCAATCGTTTTGGCTATTATCCGCCAGAGTTGCGATCGACCAATGTTGATACGGACTGGGTTTATCGGCGCGTAATCCCACGCATGGTGGCGAGGTTCCTGACAAGCCTTGTGCAGGCGCGTAACGAGATTCGCCGCTGGCGTTCTGCTTTGGCGACCTATCTTTTGGCCCGGGTGTTTCATTATCACGGCCCGCGCGGCATTCTTGCCCGGACCTGGGCGATCAGTGGCGCTGCACTGTGGGTAATAGTGTTGCTCGGCGGTTATTTACTGGTCTATTACCTCTGATCGCTCGAGATCGGGCGAGTGCTAGGCCTCGCCGCTGGAAAATCAAAAGTATGAAACAAGCCAGCCTGTACATCTCGCCCGCGGGATCCAAGGGCCAGTACCGTACACTGCTATCCTTGCTTCCCTATCTGTGGCCGGCCGGCCAATGGGGTATGCGGACGCGGGTCTTTATTGCCTTTGGGCTGATGGCGCTATCCAAAGTTGTCAATGTCTACGTGCCAATCTTCTACCGCGATATCGTCGACGCGCTAACCGTGGACGTGGCTTTAGCTGTGACGTTACCGATCGGATTGCTGTTTGCCTATGGCGGATCTCGTGTGCTGTCCATCATTTTTGCTGAAATGCGTGAGGCGATTTTCGCGCGCGTGGCGCAGCGGGCGGTAAGAAACGCGGCGCTGCGTACGTTCCGGCATCTGCACGCGCTCAGTTTGCGCTTTCATCTCGAGCGGCAGACTGGCGGGCTATCGCGTATCATTGAACGCGGTGTGAAGGGCATCGAGTTTGTGCTCGCCTTCATGATGTTCAACATCATCCCAACGCTCCTGGAGATATTGCTAGTTTGCGCCATCCTTTGGGGGTTGTTCGACTTCTGGTATGCGCTGGTCACCTTCGTAACGATTGTTGGCTATATCGTCTTCACCTTGGTCGTCACCGAGTGGCGTATCCAGTTCCGGCGCGAGATGAACGATCGGGACACGGAGGCGAATACCAGGGCGATCGACAGTCTGCTGAATTACGAGACGGTAAAGTATTTCAGCAACGAGGCGCATGAGGCGACACGCTTCAACGGTTCTATGCGGCGCTATGAGGAAGCTTCGGTTCGCAACACGGTAACCCTCTCCTATCTGAATGTTGGGCAGGCTGTGATCATATCTGCCGGGTTGATTCTGATTATGTTTATGGCTGGTAACGAGGTCGCCGACAAAACCATGACGGTTGGTGATTTCGTCATGGTCAACGCCTATCTAATTCAGCTTTACCTGCCGCTTAACTTTCTTGGTTTCGTTTACCGCCAGATACGGCAGTCGCTAACCGACATGGAGGTGATGTTCAACGTGCTGGAGGTGCCGGTTGAAATCACCGACAAGCCGGAAGCTAAACCACTCGCCGTGAACGGTGCGGAAGTGCGGTTTGAAGATGTCGATTTCAACTACGACACAAGGCGCCCGATCTTGAAGGGTGTCTCCTTCACTGTACCGCCGGGCAAGACTGTGGCGATTGTCGGTCCCAGTGGCGCCGGCAAATCGACGCTGAGCCGCATCCTCTTTCGCTTCTACGATGTCACGGCGGGTAGCGTGCGTATCGACGGACAGGATATCCGCGATATCACTCAGGAAAGCCTGCGCGCTTCGATAGGTATCGTGCCGCAGGATACGGTGCTCTTCAACGATACGATTTACTACAACATCCTCTATGGCCGGACCGACGCCAGTCGCGCGGAAGTGGAACAGGCAGCACGAATGGCGCGCATCCATGACTTCATTGAGGACCTGCCCGACGGCTATGAGACCGGGGTAGGGGAGCGTGGATTGAAACTGTCCGGTGGTGAAAAACAGCGCGTTGCTATTGCGCGTACGATCCTGAAGCAACCGGCAATTTTGTTATTTGACGAGGCTACCTCTGCGCTGGATACGCACACGGAAAAGGAAATCCAGGAGAGCTTGCGCGAGGTCTCGAGTGACCGCACGACCCTGGTGATTGCACACCGGTTGTCTACTATAATCGATGCGGA
>CAYYUG010000027.1:8772-10530 GCA_964474755.1 uncultured Rhodospirillaceae bacterium | reverse complement strand
ATGCCGTTGACGGTTGTTGGTGCCGGATTTGGTAGAACTGGCACGAATTCGTTGAAGTTGGCATTGGAGCGACTCGGCTTCGGGCCTTGCCATCATATGTTTGAAGTACGGAATAATTTGAGCCAACTACCTTATTGGGAAGCGGCTGTAAGCGGCGAGACCATAGATTGGGACGAGGTCTTCGTCGACTACCATGCGAGCGTTGATTGGCCGTCAGCTGCCTTTTGGCGCGAGCTAGCCAGCCATTTCTCTGACGCCAAGGTCCTCCTTTCGGTCCGGCCGGCTGAGGATTGGGTCAAAAGTATACACAATACGATTTACGCTAGCCTGATGAAGCGTGAAAATGACCCCGCAGGTTTGGATCGAAACCGCCGCGAGATGGCCTACGAACTAATCGTCAACCAGACGTTCGATGGTAAGCTTGGCAATGCCGAGTATGCAAAGTCTGTCTACGAAGCTCACATTGTTGAAGTGCAGCGCACCATCGAACCGGGACGCCTCTTGACCTATAATGTGACCGAAGGCTGGGAGCCACTCTGCGCATTCCTAGAAGTGGATGTTCCGGATGAACCTTTCCCGTTGACCAATACCACGGCGGACTTCCAGGCGCGGATCGTCGATCGCGATAACCGTTAATGCTGAAATTGAGTTTGATTCAATTTACCGCTTTCAGCCAGTCCGGCAGCTGTGTGCTGCAGGCCATCAGTGCCAGCGCAGCATGGTATGGTGCTGTTGATGTTAGATTAGCATTATCGCGCTGTTATTCAGGTGGTTCGCCGCGGACAAGCGCGCGGTAGATCATGCGGTGCTGGCTCATATCGAAATCGAAGCCAGCCTTATGCATGGCAGACCGGTTGTCGATCACCAGCATGTCACCGAGCTGGTAATCATGATTGTATGTGAATTCTGGCCTGATCGCGGTTTCTAACAGTTCTGTAAGAAATTCCTGCGTCTCCAGGGGTTCCATGCCGATCACCCGTTCCGTCTTACTCTGGTGAAACCAGATTGCTTTACTGCCACGGTCAGGGTGAGTGCGGATCAGGGGTTGGACGATTGGTTTTTCGCCGGCCGCATCTTTGGATTTTTGTGCTTTCACGATGTCCATATTGGCAGTCGCCATCCGCGCGCTGCTGATCAACGTGTTTTCAGTTTGCATCGGGGCAAGCCGCGCGCGCATATTGGCGGGCAAAGCTTCGTAGGCCGCCCTCATGTTGCAGACTGATGTGCCGCCGCCGCTATCTGGCAGGGCTACGGGGTAAAGGCACGTGAATTTCGGCGGGCGTTTCTGGTTTGTGTGGTCGGTATGCCAGGCGGCATTGTTTGCTATCTTCGCCGGTTTTCCTTTTGTGTCCTTATTGCGGTTTGAGAGGATACTGACCATCGGTACGCCGTCCGCCAGGTACATGCGGTTCTGATCTTCCATCAGTTCGCCGAACAAGCTGGCGGCCTTCTCGTATTGTTTGGCCGTAAAGGTTTGTTGCCGGATGACTAGCACAACATTGTCGACCACGGCGTCGTATAGCTTTTGCCGAGTATCTTTGTCGATCGGTCGGTTCAGGTCGACGCCTGTGGCGAAGGCTCCGATATGCTCCTTAATCTTAGTAATTTGACAATTTTGCTCTTGGACAGCTACGGCCATGGTCACTACTTCGCATTGGTGGAAGTCGCTGACAGGCTATGATGGGAAAAAGGCCGCCGCAAGCCGGCTTCTCTATCGTCCCATCAGTGTCCGGCGCAGGAAATTGAGTGCGTTGATGA
>CAYYUG010000027.1:0-8672 GCA_964474755.1 uncultured Rhodospirillaceae bacterium | reverse complement strand
CGGCTTCTCTATCGTCCCATCAGTGTCCGGCGCAGGAAATTGAGTGCGTTGATGACCGCGTAGTTGCGGAAACGGTTACGATCTCCCGGCAGCGAGACCGTTTGCTTATGGGAGGCGCCGTTGATGTCCAGGCAAACATAGACTGTCGCACGCGGCTGCTCGTCTTGCGGACGTGCAGTGGCGACGGCGAGGCCAATATCGGTGCCGAAGGTCTGGCGGGCTTGAATGGCCGCAGTCGACCCGGCAGTTTGGCCGTCTACATTATGATTTTCGATTTCTGTGGCCACTGTACCGCCGCGGAAAATCGCCATGCGCTGATCGATCTCCGACAGGCGCGCCGCCATCACACCTCCGGTTAGGCCTTCGGCTATAGCCAGGCTCATGCTGCGTTCGCCCAGCATATTGAGCACCACTGTTTCCATAGACTCTTCATCTATGCCGAAGACGACATCGCCCAGCATTTCGCGGATCAGATTTTCTTCTGCCGATAAGATGGATTCCGCTGTTGGTTCGTCGGGTGATTTCGCAGTTATACGGACCTTGATGCCTTCGATGCCGCTCGCTTGGAATGCGAGAGTGGGGTTGCCGAGACGGTCCAGTTCTTCGATGCGAGCACCAAGGCGTTCGGCGAGTCCCGACTCGCTGTTACCCCAGGTGCGCAGCACACGGCTGCGGATCACTGCGGTCTGGCCGGAACGGCGCTGAAGGTCGGGTAGGATGGTACCTTCCATCATGGTGCGCATCTCGTGCGGAACGCCAGGGACGGCATAGATCACTTTATCGCCGATGGGGCAGACCAAGCCCGGCGCGGTACCGGGCATCTGTGGTATTGGCGAAGCGCCTTCAGGAATATCCGCCTGGCGCTTATTGTTGTCTGTCATGTTCCGACCACGCGATTCGAAACCTATGCGAATTTTTTCCACAATCGCGTCGTCGCGGTTCAGTGATACGCCCATAATGGCGGCGATCACCTCGCGTGTTATGTCGTCTTGCGTTGGGCCTAGGCCACCGCAGCAAATCACGGCATCGCTGCGATCCAGTGCGTGGCGGATGGTGAGTTCCATTCGGTCAAAATTGTCGCCTACCTTAACTTGGAACAGCGAGTCTATACCGACCAAGGCCAACTGCTCGCCAATCCAAGACGAGTTGGTGTCTACTATCTGGCCAAGCAGCAACTCGGTGCCGATGGCGACGACTTCGCAACGCATATGATATTCCCTCAAATTTGAACAAGTCCGGTTATCCCGCGCCGCGCCGGCCTTGTCCAGAGAGGGGCAATTTCATGTCCGGCGGATACTCATCTTCGATATGCTCTGTCGGTTGTGGCGTCGTAGTCATTAGGGTAACGCCGTCCGGAGCATTGAACTGATGCCAAGTGTTTTGTGGAACGATGATGAACATCCCGGCCTTCAAAAGGTGTTCCTCCGTCCCGTCCTCTGTCAACAGGGTGACTTTGGTCGATCCCTTGATGATTTGCACTATCTCTTCACCGTTAGGGTGGCGTTCCCATTGGCTCGTACCTGAGAAGCCACCGGCGGAGATCATACTGTCACCCCGATATTCGCCCAGTCGGGCGAACACGCCAGTGGTATCTGAGAGCCGGCTGCGGCCCTCCAGGAACTTCATCTGGGCAACTTCACCCTCGATATCGATCGTTTTCGCCATCCTTGTTACTCCATCAATGAGTTTGAGGGTATCTTCCCGCGGCACTACAACCCTGTCATCAGTTTTTTTGGCCAATTGGGGGAGAGATTGATTGGAAATCTATGTTGACGCCGACGCCTGTCCGGTAAAGAACGAGGTCGTGCGTGTCGCTGAGCGGCACGGTCTTGTGGTTCACATGGTCTCCAACAGCTGGATGCGCCTGACGGAAGGACCACTGGTCAAGCGGGTCGTCGTATCTGAAGGCTTTGATGCGGCAGATGATTGGATTGCCGAACGAGCAGGCGAAGGAGATATTGTTGTAACATCAGACATACCGCTGGCCGCTCGTTGCCTGAAGGCAGGCGTTCAGGCTCTAGGACCAACGGGTAGGCCCTTCACCGCGGACAATATCGGTTCTGCCGTAGCAATTCGTGATTTGATGGGGCACCTACGTGATACCGGTGAGGTGCGCGGCGGCAATCCGGCGTTTAGCGCGCGCGACCGATCGCAGTTTTTGCAAGCGCTAGAATCGAAAATTCAATCTATTAAGCGTGCTTATAAAATTAAGCAATCTTGATTAACCCATCCGGTGAGGCGGAATATCCCGTCAATGTCCGTTCCGCATGGCGCAACCGCCAGGACAGCATCTTTTGCGCATATTCCAGGACACGGGCAGTGTAGGACGGATCCGTAGCGCGGTTTTCGAATTGGTCCGGATCGATTTCAAGATCGAAAAACAGCGGCGGGAGTGCGTCGAAATGGACGTATTTGGCGCGCGTGTCGCGGATTACCGCCATACCACACTGGTCGATCGAAAGGCCGAAGGGGGGTGGTTTGCCTGCCGCAAAGTAGTAAGGCCGGAAATCGAACTCCCAATGTACCTCCGTGCGCCAGTCCGCGGGTATTTCGCCTGCGACGAACGGCAAGAGCGAGGCTCCGGCGCAGTCGCGCGGGGCCGGTGCGCCGAGCCAGTCGAGGATCGTCGGCATTACGTCGACTGCTTCGGTGAAGGCATCCACTATGTTGCCACGGGTTGCGTCGGCGCTATTCCGGGGATCCCGAATGACCATGGGGATATGGTAGGATTCGTCGAAATAGCCGAGCTTACCAAGCAGGTGGTGATCGCCGAGTTGTTCGCCATGGTCGGAGGTAAACACGATCAAAGTGTTATCATACTGGTTAGTACGTTTAAGAAAATCGACGATGCGGCCAAGATGGTTATCTACTTCTGCGATAAGACCGTAATAGGCGGCCCGCATGTTGGCGACATCCTCGAGCGTCATCGCGCTGCATAGTCCTTCGCCATCCTGAAAGAAGCTGCCTTGCCCAATTCGGTTTATGTAATGCGCCAGCAAAGGGTGCTGTTCCGCCTCCGTATCAGGTGAGGCCGCCCGCGTCGGCGGCGGTGTGTCCGCTGGGTCATGCGCTTTGTTATATGGTGCCGAAGCGATGAAGGGTGGGTGCGGTCGGTAATAGCCTAAATGCAGGAACCAAGGTATGTCTTGGATGCCGCGCAGGTAGGCAAGGGCGTGCTTCGTGGAATAGCTGGTATCGGAGTTTTCCGTGGAGATGCGGGATGGCGCGGTTGAGCAGGTGTCGGCTGGCAGCCAAATATCTTCCGGCGGTTCAGGGATCTCGATGCCGCGCTGCCGCAGCCAGTCGAAATAGGGTCGCTTGGCAGGGTCGAACCGCGCGATCGGCGTCCAGCCCGGCATCACTCCGCCGGCTACTCGGAAGCTCGTATTGTTTTCGGATAACGTTCGTGGATCCTGTGCAGTCGTCGTATATCCAATTAAGGCCGGATCGTAGCCCAGTTTCTGAAGCTCGAAAGCCAAGTTGTTGTGCCGTGCATCCAAAGGGATGCCGTTCTGCACAACACGGTGGGTCATCATGTATTGTCCGGTAAGCAGCGATGCCCGCGCCGGTGCACAGGGCGCACCCTGTGCAAAGTGATTGCGGAAGGTGGTGCCGTCGCGACACAACGCGTCCAGGTTTGGTGTCTTGACGGAGGGATGCTCCAGAAAGGAAATTGTGTCGCCGCGCCACTGATCGACAACTATCAACAGGACATTTTGAATTTCGCTCATATCGGCATTTCCTTGAAAGCTTGGGCCCCTGAAATAACCCTACGTGGAGCCAATATTTGTCGTATTCCTAGATGTATCCGGCTTTTAATTAGAACGTTGTTGTTGGGTCGATTGTTCGCTCTGCTTCGTTATACCAACCCTGCAACGGGTATTCGTTTGTATGCATATAGTATCGGGCACGTAACCAATTGCTGCTCTCGGAGAAGGTCACGCCCGACATGTGCATTGTCCTGTGCCCAGGGTTGGAGATTGTGGGACTTAGTCAAAAACTGGTTTTCCGAACATCGATGCGCTTCCAATCTTGCCTCTATTTTAAGAGTTTAGGAAGGATAGGACCTGCTTAGTAACATGAGCTGCGTCCTCACCAACTCCATAAATGATGCCGGACTTGCGGCTGTGCAAATAGTTGAGGCCCAGGAAAAATAGTCCGGGAACTGTCGTCTTTCCCCTAAGAGTGCTTGGGTAGCCGTATTCGTCAAAGACATCCGCTACAATCCAGGAAAAATCGAAGCGAAATCCGGTAGCCCAGACTATGGCGGATACCTCCTCAGCCACGAGGTCGAGCCGGCCGGGCTCGTCAAACCGTGACAGTGACATGACGGGATTATGCTCCGGTTCTGGGGTATCGCGAGGGGCAATTAGGTTTGACGCCGCAATATAAGTATCGACGTCTTTAGAAAATTCTGCTGCAAATTGGTCAGCGCCTGCTAAATTTTTCCGTAGGTCGCTTTGCAGGATCAGGGTCGATTCATCAGTAGCGCCCACCCTTCCAAGAAGCCTGACGCCCCGAGCGTGCAAATGCTGAAGGCTTACGGTGTGGCCGCCATCGCGTCCTGTCATATGCGGTTCGCCACCAAAGCGTTCGCGTAAATTTTCCAACGCAGATATGGGGCGGTCGAGGGACCCCATCAAATCTTGCCATTCGATGACGTCCCGGCCCCGGTATCGACGTGGCACACGGCCGGCGCGACTGACGCTTAAGAACACCTCACGACCGCTGGCAAGTAAGTCTTCGCTGATCTGGACGCCCGATTGTGCTGATCCAACGACTAGCACCTTGCCAGGTGGTAATTGCCCAGACGATCGATAGTCTGCTGCGCTAAGCGAGAGGATCCTGGAATCGATACTATGCGCGAAATTTGGGATCAAAGGGGTTTGATATGTTGAGGTTGCGACGATCAGTGCACGTGTGTGCACCGAACCTGACGAGGTCTCCAGGACCCATCCGTCATTTTTTGGCGTCGCCAATTGGACCTCGGTTCGCAGTTGAATGGGTAAGGCGCGACGGGCAGCGTAGGATTCAAGGAAGGCGACGAATTTGCTGCCGGCCATGAACCCATCGGGGTCGGGGCCATCATAGACCTGTCCAGGCAAGCGGACTGTCCAGTTAGGTGTCACCAAGCAAAAGCTGTCCCATCGTTGCCGCCGCCAACTCGCGCCGATCTCATACTTTTCCATGACAATATGATTGATGTCGTATTGTGATAGGCATGCGCTGGCAGCCAGTCCGGCTTGACCGGCGCCCACAATCACGACGTCTGGCATTGCTTAGCCCTAGAGTGGTTTGGTGACGAATGATCCATCCATATCAATTCGGAACTCAATATAGCCGATCGGCGGTGGATCGATATCAGCTTGGCTAACCATGTTATGTGTCTGACCGCGATGGTGCGTCTGATGTTGGCATAAATTGGTGAAGTAAATGTGTTTTGGAACTTCCCAGTGGTCTGGATCGTCCATCAGAGTCCAGAAGGCAATGGGCTCGTCTAATTTATCAGCATTGATTTCGGCGGAAAGCGCCAGCCAGCGCTGATCTTCGTCTCGCTGATGCGCGCTCAGATCCGGCAGGTTGTCATGCAGGGTTTCGTCGAGTGATTTGAAGGTAGAACGCGTACCCTCTAGCCGTTCACGATATAAAATATCGACCAGCAGGATGTGGTTAAGCGTACCGAGAATAGAACCGAAGAAGGCGTCACGGTTCGCCGAAATTTGATCCGGCGAAAGGGCAGCGCAGATCTTGTGAAGGCGTGTGTTCGCCCATGCGTTGAACTTTGCCAGGGTGTGCGGATGTGCAAGCATGTTGTGTCGTCTCCAGTGCCCCTGCATTGGCAAATTTTGGTCGGATCGAAATGCCGAAGCGATTTCTATACAGTTGTGGTTACGGTATGTCGTCGAGTTCTGTTTTGGCTAGCTCGACCCAGTAATTAACTCCATTTGAGATGATTTCGTCGTTGAAATCATAGTGGGGTGCATGCACGAACTCGTTAGGCTCGCCGAACCCGTTGCCGATAAAGGCGTAGCACCCTGGTACCTGCTGCAGCATGAAGGAAAAATCTTCGCCGCCAGGTAGCGGATTAAGATTAGGGTCCGTGCACTCCGCACCGACGGCAGCCTCTGCGGCACGCGTTGCCATTTCCGTTTGCTCACGCCAATTGACCGTCGGCGGGTAACCGCGAAGGAATGAAACGTCGACCTCGCAGCTATGCGCACCGGCGATCGCTTCAGCGATCTCGTGCAACCGCCTCTCGATTAGGTCGCGGGTAGTATCCGTGAAGGACCGCGCTGTCCCACCCAGCAGGACTTCGGACGGGATGATGTTGAGTGCGTTGGGCTCCCCTCCGGCAATGTGTCCTACAGAGATAGCGGCTGTATCAACCGGATCCGCGTTGCGGCTGACGATTGTTTGCATCGCGGTGATAAACTGGGCTGCTGCGATGGTCGGGTCCGTGCCTTTATGCGGCATTGACCCGTGTCCACCGGAGCCATGAAATTCTGCTGTCCAGCGGTCGCTTGCGGCGAGGATCGGGCCTGCCCGTAGGCCAATATGACCGGCCTCAATGCCTGGCATGTTGTGAAGACCGTAGACTGCGTCGCAGGGAAAGAGATCGAACAAACCGTCGTCGATCATTGCCTTGGCTCCAGCCGCCCCTTCTTCTGCTGGCTGGAATATAAAATGCAGCACGCCGTTGAAGCTTTCGCTCTCTGAAAGGTAGCGGGCGGCGCCCAGCAGCATCGCAGTGTGTCCATCATGGCCGCAGGCATGCATCTTCCCCTCATGCATGGAACGATGCTCGAATGTGTTCTTCTCCTGGATGAATAGCGCATCCATATCGGCCCGAAAGCCCACGGCTCGGTTAGAATCACCTTTTCGTAAGGTGCCGACGACACCAGTACCGCCTAAGCCGCGGTGCACTTTCAGGCCCCATTTTTCGAGCCATTCCGCGACGATTGCTGCTGTACGGTTTTCTTTGTAGGCGGTTTCCGGATGTTTGTGAATGTCGTGTCGGATCGCTCGTAACTCGCTTGATAGCGCTTCGATGCGCCGTCGTTGCTCCTTTTTTTCCTCGTCGTTCATAGATCAAGTCTCATTTAGCCTGCTTTGTCTGCCGGTAGGTACAGCCGAATGACGTCGGCTATTGTCTCGCCAGTTGTTGGTGTGCGGAAGGCCCGTAGAAACTTGCCATCGCGACCTATTAGATAGAGGTTTGCCGAATGGCTATGCCCGGTGAAGCGGGGTATCAACTCCTTTTCGAACGACGCGCCGAAGGAGAGGGCAGCAGCTTTTACCTGTTCCACCGAACCAGTTAAGCCAAGCAGGTTGGGATGAAATAGGGAAACATATCTCGCGAGCAATGGAGCCGTGTCGTTTTCCGGGTCGATGGTGATGAAAAGCGGTTGTAGAGTACCGCTTGGAGATTTGAGTATATCTAGAGCGCGGCTAACCGCGCTCAGGTCAAACGGGCAGATGTCGCTACATTGGGTGTAGCCGAAATACACGAGCATCAATCGACCGCGAAAAGTTTGCTCGCTTACAGGCGTCTCATTGTGATCGCTAAGCGCAAACTGCGGTGCGCGCGGTGTTACGACGGTTTGCAAGGCCCGCTGCATGGCCAGCGTGTGCGTTTGGTCACCCGTAGTCTCGTGCACCCAAAGGGTAGCAACAGTCCCTGTTAGCCCGAGAATGAAGATACCTCCGGCTAGGAGACACAGTCTTTGCAATGTCATCACGCTGCTCCAACGCCGATCACAAGGCGATTATATATCGAATTGCCGCAATTCGAGAACAGGTTGTTCGACCAAGTCAGGAACTTTAGATTGTGGTACATGTTGGTAATTTTCTAGTTTTGTTATTTTTTTTACTACTTATATCTGAATCAAATAATTCTAAAATTCTTTTATATTTCTATTATTAAATCGCCAATTTGGGTGGTTTTATAAAGAAATTTTGGGTTTCTCTTGATCTTGAAAGCATAGGATCAATTTGGAAAATTTTGTTTAAGTATTTAGTTGAGCTTGTGGCTGAGAGAATTCCGGGGCGTTGTGGCGAGTTCTGGATCATTTCGATACTTTGAATGTTGTATGAAAGGTTGCGCAAAACCCCGGAAAGCCCTAGAAAACTGCGACCGGGGTGTAGCTCAGCCTGGTAGAGTGCTTGCTTTGGGAGCAAGATGCCGCCGGTTCGAATCCGGCCACCCCGACCATGATTTTTGTGCTACGAAATAAGACGAATTAGAGATTTAGCTATGGAAGTGCGAATTTTTAAACCAGCAAAGACTGCGATGCAGTCGGGTCGCGCCAAGAGCCAAAACTGGGTGATGGAATTTGAGCCTGGTGCGCGGATCGAACCTGACGCACTGATGGGGTGGTCCGGCTCTGCCGATACGCGCGCGCAGGTGCGTCTGCACTTCGCCTCCGCTGAGGAAGCAATTGCACATGCGGAGAAAAACGACTGGACCTATAGTGTTCAGGCGCCGAAGAAACGACAGATTCGCCCGAAGGCCTATGCCGACAATTTCGCTGTCAAGCGTGTGCAGGCCTGGACCCACTGAGGGTGTCGCCTGCCATGCTCGGCATTGCACACGGCCCCGTAGCTCAACCGGATAGAGCACCGGATTTCTAATCCGGCGGTTGCAGGTTCGAGTCCTGCCGGGGTCGCCATTA
>CAYYUG010000026.1:8583-51489 GCA_964474755.1 uncultured Rhodospirillaceae bacterium | reverse complement strand
ACATTCGCGGTTCAACACGTGACGCCACAGGCGTGGAAAGAGGACGCGCCTTACGTAACTGCATACATCGATTTGAAGGAAGGCGACCGTATGTTGACGATTTTGCGCGGTGTTGATCCGAACAAGCCGGAAGACATCAAGGTCGGCACAGGGGTGAAAGTGGAATTTGAGCAGGCGAGCGAGGAAATGCACCTCCCGTTCTGGCGTGTAACGGAGGATTGAGACGTGCCAAGTCAACTATCTAAAGCTGCTGCCATTGTCGGTGCCGCAGAGGCCAACGAGATTGGTTTTTTAAAAGAGCCAAAGTCCTCACTGCAGTTACACATCGAAGCTATTAAAAACGTAAGCGACCAAACAGGTATTCCGATTTCCAAGATCGAAGGTGTCTTTTCAACCGGCTGGTCAAGTGAACTCTGTGAGCACCTTGGAATTCACCCAAAGTACATTGATACGACGGCCTGCGGCGGTTGTTCCTTTGAAATGCATGTACATCACGCATTAGCAGCTATCCATGCCGGAATAATTGAAGTCGCATTGATTAGTCATGGAGAGAATGGCTTTTCGTCCAAAAAAATAGGGGCTAAGGGCCGTCCTAGCTATGGACCGGGCAGCGGCGATGCCTCACCTGCTAACGAGATGACGATGGCCTATGGACTTGGCGGTGCACCGTCGGCATACGCTCATGCGATGGTGCGGCATATGCATCGTTTCGGCTCTACCACAGAGGATTTCGCCCACATCGCTAAAGTTACTCGAGACTGGGCTACATTGAACCCGCGTGCGGCAATGTACTCGAAAGACGTACACCCGTTTGGAGGGCCTATTACGGTTCAACAAGTCGAAGAAGCCCGGATGATCACATGGCCACTCACTGTCCTGCACTGCTGCATGGTTGCAGACCACGGAGGGGCTGTTCTAATAGCCAGTCCTAAGGTGGCCGCGGGCTTGCATACTAAGCCGGTGTGGATTGCTGGTGCTGGTGAAGCCATGGGTCACCAGAACATCATGGAGATGGAGGACTTCACAACTACCTCCGCGCGCCAGTCTGCAGATGCGGCCTACACTATGGCAGGTCTGGGTCCAGACGACATGGAGATGGCTTTAATTTACGACTCGTTCACAGTCACTGCTGGCATCACAGCAGAGATGCTTGGCCTAGCGCCACGAGGCGAAGGCTATTCTTTGTGGAAGAACGGAGATGCCGCGCCTGGTGGTCGGTTCCCTATCAATACAAATGGTGGCGGATTGTCGTTCAACCATTCAGGAATGTACGGCATGCCGTTGTTAATCGAAGGTTATCGGCAACTCTCAGGTACCGCGGAAGATGGTATTAATGGAGATCCCGGTAAGCAAACGTCTGCACGCACCTGCATCGTGAACGGAACAGGTGGAACGCTATCGACAACGGGTACGTTAGTATTGGTGGCCGACGAGTAGCTGGGGCTGGGCCACTGCACTTTCTGGTAAGAGACCGTCAGCTGTTTGAATTCCTTTATAAGGCGGCGTCAGAACAAGTGATGGCCTGGAAACACCCACAAGCGCCCATGCAACAAGGCCATGGGTGACCTTTTTGCGTGATATTTTGAAAAGTATTCAAGGATGAACAAGTAGGTGTACAGATGAGCATTCGATATGCAGAGGACTTTGAGGAAGGAGATATATTTGACATTGGTCATTATGAGGTCACGCGAGAAGAGATAATAAAATTTGCTAAGAAATATGACCCTTTCCCATTTCATGTTGACGAAGAATTTGCATCGAAAACAGTATTTGGTGGGATTATCTCTAGTGGATGGCTGACGTCACTCGTATGGCTCCGTTTGATGCATAAAAATTTTTTAGATTATGAAACAGTTCTGGGTTCTCCTGGTCATGAAGAGGTGAAGTGGCCAACGCCAGTTCGTCCGGATGATAAATTAAACGGAAAACTCGAAATACTTGAAAGGCGCGTATCTAGCAGTAGGCCAGATCTAGGTTTTGTCAGATATCGTGCGACTTTGACAAACCAGAATGATGAAATTGTTTTCGACACCACAAGCACTCTTATCGTGAAGCCAAATCCTACCAAAAGCCAAGCCACCAATACTTGAATATTGGTTTTTGCCAACAGCTAAGAGGCTGTGCAGTAGATGATTATACTATCTACATGCTTCTCTCCGATGGACGGTGTCTTTAGAAATTGTAAAGTTTAGATCCCAAAAATACGGTGAATTAGCCGAATTACCCAGCCACTGCGAGGGAAAATTTGCCGTTGGGCTTGGTATCCTTGGATACGTTGGTAAAAAAGAATTTTGTTTTAATTTTTTTGTTCAGATTACTGTCAGCGTTGCATAGATAACTTGGATTTCCGAACCGAAGTCAGGATTTTTGGGAAGATATTGCTTAGGTTCGGTGACGGTAGTTTCTGAAAAAAGTAGCGCATCTATTAACTTTTTCATCGTTTGGTCGAATGCTCGTTCCTCAAATAAATCATTGCGCTGGGTTACAATGATGACCCCTTTCGGTCGCACGATGCGAGCAAACTCTCTTAGTATGGACTCACTATCCGGTACGTAGGTGAGTACACCAACGCAAGCTAAGGCGTCATAAACATTATCGTCGAGAGCAAGTGGCAGTTTTTGGAAATCAACAGGATGCAGGTTTCTATATATTCCCCGTCTGCGAGCCTTTTCGAGGGAGGACGGTGATAGATCAATTCCATCTATGTCACCCGTTAATCCGACATGTCGGATTGCGGCACCGACCAGGCCGGTCCCACAACCTGCATCCAGGATTGTGCTCGATGGCGGAATTAAAGATTTAAGAAGGGAGGCTGTTTCCAGGGGTGCTTGATAACCCCACACCGCAAGGTCTTTATCATATGTGCTAGCCCACTCTTCGTAGCTTAGCCTAACATCAACACTCGATGTACTACCCTGCTTCAGCCAACCGTGGGTACCTTGGTCAGACATTTTGCCTCCTTAGTAGGCCATATATTTTTTACCGAAGGTATCTACGGAGTTTCTAACCGGTAAATCTGCGCCATATTATATTTCTTTAGTTTGCCGACTAGGGACGGCAGTCGATACACCAGGCGCACATGCTTGAACCACAAAATTCTGCAATGGTTCAACGAGTTCGTCGCCTTGACGATAATCTTGCATAGATTCGAAAATTTCCGATGCGATTGCTGCTCGTACTTCATCTCTCTCAGCTGCCACTTCATTTGCATAGGCTGATCGTTCAATCACCTTTAAACCTACATCAGGTGATGCTGGGAAATTCCGTGAAAACTCAACATTCTTAATAGTTATTTCGGAAAATCCTGTGGCCATTAAAAGGTTTTCAATCGCCATGGCATCACGATACGAAAACGGCGCAAGAACGCTCTTTACGAGTTCTTCACCAATATGCCGCCTGACTGAGTCCGCAATAGCCAGCATCATCGGTGCCTCCGCACTCCAGACAGAAAATCCAAGACGCCCTCCCTTCGTCAACACGCGTTTAATTTCATGCAAAGCGGCTGATTTGTCGGGAACAAATTGGAAACCGTGATTACACAGCACTATATCGAACGCGTCGTTGGTAAATGGAATTGCGCACAAATCACCCTGTTTCCAGGAGATAGGAAAATCCGCAGCTGGTTCCACTGACCGAGCAACGGCTAGCATACTTTCATTTAGATCTAATCCGGTAGCTCGAGCTATTTGGGTTTTACTCTGAGCGATTAAGCGTATCACGATGCCTGTGCCGCACGCAGCATCAAGAACGCGATCTGTTGATCGAAGTTGGACATGTTCCAGCAACCGTTCCGCTGCAGGTTGGGCACCAGTAGGGACGGTGTGTTTTTCGTAAAGTTCCGCAGCGTTTTCATCAAGTTGGTAGCTAGTACCTGCCATTAAATTTATCCTTTAATCACTGTAACTGGAGCGGTTTTTGCTTTTGCAACCAGCCTCAGGCACAAGCCGCTTTGGCAATGTCCTTGGGGAAATTCCGCTCGTGCAGCCTGGCTGTATTCCTGTCACCAGACGCACAAAGATTAAATTTAGTTGGCAATTCGTCGGACGTTACGCGCGATTGCCTCCATAAGCGCCGACGAATGGTTCGTTGTTCGCAATTCGATCATAACTGAGCTGCGCAAAGTCCTTGTCCACTTCATTTGTGCCGATCCAGCGGGCTAGATGAAGGCCGATGGCCGCCCCGATTTTAAAGCCGTGACCACTGCCGCCGCAGGCATCGAAGTAGCCTGTCAGCCCACCCCGTGGACCGATGTAGGGGTACCAGTCGTGGGTTACATCATAGAGGGCGGCATAGGAATCTATCCGTCGCGCACCTGCGAAGGGTGGAAACCGATGTTCGAGACGTGTCTGAATTTCCGATACGAAATCTTCGTCTGCAGTTTCCTTGTAATTGTTTGGGTCGACGTCGATGTACTCCTTAGGGAAACCGCGGCCAACTACAAAGCGGCGCTGGCCCAATGGTCGTAGATAGATTGCATCGACGGCATTGGAGATGGAGATTTCCGGAATTGGTCGGTTGCTTCGTGCTTCCCATACCGTGTCCTGTTCTCGCACACTGCGCAGGTTCAGCTCTATCCCCACGCTGTCGGCCAGGAACTTCGACCAGGGGCCGGCCGCGTTAACGACACTGGAGGCTTTAATGGGGCCGTCATCGGTGAGGATACCGTTCACCTTATCCCCCGACCGCATCAACGCCCTCACTGGCGTATTAACGTGCAGCGATCCCCCGATATCGGTAAACCCTTTTACATAGGCTTCCGTGGTTCGTACTGGGTCGGCATATCCGCCGTCGGGCTCGTACACCACGCCGCTGACACCTTGTGGATTAAGCCAGGGAAAGCGGTCTCTGACTTCGTCCGTTGCCAGGAACCTAGTATCGATGCCGCAGGATTGCAGGAGTTCAACATTGGCTGTTGCCGCCTCCAACATTGTTTCAGGTACCAGGAAACACCAACCAGACCGGACATAACCGCTATCGGCGCCAATTTCGTCGGGCATAGCGCGAAAAAGGTTAATGCTCTCCTGAGTTAGTCGGGCTAGCAAAGTAGTTGAGTAATGCTGACGGACAATTGCTGCGCTCTTACCCGTTCCACCGGCGGCTGGGCTGTGCCGTTCGAATAGGGCAACATTCGTTACTCCGTTGCGTTTCAAGTGATAAGCTGTGCTGGCCCCGGTAATGCCCGCTCCAACCACGATGACGTCAAATGTTTGGTTCATGTCTCTGGTTCCTCAACGGTGTTAACCGGAAGGTCGTCTGTCGCTTCGAAATCGTAATATTCCTTCATGAACCCAGCAGAAAACAGGCCATTTTCCAAATCGTCCACGAGATCTGCTTCACGGCGTTCGCCTGGCGGACCGTAGCCACCGGCACCAGGTGTAATCGCTGTGACCGTCACGTCGGGGGTGATCCCAACCGTCATCGGCTTAACGGGTAGCGGCTGGCTGCTGCCGTCGTCATAGTCGAGTTGGAACGAGGCGAGACCGCCCTCGCCACCGCCGAAGAGGCCCCAGGGGTGGCTAACGCAGCGTTCGCCCTGTCCGCTGAATATCGTCGTATGCCCCAATGGCCGGTAAACCCGACGCAGGCTGCAGCCGCCCCGCCATGTCCCAGGTCCACCAGAATCTGGCACCAACTCGTAGCGCTCGATAAGCAACGGGTACTCGTTCTCGAGCGCCTCGACGGGGAGGTTTGAGGTATTGGTGGTGTGAACCTGAACCCCATCCGAGCCATCCTTGTAGGCGCGTGCACCGCCACCGCCGCCAAGCGTCTCCATATAAACATAGTACCGCCCGTCGGGACCGGCGCCGAAGAAAGCTGAGACACCATTCGCACCGTTGCTAGCTGCAATAACCCGGTCTGGCACGGCTTCTGACAGTGCTCCCAGGATAACGTCGATGATGCGTTGACAAGTCTGCGCGCGCGCCGCCGTCGCGGCCGGGAAAATAGCATTAGTGATGCTGCCGGTCTCGGCCACAATACGCACTGGATCCAGCATGCCGTGGTTGGTTGGACCTTCCGGGTCGACTAAGACTTTGAGCGCAAATAGTACACTTGCCTGCAGGCCGGCGTAGCTAACATTGATGTTGCCTTGCACCTGTGGCCCGGAACCGGTGAAGTCGAAAAGGATTTCTTCGCCGTCAACGATGACGCGAACGCAGATCGGGATCTTTTCAGTCCCCATCCCGTCATCGTCCATGATGTCACAGAAGCGGTATTCGCCATCCGGCAGTGTGGTTATGCCGGCCCGCATGCGCCGTGCGACAGCTTCGACCAGGGCGTTCGAACCTGCACGCAGCTGGGCAACCGACCAACGTTGAAACAGTTCGTGCAGGCGCCGCTCGCCCAGTCGGTTTGCTGCGATCTGTGCCAGATAGTCACCTCGGCGTTCTTCCGGAACCCGCACGTTGAGCAGGATTACGTCAAACACGTCTTCGATGATCTCGCCATTGCGCATTAGACGGATCGGTGGGATGCGCAGGCCTTCCTGATAGACTTCAGTCATACCGCCGGCCATGCTGCCCGGCGCCATCCCGCCGATGTCGGCATGGTGTGCGATATCGGCAACGAAGTAAACGAGCTCATCGTCGTGGAAGACTGGCGCGACGAGCGCAACATCTGGCAAATGTGAGCCGCGGCCAACGAACGGGTCATTAGAGATAAACATATCGCCAGGGTTTAGGTTGCTTGGCCCTACTCGTTCTAGAACGACTTCCACCAGACCGAGCATGGAGGCGAGATGTAGGGGCAGGCTCTCGCCCTGTACAACGACACGGCCCTGGATATCGAAAATTGCTGTGCTGTGATCCTTGCGTTCTTTGATGTTAGTTGAATAGGCACTTCGCATCAGCGCGACATACATCTCGTCGCAGATGCTTGTTAGGCCATTACGCAGTAATTCCACTTCGATGGCGCTCAACACGGTCATAACTGCTTTCCCTCCGAAAGGGTGATTATGAGATTGCCCCAGTCGTCGACAAAACCGTAATCGTCCGGAAAAATTGGAATTGTTGTATCCAACTGTTCAATGATTGCCGGACCCGACAAATTCTGTCCGGAGGGTAATTCGTCGCGCCGGTAGACTGGAGTGTCGTGCCAATCTTTACTTGAGAATAGCGTTTGTCGATGTGCTACCGGCACGGCATCTGGCCCTTTATTGAGGCGGGGCAGCGGTGGTTTATCAGAGAGACCCATCGCCTTGATCTTCATGTTAACGAATTCGACGGTTTCAGTTTCCGAGGCGAAGCCATAGCTCCTCCGGTGTGTTTCGTGAAACGTTGCTACCAAGGCTGTACAATCCGCAATGGTCAACTCACTATCCTCAAGTGGTATCGATAGTTCGTAATTCTGTCCGCGATAACGCATTTCGGCGGTCCATTGCGTAAAACGTTCGTCGTTCGGAACTTCTTCGTGTGCGAACCAGTCATCTGCTCTTTTTTGCAGTTCTGCCCGAGCGGTGTTGAGCGTTTTAAGCGAGTCCTCGCGCAGTGGCATAAGCGAGGTCATCATGAAATCGGCTGTCAGATCGCTACTTAACAAGCCCTCTGCGCAAAGGATACCTGGGCTGGGCGGCACGATGATTTTACTAATACCTAGATCCTGTGCCGTCTCGGTCGCTAGTAACGGACCGGCGCCGCCGAAAGGGAACAAACAGAATTCTGCTGGATCGTAGCCACGCTCAACCGATAGCGGTCGTATCGCCTTAACCACAGTCGCGCATGCAACGCGGATAATCCCCTGAGCCGTCTCCATTAAATCTAGCCCTAACGATTTGGCTAGCCGATAGATGGCGGCCTCCGCAAGGTCACGGCGAATAGCCATCCGGCCATCCAGCAAGGCTTGATCGTTGAGGCGGCCGAGCAGAACATTCGCGTCGGTAAGGGTGGCTTCCGTGCCGCCCATCCCGTAGCAGGCGGGCCCTGGATGCGCGCCGGCGCTTTGCGGCCCAACTTTCAGTAGGCCGTCTACATCGATCCAGGCAATCGAGCCGCCGCCGGCACCCACAGCATTGACGTCAAGTGCGGGTAATCGCAACGGGAAGCCCGCCAGCATGCGGTTATGGACTTCTGTCGCTTCACCTTCGATCAGCACACTGACATCCGCGCTGGTCCCGCCGACATCTAAGGTGATGACGTTGCCGAAACCTGCGACCGGTGCTCGGTGGGCCGCGCCAATTACGCCGGCGGCGGGGCCTGACAAGCTGGCCCGAATTGGTACTTTGCGCGTCATATGCACCGACATTAGACCACCGCTGCTTTGACTAATTTTTGGCTCAACAGAAATTCCAAGCCGCGTCACTGCGGCGGAAAATCGGTCGAGATATGCATCGACTACTGTTAAAAGTGCACCATTTAAGACGGCGGTCGAGAAACGTTCATATTCGCGGAACTCGGGATAGACTTCCGTGGAAGATTGCACGTAGACCCTGTCGGGCAGGATGTCGCGCAGGATTTCTACGGCCCGCGCTTCGTCTTGCGGATAGGCGTAGGAATGCAGAAAGCAGACCGTCACGCAGTCGACCTCTTCGGCGGCCAACTGGTGGCCAACGGAGCGTACTCCTTCCTCGTCGAGTGGGACATGTTCGCTGCCATCTGCCCGGCGGCGGCCTTTAACTTCTAAACGGAGCCGGCGGGGAACTAACGGTTTAGGGAAATCTAAATGAATATCGTAGACCTTGGGTCTGACCTGCCGACCGATTGCCAGAAGATCGCGAAAACCTTCGTTAGTGACGATTGCGACCTTGCCGACACGTCTTTGGATCAGTGCGTTCGTGCCTACTGTGGTGCCGTGCGATAGGCGAAGGATGTTGCCAGCATCGAGACCGTTTTCTTGGAGCACGGCCTCGATACCCTCAATGATAGCCGCATCCGGGCGATCCGGTGTTGACGGAAGCTTATAGCGGATTTGTTGATTTTCGCCGGTAATGCTGACGGCTAAGTCGGTAAAGGTGCCACCGACATCGACACCAATGTGGATCTCCATGCCATCCCCCATATAGTTTTATTTTCTATGCGGCTAGGAAAGGCTTTACCAAACAACCTCCGGGCCAAGGCGGTACCGTTGTCTTTGCTTGCAGCCTAAATTTCAAAAATTTACTCGATTGTGTTCAGTGCTTCGCTTGGATGCAAACGTATCGCCGAGATGTCAAGACGTCCAGACGCCGGGCAGCTCACAATTTCTGAAAGCGGCTTTGCGTCATATTTTTACAGTCTTTAGTTTGGTTCCACCCCAGCCTAATCCGTTGACCGAGCTGAGCTGACGGTCTTGGATAGCGCACCGCATAGCAATGAGATGGGGACAGGAATGCCAGACGAAGGTTTTCGTAAGTGGCTGGGTGTCGATTACGAAGTTATGGAGGACGGTCACGCGGTTGTTGGCCTAACCTTAACCGACGACATGCGCAATTTGCGCGGTGTGGCGCAGGGTGGCATCGTCGCTGCGGTCATCGATATTGCCATGGCGACGGCTGCTGCGGGCGGTAACTACGATACCCGTAAACGCCCGATGGCAACCTTAGAGATGAAAATAAACTATGTGGCGGCTGCCAATGGACCTCGTTTGACAGCGACGGCGGACGTGATCCGTTCCGGGTCACGGACAAGCGTTGTCCGCTGCGAGGTTGCTGACAATGCGGGGCAGGTATGCGCCGCAGGCCTTGGCACATTTATGACACGACGGGTGCACGCGACTGACCCCAAGGGTATGGAGCCACCGAAAGGGTAGGCAGTCACTGTGATGTTTTGAGCGACGCCCACTAGATCTGGCCAGGTGTCGGCGGCACCATTTAAGGTACCGTCTAAACAGAAAAAACATACTTATATTAATGGGCGAATGAAAAATATTTGGGTCGCTGGACTGCTATAAACGATTCCAGCAGACCATGGTTAGTCTAACCCGTGAGCGTGCATTTGCCGTTGCGAATCACTGTCACGTCTCGTTCTTCCAGCCGACACTGGAAGGAGACGATATTGTCGTCCCGCCAAATGTCGGTAACAATCGTCTCGCCCGGATAAACAGGTGCTGAGAAACGCGCGTCGAAGCCGGTGATCATGGAATAGTCGTAGTCGCAAAGTGTTTTGAGGATAGCCAGGCAGGCGGTGCCATAGGTACACAACCCGTGCAGGATCGGTACCGGGAAGCCGACACGTTGGGCTAGGACCGGATCAGCGTGCAACGGGTTGCGATCGCCGTTCAGCCTATAAAGCAACGCTTGGTCGGCGCGGGTCTGCAGTGCACAGGAAGTATCCGGATTGCGGTCCGGCACCTGATGTGGCTGTGGGCTGGGATCGGTGCAGCCGCCGAAGCCACCATCTGCGCGAGCGAAGGTTGCGCTGCGCGCGGTAAAGAGCGGGGTACCGTCGAATTTGTCCCGGGCGATTGTCTCTGTCAATATTAACGCACCCCGGCCTTCTCCCTTGTCGTAAGCTTCTACGACGCGTGCATCGGCTAGTAATTTGCCTTCCGGCGCCAAGGGTCGATGCAGGGTTAGGCCCATCTCTCCGTGCAATACTTTTGAATAGTCGTAGCCACAATTCTTTAGCAACGGCATCCGGGTCAGTACCGCTGCCATAGACGGTACTGTTTTCAGGGTGTTGCGCTCGAAGGTGTAGGCCAATTCGTTTTCGTCCAGAGGGTCGCGACCCATGCCGACGCCCAACGCATATAGCATGGTCTCTCTGTCGCCATAGCTGAATTCCTGATCGGTCATCTTCAGTGACATGATGTGATCGTAGTCGATTGCCATTTGTATTTTTCCCCACCTAGTCTTTCTTCAGTGCAGTTTAGACGGCACTAGATGCAAGAGCGAAGTGCTTTGGCGGTAAAGTAATGGCTAGGTATAGCGCTTGGCCTGTCTTCCTTGTCTTAAAAATTTAGCAGTCGCACCCCCGCCCCCGATGGGTGGAAATCCGATCTGATGGCTGGCAGCCTAGATCCTTGGTGTGGGGTTATTCACGTCTGCCTGTCGGCAGTTGGTTGAATGGTACGTCTTTATCGACGCGGATGTCGGCTGGTAGGCCAAGAACGCGCTCGGCGATGATATTGCGCAGAATTTCGTCGGACCCGCCGGCGATACGCCCGCCTGGCGAAGACAGCAACGCTTCCTGGAAGAGTGCCCGCATAGGCATTGCCTCGTCATCCAACATGATGCTGGCCATATCCATCAACTCCATGCCGAAATTGGCAATTTCCTGATGCGTCTTTCCGCCGACGACCTTAGTGATTGAGGCTTCTGGCCCGGGCTCGTCACCGCGTGATAAGGCGGTGATGGTGCGGTATCGGGTCAGTTTTAATCCCTGTTGCTTAACATACCAGGCTGCCAGTTTTTCGCGAACATTGGCATTGGCGATGGCGGGTTCATCTTCGAGGTCAAGATCGCGGGCCAACGCGAAAATTTCATCAAAGCCTGGTGCTGGCCGCTCGCCGACAGCGAGCCGCTCATTCATTAATGTGGTGATAGAAACGCGCCAACCATTACCAACATCACTCAGCCGCTGTGCATCAGGAACCCGAACATTGTTAAAGAAGACCTCGTTGAAGTTCGAAACGCCGGACACCTGTTTGATGCGGCGCACTTCGATGCCGGGCGATTTCATGTCGAGGAAAAAATAGGTCAGTCCCTTATGTTTTGGGGCATTTGTGTCGCTGCGAACGACGATCACGCCGAAATCGGAGAAATGCGCACCCGAGGTCCAGATTTTCTGCCCATTAATGATCCAGTCATCGCCGTCACGAATGCAGCGTGTGCGAAGGCCGGCCAGATCGGATCCCGCCGAAGGTTCAGAAAAAAGCTGGCACCAGATCTCTTTGCCTTCCAAGGCTGGCACGGCGTATCGAGTTTTTTGTTCCTCCGTCGCATATGCCAAAATAGTTGGGATGCACATGCCAAGACCGATCTCATAAACGCCGCGTGGTGTGACGAATTTAGCTTCCTCCTGGTTGTAGATAACTTGCTGCAACTGCGTGCCGCCCTGACCGCCGTAATTCCTGGGTAGTGTGATACCTGCATAACCGGCGGCGAACTTCTTGGCCTGCCATTCCTTTGCCAGAGGCACTAGATCGTCTGCGCCGTATTTTGCTTTGAAAGTGCTGCCGGGACGTTTCAGCTCCGCAGTTTCACCCAACCAGGCGCACGCGGTAGCGCGATATTCCGCTTCTTCTTTCGTATCGGAAAAATCCATGATTCCTCGTGTCTTGGTCTATGTTTGGCGGTGTCCGAGAGCAAAGAGGGCATCGGACGGCTGCTGGTGCTATTGAAATTGCTGCTGAGTTTAGGCTGACGGTGAACCTTCGACTGAGATCACGGTCATGTCGGTTGGCAGCACCGAGCCGGAGAGCGCTTTTGATGCGGCCACTCGCGCGCTAATCCAACTGCGGAAAGCCTCAATTTTCCAGTCGGATCGCCGTGATTCAAGACAGACCAGGCAATAGCTCTTTTGTAGGCGGATGCTGAGTGTTAGCGGGACCACTAGCCGGCCCTCGGCAATATCCTCGGCGACGAATAGCCGTTGGCCCAGAGCGATCCCCAGCCCGTCTCTGGCGGCGCGGTAGGCGTTTGACGAGTTCTCGAAACGAATTTCTCGCGAGATCTCTAGGTCGCCAATTCCAGCGGCTTCCAGCCAGTCCCGCCAGTTAGGGATACGCGCGGTCGAGTAGAGCAACGTGTGATGGCGGAGATCGGACGGTGTGCGCAGCATTGGCCCATTCTCTAGCAAAGCCGGGCTGCAAACTGGAAAATGGTCCGAATCAAACAACACGTCGAAATGAATGCCGCGCCATTGTTCCGGCCCAATCCATAGGCCGGCATCGACCTGACCATCATACAGCCCGACCGGTTCGCTGGACGCGACTAGTTTTAAATCGATGCCGGGATGCAACTCGCGAAAAGACTCTATGTTAGGCAGCAGCCATTCCATGGCCAGGGTTGTGAAAGAGAAAACCGATAGGCTGGCTGGGACACTGCCGCTCCGCAGGACGTTGGTCGCCTCGTCGATACTATCGAGGGCGTCTGTCAGCGCTTTGGCGTAGGTTTCACCTTTCTCGGTCAAAATGACGCCGCGCGGATTGCGTGTGAACAAAGGGCAATCGAGAAATGATTCCAGGCGTGATATCTGCCGACTGACGGCGCCTGTCGTGACGGAAAGTTCCGATGCGGCACCTGATAGGCTGCCGTGCCGACTTGCGGCTTCAAAGGTGCGTAATGCATTGAGGAGGGGAAATCTATTGCGCATGGCCGCATCTGATTTGATTAATACTCAACTCTAATTTGATTTTATTAAAATTGAAATAGCGGGATTGATTTTGAAAGATGACGTAACCTCACGATAGGTTCGAAATTTTGGCAGGTGAAGACAGGCTCGTTCACGGTGAGTTTTCTGAAGCCAGCGTCGTGTGCGAGGGTAATAATCAACACCTTACGCTGGGAAACAGTCTTTTCGGATGGCCGTTGGAAGGAGCGATATGACAGAACAGATCATCAATGTACGACCCGTTGCCGGATCGCTTGGCGCGGAGGTATTCGGTGCTGACCTAGCAGGAAATTTCACCAACGAAGTTTATGATACGATTCATCAGGCGTTTCTCGATTACCAAGTCCTGTTTATCCGTGACCAGAAACTGACCCCGCCTCAGCAGGCTGCATTCGCGCGCCGTTTTGGCCCGCTCAACGATTATCCCTTTGTGCAGGGGCTTGAGGAAGCGCCGGAGATAATCGAAATAATAAAAGAGCCGCATGAGACAAAGAATTTTGGCGGTGTTTGGCACTCTGACACGACGTATCTTGAGGAGCCCCCGATGGGGACATCCCTTTACGCACTGGAAGTCCCGTCGACGGGTGGCGATACGATGTTTGCGAATATGTACCAAGCATACGAGACCCTGTCTGATGGTTTGAAAAAGATGATCGATCCGCTGACCGGCGTTAGCAGTGCAGCGTTGCGTCGGACAGGAGGTCGAGCGGCGGGCATGGACTACAAGAGCAGCATGACGGCGACTAATCTGGATAAAGCCAACGAAATCACTGCCGAGCATCCGGTTGTCCGCACGCATCCGGAAACCGGTCGTAAGGCATTGTACGTCAATAGCGCGCACACGGTGCGGTTCGCGGGTATGACCGAAGAGGAAAGCAAGCCGCTGATTGATTTCCTTATTACCCACGCCGTGCGGCCAGAATTTACTTGCCGCTTCCACTGGGAGGCCGAAACCCTGGCGATCTGGGACAATCGCTGCGTTCAGCATTTCGCGATCAACGACTATCATGGTGAGCGGCGTCGCGTGCATCGTGCGACGATCACGGGCGACCGGCCGCAATAGGAGAAAACAACCCCATGAGTGACGACAACATCATCATCGATGCTACAACTCGAATTTTTCAGGACCTGTGCGACCCACAGACGGTTACTAACGCCACCGACGACAGCTGGAAGGCGCCTCTTTGGTCCGCCCTAGAGGAGTCAGGCCTGACCCAGGCCTGGACGCCAGACGAGCTAGGCGGCGCGGGGGCGACTGTCATCGATGGATTCGACGTGCTGCAGGTTTCCGGTCAGTTTGCCGTGCCGGTGCCGCTTGCGGAAACTCTGCTGGCTGGCTGGCTGCTTTCTCGTGCTGGCTTGGTTGTACCAATGGGTGCAATGACAATCGCACCGGTCCGGGCTGGAGAAATTTTGACCATGGGCGATGATGGAGCGTTGTCAGGTACCGCTCGTGACATCCCGTTTGCCGATGAAGCAGGAAAGATCGCTGTGCTTGCTCGTCGAGGAGAAGATTATGTCGTTGCCCTGGTCGACAGGTCTGCTTGCGCGGTGAGCGAGGGCAGTAGTTTGGCAAATGAGGCGCGCAGCCGTGTTGGGTTTGACGGAGTTATTCCGGAAGAGGCCTCGGAACCGGTCCACGGGGTTGACGAAGACGCGCTGATGCAGATGGGGGCTGCTGCTCGTTCCGCACAGATGGCGGGCGCGCTGCAAGCAATCCTCGATATTTCAGTTGAATATGCGAAGGAGCGCGTTGCCTTCGAAAGGCCAATTGGCAAGTTCCAAGCCGTGCAGCATAATCTGGCGCGGCTCGGCGGTGAGACGGCGGCGGCGATCGCGGCGGCGGGATCGGTGGCTTACACACTGGGCAATGCTGTCTCTTTCGATGATCACGTCTTCCTCGAAGTGGCTGCGGCCAAAATTCGTGTTGGCGAAGCAGCGGGCGAGGGTGCTGGAATTGCCCATCAGGCGCACGGCGCAATTGGTTTTACAGCAGAACACATCCTTCATCGTTTCACGACGAGACTTTGGTCGTGGCGGGACGATTTTGGCAGTGAGAGCGTATGGGCCGTGCGACTTGGTGAGATGGTCGCAACGCGCGGCGCCGACGATGTATGGCCTATGGTGGCAGTGCAGTAAGGGGAGCAGACAGATGTCCAGTGCAATTCAATTCGATCCAATACGCCTGCCGCCTGAGGCCGAAGCACTGCGCCTAGAAGTGCGCGAATTTTTGAATGAGGAAATTGCGGCTGGAACCTTCGATCCGGTTACGGCACCATATCGCGACGGTTTCAATCCGGAGTTCAGCCGACGCGTTGGCAAGCGTGGATGGATCGGCTTGACCTGGCCGCAGAAATACGGTGGTCAGGAGCGTAGCTTCCTCGAGCGCTACGTGGTCACTGAGGAGTTCCGTGCCGTCAGTGCGCCGACGCGAGTGCATTTCACTGCTGATCGGCAAAGCGGTCCGGTCCTGATCAAATACGCACCAGATCATATCAAGGATGACATCCTGCCGCGCATCACCCGCGGTGAATGCTGCTTCTGCATTGGTATGAGCGAACCAGGATCTGGCTCCGACCTGTTTGCGGCTAGCACCCGTGCGACCAAGACTGATGGTGGTTGGCTGATAAATGGTGCCAAGGTTTGGACCAGCAGTGCGCACCTCGCTGACTACATGATCGGGCTGTTCCGAACCTCCCAGTCGACGGAGGAGAACCGGCGGCACGGTTTGACCCAATTCTTAGTCGACATGAAAAATACAAATGGCATTACAGTCAATCCTATCCATCACATGACCGGAATTCACGAGTTCAACGAGGTGGTATTCGAGGACGCTTTCGTGCCGGAAGAAAACGTTCTGGGCGACATCGATGCCGCTTGGAAGCAAGCGACTAGCGAACTCGCATATGAGCGTAGTGGGCCCGAACGGTTCTTGGAAACGATCTACATCCTAACCGAACTTGTACGCGCCCTAGGTGACAAGCCGGATGCTCGCGGCGCAGAGGGGATTGGCCGTCTGGTAGCGCAATTGCATACGTTGCGGCGCATGTCCGTCTCAGTCAACGGCATGTTACAGGCGGGCAAGGAACCGACCCTGGAAGGATCCATCGTCAAGGATCTCGGCACCAACTGGGAACAGGATCTACCGGCGAAGGCGCGCCAATTGGCGGCCTTTGTTGATGACGATGCCGGAAACCGAGCCGACTTCGATGAGCTGCTGCGCTTTGCCACCATGATCGCACCGAAGCTCACCATCCAGGGTGGGACGCGCGAGATCCTTCGCGGTATCATCGCACGAGGTCTCGGTCTGCGTTAGAACAACACAAGCGGATACAACGGATATGCCAGATATCGGCGCTCTTCTTTCGCCGGCGAGTGTTGCCGTTGTCGGCGCGTCGCCTGACACCAACATTCTGCGCGGCCGTATCATGCATGTGCTGGGGTGCCATCCCTATAACGGCAAGGTTTATCCGATTAGTCGTAGCCATGAAGAAGTGATGGGACTTAAGGCCTATCGCAGCGTGTCCGACCTGCCGGAGGCGGTGGACCTAGCCGTATTGATCATTCCATCCGCATTCGTGCCAGATACGTTGAAAGAATGCGGCGCTATGGGTGTCAAGGCGGCACAAATTATTACCTCTGGCTTCGCTGAGGAAGTTGGTGGAGAAGGTGAGGAACAACAGCGCAGGATCCGTGAGATTGCTGAAAAATACGACATGGCAGTGTGCGGTCCCAATTCCGAAGGCTTTGCCAATATGGGGCTCGATTTTTGCCCTACCTTCAGCCCGGCGGTTGACGACCCCAACACGCCATTGCTGCCGGAATTTCGCAAAGATGGCAGGATTGGTGTGGTCGCACAAAGTGGTGGCATGGGTTTTGCCTTTTATGACCGTGGCCGTCCCAAACAGTTGCCCTTTAGCTATGTGGTAACGACGGGCAACGAGGCCTGCCTAGAAGGGTTCCAGCTTGTGGAGTATATGCTGGATGAGGACGGCACAGACGTCATCGTCATGTTCATCGAGGACATTAAGACGCCTTCGCTTTTTCCAAGTGTGGCCGAAAAGGCGGTTCGCGCAGGCAAACCGATTATTGTCACTAAAATTGGACATTCCCGGGCGGGACAACGGGCAGCGGCGTCCCATACCGCAGCGCTCGCGGGTTCTTATGCCGCCTACAATGCAATGTTCCAGCGTTATGGTGTGATCGAAGGCCGCGACATTGAGGAAATTGTAGATATCGCAGCAGGTTTTTCCTACTGGCGCAACCGGCTGCCGAAGGGCAAGCGGGTTGGTATAATTACAGGCTCCGGTGGCGCCGGTGGTTGGATGGCGGATACTGCTATCGCAGCGGGGCTAACCGTACCAACGCTTGATGGTGCGACACGTGAAGCAATCGATGCGTATTTACCGAGTTACGGAACTTCACAGAATCCGGTCGATGGCACGGCGCAGGCGATCCGCACCGTCGGTTACGCTAATCTTTCAAAAATGGTTGCCGCTTCAAACGAGGTCGACGCGATTATAGCCATTAGTTCGGCACGTAATGCCTCACGCTACGAGGCAGAGTTTGACGCCATGGCAAAGGTCGGTCGCGAGTCGGAAAAACCGATTTTTTTTAACTCGTACACCATGCCGAAACCGGAAGGGTTTGAGATCATTGGCCGCGCTGGCTATCCGCTTTTTACCAACATGCGAAACTGCGCCCATGTGGTTGCCTGCCTGGCGGACTACCGCGCTTTCCGCGAACAATTTCTGAAAGCGCCAGAGGTATCAACCAAGCTGAATCGGCCGTCAGGGGCCGCTGACATACTGCAGTCAGGTGGCGACAACTTGACCGAATTCCAAGCAAAATTGGTCTTGAAAGCCTATGGCGTAGAGATCCCAGAGGAAGCGCTCTCAGTGGATGCAAACTCGGCTGTCGATGCGGCAGCGTTGATCGAGGGACCCGTCGCCCTCAAGGTCCAGTCACCGGATATCCTTCACAAAACTGAGGCGGGCGCTGTCGCGCTTGGGCTCGAAGGAGCCGATGCCGTGCGTGAAGGATACGAGACGGTGATGGCGCGGGCGCAAGCCTATCGAGATACGGCGCAGATTGATGGCGTGCTAGTCCAGCCTATGGCGCCGGCAGGACGGGAGATTATTCTTGGAATTAATCGCGACGAGGCGTTTGGGCAGATGCTGATGGTTGGCTTGGGCGGTGTTTATGTCGAGGTGATGCGCGATGTGGTCTTTGCGCCGGTTCCGCTGCGTGCTGACGAGGCGCATGCGATGCTGGAAAGGTTGCAGGGAAAGGCACTTCTGTGGGGCGTACGTGGTGATCCGCCTGCAGATATTTCGGCATTGGTAGATCTAATGGTGACCGTGTCGCGGATTGCCGATGATTGGTGCGACGAGATCGCCGAGATCGATCTGAACCCGGTGCTGGTCCATCCTGAGGGGCAAGGTCTGTCGGTCGTCGACGCACTCATAGTGAAGCAAGCAGGAGACTAAGACACGGCGATTTGTGGCTTTTTATTAACAGGCGCGATTGTTAAGGTGCATGTGCATACTGCCGCTCTTGGAGAGTAAAAGAGAAACAAACAAGGCGGATGCTAGAACAGGGAGCAGAGCAAGATATGTCGGATAATGTTCTTGAACTCGACGATCTGACAATCCGGTTTAAGTTGAAACGTGGGGAATTGACAGCAGTCAACGGCGTATCGTTCTCGGTCAACCGCGGTGAGACCTTCGGTCTAGTCGGCGAATCGGGATCAGGAAAGACTGTGACTGCCCGCTCGATAATGCGGCTTATTCCGATGCCGCCAGGAGAGATTGTTAAGGGAAAAGTCCTTTTTGAGGGCGATAGCGTTTACGACAAATCCGACAGCGAGATGCGCGAGATGCGTGGTAAGAAGGTCGCTATGGTCTTCCAGGAGCCGATGAGCGCGCTAAATCCTGTTTTTACGGTCGGTAGCCAGATCGGCGATGCCCTGCGCACAAATATGGGTTTAAGCAAACAAGAAGCCGCTGAGCGTGTGGTTGAACTGCTGTCGTTGGTTGGCATCCCCTCGCCGGCGTCGCGGCTTGACAGCTATGTGCATGAGTTCAGCGGTGGCATGCGACAGCGGGTCATGCTCGCTATGGCACTGAGCTGCGATCCGACCTTCTTAATTGCGGATGAGCCCACGACAGCGCTGGATGTGACGATCCAGGCGACTATCCTGGAGTTGATCGAAAGCATGATCGATCGGTTTGGCATGTCTTTGATCTTTATCACGCATAATTTGGGAGTTGTGGCGCACGCCTGTGACACTATTGGCGTAATGTACGCTTCGCACATCGTTGAACTCGCTTCGAAGCGGGAAATTTTCAAGAACCCACAGCACCCCTATACGCAAGGATTGCTGAATTCGATTCCGCGTCTCGATCACCAATCAAAATATTTGACGCCGATCAAGGGCTTGGTCTGCAATATGATGAACCCACCAACGGGCTGTAAGTTCCACCCGCGGTGTGATCATGCGATGGAAATTTGCAGCAAGGAAATTCCGAAGATGAAAGAGATTGCGCCAAACCATTTCGCGGCGTGCCATCTGCATAATTGATCTACGGAACCTGGAAGTAAGATATATGACCGATAATCTTCTCGAAGTCCGCGGACTGACCAAATATTTTAAACTCGATAATGATATGGTTTCGCGCCTTGCTGGCAAGACGCGCACTCTCAAGGCGGTCGATGGCATCGATTTCTTTATAAAACGTGGTGAAACGCTGGGCCTTGTTGGTGAGAGCGGCTGCGGTAAGTCAACGACTGCACGACTTATCACGCGGCTGGTGGAGCCGACTGAGGGCGAGGTTTTGCTGAAGGACGAGAATCTGCTGGAATATAATCGTGCGCAGATGCAGGAGGTCCGTAAAACAGTACAACTGGTATTCCAGGACCCCTATAGCTCGCTCAACCCACGCAAAACTATCATGCAGATCCTGAGCCGCCCGCTTGAAGTACATAACCTGGCAAGGGGTTGGTCAGAGAAGCGCCGGCGCGTTTTGGAACTGCTTGGATTGGTTGGCCTCGGGGAGGAGCATGCGGACCGCTATCCGCATGAGTTCAGCGGCGGTCAGAGACAGCGTATAGCGATTGCCCGAGCTTTAGCAGTCGACCCAGAACTGATTATCGGCGATGAACCCGTTTCGGCTCTCGACGTTTCAATTCAAGCGCAAATTTTGAACCTATTTCGAGATCTACAGGAACAGTTTTCACTGACATATCTATTCATTGCCCATGATTTGAGTGTAATTCGCCATATTAGCGACCGGGTCGCTGTAATGTACGTCGGCAAAATCGTTGAGGCCGGCAATGTCGAAGATATTTTTGAAAGACCGAAACATCCTTACACCAAAGCGCTTTTGGAAGCTGTACCCGAAGCAGACCCAGACAAACCACCACCAACCCTGGTTCTGAAGGGTGAGGTTGCCACACCCATTGATCCGCCTCCTGGTTGTCGCCTTTGCGCCCGTTGCCCGCTTGCGGACGATTTTTGTGCCGAAGTTGCGCCGGATCTCAAGGACGATGGGACCGGGCACTTTGTCGCCTGTCACAAGGTCTGATAAATTGGGCTCTGAATCCTGGAACGCGGGGAACCATGGTTCCCCGCGTTTTGTGTCTAAAATAGGTAGAAATTTACGCTATTGCCTATACCTGACCTATCGTTCCGACATTCGCGGATCAAGTATATCGCGTAGCCCATCACCGAATAGGTTAAATGCCAAAACTGTGTAACAAATCGCTAGGCCTGGAAATACAGCGAGGAGCGGGCTCTTCTCCATATGATCGCGTGCGGAACTGAGATCTGCGCCCCAATCCGGCGTCGGCGGTGGTGAGCCCAGACCTAAGAACGAGAGCGCTGCAATAATTAGAATTACATAGCCCAAACGCACCGTCGCATTGACAATTAGAGGCGATACGCAGTTCGGCAGGATCTGCCGCATAGCGATGTAGAGACTTGCTTCCCCGATTGTATTGGACGCCTCAACGTATTCCTTTTCCTTTTCGGTTAGGACTGAACTCCGCACCAAGCGCGCGACTTCTGGAAAAAAGGCGAAGCCTAGTGCGAAGACTAATATGAGGTCGTTCCATACGCCCTCGAGTTTCCACTCTCGTGCCAATGTGACAATCAGCAGGTAAAGCAGAATCCCGGGAAAAGCTAGGAGACCGTCGACCATTCGCATCCCCACGGAATCGATCCATCCGCCGTAGTAGCCAGAAATAACGCCATAGGGGATACCAATTGAGAGACCAAAGATTACCGCAAGGATTGCAATCGTTACCAACCTGCGCCCACCCCAAAGGACACGCGAATACACGTCCCGACCGTAGCGGTCCGTTCCAAAGTAGAACTCTGCACTGGGCGGTTTTGTTAGGGCTGTATAGTTTGGTTTGATCGGATCGTGTTTTGTTATGACGGGCGTCAGAAGTAGTACCACCAAAAGTGAGAGCAACATTAAGAGACCTACAAAAGCGGTCTTACTCTTATAAAGCTCCGAAAGCGCATCGAATGCCATCAAACGGAACCGCTCGAAACGTTCGGCGAATGTTGGTGGTTTAATCGCTTCTTCGATCGAGCGCCGCCCGTCTTGGGACTCCGTACTTGACATGCTCGAGGCTCCCCTAACTCAAAGCGACGCGTGGGTTCAACAAGCGATAAAGCAGGTCTACCAGCAAGTTGACCACAACAACGATAATACCCAACACGAGAATACCAGCCTGGATTAAGGGGTAATCGTGATCGATGATGGCGTTATAGATCGCTTGTCCGACCCCTGGCCAGGAGAAGATCGTTTCCAGCACAACCGTACCACCCAAGAGATTGGCAAGCTGAAGTCCGCTAATAGTGATGGTTGGAATCAGAGCATTCCGGAGGGTGTATTTATAAATAACTTTAGGTTCCGAAAACCCGAGTGACCGTGCCGTATCTACATACTCTTTGTTCATTTCGTCGAGCATGCTGGAGCGGGTCAATCGTGTTGTGTAGGCGGCCTGGCGGAAACCGACGGCCAGGGCTGGCAAAATTAGGTAGTAAATACTCTGTCCAAGATCTTCCAACGGACTGACATAGCCGGAGGACGGCAGTACCTCCCAGTGCAGCGAGAACAGCATGACACACATTATGGCAAACCAGAATTCTGGTATGGAGATGCCTATCAGAGATGTCACCTGCGCCCCATAGTCCGTTGGCGTGTTTCGCCGCACAGCTGCAATCGATCCCAGTGGTATGGCGATCACCATCGACAGGCCAATTCCGACGAGACCTAAATACACCGTTGCTGGAATAGACTCGAATAGCTCGACAGATACCGGGCGGCGGGTGATCAAAGATTTGCCAAAATCGCCTTGCAATGCTTTGCCCAGCCAGATGCCGTATTGCACGTAAAGTGGCTTGTCGAGACCGTATTCCTTCATCAAGAAGGCGCGAAGTTCTTCATCTTCAGCCTCTTCGTCGCCGATAAGCGTATCGATGACGTCGCCGGGAAGTAATTGCACGAACGAAAACACCATCACGGTCAATACGAATAGGACCGGGATCATCTGGAGAATTCGGTTAATCGTGTAAATCAGCATTATCGGAACCTTCCGATGTTCGCCGGTTAGCGATCGAAATCCGCTGCACTTTTATTACTGAAATCGCCTATATCAGTAATACATTGAAAAATATAACCGCGGAACGGAGCGTAAGCCCGTTCCGCGGTCTTATCCTTCGTCTGGACTACGCCATATAGGCTGTGCGCAAACCAGCGCCTTGCGTGCTATACGGACCAGCGAAAGCTGGCGCAAAGCCCTTGAGGTTCTTCGCACCCGCAAAAATAAGCGGGATGAAGTGTGTGTAAAGCATCGGTAGCTCTTCGTTAACGATTTGTTCAACCGCCATGTAGAGCTCGTGACGCTTTGACTTGTCAGCAGTCTGCTGCGCTTCGAGGATCAGCTTGTCAGCCTTCTCATTTTTAAAGCCCGTGCGTAGTTTTGTTGAACCAGCTTCCGAGTAGACCGCACGGCCATACCATGCATCTGGATCCGGCCGATAGCTGTTCGCGGTCGAATCAAGATGGAAATCACCCTTTCGCCATTTTGCTTTAAGAACCGAATAAGGATGAATTTCGTGGTTAGCCTTGAAGCCTACGTCTCTCAGCATTGCGTGAACAATTTCACCAGTTTGATGCATATAAGCGTAGGCGTCGCGTGAGGTGAGGATGATAGGCTCATCCTGCGCACCTGCCTTTTTAATTAGGAACTTAGCCTTATCTGGATCAAATTCGTATGGGCGTTTGATTTCCGGCATGTACCAGGGACTTACCTTGCTATAGAAAGCCGGCGCGGTTTGGCTCAAACCGTTAAAGATTGCCTGATGAACCGCTTCATGATTAATGGCATGAGCAACTGCTTGACGGAGAATTTTGCCGTGCGGATTTTTCGGCGAGAATGGGCCGTTTTTCCAGTTAAACCCTAGATAACCCGTACCGACCTGGGGGACGTCCCAAGCATTAAATTTATCACCGTAATTTTTGCGGAAGTCTGCGCCATCGGCGTAGGCCATATTATCGATCAGATCGACTTCACCCGTGCGGAGTGCGGTTAAACGTACACGGTCTTCTTTCTTTGGTTTACCGATCATGCCATCAAGGTATGGCAAGGTATTCCCTTGGTCGTCGGTCTCGTACCAGTTTTCAAAACGCTCAAGGACGGTCGCATCAAACTTTTTCCACGACTTAAATTTAAACGGGCCGCATCCGACAGGAAGCGTATCCGCTTTGTCGACACTGCCCGGCGCCATAAATTGCAGGGGATAGTATGTGACGTTAGGGATGAGAATCGCACTTGGGTTTTTGAGATGTGCACGGACGGTATATTTATCTAATACCTCGATTTTCTCGAAGTCTTTAATCGCCGAACGCACAAAAGGGTGGCCGACCTTGGGGTCGAGAATTCGCTCAAAATTCCATTTGATTGCTTCTGCGGTGACTGACTCTCCATTATGGAATTCTGCGCCTTGGCGAAGCTTAAACGTGTAGACTTTATTGTCTGCTGATTGCTCGTGACCAACTGCAAGGCCGGGAACCGGCTCCATCTTGAGGTTCAAGTCCATGAGCCCCATCGATGTGCCTGCCAGTGGATGTGAAACGTAGTAGTAATAATTGCGGTGCATGTCGAGGCCGCGGGAATCCGCGCGCGTCGCAAAGCGAACAGTGCCGCCACGGCCCGGATGCCGCTTCTTCATCGCTTTCGCGTCGGTGGATACACCCAGCGCCGCCGCGCCAGCAACCGCGCCGGCAGCTCCTAGGAATTGACGGCGGGTCGGACCCGCATGCCTCTCAGGTTTTTTAATGGTTTCGTCTTTAGACATTTAACAGCCTCCCTTGGCATTATGTCGGCGCACGGCGCCTATGAAAACCAATCGCGTCATTGCGCGACTTATTGAGATCCTTAATTTGGTCCCATTATACAGCACGATTAGCAGTCGACGACCTTATTGAGATCGATCCCTATTATGTTCCTATAGTATCCACTTTAGCTCAACCTGAATCTACAATATTTGAGTGAGCGCACTATTTCCTAAGCTTATTCAGAGTGCGACCGTGGAGATAGCAACAACAAAGGTTTTAGTTAAAAAAATTTCTTTGTTATCAGGTCATTTCAGCGAAACTCGGGGATTGAGAGCCCGGTATAGCAAGTCGACTAGTAGATTCGTGACAACCACGATGAAACCTAGAACGAAGACACCGGCCTGAATGAGCGGATAGTCGCGGTCTACGATTGCCAAATAGATAGCCTGGCCGATACCTGGCCAAGAAAAGATTGTCTCCAGCACCACTGTGCCCCCCAGAAGGTCGGCCAGCTGCAAACCACTGATCGTTATGGTTGGGATCATTGCGTTTCGAAGGGTGTACTTATAGACAACTTTTTTTTCCGTAAATCCCAGCGATCGTGCTGTGTCAACATATTCCTTGTTCATCTCATCAAGCATGCTGGATCGGGTTAGACGGGTTGTATAGGCGGCTTGACGAAAACCGATCGCTGCTGCGGGTAAAATTAGGTAGAGAAGGCTTTGCTTCCAATCTTCAAATGGGCTGATATAGCCCGATGACGGCAACCATCCGAGATGAAGTGAAAAAGCTAGTACGCACATGATCGCAAACCAGAATTCTGGTATCGAAATACCAACTAAAGATGTGACTTGGGCAGTATAATCCACTGGCGTATTGCGTTTGACCGCTGCGATGGAGCCGAGTGGAATTGCAATTAAAATTGATATCGTTATCCCGGCAAGCCCGAGGTAGAGTGTTGCCGGGATCAGCTCAAATAATTCGGTTGAAATCGGCCGCCGGGTTACCAGCGAGTTGCCGAAATCGCCTTGCATGATCTTGCCTAGCCAAACGCCATATTGCACGTAGAGCGGCTGGTCCAGTCCGTATTCCTTAAGCAGAATTTCTCGAATTTCAGGATCTTCCGCGTCTTCGTCACCAACTAGGGTATCGACAATATCTCCTGGCAATAGATGGACAAACGAGAATACCACTACCGATAGGATAAACAGGACTGGGATCAGATGCAGGACTCGATTGATGGTGTAGACGAACATGAGACCTTTATCCTTACCGCGAGCGGGTCAGGGAATTCCGTATTGGGCGCGACCATAGGCAAGCGACCCACCTCCGGCAACATTACGCTCTGCTATACGGTGTCGGTGCCCAGAACCGCAGATCTAAAACGGTCTTTCGCGAATGGTCCATCTAGCGGTGGGTAAACGGTAGGGGGCATATTGGCGCTGACTTTAACGATGTAGAAGATCGGTCCGTCTGCTTCATGGATTATTGGGAGAGCCTTCTGCAGTGCCGCGGAATCGCAAAGGGTCCCCGTCGTAGCAATGCCTGCACCTTTCGCAATTGCAGCCAAGTCTGTGACACCGGCGGTATGGGTTGGCTGACCGCCCGTCTCCCCAAACATTTCGTTATCCAAAACGACGATCGCCAAGTTACGAGGTTGGACCTGGGCCACAGTCGCGAGCGACCCCATGCCCATTAGCATGTCGCCATCGCCGGTGATAACCAATACGCGATTTTGCGGCCGGGCGCCGGCAAGCCCTAGCCCAACTGAAACCGTCAAACCCATGCCGCCGACCATGCAGAAATCTTGCGGATTATCCGCTGTTGCCGCGATGTCCCAGGACGAGGAACCCAATCCCCCCACGGTCAATAGATTGGCGTTTCGAGGCGCCAACAAAGCCTCCACGACCTCGCGCCTTTGCAGTGTTCCCGAACTCATTTAAACCCCTTTGCGCCGATCAACCGCTGAGACAGAAGGACTGCGGTTGAACATTGGTTATTGAAAGCCTGCGCAGCGGCAGCATTGACCGTGTCGGTGACGTCTTGCGCCTGCTCAACCCGGTATAACGTTACGCCCATTGCTTCCAGTACGCCAGGCGCCCCTTGTCCCATGGGAAGCTGCCATGGATTGCCTTCGCCCCACTCACCTCGCATGGTGACAATCGTGAAGAACGGCATACGGCAGGCTGCTGGAAGCGACAGTGCGTTAACTGTATTGCCAACCCCGCTGCTTTGCATAAGAAGCGCTCCGCGTCGGCCGCCAAGCCAGGCGCCAGCCAGGACGCCCACACCTTCTTCCTCGGTGGTCAGAGTGATGACAGACATGTCGTTCTGCGCGGTACACTGGCGGATCAGCTGGTCGTGTCCTGCGTCGGGCACATGACATATCTGGGAGATCTCCCGGTTTCGCAGAACGGCGAAAATATCCGAGGGCCATTCGGCCGAATTTTCCGTCATTTTTCCTCTTTAAGAATTCGAGAACAGGCGATTGTGCGTTGTAAGTCTAGAGGATAGCGTTTGAATCATGGAAAGAAAGAGGTGTTGATATGTGCACATTTCATTATAAACCCATCGGCTTGACCGTTACACCGGAATGGTTGGATATTCACCTATATTTAGAGATAGTTTAATGCTTCCACTATTAACTATTAATCATATTTATCAGTACATTATAAATAAATTTATCGAAGTTACTAATTTCATTACAATGCATCCTGGTTAATCTTCGAGGGCCATTCGGATAGTGCCCAAAATGAACTCGAAATAACAGTTTCTGTTAATATTCGGGTGAGGATGGGAGCAATCTGCTTGGCGCAACGTAATAACTACCGCTCTTCGTCTGGCTTGCGAGCGTGCTATCCCTCCGCCTCGCTTTATGGCGAGTTCAAGCTGGATAGAAAGCCTCTGACCAGGCGCTCTAACAGCAAGAGAACTACAATCTATCCTGTTTCCTCATGTGAGCGCGAGTGGGTAGGACAAATACCCGCGGAACCGCGCACGGCCGCCGCGTATTGGCAGACCATTCGGCTTAAAATCCGGAAACCGTTTCATCAACCGTTTGATGGCGATGCGGCCTTCCATGCGGGCCAGGGTCATGCCGGCACAGGCATGTATCCCGGCGCCAAAGGCGAGGTGTCGGTTCGGCGAACGGGTGATGTCAAGCCGTTCGGGATCGGCAAAAACGGTTGGATCGCGGTTCGCGGCCCCTATGCTGAGCGTGATGAAGGTACCAGCGGGCATTGCGATCCCGCCAATCTCTACATCCTCCGTGGCACGTCGGTTGCCCAATTGATTAGAACTCTCGAAACGTAGAAATTCTTCGATGGCGCTGTCGATCAAGCACGGATCGGCCTGCAGCTTGGCCCGTTCTTCCGGATATTCGATTAGCGCGGCGACGCCGTTGCCGATCAAATTCGTGGTTGTTTCGTGTCCGGCGTTGAGCAGGAAGATGCAGTTATGGATCAATTCGTCTTCACTTAACTTTTCGCCGCCGATGTCGCCTGTGACCAACGCGGTCAGGACATCGTCGTCGCGCGGGATCCGTCGCCGGTCTGCAATTAAACCGGCCAAGTAGGTCGAGAACCTGGTCACTGCATCGTTACCGGTTTTTTCGGCATCCGGTGTCAGCACCGGTTCGAGTGCGCCGAGAATGGCCATCGACCAGGCGCGCAACGGACCACGGTCTTTGCGTGGGACGCCCAGCATGTCACCGATTATTTCAACCGGTAGAGCTGAAGCGAAGTCGCCGATCAGATCCATCGAACCGCGGTCCTCGGCTTCATTCAACAGGCCATCAACGAGGGTGACAAATTTAGGTTCCAGTATACGCAGCGCCCGCGGCGTGAAAGCGGGTGCCAATAATTTGCGAACGCGTGTGTGCAAGGGTGGATCGTTGAAGACCAGGCTGGTCGTATGGTGCGTGTAAAGCGGTGTGTCACCGTATTTGGGGCCGAACTCTGCCTTCTTATCTGAACTGAAACGGCGGTCGCGATAGACGGCCATGACATCGGCGTAGTTCGTTAAAAAATATGAGCCATCTGGGCAACGATGTACTGGGTCGTAAGTGCGCAACGCAGCGTAGGTCGGGAAAGGGTCATCCAGGAAGGCGCGGTCGATTTTGCGCAAATCAAAGGTGGCAGCGATGTCAGGAGGTGATTTGAGCATGGGTCAGTTCCAAGAAGTGTTCAACTCACCCTAGACCGATTTCAATTCACCGGGCAATGTGGCGATCTTGTCTGCCCTATAGGGCTTTGCGGAGTGTCAAATTATACCGAATGCGGCCAGTTAGCGGATGAAAGTCATCCTTCAGGGGAGCGATCCCATGATAGAACAGTCGCGCCGGTCCACCCCAGACGATCACGTCACCATGTTGTAACGAAATGCGTTGCGGCCTGTCGGTACGGTGCGGTCCACCGAACAGGAAAATTGCTGATAGGCCGAGTGACACTGAGACGATCGGAGCGGTGAGATCAGCCTCATCGCGGTCCTGGTGCAGTGATAGTCTGGCGCCCGGAGCATACCGGTTGATCAGACAGGCATCGGGCGCAAAGTGCTTATAGCCGACTTTCTTGGCCGCGCGTGTAGCAGTATTCGAGAACAAACCTGGGAGCGGCGGCCAAGCATTGCCCGTAGTCGGATCAACGCACTCGTAGCGATAGCCGTTGCAATCTGTTGTCCACCCCGCCGGTCCGCAATTAGTCATCGCCGCAGACATCCGGTATCCCGCCGGTGTGACCATGTGGCGAAATGGAGCGACCTTTGAAATGCGCACGATTTCTGCAAGCAAAGTAGCGTCGGTATCCGCGACGAAGCCGCGCAGAAGAAAAGCGCCCCGCGCGATTACTTCGACATCACTTTCCGCTTCCGTGAATAGGTCAAGAGTGCTCATTGTGTTTTGTGGAAATTGATGCCAGCCGTGAAGCGTTGCACAGGCCGTTGACGGTTGGGAAAGGTGACGGCATCGCCCTGCTTTACTAGCAAGACCAACACGCGCGACTGTATTTGCGTCCGCTGTTCGGTCACCACTAACTCGTGGCCCGGACGTGACAACGGAATGGCAGCCTGCATTGGGGAAACCCGCTTGCCATAGAGTTACTGATGTTGGCGGTTGCAGGCATTCGGTGCGTCTTCTAGGCTCATAGGAGTTGGTTTGGCTTGTCTGTTGAGTGGCATTGTACGCTTCCCTCCGTGTTGTAGGTAAGGCATTTGCCTGTTTGGCGCGCGCGCTGAACGCCGTGTCACCGGTGATCTTGTGTCTAATTGGAAACCGCGTGGCATAATCGTCTTCGAGATTTGAGTTTTTGCTGCAGACAAAATTGGCACACACACTTTAGTTCTGTTGTGGTTATTGCGACGGCTCCCAAGCTGGACTGGTCGAGCCAATTATGTATCGCTGCAGATCTGTATTCGGTCGATGTGATTAATCTATCACGCAAATTATGGAGTCCGCCTTCACAGTATCGTCTTCTGCGCCACGGTAAGGCGCAATTTTGGACCCAGCCACCAGATTGCTCTGCATCTGCGCGATTTTCTTTCTTGCTTCGGCGATTGGTACTGAGATGAACTTCTATCGTTGTGCATCCGCCTCATTCTTATTTATTGGCAACACACCTTACTTCACGTGTCGTTGGGTGATTTGAGTGGACGCGTTGTCGATCATTACCTTGGCGATAGGCGCTGATTAGGCCGGCGATGCTAACCTTTCTGTGACCGTATTGTTGGTTGATTTGTTGGGGACATTACAAATTATGCTGCCGCTCGAGGCTCCATCGTCTTTGACTAGAAAAGTTGTGCCATACATCGCCGGCTTCAAGCTATTGTCTCTGAACCGCAACGAATAAAGTGAACGACGGTTGGCTGCATCCAAAAAGAAAAAGTCCGACAAGAAACAGGTAAAACGTAGATCCTTGGCGCGCCGTCTGTGGAATATTTTTACATCATTTATCGTCACATTCAGCGTTTTAGGGGCAGTGGCGTTTCTGATCCTTGCGCCTGAAATGCCGGATACTGCAGGCCTTTGGCGTGCAAAGAAAAGTCCCGGCGTTACCATGCTGGCCGCAGACGGTAGCGTGGTTACCCAGCGTGGGGCCTTTAACAGCACGATGGTTGGGATCGTCGAAATGCCACCGCATTTGCCGCTTGCAATTATCGCTACGGAGGACCGTCGTTTCTACGGGCATTTCGGGATGGACATCATTGGCCTTTCTCGGGCCATGGTAGCCAATGTGAAAGCCGGTGATGTGGTGCAGGGCGGCAGTACCATCACCCAGCAGTTGGCGAAAAACCTGTTTCTGACACCGGAACGGACGGTTTTGCGGAAGGCTCGTGAACTGTTGCTAGCGCTTTGGCTGGAGGCACGGCTCACCAAGGACGAAATCCTGACGCTGTACATGAACCGGGTCTATCTCGGTGCCGGCGCCTATGGAGTCGAGGCAGCGTCGCAGCGTTATTTCGGTAAATCTGCCCGTCGAGTAAATTTACAGGAAGCGGCATTGCTGGCGGGGCTGCTCAAGGCGCCGTCGCGTTATGCACCGACCAACAATATTAAACGATCGCGTGATCGAGCAGCACAGGTCCTGGCAAATATGGTCGCCGCTGGATACCTGACAAAGGCGCAGGCCATCACCGCCAAGAAAATGCCGGCGCGGTTGGCCCGCCACTCACGAACCAAAGGGGTCCGTTATTTCGCTGATTGGATTCAGGAGCGGCTGCCGGCGTTAATTGGTAACCACAACAACGAAGACTTGATCGTGTTTACGACCATGTCACCAAAAGTGCAGTACATAGCCGAGTCCGCCTTGGAGACGACCTTAAAACGCCATGGAAAGCTGCGTAATGTAGCACAAGGTGCTTTGGTTGCCGTCGCACCGGATGGCGCTGTACGCGCCATGGTTGGCGGGAGATCTTACAGTCAGAGCCAGTTCAATCGAGCAGTCCAGGCGCACCGCCAGCCAGGCTCTGCTTTCAAGCCTTTTGTCTATCTGGCGGCGCTCGAAGCTGGCCTCTACCCGGGCGATAAGGTCAAGGATTCGCCAGTAAGCGTCGAAGGATGGAAACCACGCAACTTTAAAAACAAATTCGCTGGGAACGTCACTTTGACCCGCGCGTTGGCGCAGTCGATCAACACTGTTGCGGTTAAGGTCTCGGAACGGGTCGGGCGGAACCAAGTCATTGCGACAGCGCATCGCTTGGGAATTACCTCGCCAATCGCCTCGCAACCGGCGTTGGCGCTGGGCGCCTCAGAGGTCACGCTATTAGAATTAACGGCGGCGTATGCTCCATTTGCGAATGGCGGTTACGCTATCGTACCACATGGTATTGTGGAAATTCGTACACGCGCCGGTCGGATGCTCTATCGGCGCAATGGTTCTTCCCTCGGCCGGGTAATCGAAACCCGCAATTTGCGCCATATGAACTCCATGTTGAGCGAGACGTTGGTCACAGGTACAGGCCGAGCCGCGCTGCTTGGCGACCGAGCCGCAGCAGGCAAGACGGGCACCAGCCAGAAATACCGCGATTGTTGGTTCGTTGGTTACACGGCCAATCTCGTGACCGGGGTTTGGCTTGGAAATGACGATGACACACCGACGAAACGGGTAACTGGTGGGCAGTTGCCGGCGTCTATATGGAAGAGCTTCATGCAACGGGCCTCCATCGAACACCTGCCGCGGGCCATTCCGACCGGCAGCGGGGACGCGACTGTAGCGTCCAATTCACAGGAGATACCAGACCAGGATGAGGGGGTGAATTTCAACCGCTTCATTAACGGAATTAAAGGCATACTGTCAGAGATTGCAAAAGGATCCGCAGCATCGTCTTTTGGTGGTGACAAGGATCTCGACCAAGAAAATTCTGATTAACGTTTTCCGCGTGTCGGATGCATTAAATTAGAACAGGAGCCAAATTGAGATGAGGACCGCCGCAGCAAAATGGATTTAGGTGCAGAAATTCCCCGACATTTGGACGGCCCAGTTGAAGATTTCAGTCTTTTAAATCCCGCACGTAAATATGCCCTGTAGCCTGTCATTTATTGATGCTAGGACGACCCACCAGCATCAATAAAATTAGTAAATTGACGACGTTGCGGCCGTATATTTCCGGTTTTGTAGAATTATCCTACTAGTTCTAATCTGACCAAAATGCGTCATTTTTGTATATGTCGCCGGGCGCTGAGCCCGCAAAATATATTATCCTCGCCACCACACTAACACGAAAGTTAAACACGCGTTGGATAGAGCGAGCATCTAATCTTTGAAAGCGCCCTCGCCGGAGATGATCAATCAGACGATAAAGAAGGGTTAGTCGCCGTTTATCTATCCGTGAAAGCTACAATCTCCGGGTCTTCCCAGCACAGCCATTCGCGCAGCACTTCTTCGGTATGCTCGCCCAGCAAGGGTGGTGATTTGATGGGTATTTCTTCACCAGTCATCTTCCAGGGTGGGCCTACGACCCGGATTGGGCCGGAGGTGGGGTGATCGATATTCCGCACTAGCCCGCGATGTTCGATCTGCGGATCGCTCAGCGCTTCGGCATAGTCGTTAACGCGGGAATAGGGCACTCGCTCTTTGTCCAGCGCTGGTTCCCATTCTTCAATCGTCTTGGTCGCGAAAATATCTGCTAAAATCCCGTCGATCGTACTGCGCGCGGCCACCCGGTCGGCCATTTTTTCATATTGTGGGTCCTCGGCCAGGTCAGGTCGACCTACAGCTCGGCAGATTGGCGGCCAGAACCGGTCGCTCATACAGATAATCGTGAGATAGCGTCCGTCGGCGGTACGGTAGCTCTCCGCCGGCACACGCAGCGGGTTGCCGTTGCCATGTCGCGAGGGCAGTTTTTTGGCCTGCAAAGTCTCCCCCATCCGTGGCCCCAGCGCCGCCATTACCGCGTCCTGCATGCTGACATCGAGATAGCATCCTTCACCACTATTTCGTACTCCGTGAAGCGCACCGACGATGGCGTAGGCGGCATACATGCCGGCCATGACATCGGCCAGCGGCGCACCTATTTGCATAGGCGGCGCACCGTCGTCGCCAGTCACGCTCATTACTCCTGCGACTGCCTGGATCACCGGGTCCAGCGCCAGCCGGTCACGGGCTGGACCCGTTTGTCCGAAGCCTGAGATCGAGCAATAGAGCAGCTTTGGATTGATTGCCTTCAGGTTCTCGTAACCCATCTTGAGCCGTGCTGCGGTGCCGGGCGCGAAGTTTTCCGTCACAATATCTGCCTCGGCAGCCAGCGCGCGGGCGACATCTAGATCCCTCGGTGATTTCAGGTCTAGTGCGATGCTGCGTTTAGAGCGGTTGTTTGCGTAGAAATAGTCCTGGTGTTTTTCACGGCCCTCGTAGGCGAGTGTGTTGCGCAGATCGTCGCCAACACCGGGTCGTTCCACTTTGACCACGTCAGCGCCAAAATCGGCCAACATCTGCGTGCAATGCGGGCCCGACAGCACTTGTGTAAGGTCGAGGACGCGGAAAGGGCCGAGAGGACCTAACCTTGATGTCGTGCTGGTCATCGCCAACTCCTCACACTGCGCAGGTGCGGAACCCGGCGAGCACGTCGCGCCGCTCAGGACCGTAAAAATTGCGATAGTTTGAATTAATCATGCGACTGCGGGTTGGCCAGGCGCCTCCGCGCAGCACTTTGGTTTTACCGAACAGTGGTTCGGAATATTCTTTGTAATCGTCCGGTGCGAAGCCCGGAAAGGGACCGAACGTTGTGTCGGTCCACTCCCAGACGTTTCCGATCAATTGCCGGACACCATGGACACTGTCGCCTGCTGGCCGTGCGCCAACATCGACAGTGCCCAGCGCCCGACCATCGAGATTGGCGCGGCGTGCGTCCGGCGCTGTATCACCCCAGGGATAGGAGCGTTTGCCGCCCCTCCCATCCGCTGTCGCGGCGAACTCCCACTCCGCTTCCGTAGGTAAGCGTCTGCCAGCCCAACGACAATAGGCCTGCGCCTCAAACCAGTTCACATGAATGATGGGCTGGTTCGGCGGCAGGTCAATTATTGTGTCGAACCGTTGAACCCCCCATTTGCCATGACCGTCAGCCCGCCAATATATCGGATGCGAGATGTCTGCCTGGCAACGCCACTGCCAGCCGACCTCACCCCAGAACCTTTCTTCTCGGTAGCCGCCATCGTCAACGAAAGCCGAAAATTCCGCGTTGCTAACCTGTGCTTTCGACATCTTGAAGGGGGCAACTATTACTTGATAAGCCCATTTTTCGTTATCGAAGACGAAGGGCGCATCCTGTTGTTGGCCGATCTCTAAGGTGCCGCCGGGGATGTTGGCGTCGCCTGGAAGCGCCCCGCCTGATGCCGTTTCCGTTTCGGTTAGAGCGAAGTCCGGTGCCGGGTAGCCCAGGGTCTGGCGCGAGTAGGTATAGGCCTCGTTGTGCATGTCTTGATGGAAAGTAGTGAACTGGTACAGATAGCTGTCCTGTTCGCTCGCCATACCGCCATCCAGCCGGTCGAGAAGCGCACGCTCGACATCTGCGATGTATTGTAGTGTTTCGTCCATCTCCAGCAGTGGCAGGTCCCAGCGTGTCTCGTGGTGGATCGCGATAGAATCGTAAACCTTGTCGCCCTGTTCATGGATTGTCTCGCACCCATATTGGCGGCGCAGAATAAAATATTCGTGGAACCAGGCGACGTGACCGATCTCCCAGCGCAAAGGATTGACAATCTCTAGTTTTGGACCGATCAGTTGGTCTGCATCTAACCCGTGCACCAGTTCGAGCGTCCGTGCGTTGGCGTCGCTCATGATTTCTTTCAGATAGTCGGTAGCAACGGGCTGGGTCATCAGGCAATCTGGGGTGCTTATGGAGATTAGCCTTATAACCCCGGCGGCGAAGCGGTCCAAGTCGGGTAACCGGACGACCGCAAATCGCTGGCAGCGTATACTCGGCGGATTGGGCCATTGCATCCGTGTCGTGGAAACCTATGACGGGGTGCCGGCGGATATGATGGTGGCACTTCACGCTTGGCGTAGTGCGAATTCGATCGTGCAGTTTCGGCGCAAATATCCAAACCGACCGATAATTGTCGCATTAACTGGTACGGATATCTATCGCTTCCAGGAAAGCCATCCCGAGGTCACCCGTAGTTCGATGGAAATGGCGGATTGGCTGATTTGCCTGCACGACAGGGTGGTTTATGACATTCCAGCTGTGTTCGGCGCCAAACTTACTGTTGCTCCGCAGAGTGCCAAGCCGCTCACTACGTCGCGCCGGCCTGCGCAGCGTCATTTTGACATCTGTGTAATAGGGCATTTGCGAGAGGAAAAAGACTCGTTGCGCACGGCCTATGCTGTCCGCGATCTGCCGTCGGAATCGCAATTGCGGGTGATCCACCTTGGTAAAGCGCACAATGAGCACTGGGCGCAGAAAGCGATGGCTGAGATGGAGCGTAACTCGCGCTATCTGTGGCGTGGTGAAGTGCCTGGCTGGGCGGTGCGGCGAGAGTTCGGAAAGACCCATCTCATGGTGATCAGCTCGATTATGGAGGGTGGTGCCAATGTGGTCTCTGAGGCTCTGGTCGCCGGTGTCCCAATTATCGCCTCAGATATTTCCGGTAATATTGGTCTCCTAGGTGAAGATTATCCCGGTTACTATCGGGTCAAAGATACCGATGGTCTGCGGGCCTTGTTGGTTCGGGCGGAAAACGATGTGGATTTTCTGACCGATCTCGAACGTCGTTGCAAGGCACTGGCATCTCGGTTCACGCCGGAGAACGAGTCAGCGGCCTGGAAATCTGTCCTAGATCGATTTTTATAGGCGAGAGACGAAAGTCCATGGTGCGATCAACCTCGGAATTCCCTAATAGCGCCAACGGTTCCGTGATTCAGTTGGGCGGTGGCGACCTGGTACTAGGCGAGGAAGTTGCCCGGCGCGAAATTCAGTTCGACGCGCAGATGTTCGCAGACTTCGCGGCGTTGACTGGGGACTCGCACCCCATCCATTACAACGCGGAGTACGCCCAGACCATTGGTTTGAAGGCACCCATCGCACATGGTTTGCTGATCACGGCCGCAACCGCTCTGGGCGCTACGCCGCTTTCGGACAGGCTTCGGGACAGCATGATCGCTATGCTGGGTATCGAGACACGGTTTCAATCCCCGGTCTTCGTGGGGGACACTGTCACTGTTGTTACGCGCGTCGCCAGCGTTGAAAAAAAATCTACTAACCGCTGTGTTGTGGCGTTCGAGATCGACGTGCTTTCGGCGACCGGCGAAGTGCACGCGCGCGTCAAGCACCACTACATGCTGCGAACATCGATAGAAAGGGATGCCTCATCATGAACCCAGAATTCACCGCCTACCCGCTGCCGCAAAACTACACCTTTTCCGCCGCCGTTCGGTCGGGGCCGATGTTGGTCGTCTCGGGTATGACTGCGACGGACGAGAACCGCGAGATCATTGGCACAGATTTGGAGACGCAGTGCCGCTATATCTTCGAAAAAATGGGCAAGGTGCTGGAGGAGGCAGGCGCTAGCTTTGCCGATGTTATCGAAACAGTCGATTACGTGACGACATTCGACGGATATGGAAAAACGGCGGATGTGCGCCGTGAGGTCTTCGGCGCCGGACCCTATCCGGCGGCCACCGGCGTGAAGGTCGCCGGGTTGATACGCCCCGGCGCGCTGATCGAAATCAAAGCGATTGCGTGGGTGGCCTAGCGGCGGCTTTGGATCGCTAAATTGGGTCGGCCCCCTGATTTTATCTTGCCCGGCAAGTCCGTATAGGTTGCGATGAAGCGGCGGTCGATCCAGTTCTTCAGATGCCAAATCATACGACCCTGCATAGTCCAACTGCCACGTGAGCCAACGGCGTAGCGGTTTCCTGTACTGATTAGGCTAAGATAAATAGACTGTGGTATGTGCTGTAAGAGAGGGGCTCCCGATAGGTGACGCCGAAGGTTTTCGGCTAGAACTGGACCTTGCTTAACGGCGAAGACGCCCGATTTCGGGTGCGGGTGGGCGGTCATCGAGGCGATATCGCCGACTGCAAAGATGTCGGGGCAGGATACCGATTGCATCGTCTCGTCTATGGCGATGAAGCCTCTGTCATCGACTGTTAGGCCGGCTTCGGCCGGCCAGGGTGCGGCGCCTGCTGCGGTCACCCATAAAATTTCATCAAATTCCAGGGTTTTGCCGTTTTCACAATGGAGATGGTTTGCCTCGACTCGATTGACACGGTGTTCGGTGTGCAACTCAATCCCGCGCGCGGAAAAAGTCTTATGAAAAGTCTTGCGGATCCGTGGTAGGTAGGTTGACAGCAGCTCCGCCTCTTCCGTGACAAGATGATAGTGGGAGCGGTGCAATTGTGGGTCCTGTGAAAGTCTGTGTTGCAGGGCGAGCAGTAATTCGACGCCGCCAGCCCCGCCACCGACCACAACAATCCGACAGGGGGTGCTTTTCGCGGAAATGCGGGCCTGCAGCAGCTCCCAGTGGGATAGAAATTGGCTGATCGGCTTGACCGGTACCGTGTGTTCCGCCGCGCCAGGCACGTCTTCAGTAGCGGGGGTAGAACCGATATTGATCGACAGCAGATCGTAGGGCATCGGCGGCCCATCGGTAAGCTGTACCTGTTTCGCATCGGCATCAAGACCGATCACGGTGTCGTGCACGAATTCTGCGTTCGCGAAATCGGCGAGCGCCGTCAGGTCGATATGCGCGTCTTCGAAACGGTAATGGCCGGCTATCAATCCCGGAAGCATGCCGGAATAGGGCGCGTGGGTAACGTCGCAAATCAGGGTTAGGCGCGTATCCGGCGGCGCTTCCATCCCAAAGGCGCGCAACACGGCCAAATGACTATGCCCACCGCCAATCAATATTAGATGCTTCACGTGGCGGTTTTCGTCATCCGGGGTCGAAACTCTTTAGGTTCTTGTGCAGCGGGAATGCTCAAATATGTGGCATGATCAGACAGGTGTACAAGAGTTATACAGAGTTATTTTGAGGAGTGGTTATAATGACTGGGACGAAAGTTGATGTTCGTGCCACGGGTGCCTGCCTCTGCGGGGCCGTGCGCTATCGTGTGCACGGCCCCTTGCGGCAGGTCATCGCCTGCCATTGCAGCCAATGTCGGCGTATGAGCGGCCATCATGTGGCGGCGACAGCGACGGCGCGTGAAAACCTCGAAATCATGGGGCTTGAGTCCCTTACCTGGTTTTGTGCTTCGCCGGAGGCGCGGCGCGGCTTTTGCGCTACGTGCGGTTCGACCTTGTTCTGGCAGTCGGATTCGCGCGGCTACACCGCGATTTATGCAGGATCGCTCGATGCAGGTGCGGGGCTGACACTAGCCGCACATATCTTCGTCGGTGATAAGGGTGACTATTACAATATTACTGACGATCTGCCGCAATTCGAGGGGTACAGTCAAGATATGCAACTCCCCGAGGCGTGAGATTACAGCTTCGGCCATCGGGGCGCCTCGGCGATGCTCCAATCACAGAAGGTTTGGAAGTTGGTTTTATCGCGCCGTGAAGTTGGAAAGACCACGTAATAGGCTCACTTGGCGGGAACAGCGAGGTCGAAAGGCTTATCCAGACACCGGTTGATAGATCAGAGATGTCGCGTCTAACGCCACGCCCTGGCCATCGATGATCGTCTGCAGCAGGGTGTGCGCGTGGCTGAAGTTCGATCTGCGCACCGGTTAGATGCCGTCAGCATCGGCGACGAGCAGATAGGTGCATCAGTCGCTGGTCGCTCTCCGTTCGTGTAGCGAAGCGACCGCACCCGAGAGGTTTCAGGTGATTATAATCTTGTCCTTTCACTCCAACGCCTCTCTTCGGACGGCTAGTATATTGCAGGTCTGACGAGAATGTGCGCGGCGACACCAGACTTCGTCGACCCGTAACTCCCGAATGCTTGTAGATGTCGGAACCGACCCTGTTGCAACGAAAATTAAAGTGCCGAAACCTTTACAGAGTGCCTATATTCGCCCGCAGCTTGTTATCCTTGGGGTTTCTTGCCAAATCTATAGTTTGGAGAAACGACGCAACTGGAACGACATTGCTGCGTTATGAAAATGCTCCCCGCGACTTTTTGTAGTACACAGCTTATCGGATTTTGACGACAACCTTGCCAATGACCTTACGCTGCTGAATGACCTCCAGAGCGTCCTTGGTCTGTTCGAGCGGGAAGATTTTGCTGACCTTCGGCCGCAATTTTCCTTCCGCAAACCAGTTGTTCAAATCCATATAGCCGCGTTCGACAATGCTCGGGTCTGTGATGCGATAGGCGCCCATCGCCATGCCGACGGCGGACACATTCTTGACCAACAGATGGTTGGACGGGATCTGCTGGATGTCGCCGCCGGCGAAACCGATGATCACCAGCCGGGCGTCTGGATTGACGCAGCGCAGCGACTGTTTGAAGACGTCGCCGCCGACAGGGTCGAAAACAACATCGGCGCCGCCGACCAGTGCTTTGACCCGGTCACGGATGTCTTCGCTTGATGTGTTGATTAGGTAGTCGGCACCGTACTCCTTCGTGACGGCCAGCTTCTCGTCGGTACTGGCGGTGGCGACGACCGTTGCGCCCATCGCCTTGCCGATATCGACGCAGGCAAGCCCTACACCGCCCGCAGCGCCGTGTACCAATAGCACCTCGCCCGCTTGCAGGTCGACGCGCTTGTGCGTCAGCGCTACGGCACCGGTCGCGTAGGCGACGGGGAAGCTGGCGGCTGTCACGTAATCCATACCCTTCGGCATCGCTACTACGCTGGATTCTTCGACGACGGCCTCTTCCGCGTAACCTCCGCCATGCAAATTGGCCATCACTCGATCTCCCACTTTGAACTTGGTGACACCGTCGCCGATCTCGAGGATCTCGCCGGCGCATTCCAGCCCAGGAGAGAAGGGAATTTCCGGTTTGTACTGATAGGTGCCGGCGATCACCAGGATATCGGCGAAATTGCCGCCCGCGGCGTGGACTGCGATCCGGACTTGACCGGCACCGGGTGTCGGTTCAGGGACGTCTTCGTCCAATTGCAGAACGTCGAGTTTTCCCAAATTGTGGACGCGTATCGCGCGCATGAAATTCTCCTTGGCTTCTAGAAAGTAATGGTAGGCGACGGCCGGACCAGGCCGACTGGGGCACCGTTGCAATTTTCGATGGGGACGGTGACAATTGTGTCAAGCTGTGCCGCTATTTCGTCATTCAGGGCGCCAATGCGCTGCAGTACCGCCGTCAGCATGTATTGCGATCCGCGCGCCGCCCCATCATCGCATTTCAGCGCTACACCGAGCCCGTATTCCGGCAACGCGGCGCAGAACACGCCCTCTGCCCCGGTCTTAACAAAGATCGCTTCGCCGGCGACCGACATCAATGTTGAGCAGTAGCGGTCGGTGCCGGCGACCATGAAGGGTTCTGCCGTGACCGCACTGCGTAACCGCCGTGCCGCCTCGGCCCGGGCTGGGGGCAATCCGTCTGGCGCACCGAGATGGGCAAAGGCGTAAGCCAGGTTCGACAAGGGGATCGCCCAGGTTGGAACCGAGCAGCCATCCGTGCCTCTGGGGGCCTGGCTGAGATTGATCCCGCACATTGCCTCCAAAGTGCCGAGGATACGCTGCTGCACCGGATGGGTTGGTTGAGTGTAGCCGGTCAGAGGCTCATCCAGATGATGTGCGGTCGACAGCATACCTGCATGTTTGCCAGAACAATTGTTGTTGATATCGCCCGGCGTTTCGTTGGCAAGTAGCATTTCGTGCAGTGTAGCCTGGTGGTGGCGCGGCCAATGGGCGCCGCACGCCAGTGTCTCTTCGGACAGGCCGATTCGCGTCAGCCACTGGCGGACAGTGTCTATATGCCGCCGCTCGCCGCTGTGTGAACCGCAGGCGATGGCGAGTTCCGCGTTGCTCAACCCAAATGCGTCCGCCGCGCCCGACTCGATTAACGGCAGGGCTTGTAGTGCCTTGATAGCGGAGCGGGGATAAACCGGCGCATCGATATCGCCCCATTGCAGAGCGGTCTTGGCCTGCGTATCAACGACCACAACACGGCCGCGATGCACACTTTCGACCATATCGCCGCGGGTCACTTCGACCAGCACTGGGTTGGCTCGGTCCTGCGGCAACGCTACCGTCACCGTCCTGTCTGTGTTGGAGTCGTCCATCTCGGCATTATTCATGCGATTGAGGGCGACGCAACTTGCCTCCACCGGGTCGCCCGTGCGACGTTCCGCGCCATGCGAGGTTTCTTCGGAATTGGTGTCGAGCGCATCTCGAAACCGATGAATGTGGGCAATCTGTTTCGCTCGGCGCATGCCTTCGGGGCGGATTTCGTATTCGCGATTGCGCCGGCGGTCGATTTGCGTGAACTATACAAGTCCGACACCTCGAAGACCGCGAAACACGTGCCGTTATATCAATATGACAACATCGCCGGGCTGAAACTGCCGCAAGGCTGTCAGTTGGTCGGCGTGGAACTACTTGACGAGGCGGTCGATCTGCCGAGCTTTACGCACCCGGAACAGGCGGCCTATATTCTCGGGCCGGAGAGAGGTTCGCTGTCTCCGGAGCTGGTCGCTAGATGCGATCACACGGTCAAAATTTCAACAAAGTTCTGTGTCAATGTCGGGATCGCAGGTGCCATTCTAATGTATGATCGGCTGATCACGCGTGGCCGTCACGCGCCGCGGCCCGCGGCGCCAGGTGGGCCAATCGAGGAACTGCCACCACATAAGCATGGCGGGCAGTTTTCCCGGCAGGTCCGTTAATTCCAATTCAAATGAAATGGTGTTCGATGAAGCACTTGACATTTGTTCGTCTAGCCGCCGCACTAATTGCGCTTTTTCTTCCACTCACGGCGCATGCGGCAGAAACGTCTTTGGGCGAGTTCAAAGCATGGCAGGCCTATTCTTTCGCCGAAGGCGGCAAGACTGTGTGCGTCGTATGGGGTGGTGCGCAGAAATCCGAAGGTAAGTACAAACGCCGCGGCGACGTCCGCATGTTCGTCGCGCATCGTCGCTGGACGAAACTCAAGCGGGTGCATGAGATCAGTTTCGAAGCGGGTTACGCCTTCAAGAAAGGCTCGGACGCGACAGTCACGATCGACGGTAAAAAATTTGACCTGTTCACCGACGGCGACACCGCCTGGAACCGTGAGCCGAAAGACGATGCTGCAATGGTGCGTGCCATGCGTGTAGGCAAGAAGCTCGTGATCCGGGGCATTTCGAGCCGAGGTACCAAGACGAAAGATACCTATTCCCTCTTCGGGTTCACTGCCGCGCACAATGCCATCAACAAGGCCTGCAAAGTGAAGTGACTAGCTTATGGATTGTTGACGACACCGCTAGGCGGCT
>CAYYUG010000026.1:0-8483 GCA_964474755.1 uncultured Rhodospirillaceae bacterium | reverse complement strand
TACCGCTTCTGCGCAACGAACAATTCGGTGACATAGGGGATTGTCACCGTCCCATCCGAATTGCCATGAACGGTGGCGAGTGCCTGCAGTGATTTTTCGACAGTCGTTTTGCCGAGCTTGGCGACCGTCGGCTTCATCGTCTGGCGAGACATCATGGTGCCGACGAACTTATCGGCGTCGATGACCCGCTCCCAAAGCTGCTCCAGCCGTTCTGCCTTCTCGGCCCACGCAAATTCCTCGAATTCCTCCAGCAAAGCGATATCGCGGTAGCTGCGCGAGTAGGTGGGGTCGTTGGTCTCGACATAGGTTTCGTGCGCGTCGAGCAGTTCACTGCGCTGCCATACCCGGTTGTTCTGGATAACCGATAGCAGCCCGCCGGTCGTCAGTAGCCGGCTCACGGCGGCGTAAAAGATGGGGCGATCGAAGAACTGGATCGCCTGACCGACATTGACGACGCCTAGCGACCCGTCCTCAAACGGCAAGGCCTCCGCGGTACCTTTAACATAGGTTATGCCGTCCTCCGGCCGGGTCGATTCATGGGCCTGGCGGCGCATATCGGTGCCCGGTTCGATCCCAGTTACTAACCAGTCGACGCCGAGGACGCGCTTTAGGGCGCGTGTCGATATGCCTGTCCCCGAACCTACATCAATGGCGAGCCGCGGCGCCTCTGGTGCTCGGTTCTTGAGCTCGATTAGCATTGATCTGGGGTAATCGGGCCGATTGGCCTGGTAGCGGGTGGCCAGTCCGTCGAAGGGGTTTATGTCTCCCATGGGGAAGGTGCTATCCGTTGTTTTCCGCCTCTGCCTCGAACGCCTCAGCGAGCGTCCTCCTCATCCTCTCCAAATCTTCGGCAACGGGCAAGCCTTTCGCCCGCATCTTCAGCAGGTGTAGAAAATTTTCGTGATGGTGACCCCGATTGCCTTCCATGGCTATCGAACAGCAACGATAGTATCGTTTCGTATTCGCCTTGACCCATGATTGTACTTCGACTGGATTTGTTCATTGAGTTTGGCGCAAATTACCGAAGGGGTATTTGAACTGAATTAGCCGCTCCTTGTGATCCCGGCGCGGCGGGTTATATCTAGACGCTATGGTACACACGCAAAACGATAGTGAACCTGTCGATCCGCGGATCGATCTGGTCGGTATGGACCGGGACGACCTAAAGGGCGTGACTGACGCGCTGGGCGAATCGGCCTATCGCAGTCGTCAACTCTACCAATGGATCTATCAGCGCGGTGTTACTGATTTCGCGGAAATGTATAACTTATCGAAGACCACGCGTGCAAAGCTCGATGAAACCTATCGGATCGGCCGCCCGAGCGTCGGAACGGCGCAGAAATCCGTTGATGGAACCCGAAAATGGTTGCTTGGCTTCGCCGATGGCAATCTGGCAGAAACCGTCTTTATCCCAGAAAAACCGCGCGGCACGCTGTGTGTCTCGAGCCAGGTCGGCTGCACTCTGACCTGTTCCTTCTGCCATACGGGCACACAGCGCTTGGTGCGCAACCTGGAAGTTTCGGAAATTGTCGGTCAGATCATGCTGGCGCGCGACGCGCTCGACGCCTGGCCAGCCGCCGCAGTTAATCGGCCACTCACCAACATCGTTATGATGGGGATGGGTGAACCGCTGTATAATTTCGAAAATGTTAAGAAAGCCCTTTCCATCACGATCGACGATGAGGGGCTAGCCATGTCGCGCCGGCGGGTTACCTTGTCGACTTCGGGCATCGTTCCGGAAATTCGCCGATGTGGTCGTGAGATCGGCTGTATGCTGGCGATCTCGCTGCACGCAGTGCATGACGAGTTGCGCGATGAGCTTGTGCCAATCAACCGGAAATACAAGATCGCAGAATTGATGGACGCCTGCCGCGATTACAGCACGCTTTCGAATGCGCGGCGCATCACTTTCGAATACGTCATGCTAAAAGGGGTTAACGACTCGCTTGCGGAGGCGCGGGAGTTGGTGAGGCTAATGGCGGATATCCCGTCTAAGGTTAATCTGATCCCCTTCAACCAGTGGCCCGGTGCGATCTACGAATGCTCCAGTAACAATGCGATCGATCGGTTTGCGTCAGTGCTGCGCGATGCGGGTTGCGTCGCGACCGTGCGCAGCCCGCGCGGGCAGGACATCATGGCTGCATGCGGCCAACTAAAATCAGCTAGCGTCCGGCAACGTCGCTCGGCGGCGGCCGAATAGGCCGCTTTGGATACTTAGAGGGAGAAATACGTCATGGCATCAAACGAAAAAGCATTGATAGTCGGCACGGGCCCTGGCCTCAGCGCCTCACTTGCGCGGCTGTTCTCCAAGGAAGGCATGCAGGTCGCGGTCGCTGCCCGCAACGTGGAGAAGCTGTCCGGCCTCGCCTCAGAAATCGGCGGCACGGCGCACCAATGCGACGCAGCGGATCCGGCTTCCGTCGAAGCGATGTTTGCCGAGGTGACCGGTGCGATGGGCGAGCCCGATATTGTCGTCTACAACGCCTCCAACCGCGGAGGTCGTGGTCCAGTCACTAGCCTGGATGCGGAGGCGGTGCGCCAGGCGATTTTGATTTCCTGTTATGGCGGTTTCCTGGTCGCCCAGGCGGCGGCAAAGCAGATGACGGCCCGGAAGAGCGGCTCGATCCAACTGACTGGCGCTTCGGCCAGTTACAAGGGCTATCCGAACTCATCCTCTTTCGCGATTGGTAAATTTGGTCTGCGCGGCTTAGCTCAGAGCCTGGCACGCGAGCTTGCGCCACAGAACGTCCATGTGGCCCACTTCTGTATTGACGGTGGCATCATGAAGAGCCCGGACGATGAACGCACGGTCAAGGCTGGCCCGGACGGCACGCTCGATCCGGATGCGATCGCCGAGACCTATCTGCACGTCCACCGTCAGCACCGTAGTGCTTGGACCTGGGAAGTCGAACTACGTCCCTGGGCGGAGAATTTTTAGAGCTCTTTCTCAACGATTTGCGCTACTGCTCGCCCTCGCCGTCCCTTGTAAAAGGGAAATACGGTGTTCTTTGACATAAATATTCATCTTCCCCGACAAGGGGAGGGATTGAAGAGAAGTTGGATGGCTATTTACACCATCAGTGATATTCTGCCGCCTTTGCTATCGCCGCCTTAATGCTTTCGATGCCGGCTCCGGGCGCTTTGCAAGCTTCGAGTACAATTGCTTCGCGATCGATGATCTTCTGCGCTGCTGCGGGTACGTCGCGGGCAACCTCGATTGGAATGATAACGGCGCCATGCTGATCGGCATGCACCAGGTCGTTTGTTTCCACATCCATGCCGTGGACATTGACCGGCGTGCCGAAATCGACGATATGCACATGCGCGTGTGATGGGCCGATATTGCCGGCGAGCAGTTGGAAACCTTCAGCGCAATCGGGAATGTCACGGATACTGCCACTAGTGACGACGCCGAGGCAGCCGATCGCCTTGTGTATATTACTGTTTACTTCGCCCCAGAAGGCGCCGTAGCCGGTCTGCGTGTCGATATCCTCGATAATCACTATGGTTGGCCCGGGTGCTTCGGCGATGTATTCGTAATAAGCGATCCGCTCGGCAGCGCCCACCTGCGCCGGCCGTATGGAGCGCTGTCGGGCTGTGCGGGCGTAGCCGACGATCGGCGGCAGTTCCGGCCGTGGGCAGACTAGCGGCGCGGTTGTGAAGCCGATTGCGCGGCGTTCCGGCGCGACGATCTCAAGCGCGTTGCAGACAGTAGGCGTGTCGAGCGCGCGCAGTGCGTCCAAATCGGCTTCGGTCAAGGGTTTGGCGGTCATAGCTATCAGGCTCCCTAGTTGCAATTTGCAGACCTTCCGATCTTTTTGCTGTTGGCGCAAGGGACGCTTGCGGGTGAAAACGCAATGCCTATACTGCGCCGCCGCATACGCCGTGGAGAGAGCGAGCCATGTCCGACAAGCCAACGAAAGACAATGTGAACAAGGTGGTGCTCGCCTATTCGGGTGGGCTTGATACGTCGGTCATTCTGCGCTGGCTTCAGGACGAATACCAGTGCGAGGTAGTGACTTTTACAGCCGATCTAGGCCAGGGCGAGGAGTTGGAGCCGGCTCGTAAGAAGGCCGAGATGCTAGGCGTGAAGGAAATTTTTATTGAAGACCTACGTGAGGAATTCGTGCGTGACTACGTCTTTCCGATGTTCCGCGCCAATACGGTCTATGAAGGCACCTATCTCCTTGGCACATCGATCGCCCGGCCATTGATCGCCAAACGGCAGATTGAGATAGCGCGCCTGACCGGCGCCGACGCGGTGGCCCACGGCGCGACGGGTAAGGGTAATGACCAGATTCGTTTTGAGCTCGGCTACTATGCACTGAACCCTGACATCAAGGTGATTTCGCCCTGGCGCGAATGGGACCTAGCTAGCCGCACGCGGCTGATCGAATATGCTGAGGAGCATCAAATTCCTGTACCTAAGGACAAGCGCGGCGAAGCGCCTTTCTCGGTCGACGCCAACCTGTTGCATATCTCGGCTGAAGGAAAAGTGCTGGAGGACCCGGCGGAAGAGGCGGAGGAGTACGTCTATTCACGCACGGTGCGGCCGGAAGATGCGCCGGATACGCCAATCGTAGTTGAGATCGGTTTCGAGAAGGGGGATGCGGTTTCAGTCGACGCTGAGAAATTGTCGCCGGCTACCTTGCTGACACGGTTGAACGAATTAGCGGGCGCCAACGGCATTGGTCGTCTCGATCTGGTGGAAAACCGCTTCATCGGTATGAAGTCCCGCGGCGTTTACGAAACCCCCGGCGGCACAATCCTGCTTGCTGCGCATCGTGCCATGGAGTCGATCACGCTCGATCGCGGCGCAATGCATCTGAAGGATGAGATCATGCCGCGCTATGCTGAGCTGATTTATAACGGCTTTTGGTTTTCGCCCGAACGCGAGATGCTACAGGCGTTAATCGACAAAAGTCAGGAACATGTCAACGGTTCGGTGCGCCTGAAACTCTACAAGGGTGCTATCCAAACGGTTGGCCGCACCAGTCCAGATAGCCTTTACAGTCTGGAGCACGTTACCTTCGAAGAGGACGCTGTCTATGATCAGCGGGACGCGGAGGGCTTCATCAAGTTGAACGCATTGCGCCTGCGGCTGGCGAACAAGCGAGGCGAGGGGTAGAGCTAAGGTAACGCCGGTACTCCGAAAAGGGAGCCGTGCGCGGCGAGGAAAACGACGTAGACGGTAAGACCGGCCAGCGGTCGTGTGACACCAATACCGGCCCAGTCAATCTTTGTACGCCCCTCGATCGCCGCCAGAAACGGGATCGCAGAGGTGCGCATGGCGACCGGTCCCCAGCCAGAGTGTTCACCTTCACGACGCCGGTAATCAATATGTGCCATGCCGCCCAGTGCCAACACCGTAAACCCTCCGAATAGGATGAGGCTCGCCACATCGCCATTGGCGATTATGTGTGCGATGCCCCACAGCGCGACACCCCATAGGAACGGGTGGCGCGTGATCGTGGCGATGCCGCGCACCGGATGCGGATCGTCGAGCAGATTTTCGCCGCCTATACTCGTTGGCGTCCGAGTCGTGATGCCGACCACCGCGAAGAGGCAGGCAAAGGGCAAGATGACGGTTGCGACCATACGTGAGACGTCTCGCAACGGCCATAGCTCGACATAGGGAGCCGCACCATAAGCATAAAGCACCCACACGAAGTTTATGACAGCGACCAGTGTGTAGATGCCGCGGAAGCCATTTTCCCCTGCCAATCCTATTAGTCCTTGACGAGCCGGCACGCTCGACAGGATGAAATGGCCGCCGACAAAGGCGGCAGTGGCGAGGGCGAGACTTCCGATCGTGCCAAGCATGAGGCGATTCTAGCGCGATGTGGTTTACGGTCCAGTGCAGATCTAATCCGAATGACTGGTTTGGGCATAGTTCTAATCTTTAGTGACATGGTAAAAGACCTCTATGACTGAAAAAGAACAAATTAAACCCGATCCTGTGGTGCAGGTAATTTTCGATGTGCTGATGGCGTTGGAGCCGGGAAAATCCGCTTCTCCGATGGATGTGGCACGCGCCTATGCGGTGTTGCGCGCGAAGCCAACCGATCCACCGGACGTTTGGCGGCGTTACATGAACGCGGTCAAGCAGCAGATGGTGCATCTTGCGCGGGCCCGGCGCATCCAGATTGTCCGCAAAGGAAAGCCGGTTGACCCGAATGATTTCAAGGGTGTCGTTCGTCTGCGTTTGCCGATGAAGGACTAACCGTTGCCGGTATGGCTACGACTGGCGATCGGCGGTGCCGCGACGCTGTTAGTCGGGATGGGTCTTGGTCGATTTTCCTATACGCCGCTAATTCCTGCCATAATTCTAGATGGTGCACTGAGTGAGGCTGAGGCTGGCTATGTTGGTGCGTCCAACCTTGGTGGTTACTTGTTGGGCGCTCTGGCCGTGCCTTTCTTGCGACGGCGGTTTAGTACCTTGCCGGTGCTTAAGGCGGCACTGGCGATCTCTATGGTCTGCCTCGTCGCTAGCATTTTCCCAGTTGGTTTCCTGTGGCTCGTATGGTGGCGTGGGCTGGTGGGTATTACGGTCGCCGTATTGATGATCTACAGCCTAACGCTGGTCACTACGGCCGTGCCTGGCGACCGGCTGGGCAAGGCGACCGGCGTTGTATTTACCGGTGTAGGTATAGGCATTCTGTTATCGGGAACGTTGGTGCCGTGGCTACTCGAACACAGTCTGGCCGCTGCGTGGACGGGTCTTGCCCTCGTTGGTGCCGTGGGGGTCGGGTTAGGGTGGTGGGGTTTGTCGTCTGCGGGCGAGGTGCTCGAAACGGACGCTCATACGCCGGCGCCCTGGGAGAGCGCTTCAACCCGCCTGGTCTTTGCCCAGGGGCTGTTTGCTATCGGCTTGGTTCCGCATTCAATCTATTGGGTCGACTATATTGCGCGCGGGTTGGCTCTCGGTATGGTCGAAGGTGGCGTGCAATGGGTGCTTGTTGGGGTCGGCGCAGTAGGCGGGACCTACCTGTGCGGCTGGCTCGCGGACCGGATTGGGTTTGTGGCGGCGCTTGTTCTGGTTTTTGCGGTGCTGGCGATTGGGATCGCCATGCCCGTGCTATTTCCGAGTGCGCTGGTGTTGATCGCATCTTCATTAATTTTCGGCGCACAGCCGGGTTTGTCGGCAGTAATTTCCGGCCGAGCCCGCCAGGTGGTGGGCGCGCGCGATATGCCGCATGTGTGGCGCCGCATGGTACTCTCGGTCGGCTTGTCGCAGACGATTGGAGGCTACCTGTTGGTAGCGCTCTTTAACGCGACGGGTAGTTATACGGCCGTCTTTCTGATCGGTGGTGGCGCGATGGCGCTAGGCGCGGTGCTATCGCTTCCGGTCTTGGAACGCGGTGATTAGATCACAAGCTCTTCGATTCGGGCTTGGCGGCAGGCGGCGATAACAGTGTTTCGCAATAGGACCGCAATGGTCATCGGACCGACGCCGCCAGGCACCGGGGTGATGGCACCAGCAACCTTTGCCGCTTCACCAAACGCGACATCGCCGATAATCCGCGTCTTGCCTTCCTCTGCTGCAGGGACACGATTGATGCCGACATCAATGACTGCCGCACCTGGCTTGATCCAATCGCCGCGGATCATTTTGGGACGGCCGACGGCGGCCACCAGGATATCAGCGCGGCGGCAGACCTGCGGGAGGTCGCGGGTACGCGAATGGGCTAAGGTCACGGTGCAGTTGGCGTCTGTCAGTAGCGCGGCCATTGGTTTGCCGACGATATTTGAGCGGCCGACGATGACAGCTTCCAGTCCGGACAGGTCGCCAAGCCGGTCCTGCAGCAGCATCAGGCAGCCGAGAGGTGTGCAGGGTACCATCGCCGGCGCACCGGTCGCCAACCGGCCGGTGTTGACCACATGGAAGCCGTCAACATCCTTTTTTGGGTCGACCGCGTCGATTACCGCCTGCTCTTCGATCTGATCGGGGAGTGGCAGTTGCACCAGGATGCCATGTACCGCATTGTCGGAGTTGAGTTTGGCTATGAGGGTGAGGAGATCCGCCTGCGACGTTTCCGCTGGCAGCCGGTACTCGAAGCTTTCCATCCCGCAAGCGATTGTCTGACGCGCTTTATTTCGGATGTAGACCTGGCTGGCTGGGTCTTCGCCGACCAATATGACCGCGAGCCCGGGGGTGATCTCATGCACAGATTTTAGTATGTTCACTGCATCCCCAATACGGCTCCGCAGTGCATCCGCGAAGGCCTTTCCGTCTATTATTTTTTCGTTTTCGGCCATGATGTTGCGCCATACAGTCGTTTAAGGGTCGACGCAGACTATCCTGGTCGCTTGTAACCGCAACTAATTTTCACCGGTCGGTTGCGCCAAGGTAGATTTTCTAAACTGCCGCAAGAAGCCGCCACTATCGCACCAGAAAAGCCAGGTTTGCTGTATTTGACTTTCACCGCTCAGGAAAGGCAGTGACGCTTATTTTGAGAGTGGTGGCCACCAGGGGTTCCCAT
>CAYYUG010000025.1:43804-52530 GCA_964474755.1 uncultured Rhodospirillaceae bacterium | reverse complement strand
AACCAGTGAATACGGTTTCGAAAAAGTGCGCGCCGAACAACAGGAACTAGGTGATCGGGTCCGCAACTTGCTAACCGAAAACGGTTTCAAAAGCGTCGCGGCGGAGGGATATCAAGCGCCCAGCGTCGTCGTCTGCTACACTGATGATAGCGACATCCAAAATGGCAAAAAGTTTGCTACAGAAGGCTTACAGATAGCCGCCGGTGTGCCGCTGCGTTGTGACGAACCGGAAAATTTCCAAACCTTCCGTCTTGGCCTATTCGGCCTCGACAAGCTGCACAATATCGACCGTTCTATCGCTAGCCTCGCCTCAGCGGTGGATGCTTTTTCCGGAGGGACTAACAATCGCTAGCCCCTTGCGTCACGCTGAATTAGCGCAACCAAACCATCAGTAATGAGCAAAAGACCGGACAACTATAGCATCCCATATTTGGTACCGAGTAAAACGGCAATCCATCGGCCGAGGACAGAGCTAATTGTCCGCCCGACCCAGATGGCGGCCTCATACAAGCCAAGCGTAAAACAGATAAGATGGAGGCACGAACCCATCAGACAGACCCAGTTTGTCCAACCATCACGTTAAAACAACCCTGAGTCTCTTGCGCTACGCGCCAGATACAGTTCTCTTAAAGCCAAACGGAAAACAAAGAAAAGGGACGCACTATGACCGATATCGATAGCGGCCTAAACGTCTGGCAGATGACCAGCAATCACAACCGGATGATCGACCTACAGGAAGACACCTCGGCGCTAAAGGACGGACCCGTGGAACTTGCCTATTTCGGCAGTTCTGCCTTTCGCATCACTTCTCCACGAGGCGTCTCGGTTATGATCGATCCCTGGCGCAACCACCCATCGCGAAAATGGGACTGGTATTTCCACGATTTCCCCATCGTGCCAGTCGACATCGGCACGTCGACGCACGCCCATTTCGATCACGACGCGCTGCACCGGCTCGACGCCCACGTCCTGCTCGACCGGCTAATCGGCATGTACAAGTTTGGCGATATGACAATCTACGGCCTCGCCGACAAGCACGCCGTGGATTCGAGTTGCGCCATCTACGACTACAAGAAAATCCACAAACGTTTCCACGGCACCAACATCGAGCCCCCTGACAACCCGCGCTCCTGGGACCATTGCCTAATCGTCGTCGAGACCGGGGGCATGCGCATCGTCCATTGGGGCGACAACCGCCACAACCCACCGGAAAACATTTGGAAATCGCTCGGCACGATAGACATCGCGCTGCTACCGATAGACGGATCACAGCACGTAATGGGCCATGTGCACGCGGAGTCGATCATTGATCGGCTACAACCACGGGTGATCATCCCGCATCACTATTATATTTGGGACGTACTGCAGCGGCAAAGCACACTGCAGGTGGCTGACGAATGGGTGAATAGCCGCGAGCAGGTCGAGCGAATTTCAGGTCCGACCCAAATGTACGAAATAAAATCAATGGATAAAATGGAGCAGGTTGTCCACTTCTTTGGCGACAATGTTGCTTTTGACAAGGATGAATGGATGAAATCAGGCGGCGGCGCTACTTAGGTCGACAGACACTGCCACTGAGCGAAGAGCCAAAAATCTGCTTCCGTGCAGTACGGCTTTCTAGCGACAACTATATTACCAGTCCAGGGAAAGCCACGACGCGAGAGATACTCCCCTCGGTCTCCTCGACTGATTTTGTATCGTCAGCTACTTGGATTTCGTTATACAAGCCATGTTCGGCCAGCACCTGCAGCAGGTCGGTCACCTGTTGCTGACTCGCTAAATCAAAATGGACCTTCCTCAAGACGCTTTCGTTCGTTGGCAACTGTCTTCCCAACGACATGGCAAGAGGCATTAACTACTTTAATGACAAGGTCAGCATATAATGTCGTCGCCGCTTGGTTCTGTGAGCCGCCTTTCCTCACGCGCCATTACCGGATTTGACACAGTAACCGGTCCGAAAGAAAAACTCAGTCCAATATGGATCCCGGTTCAAACCCAAAGGTCAATAAAAGTGTGGAATGGTGCTCATTACTTAGCCATCCAACCGCGCCAAATACTGTCCAACAAAATCGCACCCGACTGCCTCCGAATAAGCATCGATTAGCCGTTGTGTGACCAAGCCAGGCACAGCGCCTGAGCCTATCGTGGCACCGTTCACCGAACGCACACCGCATATACAGAGGCTAGTTGAGGTTAGGAAAATTTCGTCCGCGTTCATCGCGTCAAACGGGTCTACATCCACCTCTTCGCACGCGATGCCGAGTCCTGAGGCGAGCTCCATCACCATGGCACGGCTAATGCCCGGCAAGACGAACTGTTCGCGCGGTGTCACGAGTGCGCCGTCGCGCACAAGGAATATGTTGGAGCCCATCGCCTCACACAGGTTGCCGTTGACATCGAGTAGCATCGGCCAGTTGTCCGGGTTAGCTGCCTTGGCCTCCATATCGGCCATGATCAAGTTCAGATAATTGTGCGTCTTGGCCCGCGGCGACAGGCTGTCCGGTGAGGTGCGTCTCACGGAGGACAGCACTAAATCGATACCATCACGATAGATGCGTGCTCGTTTTCCGAAGGGCAGCGGTGTCGCCTCGACGATCACCGTCGGTCCAACATGCTCAATCTCGGACGGGTCGATCCCGTCAATCCCACGACTAACTCTCTGCGCAATCCAATAATCATCACCGTCACCGCGCAGATGCTCGTTGCAGCGGGTAACTTCTTCGCTGATCCCGATCATTTCGTCAGCGCTGACGCCAGGATCGATCTGCAGATACTTGAGCGATCGATAGAACCGCTCGATGTGCTCACGCATCTTGAACGGCGTACCATTAAATGTCCGCGTCATATCAAAGGCTGCGTCACCCAATCGGAAGCCCCGGTCGCGAAACGACACCATCACCTGATCTTCGGGTACGTAGTTGCCATTGAAATAGGCTATGCGCTGGTTCGACAGGGCGGGCATGGCAAACTCCTCATTGTTGTAGACGGCAAAGTCTAGCAGCGATCTAGTGGAAAATCCCAGCCGCCATCCTCGGCTTCAACCCAAAAATCCAAGTAATGAGCCGCGCAACGCACAAATTTGGACCTTCCAGCCATGTTTAAGCGGAAGGGGTAGGCGCTCTTTACTCCGCCGCTGCGTTCACCAACTCCAGCCCATAAACTTCTCGAGCCATGCGTTCGCTGATACGGCCGCAGTTGAGGTCGTCGAGCACCGCGTCCCGTTCGCGCAACTTTGGGTCTCCGTAACCGCCGCCGCCGGATATCTCGATCACAAACCGGTCGCCCTTGCGGCACTGGATATTGGACGCACCAGGATAGCGGATTTCTTCGCCATCACGGATCAGGGTGAAGGAAACGAAACTGCCATCATAACCACCCGCAAGGCCCCAAGGGGTAGAATTGTGGCGATCACTATTGGTGCTGATAAGTACATCGTCGCCCAGAATGTCGTATACCCGCCGCGCGCCCAGGCCACCGCGTTGTCGCCCAGGGCCACCGCTGTCGGTGATCAGGGAGTATTCGACGATGCGCACGAAATCCTGATCCATCTCTATTGCTTCAGTCGGAGTGTTGCCCGTATTGGACAGCATCTGCGCAACAACTTCCGCGCCGTCATTGGCCGGCCCGGCACCGTTGCCGCCCATGATGATTTCCGCGAACATCTGGTAGCCATCTGGACTGGGCTGGCTCATGGTAACCGTGTTAGTCGTGTCGGCCCCTGCGGCGGAGAACAACTCTGGAGCGGCTTCAGCTAGAGCGTGTTTCACAGCTGACGCGGCGCGATAGGAAGCCGACATTCGGCCGCGCACTGGCGCCGGACGATGCGGATCGAGCATCGTGCCTTTGCGTGTCTTGATCTCAACGGGCCGGTAAATGCCGTCATTTGTCGGTACACCCGCTCCGGCGAGCTGGCCGAACACCGTCAGCACCGCAGAATGCGTCGAGGCGACTGGGTTGTTCACAGGCCAGGAAACCTGCGGGTCGCTATCCGACATATCAACCATAGCAGAATCGCCGGCGATCTTCACTTTAGCCCGGATCACCGGCTGCGTACTGTTCAGTTTCTGCCCGTCAAGCCGATCCTCTGCGGTGTAAACTCCATCTGGCAACTTGGAAATAGTCTGGCGCAGCATGGTTTCGGAATAGTCCTGCAGTGCAACCATGCATTGCGTCGTCAAATCAAAACCGTAGCGATCGAACAGTGCCTGCATTAGCTCGCGACCTCGCATCACGGCGGAGATCTGTGCATGAAAATCGCCGATAACGATCTCCGGCAGGCGCACATTAGCGGCGATGATTTGCTCGACCGGACCTTCGCCGAGATCCTTTTCGATATCGATCCGCATAGTCGGCAGTATAAGGCCTTCCTGGAAAAGCTCAGTCGCGTCCGCATTCGACCCAGCGACGGCACCGCCGACCTCGAGATGGTGGCAAATGCTGCCGGCAAAGGCGGCCAGCCGACCCTCGTGGAAAACCGGTAGAATGAAGATTATGTCGTTCAGATGCTGTCCGTTTTCATACGGGTTGTTGGTGACGAAGGCGTCGGTAGGCCGCACCTTTTCTAGATCATACTTTGCGCGAATGAACGGCACCGCAGCGGCAAGCGAGTTCATGTGCATCGGGATCGCCTCGGCCTGGGCGACGGTACGAGCCTGGGCGTCCATCACACAGGTAGAACAGTCTTTCGCTTCGCGCACGATAGAGGAATATGCCGACAGCAACAGGATGTCGCTCATTTCCTGCGCGATCGATTTGAAGGCGCTAGTGATGACGTTAAAATCAGCCGGATCTATCTTGCTCATGGCCCTTGCTCCGTTACTCCGCCGCCGCTTCGACAGCGTCCAAACCGTAGATGTCCCGCGCAGCACCAATGCTTATACGGCCGCAGGCTAGATCATCGCGCACCGCAGCCACATCCCGCAATTTTGGGTCGCCATAACCGCCGCCACCAGAAATCTCGATGGTGAAACGGTCCCCCTTGCGCACCTCCATGTTGGTAGAGGCCGGGATACGAATTTTCTCGCCATCCCGGATCAGGGTGAATGCGGAGAAGCTGCCTTCGAAGCCTCCCTCAAGGCTCCAGGGTGGCATGTTATGGCGGTCGCCATAGGTGCTAAGCAACACACCATCCTTCATTATTTCGTAGGTACGCCGCACACCGAGCCCACCGCGCTGCCGACCGGGACCGCCAGAATCAGGGATCAACGCATATTCCGTGATGCGTACAAACGCATTATCCATCTCGATCGCCTCGGTCGGCGTATTGCCCGTGTTGGACAACATCTGCGCCACCACTTCGGCTCCGTCATTGCTGGGGCCGGCGCCCATCCCGCCCATGACAATCTCGCAGAACATCTCGTAACCATCGTCACCGATCCGGCTCATGGTAATTGAGTTAGTCGTGTCGGCGCCGGCACAAGAAAACTGTACAGGTGCGACTTCTGCTAAGGCGCGTTTGACAGCCGATGCGGTGCGATAGGCCGCGTTCATCCGGCTTTGCACCGGTGCTGGATGATGCGGATCGACCAACGAACCCTTACGGGTGACCATTTTTATTGGGCGATAAATACCATCGTTTGTCGGCACTCCAGAGCCCGCCAGCTGGCCAAATACGGTCAGTACAGCGGATTCGGTCGAGGCTACCGGATTGTTACAAGGCCAAGAAAGTTGATCATCGGTCTCCGACAAATCGACCAACGCCTGGTCGCCATCAATCACGACGCGGGCCCGTATGACCGGCTGTTTGCTGTTTAAGGTGCGACCGTCGAGCTTGTCCTCACCGAAATACTCGCCGTCCGGCAAACCGGCAATGGTCGCGCGGATCATTTGCTCGGAATAGCTCTGCAGTTCCGTCATGCAGACCGTTGCCAACTCCAGCCCGTGTCGGTCAAACAATCCCTGCAGCAGGTCGCGGCCGCGCATTACGGCGGAGATCTGCGCATGGAAATCGCCGATGATGGTCTCCGGAAGGCGAACATTGGCTGCAATGATCTGTTCTACCGGGCCATCATTCAGGTCCTTCTCCACATCGATCCGCAGTGTCGGCAGAATCAGTCCTTCCTGATAAAGCTCGGTCGCATCCGCGTTCGACCCGGCAACCGCACCGCCAAGCTCCAGATGGTGGCAGATGCTGCCAGTAAAGGCGGCGAGTTTTCCTTCGTAGAAGACCGGCATGATGAAGATAATGTCGTTCAGATGCTGGCCGTTCTGATAGGGGTTGTTGGTAATGAAAGCGTCGGATGGCCCCAAGGTCGTGAGATCGTGTTTCGCCTTGATGAAGGGCACCGCGGCAGCAAGCGAGTTCATATGAACGGGAATTGCCTCCGCCTGCGCCACCGTCTTGGCGTCTGCATCCATGACACAGGTCGAGCAGTCCTTCGCCTCACGCACTAACGAGGAATAGGCGGCGCGCAGCATGATGTCCTGCATCTCCTGCGCGATGGATTTGTACGCGCCGGACACGACATTAAAATCGGCGGGGTCGATCGCAGTCATGCGTCCTCCCGGCTCAGTTTAATCGCGCCGTTCCCGACCACCTCGAAACACCAGCCCGGTGGAACTGGTGTACTAGTCGTCGTCTCGACGATGATGGCTGGCCCGTCTCCTGCGAAGCCCTGCGGCAGCCCGTCGCGCTGATAGATCGCATAGGAGCCGGTCAGACCCGGCAACCCGATCTCGCGCGACCCTGTACTCTCGGTCATGCCCTCACCTACAACATCGTGAGACAAGGCCGGCCGCGGATGCTCCGCGGTCAGGCGGAAGGAAATCGCCTCAACCCTACTTTTGCGGAAGGCGTGGTTATATTGCTGCTCGTGCATCTGATGAAACCTCTCAATGAGGGTCTCGATCCCGTCGCGGGCGACTTCCTCAGGATCAATCGGTACGCGTAACTCGTAGCCCTGGCCGACATAGCGCGCGTCGATTGCAAAAGTCAGAGCCAGTGCATTGGTGTCGTAGCCCAGCGCACTGTACTCCGCCATGGCGCGGCCATGCAGATCGTCAATTCGTTCGGCGAATTCTTCTTCGGTCATCGTGTCCGTGCGTACGGCTCCATCCGCCCGGACATAGTCAATCCGCACATCGGCGACTGCCAGCCCGTAGGCAGAGAATATTCCTGGGTGGGGCGGCACCAGTATGTTGTCCATGCCCATCTCCACCGCCAACGGTCCAGCGATCAGCGCGCCGGCTCCCCCACAGGGTAACAGCGCGAATTGGCGCGGATCATAGCCACGCTTGACGCTCACCCGGCGCAGCGCCTGCGCCATATTAACAATAGCGATACGGTATACCCGCTCCGCCAGCTCGATCGGTGACAGTTCCAGCCGGCCACAGAGATCTGCCGCAACCCCTTTGGACAAGGCTGCGTCGAGCACGATGCCTCCGGGTAGCGACGTTGCCGGATCGAGGAGACCAAGCAGCAGCATCGCGTCGGTTAGGGTAAAGTTCTCGCCACTATGGCCGTAGCAGGCTGGTCCCGGATCGGCACCCGCGCTCTGTGGTCCAACCTGCAGCATGCCGCCTGCATCGATATGGGCAATGCTGCCGCCGCCAGCGCCGATTGTCACGATGTCGGTCATCACCACATTAAGTGGCAGCCCATCAACACTGAACTCCGCCGTGCCTTTAACCGTCGTCTGCGGCATGCCGCCGGTGATCAAGCAGACATCGCAGCTCGTGCCGCCGACATCGATCGAAATCACATCGGAAATACCGGTCGCCCGCGCTACTTCCGTGGCCGCGGTTACCGCTGCCGCCGGGCCCGACACGAACATGTTGGCAGTGCGCCGCCGCGCCGTCTCCAGCGGCACCGCCCCGCCGTTCGACTGCATTATCAATGGCGTGCCACCGAAACCAACCTCACGCACCGAGTCGCCGAAGCGGGTTAGGTATTTCTCCACCGCCGGGCCGATATAGGCATCTATGACCGCCGTGCTGGTCCGCTCGTATTCGCGGTGCTCCGGCGCCACCTCGGACGAGAGCGAGACCCGCACCTGTGGGTGCTTGCGAGCGATGATCTCGCCAATTGCCTGCTCATGCAGCGGGTTGGCGTAGGCGTGCAACAGGCAGACTGCAATCGATTCGATGTGATGCGTCGCTATTAGCTCGTCGATCAGCGTTTCCGCTGCAGTCGAATCGAGGGCTGCTACCACGCCACCATCAGCACCCAAACGTTCGTCGACCTCAAAGACCCTATCGCGAGTAATCAAAGGTTCCGCCTTCTGGTAAAACATGTCATAGACGACGGTCTTATCCTGACGCTGAATGAACAGCACATCGCGGAACCCCTTGGTCGTGATCAGTGCCGTACGCGCGCCGCGCCGTTGGATTAAAGCGTTCGCCGCAATTGTCGAACCGTGCAGTAATTCTGACACAGCGTCACCAGTGACATCCGCGGCTTCGATTATCTCCCGCAGTCCAGTGACGGCGGCGACACTGGGGTCGCGCGGTGTCGAAGGCAATTTATGGACAATCAGCCGGCCTTCTTCGTCGACCATGACCAAGTCGGTAAAGGTGCCGCCGACCTCGATTCCTACGATCACGTTGTAAACTCCTGAATTCTTGGGCTGCTAAGTGTCGCTGTTAGGAGCCGTCTTTTCAACTATCGGGCGGCATTGGCGATGCGGGTCAGTTCCCTGCGCTGCGCGCGCGTCAAATCGCGTGGTAGCACATCTTTCAGATGCGCCGCCAACACTGCCAGTGTCGGAAAAATCGTGTAAAGCCGAACC
>CAYYUG010000025.1:12204-43704 GCA_964474755.1 uncultured Rhodospirillaceae bacterium | reverse complement strand
TTTCAGATGCGCCGCCAACACTGCCAGTGTCGGAAAAATCGTGTAAAGCCGAACCGTTCCTTCACCGGTAAGCGTCGCCAGCCTAGTACCCGTATAATCGACTAGGGCAAAATTCGGTCCGTCAAAACGGCCGGGCAAGACCGCCATCGTCCTACCGCTCGTCATATCCACAAGCCGCGCCTTACCCTGCGCGTCAAATTTGACGGAAACGGTAGCCGCTATCGCGCTCGCCTCGAGATCGCTACCTTTGTAACGATGCTGCGTTTCGAGGTTCCAGACTTCGATCTCACCCGATCCGGTTGCAGTCACGAGATGGCTCGGGCCATTAAACTGCAACAACCTGCCGCCCTCTTCGATTGGAAGCCGGGTTGCCGGGATGCCGTCATGCGCCGTCCACAGACGCGCCGTACCATCGGCCGATGCCGTGAGGATCGTCCCGCCGTCAGGACTGAAGGCGGCTGTATAGACTTGGTTGGCGTGACCAGCCAACACAGAAAGCGGCGCGCCAGTCGCCGCATCCCATACACGCGCAGTATTGTCGCCGCTGGCTGTAACGATGTAGCGGCTGTCCTTGCTGAACGAAGCACCATTGACCTCACCACGGTGACCGTCCAGCACTGCAACCGCCGCACCGGTCCCCGCATCCCACAGCCGGGCCGCATTATCGCCCCAGGCGGCCGTTATCACGCGGCTTCCATCAGGGCTGAAATAGGCCGCGGTGACGTAACGGTCATGGCCTCTCATAACGGCAATTGTCGCACCCGTCACTGCGTCCCACAGCCGGGCAGTACCGTCCGCTGACGCTGTTGCAACCCGGCCGCCGTCTGGACTAAAAGCGGCAACCCGAACCTCCCTCGTGTGGCCATGCAGAACTAGTGCCTTAACTCCCGTGGCAGCGTCCCAAATCCGCGCAGTGCCATCGCGCGACGCGGTGATCACCCGGCTACCGTCGGCGCTAAAGGCGGCGGAGCGTATCAGTGCCTCGTGCCCTTCCAACACGGCCACCGTCTTCGCGCTCTCTACGTCCCAGACCCGCGCCGTATTGTCGTAGGACGTAGTAAGCATACGACGACCGTCGGGACTGAATGCCGCCGTGTTTACCTCACCCTGATGCCCTTTAAACACAGCAACTGTATCGCCGGTTTCCACATCCCACAGACGGGCTGTTTTGTCGAAAGACACGGTCATGACACGTGCACCATCCGGACTAAAGGCCGCCGACCAGACCTCCGCATCATGCCCCTTCAGCTTGGTGCGTTCCTTGCCGGTTGCCACGTCCCACAATCTCGCGGTCTGGTCCGACGATGCGGTTACCGCCATCGTCCCCTCGGCGTTGAATGCCGCCAGTCGAACGAACTTAACGTGTCCGCCTAACACAAAAATTTCGCGGCGGTTCAGATAGACTTCATAAAGCAACGGTAGGGCTGCCTCAGCGATTTTGGGCGATACAGCGTCGCCGTTCTCCGGCAGCGCCGAAAGCGCGAGCAACCCTCCCGTCACCATGTCCTGCGCGGCAATACGCTCCCGCGAGAGATCCAGCAAAATTTCGCCAGGCGGCAGGACGTATCGCGCGCGCAATGCCGGTGTGATCGGTGCTATCGGAGACGTGGTTACCATGTCTGGCTGGTTGGACGACTGCACGCGGGGCGCCACTTCGATCGGTCCTAATTTGCGCTTTTCCTCCGCAGCACGGGTCCAGGATTTGGGCTGCAAGCCGGCGCGTATTGCCGCATCGGAGAGCATACCGATACCGTACAAACCAAGCAGGCCGACTGTGACCGCGCCAACAATCAGCAACAGCAGTTGCTGTTTCGCCTTCCGCGCCTGCTGCCGCTCCGATTCCAGATCCATTGCCATGGCAATCAATGTCGCAGAGTTCAAATTTCAAGCCGATTTTAATGCTAAACTACCGCCTACGCGTATCGTCTGCATGAGAGTTTCCGACAACGGCTAACGCAATGGTGAAACCGCTCACGTCCGATGCCTTGCAACTGCGCAGGTAACGCCATCTTTTTCTCACGTATAGTTCTATCGCTGTAATCCGTTATTGTCGCTGCTTTTCCGGTATAACCGTCGCTACGCCGTAAAATTTGACGCTCATCGCATCGAACGGCATCGCGACCGCGTTGCATTGGACCGACAACCCCTTCAAGGCGTAACTTTCCAGCTTCTACCTGCAGCAGAAGCAAGGCCGTTCGACGGTAACTCGCCATCAGAACTGACGCGATCGCAACATCTAGCCTTCGTGCTATTGAGAACCACTTGGTAAGCCGAGACAATCTCCGTATCGCCTCCGCGTCGCGATCAAACTCCTTATCAATGTGACTATGAAGCCGTTTCAAGACGAGGCGGCTATGCGCCAATGCCTCCACGAGAGGCATTACTCTCTGATGCGGAACTTAAAAGGCGATTAATTAGGATACCGCGCAGGCTAGCAGTTAACAGCTGACGGTATTGGAATTCGGTTTAAGCCAAGAGAACATTTGCTCTGCCTTCCACACGTGATACGAATTGTGCAAAGCAATTTAAAGGATGGGAGAGCCTGAAATGCGTTATCTGCACACCATGGTGCGCGTCACCGATCTTGACAAGACCTTGAATTTCTTCTGTGACCTTCTGGGTATGGTCGAAACGCGCCGGACGGAAAGTGAGAAAGGCCGTTACACAAACATATTTTTAGCCGCCTCACAGGACGAAGAAGCAGCTAAGAATAGCAAGGCGCCCGTGGTCGAACTGACTTATAACTGGGACCCGGAGGAATATGCCGGTGGGCGTAATTTTGGGCACCTGGCGTTCGAAGTCGACGACATTTACGGCACCTGTAAAAAGCTTATGGACAACGGTGTGACCATCAACCGGCCACCGCGCGACGGTTACATGGCCTTCATCCGCACACCGGACAATATTTCTATCGAATTGCTTCAGGCCGACGGCCCAAAGGAAGCGCAGGAGCCCTGGGCCTCGATGGAAAATACCGGCAACTGGTAAGGTTACCTGATTAGGCTAGATCGCGGGAGAGCCGCGCCAGTGGCGCCTCCCGGATGGGCCAGTGTAATAGGGTGGCCAGCACCCCTACACCAGCTGCGGCGAGCCACATAAGGTCATACGTCCCCGTCACGTCATAGATGTACCCGCCAAGCCAGGCGCCGGCGAAGCTGCCGAACTGGTGGCTCATGATCACCACACCGAAAAGCATCGAAAAATAGCGCGTCCCGAATATTTGCGCGACGATCCCGCTAGTCAGCGGCACGGTGGCAAGCCACAGCAACCCCATGCAGCCACCGAAGATTAGAGCGGTTACATCGTTGATCGGCACAACAAAAACCATCCCCATCACAACGGCGCGCGCGGTATAAATAAGGCACAAGAGGTTCTTTTTGCTGAACCTGTCGCCCAGGGCACCAAAGATGTAGGCACCAGCAACGTTGAACAATCCGATCAGCGCTAGCGCATTGGCGGCAAAGGTCGGCGACACATCGTTATCAACCAGGAAGGCGGGCAGGTGGGTCGCGATAAAGGTGACGTGAAAGCCGCATACAAAAAAGCCAGCTGTCAGCAACAAGTAGCCGGAATGGCCCCGGGCCTCCTCAATCACTTGTCGCAATGACAGATTTTGTCCTGCGACAGGTACAGGCGGTGCACTGCCCAAGCCGAAAGCGAACAGAGGTACCAACGCCAGCAGAAGGGCAAGATAGAGAAACGCGTCCCGCCACCCGACGGTGTCCAGCAGGAATTGCGTACCCGGCACCAGACAGAACATCCCAAGCGAGGTAGAAGCGATAACCGTCCCGAACACGACACTGCGCCGGTTGTCCGGCACAACCTTGCTGACTGCGCCCAAAACTAGCACCTGGTTTGGACCGCTCAATCCCAGCCCGACCACGAGGCCCAGCCCAATCCCCAGGTCGACTGCGGACACCGCTATGCTTGCCAGCCAAAGACCCGCCGCATACAGCACAGCACCAGCGATGATAATCCGGATCGCCCCGAACTTGTCAGCCAGCATTCCGGCAACGGGCTGAGAGATACCGTAGATCAGCGCCTGCGCCGCAACTACGAGTCCAAAAAGCTCGCGGCCAATCTCCAAATCGAGGGAAACCGGACGTAGGAACACGCCGAAAGACTGCCGCAAACCGCCCCCAATCAAGACGATAAGCACGCCGCAGAAGACTGTGAACCAGACGCGGCGCGTCATGAAAGCGCCGCGCCTGACCGCGGATAAATTATGAGGGGTGGCATGTAATCCAAAATTCAATGGTGTTTCGAGAGGGTTACCGGCAGCGACCCGCCCTGTCCAGCTCTATCAACGTTCTCCGCATTTGAACGGAACCGCTGCACGGGCGACAATCGCGCTAATTACGGACGGAGGAAAACACATTGGCGGATAGCGTAAATGAGCCCGAATGCATCACAGTAATCCCGACCGGCGCCGCACTGGGTGCAGAGATCACGGGGTTGGACCTCACCCGTCCCCTACCCAAGGAAACCGTGTCCACTTTGCGCTCGGTAGTATTGGAATATTGCGTCATATTCTTCCGCGACCAGTCACTCGACGACACGGCTCAGGTGGCCTTTACGCACTATTTCGGCCCGGCTTCGGTGCATGTCCGCGACAATCAGCCGGATAGGGAAACGGAGGAGATCATGATGGTCTCCAATGTGCGCGAGAACGGCAAGCTGATTGGCTCGCTCGGCCATGGCGAGATCCTATTTCATTCTGACCTGTCATTCATGCCGCACCCGGGTACTTTCTCGCTGCTTTTCGCTGTGGAAATTCCTGAGAGAGGCGGTGCCACGGCATGGTGCAACAACAACACCGCCTATGATGGGCTAGACGCGGCGATGAAGGCACAGCTGGTAGGTTTACGAGCGACCCATCTGCATTTTCGGCCAGAGCAAAACCCGGACCCGGTCGTCGACCATCCCATCGTCTGCACTCACCCGGAGACCGGCCGCAAGACGCTATTCGTCAGCCCCTATTTCACTAAAAACGTCCTCGGAATGGCGGAAAAAGAAAGCCGGGCGCTGCTCGAAACCCTGTTCGAGCATCAGACCCAGGATGAGTATATCTGGGTGCACGAGTGGCAGGTTGGCGATCTAGTCATGTGGGACAACCGTGCAACGATGCACCGCAGGGAGCCCTTTCCAGACACCCAGCGCCGCATCCTAAAACGCACGCAGATATTCAGCGAGACACAGCCAACTGCCTAACGTCCACCCGGCGTCCAGCCATAGACCTGCTGTAGGCTATCCCCCATCAGCATTTCGCGCTCACTTTCCGATAGCTGGTCAGTGAGGCGGAACGGCTCCACCCCGTCGCGATAGCTGACCATGTTAATAGCCCGCGTCCAGTCGGTGCCCCACAGGCATCGCTCGAACCCAAAAGCGTCGAAGATCCGCGCGAGCGGGTCCCAAATATCGTCAAAAGGGAAGGCTTGGCGTGACAGGGTGCAAGCGCCGGTCACCTTGACGACAATGTTATCGTGCTGCGCCAGATTGAGCAGTTCCGGCAGAAAGGCGAAGGGAGCCTCCGGCACCGGTGGGTGTTGAGGTTGCTTGACGCCCAAATGGTCCACAACGATCCGCGTGTTCGGGTGGCGCGCCGCCATCAGACCAACCTGTGACAAGCGGCCGCTGCAGGCGAGATTAAGCGGCAGACCGTGACGGCCCGCGGCCTCACAGATGCGGTCGATGCCAGGATCATCGGCCACTTTCGACACGCCGGAACGCATCATGATGCGCACCCCGACCGTCCCATCTCGCGCCGCCCAATCGGAGATCGTTTCCGCCGCACCTTCATCGTCGGGATCAATCGGCTTAACCAACGCAAACCGGTCGGGATATGCTTCATGAACGTCGAGCGCGTAGCTATCGTCGTAGCGGTACATGGTCCAGACCGACACCAAAATCGCCCCATCCACGCCGACATCGTCCATCGCTTTGACCATATCAGCGCCAGTGACCTCCGGCGGTCCGGTCAACCGTTCAACCCAGGGACGCCCCGGATGATCGCGTTCATAGCAATGAACTTGAGCATCGATCGTAGGCATCTGCGTCTCCCATAATTTTCCGACATCCAGGTTAGCATTTGGCGTCAATACCACAATTCGCACAGCGAACTTGGCCTCAGCTGCCCGCTGCCGTAACATCGGATGCAACCGAATTCCTTTAGACAAAGGAGACCGCAATGCGCCTCGGCATGTTTATGCAGCCCGTCCACGACCCAAAACGCAACCTGACCCAGGTGCTCGAGGAGGACCGGCAAACAGTCCTCCTAGCCGACCAATTGGGCTATCACGAAATCTGGGTTGGCGAACACACCGCCGCAACATCGGAGCCGATCACCGACCCAATGGTGTTTCTCGCAACACTGCTGGGCGAGACCAAGCAGATCAAAATGGGGCCAGGTGTCTATTGCCTACCACACCACCACCCGTCGCGCATTGCCGGACAAGCTGCCCTGTTCGACCATCTGTCCAAGGGCCGGTTCCAGATGGGCATCGGCAATGGCAGCCTATCGTCGGATGTGGAACTGTTCGAAGTCGGCGGCGATACTGACCGCGGCGCCATGGTGCGCGAGTCGATTGAACATATCTTGGCGATTTGGGATGGCGAACCACCCTATTCTCGCGAAGGTAAATTCTGGAACGTAAAGATCAAAGACACCGGCCGGGTCGATTACGGCGTTGGCTGCTTCGTTAAACCCTATCAACAGCCGCATCCGCCGATTGCCATCTCGATTATGTCGCCTAACTCCAGTAGCGCGCGAATGGCCGGCGAAGAAGGTTGGATTCCTATCTCTGGCGCCGCCTTCCTGCATCCACGCTACACAGCGAGCCACTGGAAAGCCTATCAGGAAGGCTGCGAAGCGGCGGGGCGGACGGCCGACCCAGACATCTGGCGCGTCTCACGCAACATCATCGTAGCGCCGAGCGACCAGGAAGCCCGTGACTACATAATGGACCCGGAGGGGCCAGTCAGCTTCTGGTTCCGTTACCTACTGTCCTCACTGAAGGCACGTGGCCTTTTAGCCTTCGTTGCCCCGGAAGGCCATCCCGATCCTGACAATATCACTTGGCAGGAAGTCGCCGAATACCAAGTAGCCTGGGGTTCGCCCGCAACGGTCACCGACAAGCTGGTCGCCCTGCGCGACCAAACCGGCCCCTTCGGGGTACTAACCGCCATGGCGCTGGAGTGGAGCCCCGAATTCGGCAAACAGACTATGACCCTACTAGCCAATGAGGTGATGCCCGTCTTCGCCCAACACAATGGTGCTATCCGCGTCGCCAGCGCGGCGGAATAACACGCCAGCACCAAAACAAGTAGCCACGAAGGAGACACCCGATGGATGTCGGCATGATGATGTTATTCACCAACTATGGCTGGGATGACTGTCCCGACGGTCAGGTCTGGGAGGAGGAACTTCGGCTCGCGGCAATCGCGGCAGACTCTGGATTCGATTGCCTGTGGTCAGCGGAACATCACTTCAACGACTATTCCTTTGTGCCAGACAACATGCATCTGATGAGCCATCTCACTGCGCTCTATCCTCATATGGATGTGGGTACTGCGGCGGTCATCCTACCTTGGCACGATCCGCTGCGGGTGGCGGAAAATGCTGCCGTGCTCGACCTCCTGAGCAAGGGCAAGCTGCGACTCGGTTTCGGACGCGGGCTGGCACGGCGTGAGTTCGAAGCGTTCCGCATCAGCATGGACGAATCGCGCACCCGCTTCGACGAAGCGGCGCCAATGATAGTTGAAGCGCTAAAAACTGGTTTCATCGAGGGCGATGGTCCGCACTACAATCAGCCGCGCACCGAGCTCCGACCTCGACCACAGCATTCATTCGAAGGCCGCATCTACGCAGTCGCCTCTAGTGAGGATTCAGTTAAATCCGCAGCCAAGTTGGGAGCGCACGTGGTTATGTTCGCCGACCGGCCTTGGGAAATGCGCCTGCCGGTGATCGAAAAAGGCCGCGAAATACACCGTGAGATCCACGGTACTGAGCCACCGACTATCATGCTAACCGAGTTCGTCGTCTGCGGCACGGACCTGGAAACATGCGAGGAGGAGGCGCGGCAGTACCAGGGTAAGTTCGTCGAAAGTAATTTTTACCACTATGAATTTCTTGGTGAGCATTTTGCGACAGTGAAGGGCTACGACTCCTACCAACAGAAAGCCGCCATCGCGAAGGAAGCGGGTATGGGCGGCGCCGTCGAAGGCTTCATGAAGGCAGCCAGCTGGGGTACGCCAGATAAGATCCTGCGCAGCCTCGAAGAGCGCCGCGCTCTAGTGGGCGATTTTGAGCTCAACGTTGCCTTCCGCTTCGGTGGCTCCCCCTACGATGTATGCGAGCGCGGCATCAAACTATTCGCAAAGGAAGTACTGCCGGTTCTCAAGAGCTGGGAATCGGTGAATGCGGTGGCGGCCGAATAACCCCGTGACAGTTGACCGCATCCTGACGACCCACGCCGGCAGCCTGCCGCGGCCACTGCGTCTGGTCGAACTTTACGCCGCACGTATTGCGGGCGAGCCCATCGACGAGGCCGAAATGGTCCGCGAAGGCGAAGCGGCAACGCGCTGGGTCGTCGAGCGTCAGCGCGAGGCTGGCATCGACATCCCAAGCGATGGTGAGCAGCTACGCGAGGCCTTCTTTCTCTATGTCCAGCGACGAATGACCGGCTTCTCCGGCGTCTGGCAACGGCCCGCACGCACCGAGCTCGACAACTATCCGGAATTTGCCACGCAGTGGCGCAAAGCCGAGGCAAGCAAGGTCGCTGTCAGCAATACTGTGCCGCCAAAAGCCACCGGCCCCGTAACCTACGCAGATCCCGGCGCCAACAAAGCGGAGCTAGACACCTTTGCGGCAGCGCTGGAGAAAGCCGGTGGCGATTTTACAGACGCCTTCATGACCGCCCCCTCGCCCGGTATCGTAGCCACGGCGATGAAGAATGAGCATTACGCCAGCGAGGATGAGTATCTTGATGCACTCGCCGAGGCCTTGCGGGTTGAGTACGAGGCAGCACACCGGCATGGCTACCTGCTACAGATCGATGCGCCAGACTTGGCCATGGAGCGGCACTTCTCCTACGCTGACCAGCCACTCAACACTTTTGTAGATTTCGTTGAGCGGGTTATCACACGGATCAATACGGCGGTGCGAAACGTGCCGCGAGAGAGGGTTCGGTTGCACGTCTGTTGGGGTAATTACGAGTCGCCCCACGACAAAGATGTCGCGCTAGAAGCGATCCTGCCGGCAATCCTGCAAGCTGATGTTGGTGCCTTCCTGCTACCCTTCGCCAACCCGCGACACCAGCACGAAATAAAGCTCTTCCGCGACGCGACACTCGGCACCGACCAATCTCTTATCGTTGGCGTCATCGACACCCAGACCGCCTTTGTCGAACATCCGGAAACCATCGCCGACCGTTTGGAGCGCGCGGCGGAGATGGTCGGCGACCCAGCCCGCATCCAGGCCGGGACCGATTGCGGCTTCGATACCTCTGCCGGCATGGGCCGCCTTACCCCAGACGTGGTGTGGGCCAAGCTAAAAGCGATGCAGGACGGCGCACGGATTGCCAGCGAACGGTTGTTTTAGGGAGCGCTAGTCTCCGATTCCCACCTCACGGCGCATCCTAAAAATCGGATCGTCCGGACTGCGTTGCTGTTGCGCCCACTCCGGCTTAACCGGCGGCGCCTTGCCAGTAAAGATTCGGGTGGACTCGAACACGCAGATCCGGTCAGCGATCAGCCAGGGGCCGCCGTCGCGGCGTTCCACCCGATCCACGTACCGACCATAGGAGGAAAGCTGCATTGGATCGCTACCATCGCCGGCGCCATAGGCCTTCTGGCCCCGTTCGTCCAGCGTGTGTGCCGTCATAAAATAGGTCTCAGCTACAGCAACCGTATCGGATGCAAACTCGATAAGACAGTTGCCGAGGAAATGCATACACTGTGGCAGTGGCCCGACCCGTTCGCTCGCGAACGTAATGAAACCATGCACATCGCCAACAAAATCACCATGATCGTCGCGCGCGTCGAGATGGTAGACAGCACGCACCATCTCCCAATCAGCGCGGTCGACGCCGCGTGCATAGCGCATCATCAGATCGCGGATTTCCTCGCGGTCTATGATTTGCTGCATCGTCAATCCCATGGCGTCCCCTTCCCCTTTTTTTGATTATTTTTTCGCCGTTGATTCTGGTTCGAACCACGAATCGACATACTGCTCCAAAACGCAATAGATCGAACAATCGAAGCTAGCCCGTCCCCAGGGTGCAATGACAGCAACCGCCAGCGCACCACCAAGCACGATGACGAAGGTGAAATAGGCCAGACCTACTCCGGTTGATTTCAGTACATCGAGCCACAATGGCTCACCAACCTCCGTCTCCCGGCTAGTCTGACTACCTTTGTTTTCCGGATTTTCCTCACTCATGGCCACAGATTGGCCCACGGCTTCGTTAACCGCAATACCTCATGCGGCATAAGAGGGCACTCGCGTCTAACAGAATCTGAAGCGGGAAAAATAGGTAATATTCAGACATTGTTTCCACCGTTCACAGTGAGCGAAACAAATCCATCATCCAGCGGCTCTGGCAGGCAAGAGCGAAGTCATCTCCCGGCCAGCCCATGTATTGCAACCCAACTGGCAGGCCTTCCACCACCAGCAGAGGAAGCGCGAAAGCAGGAGCACCAAGGGTAGAGGAAACGTCGCCATAGACGGTGTGACCGATCTCCGGATAGTCTGGTGGCGGATCCTGCGAACAGAGCAGGACGAAGGCATCGGCCGACCCTTTGAGAGCATCCTGCGCGGCTCGAACCTCTACCCTGATGGCTAACCTCTCGCGGTAGTCCTCGATGGTCAGTGCCTCGCCCGCCTGCAACATACGCTGCATTTTCTCGCCAAGGCAGCCGGGTGAAGTAGTTTCATAATCTGCCATCGGCCATTTCGATTCGAAGCCAAGCAAGCCTGGCAGCAGATCAGGGATCTTTGCCAGCGCCGCTTCCAGCGCCTCGACCTTGGGGTTGTCAAAGCGTGAGACTATCTCAATTCCAGTGTCGGACATTTTAGCCAAGGCCGCTTCGAACGCCGCTTTTGTCACGCCCGTCGTCCCTTCCCAACCAGCGCTCTCCAGTCGAATCAGCCGCTTCGGCTTGCGCGCGGTGCCCAGTACCGGGTCGCCGAGCAGACCAGGATAGCCCGCATCGCCACCCGCCTGCGACGAGATGTAGTAAGCGGTACGCCAGCAATCTTCCAAGCTACCCGCATGGACGCCCAGCACACTCTGGCTCGGCGCCAGCGAATGGCCGCCGCCCTTGTTAAGCATTCCAATACTGGGCTTGAGCGCGAAATTGGCGCAATAGCCCGCCGGACGCACAATAGAACCGCGTACCTGGCTGCCCGAAGCCGCTGGCAGCATCCGAGCACCGACCGCAGCAGATGAGCCACTGGACGACCCCCCCGCGGTCTTTCTCGTATCGAACGGGTTCCGCGTAGGTGGCGGCGCTCCGGCGCCGAACTCAGTCGTTGTCGTCTTGCCAAGGATTACCGCACCGCCACGGCGCAACGCAAAGACATGCGCGGCGTCCCGATTACCCTGCCATCCCAAATATTTCGGGCTGTTCATCTGGGTTGGCATGTCGACTGTCTCATACAAGTCCTTAACGCCGAACGGCATGCCGTCTAATCGCGAAAGCGCTTGCATCGCCTTGTAGCGCGCCGTTGACGCATCGGCTGCCGCCCGAGCGCCCTCAATATTCATAGCGGCAAAGGCATTAACTTCGCCTTCTAAAGAATCGACCACCTCCAGGCAGCGCTCCAGATAGGCGCGTGGCGTATCGCTGCCGTCTTCGAAGGCCTCGATATGGTCGTGGAACGACAGCAGGCGATGTGTGCACGGATCGTATTCGGTGGTTGTGTTGTCCATAACAGTCTCCCGGCTCGTCAGCGTCGCTTAAGAGTGATCGAAAGCAGTAGCGACAGCAAGAACACCGCCGCGCCAACGTGAAAGGCCGGGGCGTAGGACTTGCTCGCATCAAAAATCGCACCGCTCAGCACCGGGCCGCCAGCGCCCACAATACCAACTAGAGCCAGCACCGCACCTATCAGTGCACCCCCTGACGCGGTGCCGAACAAGGCGACGCTGACCGTCGAGATTTGTGTCGAAGCTCCGCCGACAAAGACGCCCAGCACAACGGACAGAAGGTAGAGGTTCGTCGCCTCCTCGACGAACGCGAAGGCCAACATAATCGTGGCCGACATGCCGATTGACCAGCGATAGGTCGGCACCGCGCCGATACGGTCGCACATGATGCCCATGGCGATACGCCCAATACAGTTGCCCGCCCCGAACAACGCGACGATTGTGGCTGCCCCGACGCTTTCCAGCCCTTTCTCAATTACAAAGGGCGCGATATGGACATAAATGATAGCTCCCGCGAACCACCAAAGGCCGAAGGTTAGCGACATGACCCAAAACAGCCGGTCACGCAGGAAAGAACCGGTAACCGCGACGCCACCTCCGGAAGCAACACCTCCTGCAGCAGCGGCATCTCCGGATACGCCATAAGGCTGCATCCCTTTGCGACCTGGATCGCGGGTCAGGAATAAGGCGCTCAAAACGACCAGGCCGCCGGAGATCACGCCGAGCCATAGATAGGCCTGCCGCCAGCCCAACTGACCAATAAGCAAACCGGCTAAAGGCGCAATGAAGAACGTGCCGGCACCGCCACCAAGGGTCGCGATGCTGATAGCCATACCGCGCCGGGCTTCGAACCAGCGGGAGATGGTTGCGACCAGAGGCGACCAGACTGCCCCCATCCCGACGGCTGATAGCCCGCCATAAAGCGCGTAGAGATGCCAACTCTCGGTGACGGCTGATCCCAACGCCGTACCCAGCCCAAAGATCAGGCCACCGGCGACGACGGTCGGGCGCGGCCCAAAGCGGTCGGCGCACCAGCCCATGGGGAAGCTGCAGATACCGTAGGCGATCAGGCCGACTGACATGGCGCCAGAAATTACCGCCCGGCTCCAACCAAACTCCGCTGCCAGATGCTCATAAAACAGAGTGAACGAGAAGTAGGTACCGTAACCACACACCCCGATCACTAGACAAGCCGAAACGATAATCCAACCGTAGTGCACTTAGCTCCCCCGCCACTGTCTACTTACAACAGGTCAGGCACGCCCGTTAGATTCGGTAGCTCGACCGTCGACGGATAATGTGGGTCAAGCAGTCGATCGCCATGCCGGTTCGACCATACACAGCGCATGCCTGCTGCGATTGCCCCCAGCACGTCGTTTGGACTGCCTGCTATATGCAGTACGTCGTCGATCGCCACGCCGAGCAGCTTCGTAGGCAGAGCATATACGGAAGGGTGCGGCTTGTACTTGCCAGCAGTTTCCGACGAGAAAACATGGTCAAAACCGGACTGAAAATTATCAGCCACCGCTTCCAGCATGTCCTGGTCACCGTTAGACAGGATCGCCGTGGAACAACCCTTCGCCTTAATCACAGCAATTACACCATCCGCTTCCGGCCACGGGTTCATTTTATCCCAAGCTAAAACAAGTGCTTCGTGTGTATCACTGTCGATCTCGATCCTCGCACGGCCTGCAACGTAATCGAGACCCATGCGGGTTGCATCACGGAAGGAGGTCCGTTCCATATCCAGTGAGTTGCTCGCTGCGGCGCGCTCCATTTGTTTAGCCCGCCAATTCCGAACAAACGGCAAAGCGTCATCCAGGGACAGGCCCAGCATCTCCTGTACGACCGGAACAAGACTGCCCTCAATGTCGAGCAGCGCCATATAGACATCGAAGGTCACGAGATCCGGTGGCGCCATGGTACGCCGTCTCCTTTTGGGAAATCAGTGCGAACGCTAGCACAGCGCGCCAGTTTGTGCGCGTCTACTGCGGTTCGTATAGTTTTCAGACCAATTCAAGGAGAATAACTCATGGCGGAATGCGACCGGCGAGTAGCGCTCATCACCGGGTGTGGTAAGGAAAACGGTATCGGCGCGGCGACGGCACAAAAACTTGCGCGCGATGGTTTCATTGTTGCAGTTAGCGACGTTGCCGCGGCGGGCGTCGATAACGACAATACAGTCGAGAAGAAGGCCAGCGCTTGGCAAGGGCTCGACTCCCTCGTGGCCCGCATTGAAGAGGCGGGAGGATCAGCATCCAGCTTTACCGGCGACGTCTCGACCGAAGACGGCGCGGCCCACTTGGTCAAAAGCACGATCGAGAAATACGGCCGACTGGATGCTCTGGTGAACAATGCAGGCGCACCTCACGGCCAGGATAGAGGCCAAATCGAAACGGTTCCGCTCGATGCATGGGAGAACGTCATGGCGATCAATGTGCGTGGCCCCTTCCTCATGAGCCGCGCTGCCGTCCCGCACATGAAATCACTTGGCTACGGCAGGATCGTCTCACTTGCCTCGGTCGCGGGACTGGAGGCACTGCCGGAACGCGCCGCCTATTGCGCGTCGAAGGCAGCGGTAATCGGTTTTACCCGATCACTTGCCTACGACATGGCGCGGCACGGAGTTACTGTGAACTGCGTCTGCCCGGGGTCGATTCGTACCGACCGGGCGATCAGCTCAACCCTCAAGGCGGGATACACAGACGTCGATGAAGGTCTGGCGGAACGGGCAAAACCAATCCCCGTAGGCCGGCACGGCAAGCCAGAGGAGATCGCTGCTGCCATTGCCTATCTGGCTTCAGAGGACGCAGCATTCACCACAGGCCAAGCAATCGTTGTCGATGGCGGCGGATTGCCGCCGAGCGCGTTTTAGGTCCAATCTAAAATTCACGGGAGGCGAACGTCATGATTCTCAAGGATAAGGTCGTGCTGATCACCGGGTCCGGTGCGGGAATTGGCGAAGCGATCGCAGTCGCGATGGCCGAGGCTGGAGCTCAGGTAATCTCCGTTGACATTGACGGCGATGCGGCGCAAAAGACCGCGGATCAGGCCGGAGAGTTCCAAGTCAAGACCAAGGCAATTCAAGCTGATGTCGGTGATCTCGACGATATCGACCAGATGGTCCAGGCAACCGTTGACGATTTTGGCCGATTGGATGTGATCGTCAACAATGCAGGTGTCACGCGGCGCGCCTACATCATGGACCTAACCGAGGAGGACTGGGACCGTATCCACAGGGTCAACGCCAAGGGCGTGTTCTTCTGCCTACAGCGCGCGGCAAAGCAGATGATCGAGCAGAACGGAGGCTGCATTATCAACACCGCCTCGATCGCTGGACGCGGTTATGCCGGCACCTCGAATGCAGCCTACGCAGCGAGTAAAGGTGCTGTCATTTCATTGACACGGACGGCATCGCAGCAACTCGGCCAGCACAATATCAACGTAAATGCCATCTGCCCGGGCGTTACACGCACACCGCTTAGCGACCGCAATTTGGAGGTTCGCGCCCAGGAACAAGGCATCAGTCTGGAGGAAGCGCTAAAGCGTCATATAGCACCGATACCGATCGGCCGCGCCAATCAGCCAAAGGACATAGCAGCACTAGCCGTCTTCCTCGCCTCGCCCGGCGCGCGCAACATAACGGGCCAGTCATACAATGTGGATGGCGGGCTGGTTACAAGCTAATTAGCAACAGCGCCGATTTGGTAGTTGTGAGGGCGAAGGTCAACGCAAAGGTCAGAACCATCCCCGAGCAACATGCTGTTCTGACCGCATAGCCAAATGTCGCACATGCTGGGGATTACGAATATCAGCGCCAACAGCGCAATCGTTATGGTGGTAGTCTTTCCTTTCCCTCCAAAGAAATTTCTGTCGCTCCTAAATTATATGTCGAATGCGGCTGTTTTTTTTAAATGTAATCACCAGAAAATTTCTGCCGAATCGCCCGACCAACTGGGAGAGGCGGGTACTTTGGTGGGGTACCAGACCCCTGACAACTCGGCAGACATTCGATGATCGCGTCGAAATCGGGGATTGCAAAATAGGGGACCGAGTAACGCTCCGCTCCGGTTCGGTTGATGACCCGGTGCCGGGTCGACCGGTAACGGTCATTGGTCCAGCGCGCCATGTAGTCGCCGATATTGATTACAAGGCTGCCTTCCTTGGGGGGCACATCGATCCAACGCCCCGAAACCGTCTCCACCTCCAGTCCCGGTACATCGTCCTGCAACACAATAGTAAATGCCGTTTTATCGTGATGCGGCCGGTTGCCGTAGAGCCCATCGGTTAGTGGCGCGGGCGGATAGTGCAGCAGCGAGACCTGGGTCAGTGGCTTGCAGTAGAACTTGACGAAATAATTTTCCTCCAAATCCAAGGCCAGAGCGAACGCGCGCAACAGACCCATCGCGACACCATCCACAGCCTCAAAGTAATCCAGCAACGTTTGGCTCCAATCGGGAAGATCTTCCGGCCATTTGTTCAGCTGCTGGATACGGTCGCCCGCAAGGATATCAGGATCGTCAGCCGGCAACTCGCGCTGATATTTGAACGCCTCCATACGGTCCGGTTCCGCAGTATCCGGGTAGAACCGAGCGCCGACCGGTTGGTAACCGCGGCTATGCTTTGAAGAAATCAGGATGGACGAGTCCATACGCCGTTGCAACGGCATCGCAAAGAACCGATGCGCTGCGGCAAAGATACCATCCGTCACCGACGCCGACATGCCATGATTGGCGAGATAAAAGAAACCGATGCCTTCGCAGGCGGCTCCAACAGCATCAGCCACCGCCTGTTTGCCTGCCGGCGTGCCGGAGAGGAAGGGCGCGAAGTCAACGGCGGGAACCCGTTCCATCACACTATTCCATAACACCAACCCTAATCAGAATCGCTCAGAACTGCGCCGCCTTCCATTAATTCAGCGATGCTGCCTTCATCGTATCCCAGCTCACTCAGCACTTCGGCACCATGTTCGCCAAAACGCGGCGCATGTGTCCGAATGCTGTTCGGCGTCTTGGCGTAGTTAACCGGCGCCCGGACTAGTAAGGTTTCACCTTCGGTTGGATGCTGATGCTTCTCAAACATGCCGACCGCGTTTAGATGCTCGTCTTCGAGTAGATCGTCGAGGTCGATGATCGGCATACAGGGAATTTCCTGCTCGTCGCAGAGTTCCACCCATTCCGCAGTCGTACGATCTGGGGTGCATTCGCCGACAAAACCATACAGATCGTCGACGCTACTGATACGCGCGCGGTAAGAGGAAAAGCGCGGATCTTCCATCAGCTCTGGCCGACCCACGGAGGTAAAGAAATTCAGCCAATGCTTGTCACTATAGGGCAACATGCAGACGAAGCCGTCCTTGGTTGGGAATGGGCGGCGGAACGCCGTCATCACGCGGGCATAGCCAAGTTCGCTGATTGGCGGCTCGTAAGCGCAGCCATTGATGTGCTCGACCAGGTTAAAGCTGACTAAGGTTTCCAGCATCGGAACCTCAACGAATTGCCCTTCACCAGTCCGTTCTTTGTGCAGTAGAGCGATAGCGACGGCCTGGCTCATGGTCAGGCCGGTGACCTTATCAGCGATCGCCGCTGGCACGTAGCGCGCGTCGCCATCCTGCCGCCGAAACATGCTGGCGAGGCCGGAAGATGCCTGGATCGCATCATCATAAGCAGGTTTCGATTTGTAGGGTCCGTCCTGACCGAAACCGTAGGCACCGACATAGATAATATCCGGCTTGATCGCCGATACCGCTTCGTAGTCAAAACCGAGACCCGCCATCGCCTGCGGGCGCATATTGTGCACGAACACGTCGGCAGTCGGGATCAGCTTGCGCAGCACCTCCTTCGCCGACTCCTGTTTCAGGTCGAGTGCCAAGGATCGCTTATTGCGGTTCGCATTCAGGAAAATACCGCCCATATTGACGTTCTTCACCGCGCCCATATTGCGGGCGATGTCGCCGGTCGGCGGCGCCTCTACCTTGATCACGTCGGCACCGGCATCAGCCAGCATCTGCGTCCCATAGGGTCCAAGCAGAACGGTGGTAATGTCGATAATGCGAATTCCTTGAAGCGGGCCAGGCAAACTTCTTCTCCCTTAAATTCGAGTATCCTTTTGTGCGCGCGACGAAGTAACAGATAATAGTCGCCGTTTTAGCGCAAACCAAGCCAAGCTTCGCCAGACGCCGACTCGGCCTTAGCGAACGCGGACCGTATCATTGCAATAGCCTCGTCGGGCAAAGGACCCTTCGCCGCCACTTCTATGTTGCGCTTGGCATTATCTGGGTTTGTTGTTCCGACGATCGCCGTCGTCACGCCGTCCTGCGCCAGGGTGAAACGCAGTGCAATCTGTGCCCAGTCTGCCTCTAAACCAAGATCTGTGGGGCTCAGCTCCATCGCACCAAACCGCTCCGCATAGCTGGTAGTGTAGTTGGCATAAAACCCGGGCTGTTGACCGACACCCAGCCATGCCGCATTAGCGACCGGACGCTTGACAATGACACCAATATCTCTGCGCTTCGCTTCGGGCAGCAACGTTTCGATGTTGGCTTGATCGCAGATATTAACCGAGGTCTCGACCACATCAATCACGTCTAGCCCAGCGGCGTACATCACGGCCTCATTGTCGCCGGAATAGCCAGCATGGCGGATCTTACCAGCGTCACGCGCCTTGACCAACGCCTCGACCGCCTCACCTTTCTCCAGCACCTCCTGCTCGCAGGAATGTAGCAGCATGACGTCCAGCCGATCCGTCCTCAGCCTCCGTAGTGCCCGGTCAACCGTTTGCTCAATCACCTGCGCCGACCAGGCCTCACCCTCCAGGTCATCAAACGCCTGGCCGCATTTGGACACCAGCACATATTCGTCCCGTCGGTGGCTGACTGCGTTGCCTAACGCTTCCTCGGAGCCTGGATAGCCGGCCGCCGTATCGATGAAATTCACACCGTTGTCGAGCAGATAGTTGACAATATTTGTGACCTCGTCTTGCTCGGTTCCCAGAAAGCCCACCGGGCCGCCGCCGAATCCCAGTGCCGACACCTCGAACCCAGTCCGGCCCAGCCTTCGTTTTTCCATGATGTTATGTTCCTCTTCGTTCTCTGCCCTTCACAAGGGCCCGTCTCTTTAACGTTCGGGTAGCCGGCTGTCGACCCTCACTTGCCGGTCAACCAGGACAAGGCGCAAAACACCGCCAATCCGAGAACCAGGTTGCATCACCGCAAAGATCTGGGATGGACCCTGGCTTAGGGTGGAGGATGACGGGCTATTGGTCTATTTTACCAGCTTTCCCAATGGATTATATCTTCAGCGGGCGGGCGTTTAGCCAACTTAAAGTCAGTGCCTTTAGTATAGGCTACCGGCAGCAATGCGATCTGGACCATGCTTTCTGGGATACCAAGCAGAGCGGACACCTCTTTTTCGTAGGACAGGTGCAAGGTCGTTAGACAGGAGCCTAGGCCGCGGGCCCGCAGAGCAAGTTGGAAACTCCAGATAGCCGGAAATATCGAGCCGCCGAGACCTATCCAAGCACGCCGCGGCGCATCCGTCGGGATGTGGCCCGCCTCAATGCAAGGGATGACGTGCACCGGTACATCCTGCATCCGATCAGCAAGAAACTGCGCAGAGTCGAAAACTCGCGCGTCCTGCGACGCGCCACTATCTACCGCCGCCGCCTTCGCGGTTACGAGGTAATCGCCCACGCCCTTGCGGTAATAATCGGCGATCACCCTGCGCTTTTCCGGGTCGGTCACGACCACCCAGCGCCAGCCTTGCTTGTTCGACCCTGTCGGCGCCTGCTGCGATAATCCGATGCAGTCCGTGATAACAGACCGCTCGACTGACCGGTCCATGTCGAGCCGTTTGCGCACCGCCCGCGTCGTAGACAGCAATGCGTTGGTGACGGCGAGATCGAATGTGGTCACGACATCCCTCCCTTTAGACTTTATTTTTGGGCCACAACGGTCGCACGAAACACCGTTTTTGGCCAATCTGATTGTCGGCGAAAGCGAAACAGCGCAAGATGGGTCTCCTTTAGAACTATCTCGAAGGATTGCCTCAATGGATGCCGCATTCGCCCCGGAAGACGAAAAGTTTCGACAAGAAGTCAGGACGTTCCTGCTCGAGGCGACACCAAATGCCCTAAAATACAAGGTTGAAAATGGCATTGAGATGCAGCGCGAGGATGTCGTTGGATGGCACAAGATCCTTCATAAGCAAGGCTGGGTCGCGCCGAACTGGCCAAAGGAATATGGTGGCCCAGGCTGGTCCTTGACACAGAAATACATTTTTGACGAAGAACTCGGCACGTCCGGCGCACCAAGACTTGTCACCTTCGGCATCAATATGTGCGGGCCCGTGCTGATGGGGTTCGGCACCGAAGAACAACGCGAACGCTTCCTCCCGCCAATGCTGTCCGGAGAGGAAATCTGGTGCCAGGGCTATTCCGAACCGGGGTCGGGCTCCGACCTCGCCTCGCTGCAGACCCGTGCAGAACGCGATGGCGACCACTGGGTAATCAACGGCACAAAGACATGGACCACCAAGGCACACTGGGCCGATTGGTGCTTTATGTTGGTACGAACATCGTCGGAGGGCAAGAAGCAGGAAGGCATCACCTTCGTCCTCGTCGATCTCAAAACACCTGGCATCGAGATTCGGCCAATCTATCTGATGGATGGGCTACACGAGACCAACATGGTATTCTTCACTGACGTTCGTGTTCCGATCGCCAACACGGTCGGCGAGATCGATAAGGGCTGGTCTATCGGCAAGTACCTACTGGCTCATGAGCGCATGTCCGGTGGCTCGCTCGGCACGCACAAGACGCTGCTGCGGCAGCTCAAGCAGATTGCCAAGGACGATGAAGTGAGCGCCGGCCGACCTCTTGCGGAAGACCCAGACTTCGCGCGTGAAATTGCAAAAATCGAGCTCGAACTGCGTACTTTGGAGGCCTTTAATTTACGCGCGCTCGACAAGATGTCGAAGAAAGGAGCCTTAGGCAGCCAAGCGCTCGGCACCGAGGCCAACTTGTTTAAGGTCCGCAACACAGAAATCCATCAGCGGCTCACCGAGTTAAAGATGTTGGCTATCGGTTACTACGCCAATCCCTACCTGTTGAACGCGCTAAGCCACGGCTGGAACGAACCGCCGGTCGGCGCGGAATACGCCAATGGCGTGACACCCAGCTATCTACACTTCCGGAAGGTCTCGATCTATTCCGGCTCAAACGAAATCCAACGCAACATCATCGCCAAAGCGCAGTTGGGGTTGTAGGTGCCGCCAATCGAATAAAGAAATGATGCTTAGCCAGGAGTGGGCGCGGTGGCATAGAGCAGACGCCTCGTTTGATCCAAACCTCGGCACCTTCGATCACCTCGACAGCCGCCGCCTTGGCCCTATCCAGCAGGTTCGACTGAGTATGTCGCCAAAGTTTTTGCCGGCACCCCAAAGCCCTCTGACAGGACTAATAGTTTCGCGCTGCAGTCCTACGCGGCGCCACGGCAGTCGCGAAACTCATAGTTTGGCAGGGCAGTTATGGACAACCATGATTAAATGCGATGTTCGACCTTGATCCTACGATCCTGAGAGCGCACATTCGCCGTCGTTCGAACACCGGGTACAGGAGCATCTATGCAGGCCGTCCTCGAGGAACAGCCGCGGCAAGACGGCTGGATAATTGGGTTGATCAGTGCCGGGCATTTCCTCAGCCATTTCTATTTTCTGGCGCTGCCGGCGATGTTTCTATTCCTCAAAAAGGATTTCGAGGTCAGCTATGCAGAGCTCGGCCTGGCAATAACCGCCTACAGCGTGCTCGGCGGTTTCGTGCAGTCTCCTGTGGGTTTCCTGGTTGACCAAGTCGGGCCGCGGCCTGTGCTTCTGGTCGGGCTCGGCCTCAATGCCTCTGCAATCACCTTGATCGGTTTCGCCGATGCCTACTGGGTGCTGCTAGTGCTCGCGGTCCTTGCCGGTCTCGGTAACAGCGTCTTTCACCCAGCGGATTATTCCATCCTTTCCGGTTCGATCGGCGAAGAGCGGCTGGGACGCGCCTTCTCGATCCACACCTTCGCTGGTTTCCTTGGCGGGGCATGCGCACCACTGACCATGCTGGCTATCGCAAATTTCGCGGATTGGCGCACCGCCTTTATCGCCACCGGCCTCGCTGGTATCGCGCTATGCGCCCTGATGCTCTTGCGCAGCGGCAACTTCGTCGGGGAAAGCGCGGATACGCCAAAACAATCAACTGGTATTGAAACGGAAAAGCGTGGTCTCAACCTGCTGCTGACGGCCCCGGTGTTGCTATTCCTCGCCTTCTTCGTCGCATATGGCATGGCGAGCGGCGGCCTAATCGCCTTTACGGCCAGCGGTTTGATCAATTTGCACGGCATCGGTATCAATGCAGCGAACACAGCATTGACCGGCCACCTATTTGGTATTGTTGGCGGCATTCTGTTGGCAGGTTTTATCGTGGACCGCTTCCCACGGCACGGGATCACCGCAGCAACAGCAATGCTGTTTGCCGGGGTCTTCGTGCTGCTGCCGTTGGTCGTTGGTCCGAACGCAGTTCTGTTGATCGCCATAATGACTATTGTCGGATTCGGTCTAGGGCTGGTGCTGCCACCGCGCGATCTGATGGTGCGTGCGATGACGCCGCCAGGACAGACCGGCAAGGTGTTTGGCTTTGTTTTCGTCGGCTTCGCTGTCGGATCCGGGATCACGCCGCTGCTCTTTGGGTGGCTACTCGACAACGGGCGGCCCGAACTAGTCTTCACCACAGTCGCAGGTTTCGTCTTCCTGGCGCTCTGCGCGATCATTGCCGCGCGGCATTTGTCACTGAAACTTTAAGCTGCTTGGTCCACCACAGTCGGGCCGTCACCAGCCAAGGTCGTACGACGCATGTCGCGCGGCTCGTCCACCGGGAAAGACCGAGCACGATGCATGACCTGGCGGTTGTCATAGATTACCAGATCGCCCACCCGCCATTTATGCGCATATACGAAGTGCCGTTGCGTTGCGTGTTCGATCAGATCACGAAGGAACAGTCGTGCCTCCGGCACCGGCCAGCCGATGATCCCTCCTGCATGCGAGGCGAGATAGAGTGACTTGCGGGCCGTCATCGGGTTCGTGCGCACCAGGGTCTGCAGCGCCGGCGCAAAGCGTTCGCGTTCCTCGTCAGTCAGATCGAAGAAGCCGCATTGCTGGCGTGAATAGATCTGCGAGTGCTCGCAGACCAGTCCCTCAACTTCGTGCTTGGACTGTGCATCCAGCGCGTCATAGGCAGCGCGCATGTCGGCGAATTCCGTATCCCCACCCTTCGAGGGGATGCTTATTGCGTGCAGTAGTGAGTATTTTGCCGGAATCTTCTTGAAGGAGCTGTCGGAATGCCAAAGCCGATTGCCGATCGCGAAAAGTCGGCGCCGATCAGCGCGCTCCATCGGCTTGTCGTCCTTGTCCAGATTGGAAACGTCCTGGAACGTGCTCGGCAGTCTGTAGTCTTTCTTGTCTCTCAAGGTTGCCCGCGACGCCGGTTCGATCTCACCAAGACTCAGTGTGAAGGCCAACTGCTGATCCGGCGTCATCGGCTGCTCACGGATGGTCAAAACCGCATATTCATCCATACCCGCATGAATCGTATCCGCATCATCCGAAGATAGCGGCTGGGTCATATCGAGTCCCTCGACCTCGCCCGCAAAACACGGGCCTACCTGACGAATTTCGATGGCCATCGTGAAACCTCCGTGAAGTGGTGTCACTTAATATTAGAATTTTGGCCGTCGGCATACAAACAGCGTGTCAGTTGCGCTAGGCTCCGTGACAATTCGCTTTAAAAACATTTGAGAGGCCCCCCCGACATGGGAACCGACATCACCGTCACAGCCGCCGACGGCGGGACCTTCGCCGCCTATTTCGCCTTGCCAGCGAAGACGCCCGCACCGGGCATTGTGCTCTTGCCAGAGGTCTTCAACACCAACGACCATATCCGCGCCGTCGTCGACGGTTACGCTGAGGACGGGTTCGTCGTCCTGGCGCCAGACGTCTATTGGCGGGAAGAAGCCGGCAACTATTTGCCCTATACCGACGAAGGCCGTGCGAAGGCGCAGTCGCTACGCGGGCAAATGGACACAGATCAGTTTACCAGCGATCTGGGAGACACTGTCGCCGCGCTCACAGCACACGAGGCTTGCACCGGCAAGGTCGGAGTAATGGGTTTCTGCCTCGGCGGAAAGTTCACCTATCTGTCAAGTGTACGGCACAAGATAAGCGCGGCAGTCAGCTATTACGGCGTACAAATCGACGAACATCTCGACGAAGCCGAAAATCTAAATTGCCCGATTGTGATGCATTTCGCCGAGAACGACCCCCACGTTCCGGCCGACACGGTCGCCGCAATCAAGACACGCATGGGTGACTGGAACAATGTCGACGTCCGTATCTATCCCGGCACGGAACACGGCTTCAATCGCTTCGGCTACGAACCCTATAACGAGACCCAGGCCGCCATCGCCAGAGATCGCACGATCGCGCATTTCCGGAAGCATCTGGGCGGATAGCCAACGTGCTATACTTGTGGCCGTATTGATATAATCATCTACCAGCCCTCCAAGGAGGCGAGACATGGTTTCGGCCACAGCGTCGGATCAAGCGGTCCGTAAGGGCTCGTTCAACTACATGGCGGACACATCGACGCCGTCGCTCTTCCGTAACGGTAAGGTCCTAACCCGGCGCGACCGGGATGGGAGTGACTCCGGATGGGAGGGGGTCGACCGGGAACCCCGCGCGATGCCCGTGCAGGATGCTCGAATTCTTCGGAATGCGCCGACCTTGGCGTGCAACGGGTTTGAGCTTCGACCCCGCGATTTGGGGAATCTGGAAGTGGACTTCTTCGACCATGATGCCGTTTTGCGGCGATACTACCCGCACTGTGCCGAAATCGTGCGGGACGCGTGCGGCGCCAGCCTGGTCGCCGCATTCGATCACAACATCCGTTCCGCCACCGGCAAAGAAGGAAAACAGCGTATTCGCGGTGGCCAGCAAGTTCAGGGGCCCGCACATATGGTGCATGGCGACTATACGCTGACGAGTGCGCCACAGCGGTTGCGCGATCTCACCCGACCGCCGAGGCTAAACGATACGTTGCGCTCTGTTCTGCCAGACGGAGAAGCCCTGTTGGATCCGGGCACCATCAATGAAGTTTTGTTGGACGGACGGTTCGCGATCATCAATCTCTGGCGCAGCATCGCCAAAGAACCAGTTGTGACCCACCCCTTGGCGCTGTGCGACGCCGCCACGGTACAACCCGACGACCTGGTCGTGTTCGAAATTCATTATCACGACCGCATCGGCGAGAATTACTTCGCCAAACACGCGGAAGACCATGGCTGGTATTTCTATCCCGATCTGACCCGCGACGAAGCTCTGCTGATCAAGCAATGGGATTCCGATGGCCCTCTCGCCACAAGCGACGGTGCGAAGGCGGACGCCGCCGACACGGACGCGCCCTGCACCTTTAGTTTCCACAGCGCCTTTGAAGATCCGGCTACTCCCGCGAACGCAGCGGAACGCTGGAGCATCGAAGTGCGGTGCGTCGCGCTCTACGACTGATGTGAGGTACTCACCATGCTTGCTACCGAAGGCCGCGTCATCATGATTTCCGGCGCAAACCGCGGAATCGGCCGTGCCATTGCCGAAACGCTCTTCGAAGCGGGATATTCCATCAGCCTCGGCGCGCGTGATCCGGAGTCGCTCTCGTCCGTCATCGATGGCAGGGCAACGGATCGCGTCGCTACGGCCCGTTACGATGCGGAAGATGCGAAAACGCATCAGCACTGGGTCGAAGCGACCGTCGAAAAATTCGGCCGCATCGATGGTCTCGTGAACAATGCCGGCATTTTCGAGTCCGTAACAGTGGAGGATGGCGACGACGCAGTGCTCGACCGGATGTGGGCCGTGAACGTGAAGGCGCCGCTGTCAATGACGCGGCTGGCACTGCCCCATCTGCGCCGCAGCGGCACGGGGCGGATCGTCAATGTGGCCTCGCTTGCCGGCAAAGTCGTGTTTGATAGCGGGATCGGATATTCGATGACCAAATTCGCCGCCGTCGCCCTGTCACACGCGACGCGTCATGCTGGTTGGAAAGATGGTGTGCGCTGCACCGCGCTCTGTCCCGGTTATGTCGCGACCGACCTAACCTCCGGTGTCGAGAGCATCACCCAGGACAGAATGATTCCAGCAGGTGATTTGGCACAGGTCGTGCTCACCGTGCTATCGCTATCCAACAGCGCCTCGATCGCTGAACTGGTGATCAATTGCCGCGATGACCCGACGGCCTAAAGGGTTCGCAGAACGACCGCTACCCCAGCTTCGCTAGCAACTCCGGCGGAATGTGCGGGACCGGATCTGACTTCTGCCAGCAGGGCAGTGCCTCAACCCGGCTCATCCAGGCGCGGATATTCGGGTAGTCGTCCAGCGGCAGCTTTTGCGCGGCGTGCAGATGCATGGGCGATGCGACGGCGATATCGGAGATCGTCGCATGATCATCGCTCAGCCATTCGCGGCCAGCCAGCGCAGCCTCCAGCACCGCCGCCCGCGCGTGAAAGGTCGGGGCGTGTTCGGCGAGCCGGTCGTCGTCTGTGGTGTCATCCAAGATCGGTTTTACGACGTTTTCGACCAGATACACGTAGCAGGCATCGAACCATTTGCTCGATTCCCACAGCAGCCAACGCGTGATATCGGCACGGACCTTGGCGTCCACAGGATAGGCTTCAGTGTTGCCGGTTTTTTCGCTGGCGTAGACGAGGATCGCATTCGATTCCCAAAGCTTCATATCGCCGTCAGTCAACGCCGGCAATTCCGCATTTGGATTGACCGCAGCGAATTCCGGTTTCTTGTGATCGCCGCCGAAATAGCTCAGCACTTCCTCATCGTAGTCGGCACCGATTAAATCGAGCCCAGCGACGACCTTGCGGCAGTTCACAGTGATCGGATCGTAATAGAGTTTCATGCCATGCTCCCCTGTTCAGCAGTCTCGGTCCGTTACTAGGCAGCTATAAGTGACAGCCCGAGACCGGTTCCTTTTTCGGAAGTGTGCCACCCGTCCGAACGGTAGACAAGGGAACCGGGAATTCCGATCTCATTGCAATGCTTTACCCGCTCAAGCGCAGACCAGCCTGATGCATCAGCGGTAAGACAGCCTCCCCGAAATACTCGAGGTCGGGCATGAAGTCATAGAAGGTGAGTTGCACGCCATCGCAACCTGCCTTCTGCAGGCTTATGAAGTGATCGACTATCTGTTCCGGCGATCCGACGACATGCAGGTTACCCCCGAGCGCCCGATGTTCACGCACCATGTTTCGCCAAGCCACCGCGTCGCCGCCACGGGAGATTGTCGCAAAGCCTTCCACCGCACCGACATCTGCCGCATCGAGGATAGCATCGCGATACTCGATCGCTTCTTTCTCCGTCGGACGGCAGACGACCATGGGATTGATGATGGTTCGCACCAACCGGCCGGCCTCTTTTGCCGCCTTCCGGATCTTGGCTGTGTGCGCGGGAAGCCCCTTCACCGCATGCGACATTTGGTTGCCCGTCGGGCTGGTGATAAAGACGATATCAGAATGCTTTGCGGCAAATGCGATACCTTCCAGCGATCCGGTCGCGTTGACCAGGAGCGGCCGGCCAAAAAGTGGCTTCGGCGTCACGAAAGCCTCTGTCATTGACCAGTATGGCCCCTCCACGGATAGGTTTTCTGTTGCCGCCCAAAGCTGCTCCATCCGCGTCGTAAAAACATCGGCCATTTCGTAACGGTTGCTGTGATCGGGTCGCACCATCCCGAACATGGCGGCCTCGCGGGGGATATGGCCTGTCACGATGTTCGCCCCCCACCGCCCGCCCGAAATGTGATCGAGCGTGGCGCCAAACTTGGCGAGATGCACCGGGTGCCAAGGTCCGTAGAGCACATGAATGGTAGAGATCAGCAGAATCCGGCTTGTGACAGCGGCCAGCGCAGAGACGGTCATGAAGCTGTCGATGGAGGTCTCGCGAAATGCGGTTTCGCCACCATGACCGCCCTTCGGGGTCCACTGAGCCAGACCGAAGACAAGGTCCAGATTGAGTTCTTCCGCCCGCCGCGTCAGTGCGGCATTGTAGTCGAATGTCCAGCTCGTCGTACGCGGCAGTGTGGACGGTGTCCAACCACCGCTCTGGATCGGCAGGAAGAGACCAACCATGAAAGGCTGGCGAAGAACCTGTGACAGCGGGCTGCCTGCATCGTCGCCGGGACCTTTAAGGGTCACATGACTGTCTCTTGAAATCTCTGCCACCGCGCTCACGCCACCTCGGTGGCGCGGCGCTCGACGGAATTCATTTCGTCCGACACGGTAGTTCGCTGCATCACCCGGCGTTCGGTCGTGTCCGGATAGAGGCGCGAACGGTGCATGGTGCAGCGGTTGTCCCAGATCACCAGATCGTGCACCCGCCAGGTATGCGCGTAGGTGAATTGCGGCTGGATAGCGAATTCCGTTAGTTCGTCTAACAGCGCCCGCCCCTTTTCCTCCGGCCAGCCGATCACATGCGAGGCGTGCGACGCCAAATATAGCGCCTTGCGGCCGGCAGGATGATGCCTCACCAGCACCTGCTCCACAGATTTCAATTCATCGATAGCTCCATCGGTGTATTCATCGTAACCCGCGCGCTGGCGCGAAAAGACGATGCTGTGTGCTACCACGAGATCTTCGATCTCCTCCTTACGACCCTGCGGCAGCGAGTCGTAGGCGGCACGCATGTCCGCAAACTCCGTTTCGCCGCCGCGGGATGGTACCTCCGTCGCATAGAGCAACGAACAACGTGCTGGCACATGCTTGAAGGTGTTGTCCGTGTGCCAGATGCGGTTGCCCAAATTAAAGCGGCGCTGGTGATTGTCGTCAGACTGGATCTCGCCAGCATGGTCAATATTGGAAATGTCTGTCAGTTTCGTTGGCAGCGCCCGCTCCTCCTCCGGCCGATGGTAATTTGTTACCTCGAACAGCGGGCCAAAATTGGCGCTGAAGTCTATATGTTGCTGATGGGTCAACGGTTGGTCGCGGAAGACCAGGACGGCGTTCTCGTGGAACGCCGTCAGGATCTCCGCAAACACGTCCGGCGCCAGTGGCCCGGATATATCGACGCCCTTCACCTCGGCGAAGAAGGTTGGATGCTTCCGCTCTACCGTGATCACCAGAGAGCCCTTCCTAAACGATCGGCGCGGTCTGCGCTGTGTAGTCATCATCGCTGACCTTCTCGAACCATTCCGTGCCGGCGCCGTCATTGGTCACTTCCGACATGGCGAGATGGATGAACAGCCTATCCGGAGCCGCACCGTGCCAATGCCGCGTGTTCGGCGGGATGACAGCCGTGTCTCCCGGGTGCAGCTCCTGCACCTGCTTTCCTTCGAGCTGTATGCGACCGATACCCGTCACGCAGTAGAGTGTCTGACCCACCGGATGCGAATGCCACGCGGTACGCGCACCGGGCATAAAGGACACGTTCGTCGCCCGCATACGCGAAGGCGGAGTGCCGACGATGACCGGGTCCTGCAGGACCTGGCCAGTGAAGTTCGCTTCCGGCGCCTGCTTAGTCGGCCGTTCGTTCGAACGCATGATGCTCATCTTGTTTCTCCCTGATTTCAGTTTAAATGGCGTCCGCCAGCGGTCTGCGCCGCGCTTCGACAGTGTTAATCTCATCCGAGACCGTGCTGCGGCGCATGTCACGGCGGTATTTCAAATCCTCATAGGCGCGCGCCCGGTGCATAGTGCAACGGTTGTCCCACATGACGACATCGCCCACCCGCCAATGGTGGGTATAGGTGAATTGTGGTTGGGTCGCGTGCGCAATCAATTCATCAATCAGTTTTTGGCCCTTTTCTCGCGGCCAGTCGATGATGTGCGAGGCGTGTGCGGCGAGATACAGCGTCTTGCGCCCAGACCCTGGATGGGTCCGCACCAGCACCTGATGTACCGGCGGCAATTCAGCGCGCGTCGCTTCGTTATAGCCGGTGAATCCCAAGCGCTCACGTGAGCGGTAGATACTGTGCTCGACGATCAAGTCTTCGATGTCATCCTTGCGCGTCTGCGGCAACGCGTCGTAGGCCGCGCGCATATCGGCGAATTCCGTCTCGCCGCCGGCCGGCGGCACCTCATGCGCTGCCAAGAGCGAACAGCGCGCCGGCACATGTTTGAAAGAGGCGTCAGTATGCCAAAGCTGGTTTCCCAAACTGTGTTGCCGCCGTTCGCTGTCATCCGGCAGCATATTGTTCTCATGATCGATATTGGAAACGTCCGCCAGTTCGGCACGCAACCGCTGTTTCTCACCCTTACGGTGGTAATTCGTCGTCGGTATCAGCGGGCCGAAATAAGCGCTGAATGCGATCTGCTGCACCTCGGTCACGGGTTGGCCCCGAAAGATCAGCACTGCATGTTTGTTAAAGGCGTCGACGATCGCGGCATAGTCAACTGCCGAGACCGGCTGGGTCAGATCGACGCCGCCAATTTCCGCCATGAACAACGGATGCAATTTCGTCACCGCAATCATGCGCGCCTCCCCCGATGGATCGACGCGCAAGGTTAGGACGCCGCACGATTGGCTGCAAACCGTCCTGAGGCGTCAGGTCAGTTCGTAGGTCTTTTTCTCGGTGAGCATGGCGACAGCTTCCGCGACCGTCTTCTCGACGATCACGCCCGCCGGCAAAACTTCGCCGATCAAATCGACGCCCTCACCAGCCCAGACAACCTTGCTCCCCGGATCGCCCCGCTCGACCGCCGCGTCATAAGCCCTCCGTTCTGTCTCAAGGTTCGCCTGCAATCCAGCGACATTGTCGACCCATTTCTCCGTCGAAACGTTGCGGATCGCCCGTCCATCGAAGGGGGCGGGCCACGCTGGGTCGCGAAACAGGTCAAATATACTGGTACGCACCGTGTCGTCGCCCTGCGCTGCGACAATGTCCGCTTTCATCTCCGGCTTCCAGAGCGACTCTTCGGCAGCACAAAACCGCGTTCCCATTAGGACCCCGCTGGCACCGAGCATCAAAGCCGCAGCCAGACCGCGCCCGTCGGCGATGCCACCGGCGGCAACGACCGGCACGGATCCCGCAAGATCGACGATCGCCGGAACCAGCGATAGCGTACCCCGCGCCATCATACCGTGTCCGCCGGCTTCCTGCCCTTGCGCGACGATCACATTGGCGCCCGATGCCAACGCGACGCGTGCCTGCTCGAGCGTCTGTACCTGACAGATCAGCGGTACGTCGGCACGCTTGATCTCCGCTACATAAGGTGTGTGGTCGCCGAAGGAGAGAAACAGCGCCGCTGGGCTACGCTCCAGCGCAGTACCGACGATGCCCGGGTTGTCGGCAATAGCCCAAGTAATGAAACCAATCCCGACGCGGCTGTTACCCGCCTTCTCGATCTCCGCTTCCAGCGACGTTCGGTCGCCATACCCACCGCCGATGATGCCAAGACCGCCAGCTTCGGTTACCGCTGATGCCATGGCGCCACCGGAATTGCTGCCCATCGGGGCCAGCAGAATGGGGTGCTCTATATCTAATAGTTTTGTGA
>CAYYUG010000025.1:0-12104 GCA_964474755.1 uncultured Rhodospirillaceae bacterium | reverse complement strand
TTGCTGCCCATCGGGGCCAGCAGAATGGGGTGCTCTATATCTAATAGTTTTGTGAGGGATGTTTCCAATCTCGACATAGCATGGGTTCCTTTCTGTACTCGTTGCAAACTACATTAGCGCCCTATTTCAGCACGATGAGCGCACCACCAAGCTCACCGAAGCGGGCACGCGGCTGGAAAGTTATGGCGATCAGATCGTCTCCCTGATCGAGGAGGCGGAAACGGTCTTTACCGGCGTAGAGGGCGAACGCGCCGGACTGCGGTTGGGCGCATTAGAGAATATCACGACCATGCAGCTGCCGGCGCTGGTAAATCCGTTGCGCGAATTGACAGGATACCTGACCGAAAAGTCCATATAACGTCCACCGGCTCATTAAACGCGGAGATCGGACGCCACGATTATCGGCGCGATCGCAGTCGACGCACTGCATCCCTACTACACAGATGCAGATTACTACGGAGATTTGCCGAAAACCCTGCGTGAGCAGATCACGTATTTCTTCCTGCACTACAAGGACCTGGAACCAAACAAATGGTACAAACTCAACCTGTGGGACGACTGGGATGATGCCGCTGCGCTGACCGAACAGGCCATCGCGCAGCAAGGCGCCTGACCTTTAGTTCCCGAGCGCCAGTTCGCGCGAGATCAGGATCTTCTGCACCTCGTTCGTACCGTCATAGATCTGGAAGACGCGGGCATCCCGATAATATTTCTCGACCGGGTAGTCGTTCAGAAATCCAGCGCCACCATGCACCTGAATCGCAGCGGAACAGACTTTCTCCGCCATCTGCGAGGCGAACAGTTTGGCGATCGAACTCTCCTTGATGCACCTTCCGCCCGACTGCTTCAGCCGCGCTGCCCGATGGCACATGGCGCGCGCCACCTCGATCTGCGTCGCCATCTCGGCCAGATTGAAGGCCACCGCCTGGTGGTCGAAAATAGGCTTGCCGAACGCTTCGCGTTCCTGCGCATAATCGAGTGCCGCCTCAAAGGCTGCGCGCGCGACGCCGATCGCTTGCGCCGCGACTGCCACCCTGCCACTGTCCAGTCCCGACAGGGCAATACGCAACCCTTGGCCCGGTTCGCCCAGCAAGTCTTCGGCCGGCACCTCCAGATCCTCAAGATGAACTTGGCAGGTCTGATTGGTACGGTGACCGAGCTTGGCCTCGTGCCGCAGCACATTGTAGCCCGGTGCATCAGTACGTATAAGAAAGGCCGAAATGCCCCGCTTGCCCGCGTCCGAGTCGGTCACGGCGATGACGCAGGCAAAGCTTGATGCCTCGCCGTTGGTCACGAAGGTCTTAGTACCATTGATGACATAGCGGTCGCCCCGTTTCACCGCACGGGTCTTGATACTCGCCGCGTCGGAGCCCGCATGCGGCTCTGTGAGCAACATGCAGCCGAGGGACTCACCGCGCGAAACGGGTGCCAGAAAAACCTCTTTTTGCGCGTCCGTGCCATAGTCACGCAGCTTGAAGCCATAGGAATTGGTTGCGTTGATCATATTGGCAACACCGGCATCGCCAAAGGCAATCTCCTCCGTCACCAGTACATAGGCAAGGAAATCCGCGCCCGCGCCGCCATAGTCGGTCGGCATAGTCACCCCGAACAGGCCCAGATTGCCGGCCTTGCGCACAAAATCGTCGGGCACCTGCGCCTGCCGATCCCATTCCGCCACGTTGGGTCTCACCTCCCGGGCGATAAAGTCTCGCGTCATATCGCGCAGAGCGACCTGGTCTTCGGTGAATTCGATCATCTTGGTTCCGCCTGTATTTTGCGACCTCATACTGGCCGGAATGTCCCGCGATGTGTAGCCTTTGCCCAACTATTCAGGGAGGAACGTGATTATGCAGCAACCAGGGAAGACAGGCGTTTGGGTGTCCACTAATTCACTGTCGAAAAAGGCGCTCGCTGAAATGGCGCAAGGTGTAGAGCGACTGGGTTACGATGTGTTGTGGTATCCGGAATCTCTAGCTTATGAGTCCCTCGCGCTCGGCGGGTTCCTACTTGGTAAGACCTCTAAGCTCTGCCTCGCCAGCGGCATCGCCAACATATATGCCCGGGACCCAATCACCGCGCGCGCCGGTCACGATACGCTGAACCATGTCTATGACGACCGTTTCATCTTCGGTCTGGGTGTCTCTCATGTGCCGCTTGTCGAAGGGCAGCGTGGCCACGAGTATCGCAAGCCTGTCGCCACTATGCGCAAATATCTCGAAGGCATGGCCGCCGCCAATATTGATATCGAGGTGCCATCGCAGAACGTGGTATTGGCGGCGCTCGGCCCCAACATGCTTGGACTGTCTCGTGACATGACACAGGGCGCGCATCCCTATTGCGTGACGCCGGAACACACTAAGATCGCCGCCGACATCCTCGGGCCCAACAAATGGCTCTGCGTCGAGCAGAAAATCTGCCTGACCACCGACAAGGACAAATGGCGCGCGGTCGCGGCGAAGCAGCTCGCCCGCTACATGCGGCTGGACAATTACCGCAACAACTGGCTGCGGATTGGCTTCACCGAGGATGAATTCACCGGTGAGGGATCCGAGCGTTTCCTCGACGCGATGTGCGCCTGGGGCAACGCGGACGACATCCGCACCCGTATCAAGGCCCACGAAGATGCGGGTGCCACCCATGTCTGCATCCAGGCCTTCGATCCGGACGGTGGCGACGATCCAGACTACAAGGCGCTGGAAGCGTTAGCACCAGCATAACTGCCAAGGGAGAAAGCAGAGATGACCCTACCCGTCTACGAAGCCTACGCGATTAAATACGGCGACCGCGTCGGCACACGGGGCAAAATCTTCGTGCATGGCGACCCGCATGATGCACCGCTTGGCATGGACTACTTCGTCTGGGTGATCAAGAACGATGAGCTCACCGTCGTTGTCGATGTCGGCTACGGCCAGGAAGAGGGCGAGAAGCGAGGGCGAACGTTCCTGCGCTGCCCAACGGATGGCATGCGGCTGGTCGGCGTCGACCCGCATACGGTCGAGGATGTGGTCATCACGCATATGCATTATGACCATGCGGGTAATCTGGAGCTATTTCCCAAGGCGCGCTTTCACATCCAGGATTCCGAGATGGAATTCGTCACCGGTCGGGCCATGACGCATAAGGCAATGCGCCACTCCTTCGTGCTGCGCGACGTGCAGGAGATGATCGCCATGCTGTATGGCGACCGCGTGGTCTTCCACGATGGCGATGAAGGTCTCTATCCGGGCATCGAGCTTTACCATGTGCCGGGTCACACACGCGGCCTGCAATGCGTGCGTGTGCACACCAAGCGCGGCTGGATCGTGCTCGCCTCCGACGTGGCGCATTACTATGAGAGCATCACGGACGGCACTCCCTTCCTGACGCATGAGAACATGCTCCAAATGCTAGACGGGTTTAAACGGCTGCGTACCCTTGCCCCGAGCGACCAGCATATCGTGCCGGGCCACGATCCGCTGGTACTGCAGCGCTACCCTTCCCCCACGCCTGACCTCGCCGGTATCGTCGCCCAACTCGATGCCGATCCGAGCGAATAAAAGGAGAAAGACATGAAAGGCGTCGTCTTCACCGGCAGCAAAACACTGGAACTCCGAGAATTTCCCGATCCGACCCCAGATGACGACGAAGTCGTGCTGGAGATCAAGGCCTCGGGCATGTGCGGTACCGACCTGCACGTCTATCGGCCGGAGACCATCGCCAATCCCGACATGATCGCCGGACACGAGCCCTGCGGCGTGGTTGTAGCCCGCGGCAAAGCGACACCGGAATACCAGGCTCCGATAGGTCAACGCGTCATGGTGCATCACTATGACGGCTGCCGTCGCTGCAATCCCTGCGTCGAGGGCTGGACGCAGCTCTGCGAAGAAGGTTCGACCGTCTATGGCCGCACAGGCCATGGGGCACACGCGCAATATATGAAAGTTCCGGCACGCACGCTGGTACCGCTGCCGGAAGCGCTGAGCTTCGCCGAAGGCGCAGCTATCTCTTGCGGCACCGGAACGGCGTTTGGCGCGATCAAGCGGATGAAGATGGAAGCCGGTTCCAAAGTTGCGGTGTTCGGCCAGGGCCCGGTCGGGCTGAGCGTCACCATGATTGCCTCTGCCATGGGGGCGGAAGTCATAGCTATAGACATGGCCGCAAGCCGGATCGAAACGGCCAAATCCTTCGGCGCGGCCTCGACCATTGACGCCAGCCAGACCGACGCGGTCGATGAGATCAAGGCGCAGACCGGCGGACGTGGCGTCGACTACGCGGTCGATTGCAGCGGCGCCCCAGCCGCACTGGATGCGGCGGCACGCAGCACACGAACCTGGGGCACGGTGTGTTGCGTCGGCATCGGCCAGCGTGCCAGCTTCGACATCGACAAGGACGTGATCCACAAACAACTCACGATCATGGGCTCTTGGACTTTTTCGGTCTCCGGCCAGGCGGATTGCGCCCGATACATCGCTGAAAAGAACCTGCCGGTGCAGGAATTGTTTACCCACAGTTTCTCGATCAATGACGCCAAGGCTGCCTACGAGCTGTTCGACACGCAGACCACCGGCAAAGGCTTCATCGTACCGAACTAAGGCAATATCTCAACTGGCCGACTGGGTGCACAACGGGGAAACTGGCCTGTAACGAGTAGATGGTGATGGCGTTGTGTACGGCGCCACTGAAATGCTCTATCAGAGCAAGAATACCGGCAAGCTGCTGGTTTGGACCAACTAAAAGTCCGCCGCTAGTCCGGCACGACGGCTACAGCTTTCAGCTCGCAAATAAGTCCGGGTTGCGCCAGCTCGACGGTCCCGATCATGGTCATGGCCGGATATGGTTCGCTGATGTAGCGGTCACGTACCTGCATAAAAAGGGCGTAGTCGCGTCGCAGCTCTGTCAAGAAGGCCGTCATCTCTACAACGCATTTCCATTCAGAGCCCGCCTCCTTCAGAACGAGCCCGAGATTGTCGAACATTTGGATCAGCTGCGTTTCCGGTTCTTCAACGATGGAAAGGTCAGGCCTGCGGCCAAGCATACCAGAAACAAACAGGAGATTTCCGGTTCGGACCCCCGGAGAGTATCCACGCTGCGACCGCAAAACATCGAGGTCACTCGGGACCACCGGATAAAAATGGTTCATTGATCAACGCCTCTAATCTTGTACACCGTGGCTCTGCCCTGCCATTCGATCGTGCCGCCGTCATAACGTTGGAACGTACCCGTCGTCTCGGGCGTCAGCTCATTGATGACGTGCCGCATGCCGGAAACCCTTTCTGTCACCGGGATTTGACCGCCATTGCGGGTTTCCATTTTCACCGATCCGGGATTTAGGACAGTGGCAAAGCTGCTATGCGGCGCGAATTCGAAACCGATTCCGTAATTACATCCAGTGATCACGGCCGTGGACATGGATAACGCCTCCTGGTTAAGTTTCGCGTCACTGTGCCTCTAAGGTCATCCTAACATGAACAAAGACATCATCCCCGACATCATAGACTTCTGGCTGGCCGACAGCCGCACCGACCCAGAGCGCGCTGCCGGTCGGCGCGACTGGTGGTACAAGGGCGGCCCGGCGGTCGACGAGGAAATCCACGCGCGCTTCGGCGATTTGGTACCGCACGCCTGCGCCCGTGAGCTGATGGGCTGGGATGACACGCCCGATGGCGCCTTGGCTCTGATCCTACTTCTCGACCAGTTCACCCGAAACCTCTATCGAGGCACGGTCGAGGCCTATGCCGGCGATGCCTGCGCCTTCGAGGTCGTTAATCAGGCGATCAACGCCAAACTGGACGTCAAGCTGCACCCGGTCTCGCGTATCTGGCTCTATCATCCGTTCCATCATTCCGAGAATGTAGGCGAACAGGATCATGGGCTTAACCTACTGCGCGCTCTGCGTGAGGAAGCCGACCCGGCATGGCATGCCTATGTGGAGCGTAGCATCACAGGCTGGACGCGACATCGGAACATTGTCGCCGAGTTCGGACGGTTTCCGCATCGAAACCCTGTTCTGGGACGCGACAGCACCCCAGCGGAACAGGCATATATCGATGGCGGTGGTGAGAGTTTCGGGCAGGGCATACAGGCCAGTCCCGACGGCTAACGGTTAAAGAGTTTTCTCATAGTACCGCACCCGCTTCCCATCAGGATCCATTTCCGTACGGCCGACCTCTACGAAACCCATTTTCTTATGAAAGGCATCTGAGCCCGGGTTCGGGGGCTCGAGATTGACCTCACAAACGATGCGGTCGTGTCCCACAGCGCGGGCCCGGTCGAACAGGACGCGGTAGAGATGCGCCCCCAGCCCCCGACCACGCTGGCTGTCGTCGACGACAATACGATCGACATAGACGAAGCGATTGCGCCGCTCCTGGAACCATTTGAAGTTCGGACTGTGATAGTTGGCATTTTGTTGGAAGGTAATTAGAAACGCCGCCGCGTCGGAGACGCAGATCGCTGCGAACGCCTCCGCGACAAGCCCCGCCCAATCCGTTTCGGTCAGAAATGATGTTTCGCGCGCGTTGGCGTTGTTGAGGTCCCGCAGCGCCGACTGGCTCTCCTCACAATGTGCGGCGATCTCCTCGAAACGCGGCGCTTCCATGCCACCACTAGACTGGTTCGCAGACGACGACCGGTATCTCGCGGTGACCCTTGGATTTGTCGTGATAACGGTCATAGGTCGGGAAGATTTCTGCCATCGTCGTCCAAAGCCGTGCGCGTTCCTCGCCAGACGCCGTGCGGGCGGTGGCAGTAAACTTATCCGCCATAACCTGTAATTCGACCGTAGGATTAGCGGCCAGATTTTCGTACCACAGCGGATGCTTCGGCGCGCCGCCGACTGAGGCGACGATCACGTAGTTGTCGCCATCCTTACCGTATATCAACGCCGTCTCGAACTGCTTGCCGGAGCGCCGGCCCGTCGTCGTCAGGATTAGGCAGGGTAAGTTCTGCTTCCCGTCGCCACCCTTCCACATATGCCCATCTTCGCCACCTGTCGCCTTGTAGCGGTCCATATGCTCAATCACCCAATCGCGCTGCGCCATGTCGGCCTCCTTCGTATTATCAGTTTGTTAAGAAACTTAGGCACGCCCGTCACGCAAACAACAGAGTGCTAAAAATTCGTCGCCGTACCGCGCAGGCAAGTCCGGTGCAAGACGCGCGGATGCGTCGCCGCGTCAAAATTGTCGTCGGCGTGATGCAGCAGGCAGCGATTGTCCCACATCAGCACATCGCCTTTCTTCCAGGTATGGCGGTAGAGGAACTGCGACTGCGTCGAATGCGCTTCCAATTCTAGTATTCGCGCCCGTCCTTCTTCCATCGGCATCCCCTCAAGATGAGAGGCATGCATGCCCATGAATAGGGCCTTTCGGCCTGTATCGGGATGGGGCCGCGCTAACGGATGCGTCATCGGCGGCGCATCGCGCTTCTCCCACTCGGAAATCGTACGACCAATATTGTCGCGTGACAGTTCCCAGCTGTGCACGACGCCGACATCATCCAATTCCTCTTTATCCGTGGTCGATAACGCGTCGTACGCTGCGTACATATTGGCAAACACGGTGTCACCGCCTTCCGGCGGCAGGGTCCGGGCGTGCAGAATGGTCGCCATTGACGGTTTCGGGCGGAAAGACTTGTCCGTGTGCCAGCGCATGGAGCCTACCTTGCCCGTAGGGAACCCATCTGTATTCAAATTTGTGACAATATGGACCAGTGGATGGCCAGCCGTCCCCCGATTGCGCTGCGCATGCTTTTCTAAGGTACCGAACTGCTCTGTAAAAGCGACCTGCTCCTCCTTAGTAAGGTCCTGATCGCGAAAGGCCAGCACCTGATAGTCAAGGAATGCCTGATAGATCGCATCGCTTGTCGTGGCGCCAAGCGGGTGCCGTAAATCGAGCCCAATAATCTCCGCCGCCATCAGGTCGGATAACGGGTTGACCTCAAATTCTGGCACGATAGCGGTCGCAGCGTCGCTCATGGTCTTCTCCTCAGCCTACCAAAGCCTTCATGGCGTCTTTGGTTTCCTTGCCACCTTGGTTGATTGGCATTGTCTTAGCCGCTTCGCGCTGACGCAAGCGATAGGCATATTCATGCGGCATCTGACCGAACGGGTCTTCGACCCCAAGGTCTTGGGCTGCATGCGCGGTCCAGTCGGCATGCCATAAAAATTCGCGCGCAATAGCCACTAAGTCCGCCTGTCCTTTCTGCAGGATATCCTCCGCTTGCTGCGCCTCCGTGATGCACCCAACCGCAATGGTCATAATATCGACCTCGCGTTTGACCCGTTCGGCGAAAGGCACCTGATAGCCGGGCACGCGCGGCACTAAGGGCATGTCCGAGTCGCCGGTTATACCGCCGGAGGAGCAGTCAACCAGATCGATATCTCGCGCCTTCAGCTCATGCGCGAGGGCGACCGTATCGTCTAGGTTCCAGATTCCGCCTTTCCCGTCGACCGACGAAACCCGATAGAAGACCGGCTTGTCGTTTGGCCAAGCGTCGCGCACCACTTCGGCGACTTCCAACGCAAAGCGCATGCGTCCTTCCCGATCGCCGCCATAGGCGTCGTTGCGATGGTTGCTTACCGGCGACAGGAACTGATGGATGAGATAGCCGTGCGCGCCATGTACCTCGACGATTTCGTACCCCGCGTCGAGACTGCGCTGGCAGCACTCCCGATAGGCGTCTAGCACCGACTTTATGTCATCCCGGTCCATCGCCTTAGGAAGATACTCACGCGGCTCGCCCCCGATGGCGCTTGGCGCGATACCTTGCCAGGGCGCCAGACCGTCTGCCGCATCGGCCTGGGTGAGCGGCGACCAATCCTTGGTCGCGGCGTGGCAGGACGCCTTGCGCCCCGAATGGCCGATCTGGATCGCAGGCACCGCGCCCTGCTCCCGGATGAAATCATTGATCCGGCGGAAAGCCGGAACGTGTTCGTCTTTGTAAATTCCCGCACAGAGATAGGTCTTGCGTCCGCGCCGCTCGACTGCAGTCTCTTCGCCGAAAATAATTCCTGCCCCCCCAGCGGCTAGACGGCCCAGATGCATAAACTGCCAATCGGTCGGTCCGCCATCGTCCGAGTGGTACTGGCACATGGGCGAAACCACGACCCGGTTGCGGGCCGTCACACCGCGGATGGTGATCGGGTTGAAGAGCAGAGGCAGCGTGTTTTCAGCGTCTTGTGTCATGGCGTGCTTTATACGATACGCATACGGCGGTGCAAAACGCACAAACCTTCCGCCGAAGCGCCGGTGTGCTCTACAGTAGCTCGACAAACCTACGGGATTGCTTTTCATGCCCTCAACCAATCTGGATGCCCAATCGCTAGTCGCGCTATATCGGCGGATGCGGCTGATCCGCCGTTTCGAGGAACGAACCGAGGAACTGCTGGACGCCGGCGAGATCCGTGCCCACGCCCATCTGTATATCGGTGAGGAAGCCGTCGCGGTCGGAGCCGCTTCCGTCCTGGTCAAAAATGACGTGGTCACCTCGACACATCGCGGCCACGGGCACATTCTGGCGAAGGGCGGCGATCCGATGCGTATGTTCGCCGAACTGATGGGACGGGAAACCGGCTACAATCGAGGTCGCGGCGGTTCAATGCACATCGCCGATGTATCGCTTGGTATCTATGGTGCAAACGGAATCGTCGGAGCAGGCGCGCCGATGGCCTGCGGCGCGGCCTATATGTTCAAACAGCGCGGCGAACCACACATCGCGATGCCGTTTTTTGGCGATGGGGCGACAAATCAGGGTGTCTTGCTGGAGTCGCTGAACCTCGCCGCGATCTGGGATCTACCAGTCGTTTTTGTCTGCGAAAACAACCGCTATGCCATCACCTCACCGATTGCGGATATGACCAAAGGCGGGCTCGCTGACCGCGCCATCGCGTTCGGACTGGCAGCAGAAACGGTCGACGGTATGGATGTTGAAGCCGTCCGCGCGGCGGCCGACCGTCTGGTATCTCGCGCCCGTGCCGGAAATGGCGCTGGGTTCCTAGTCTGCGACACCTACCGTTTCGAGGCGCACAACACGGCGTTGCGCGCCGCCGACCCCCGCACGGTGGCGGAAATCAACAGTTGGCGGGCGCATGACCCGTTGACCGTTGCCGCCGAGCGGCTCGACGGAAAGGGAGGCTGGGGTGCGACCGACAAAGCTGCCATCGACGTGGAAGTCCACGAAGAGATCGAAGATGCGATAACCCGGGCACGCGATAGCTCCCCGCCAAAGGCGGCCACCGCCCTCGATCACATGTACGCCACGACCTATCCAGGCTTTCCGGCGGGGGTTTCGGAATGAGCGACACACTGACGTTCCCGGAAGCGCTAAACCAGGCACTAAACCAGGCGATGGCAGAAGACCCGTCCGTCATGTTGCTGGGCGAGAACATCCGTGGTCAGGGTCGCGGCGAGATGCGCGGCTTGCAGGCCGCATATGGCGACGGCCGAGTGATCGACTTCCCGATCTCGGAAGCGGCGATGACCGGATTTGGCACCGGCGCAGCGCTGGCAGGTGGACGCCCCGTAATCCACTACCAGATCTCTTCGCTGATCTTTCCCTCCTTTGACCAGCTCGTCGATCAGGCCGCGAAACTGCCCTTGATGCTAGGCGGCCAGATCCATGTGCCGGCAACCTATCTGATCATGGGTTGCGGTGCCGCAGGCGGACGCGCCGGGCAGCATTCAGACAACCCCTACCCCTATCTGGTACATGCCGGGATCAAATCCGTCATGCCCTCAACACCGGCAGACGCCAAGGGCCTGACACTCGCTGCTATCCGTGAAGACGATCCGGTCGCCGTGTTCGTCCCGGTGCGACTGATGGGCACCAAGGGCCCAGTTGATGAGACGGCGGAAGCAATCCCGCTGGCACAAGGGGCCTTGCGGAGGGAAGGGCGCGACGTGACCGTCGTCGCTGTCGGTCATTTGGTCCAAGATGCGCTCGCCATCGCCGAAACGTTGGCGGCGGACGGCATCGAGGTTGAAGTCTGGGACCCGCGATCCCTGCTACCACTCGATCGTGCTGGCCTTATCCAATCGGTCGCCAAAACCAGCCGCGCTGTTCTCTTCGACGATTCCAATCGCAGTTGCGGTTTCGCTGCCGAGCTCTCCAGTGTGATCGCGGAGAATTGTTTCAATGCCCTCAAAGCACCGGTCAAGCGCGTCACACGCGCCGACGTGACCGTCCCCTTCGGCCAACATATCGAGGATGAGGTCCTGCCCGACAGACGCCGCCTCGAACAGGGGATCCGCGCCGTCATGGCATGGCAATAGTTCATCCCGCCGCGCCTTACTTTGCGGCCTAAAGCTCCGGCCCTTACATTGTCAGACAATCCACCATTCAGATTGAAGGAATAGGCGCATGCGGCTCGGAATGCTCTTGAGATACAAAGGCGAAAATGGCGGTCCCGATATGGAGCGCGTTCTGGAAGCGGAACGTTTGGGATTTGAGTCCGTCTGGACCGGCGAAAGCTGGGGAGCCGACACCGTAACGCCGCTGACTTGGGTGCTTGCCCAGACCACTAAGCTAAAGGCGGGGGCTGGCATCATGCAGATGTCTGCCCGCACGCCGGCCTGCGCCGCAATGACGATGATGACCTTGAATGCGATGTCCGACGGCCGTTTTCTGATGGGTGTCGGACCGTCCGGTCCTCAGGTCATCGAAGGTTGGCATGGTGAAGTTTTCGGCAAACCGCTGATGCGGACGCGGGAATACATTGAGATCCTGCGCAATATCCTTGAGCGCAAGGAACCGCTGCGGCACGAAGGCGAGCATTATCAAATTCCCTATTCGGGTGAAGGGGCGACCGGCCTCGGCAAGCCGTTAAAAAGTATCTTGCACGGCGATCCGACGACACCGATTTACACTGCCTCTTTCTCGCCCGCCGGCCTGAGAACCGCCGGGGAGATCGCCGACGGCACCCTGCCGATCTACATGTCGCCGGAGCAAACTGGCCTGATCACCGGTCCCTTGCTCGAAGGAATGGCGAAGGCCGAGGGCAACAAGACCTTAGCGAATTTCGATGTCGCTCCCTATGTTCGCGTCGCCATGGGCGACGATCTGCAGGCCTGCCGTGACGCGATCAAACCGGAGCTCGCGCTCTATATCGGCGGCATGGGCGCGCGCGCAAA
>CAYYUG010000024.1:0-53290 GCA_964474755.1 uncultured Rhodospirillaceae bacterium | reverse complement strand
TCTGCCCAATATATTGTGCTTGCGGTATTAGGCGAGATTTCACCCGGCCATACAAACTGCCAGCCGTTCTTGTGTCGGTCAGCCATTTTTCGACTTCATGGCGCTGAATTTTGCCCGTCGTGCCGAAGGGTCGCGACGATAACGACTGGTATTTTAACTCCGATATAAATCTACTAAACCGTCGTCAAACAGCTTTCTATAATGTTCATCCGCGTCCTGACAGACCTGTACGGTTAGAGTTTATGTGATTACCGGTTTACTACTTCCGACATGATCCATAGACCTAATCCGACTAATGTTATGACGATATAAAGTCCGTGACGTTTACTATCTCCGTTAGGAGTATCTCCTTCTTTAATTTTGCCTTTTAGATACGTTTCAAATGGATCCCAATACCTTTCGGTTAACTTACCGAAGGGCCAAAGTACAATAAGAGTAAGAACTGAACCCACAGGAACAACAATCCAAGCAGATACCCCTAATTCTTTAACGAAATAGAAAAACTGAACATAAAGACAACCACCAAACATAGTTAAACCGATAAGACCAACAAAAATCTGTGTAGTCAGTCTTGCGACCTCTAAGAGGGTGGACTTGATCCGTGATGGTTGCACTGCTGAACCTCTAGCTAGAGGTGTTGATTACTCGATCCGTTAGATACATCCAATCCCCATCGGGAACATCGTGCAACCTCGGTAGAATATTTCAGGCGATCCCTTCTCTAGCTTGGCGCAGGGTCTCCATCCGGGTACAACCGGCCTACAGGACACTCCTACGCAAGCATGGCTTCCACGTGTCGCTGAACCGCCAGTGCGTCAGAGAAACTTGCAGTGGCCTTTTCGTCCCCCGCAAGCAAGCGTTTGACATTGTCCAGCTGTCTCAGATGGGTTTCGCGCTCGGGCTTTTCTGCCGCCGGATATGCCGGCAACCATCCGCTTGCGCCGGCGACATCTAACCAGTGAAAGTCTCGGATACGATAAGTTGCTCTCTCACCATGCACGATGCATACGTTGGCGTCCGGTGTACCGCTCGAGGTCGAGCCGATCATCGTGACGGGGATGTCGCCCGCGTGCAGCAATATATGCGCGAAATGTTCGGCTGAGATGTCGTCGCGACCTTCGACATGCGCACTATGCAAAGTCAGAGCACCCAGCATACGCCTGGCGAAGTAAACATAATGCGATCCCACTTCGCGTAAGAACCCACCTGCTCTCGAATTCGCCAACCACGGGGATTCGAGGTAGCGGTGTTCACTCCACGTCCGTAGGTGCATTCGTACTTCTACATGGTGTATGCAGCCGAGTTCTCCGTTTGCTGCGAGATCGTACAAAGTGTTGGCCGGCCGCGAAGCTGCCAGCAGAAAATTGACGCCATGTGCTGGTCCGTTTGCCATAGCGCTTACCAAAGCCTCGCTATCGACCATGTCAATGCCAAGCGGCTTCTCGCATAGAACCGCTTTGTCTGCGGATCGTGCCGCCAGCGCGTAGGTCGCATGGTGATCGGGCGGGCACGCCACGTAGACGAGATCCAAGCCTTGCGTCCCGGTGACCTCGCTCGCGCTATCGGCAATTCTCAGATCCGGAAAGGTAGCGCGCGCCGCCTGGACAGCGCCGGACCTGGGATCCCATGCGAGTGTCGCGACGAAATCTGGGTGCTCTTCAAATGCGGCAAGCATGCGTAAGCCGATACTGCCAAGCCCAATTACGCCCACACGAATTTCGTTCACTTGACAACCCTCCGTTACTTCCTGCTCCAAAGTTCGCAATCCGTGCCATCTATGGATGTCGCGTCGGCACCTACCAGGCGAAGATCGAGCTCGGTACGGCTGCAAACCCAAGGTCTTTCGGAATGCGGGCAATCATCGCTTCGAGGTGAGGCATGGCCTCGGTCAGATCAGCGAGTTGCGGCTCGTCGATTTGCATGCCCTGAGACTCAATACGCACCCGGTAGCGCTCGAGAGCTCTCGAATCGACTGCTTCTAACATTGCACCGGATGCGACTGGTTCTACATAGTTCTCAGGATGCTTGAAGGCCGGACGCCGGTCGCGCCAATTCGTTGCGCGCTCATAAGCGTGACCTATGTGCAGCACTGTTGCTTCATCGAATGGTCGTCCAACGATTTGCATCGCCAGCGGTAGCCCTTCCGGCGCATAGCCGTTGCATACACTCAAAGCCGGCAGCTGCGCCGCGTTGAACGGGTTGGTGAGCGGTGGCTTCGAAAAATTGGCTTCCGCACGCATCTGCGACTGCACCGGAGCCGGTCCGTAGGTAGTGGCGGTGAGCAGCGCATCAAGCGAGTCCATCGCGTGCAAGGTCTTCTCTGCAAGCACCCGCTGGAATCTGAGTGCGTTCGAATAGTCCGCGGCTGCCACCAGCGCTCCGGGCATGATGCGGTAACGAGTCACCGCGCCATAGAGCTCTGGCTTCGAAAGCAGGTTCTCGCGGTGAATGGCGAATGCCTCGCTGACGATGATGATGCGTGTCGCTGCCTGGTAGTCGGCCAGCGGCGGCAGGGCTATATCGACGAGGGTGGCACCGAGACCCTGCAGAACCTTGACGGCATCTTCCATTGCCGCCACGGTCACCCCGTCTGCTGGGGAATCCTGCTCATAGAAGTGACGCACAATTCCGATGCGCATACCTTTCAAATCTTCACGCAGCGCAGCCGTGTAATCGGGTACGCACCGCTGCACCGTGCATGGGTCCAGCGGGTCGTGTCCCGCGATGACCTGCAGCATGATCGCTGCATCCTCTACCGTCCATGTAAGCGGGCCACACGTATCTAGGGTCCAAGACAACGGCAGCACGCCGCGCTTACTGACCCGCCCGTACGTCGGCTTCAATCCGGCCACACCGCAAAACGCTGCCGGCAGGCGAATGGAGCCTGCTGTATCGCTGCCAAGGGCCCCCGGTACCATACCCGTTGCAACGGCCGCACCCGAACCACTACTGGAGCCGCCCGGAAAACGATCCAGCAGCCACGGATTCGACGCTGGCGGCCATGGCAGATCGTATGCCGGACCGCCCGTAGCAAATTCATGTGTGGCAAGCTTGCCCAGCAGCACTGCGCCGGCGCCGTACAGACGCTCGGTGCAAGCTGAGTCCTTAGCTGGGATACGCTGCCGATACAATGCAGAGTGACCCGTGGTCGCTATTCCCCGGGTGTCATAGATGTCTTTGAGCGCAAACGGTACGCCGTGCATCGGGCTACGCGGACCGATGCGGCGGATCTCTTCCTCAGCGGCGCGCGCCTGCGCGCGCGCAAGGTCGGCCGTCACATCAAGGAAGGCATTGACATCCGCATTGTGGGTCTCGATCACACCCAGACAAGCTTCAGTCAACTCCACCGGAGAGACCGCACCTGACGCGATTTCACGCGCACACTCGGCAATGCTCAGTTGGTGAAGGGGCTTGTTCATGCAGACAATACTCCAGACTAAATCAGCATCAACACTCAGGCGGCGGACTGCTCAGCGTGTCGCGCGAAATCCGACATCACATCGTTTGCGAGCAGACGCATCGAGTGCTGACAGAAAACAGGGTCATCCCATTCATGCGTTAGCATGGTCAACACGCCAAATAGCCCGACCTTAAGGTAACGACATAGAACTTTCCAACGTCATACTGAATAGCGTCATTTATTCAACCACAATACAACGTACTGAATGAAATACCATTTTAGGGTTCAAACCGAAGGTTGGTTTGGTTAACGGCACTGGGATATCTGAACCTTATGACAACAGTTAAGGGACACTACTTACATACTGTATGTGTTCTAAACTACTTCAGTAAAAGCTTACCGATCTGACTACTCGATAGTCCTACCTGTTCCGATACCATGTCCCTGGCATTGAAACCTTTGTTCTCTGGAACAGAAGTCAAATCTGTCCTGGCACCCTTTTCCTTGGAATATAGGGGTAACAGGATTTTGATCTCATTAATCAGTTCTCTACATGTCTTGATCCGTTGTTTGTTGAAATGCACCAGATGGAGTGCAGTTGCATCAGGGTCTACCTAGATCTGATCACACTCCACCGGTTTCCATCCTAGACGTTTGACTACCTCAAACCGTCTATTGCCAGTAACAATCTCGTTGCCCCGATGGAATAAAGGTTGGTTATGCACTAACATTCAAACTGGGCCGCTCGACGGGGGTCGCAATGTGGCACTTACGCGTGATGATCTCGATGAGGAGGTGTCACGCGCAATATCAAGCCTAAAAGATTAAAGGTATTTATATGTCAAGACAGGACGATGGCCGACGCCCCGGCAACCCTTGGGGTAGCAAAGGCAATTCCGGAAAGGGCAAGTCCGGTACTGATGTCGAGGACTTGGTCCAGCAAGGGCAAGACCGGCTCAAGAGAATGATACCGGGCGGTAGCCCGCGGGGCTTCATTATCCTGGCCATACTTATTCTGACCGGGCTGGGTGCATGGACGTCCTATTACACTGTCCCAAGTGATTCCGTTGCGGTCGTGCAACGGACCGGTGCTTATCTCAAGGAGGTTCCGCCGGGACTACATTTCAAGCTGCCGCTTGGCATCGATGAAGCAACGATCGTTCCCATCAAACGTCAGTTGAAGCAGGAATTCGGGTTCACGACTCCGGGTGCCCGTGACCCTTACCAGAGTGCTCGTTCGCGTAACCGCGCGCAGAAAACGCAAAAACGGGAGACACAGATGGTGACCGGGGACCTGAACGCCGCGCTGGTGGAATGGGTAGTTCAGTACCGCATTTCCGACCCCGTTAACTACCTGTTCGAGGTTCGTGAACCAGGCGAGACTCTGCGTTACGTTTCCGAATCCGTGATGCGTGAGGTCGTCGGCGATCGCACTGTCGACGAGGTCATTACCATCGGCCGTCAGGAAATCGAAACCGAAGCACTGACCAAGATGCAGTCGCTTTCGACTAAATACGCGATGGGGATCAGCATCGACCAGGTGCAACTGAAGAACATCAATCCTCCCGAGCCGGTGCAGGAGTCGTTCAACGAAGTCAACCAAGCGCAGCAGGAAAAAGAGAAACTGATTAATGAAGCCCGGCGCGATTACAACAAGGTTATCCCATTGGCGGAGGGCGAAAAGGATCAGCGGATTCGCGAAGCCGACGGATACCGGCTCAAGCGGATCAATGAAGCGCAAGGCGATGTCGCCCGGTTCAGCTCCTTGTTGGCGGAATACACTAAAGCCCCAGAAGTCACCATGCGCCGCATCTATATCGAGACGCTGCAGGATGTCATGCCGAGTATACGCTCCAAGATTATCGTCGACGAAGCGACACGCGGCATTTTGCCGTTCCTAAATCTTGATTCCCAGAACCTTGTCGTCGAGAAAACCGACGCTCCGAAGAAAGAACGGCCATGAACAGATTCGCTCAAATAGCACTGATTGTGGTTTTGGGGATAGGGACATTCGTTGCGACGAGTGCGATCTATACGGTCAACGAAGTTGAGCAGGTGATTATCACTCAGTTTGGCAAGCCAATCGGAGAGCCTGTGACGACCGCCGGGTTGAAGCTAAAAATGCCGTTCGTTCAGGACGTGAATCCGATCGACAAGCGGATCCTCGAATGGGACGGCAATCCGTCGGATATGCCAACCAAGGACAAACTCTACATCTCGGTCGACCTCTTCGCCCGTTGGCGAATTACGGATCCCCTTCAGTACTTTCTGCGGCTACGCGATGAACGTAGCGCGCAGTCCCGGCTGGACGACATACTCGGCAGCGAAACCCGTAACGCCGTGGCCAAGCACGAGCTGATCGAGATCATCCGCACAACTAAAGATCGCGTGCCACTGCGCGATGCCCTCCTGACCGAAGCGGAAAAGGATCTGAAGATGGGTTCTCTGGTACCGATCCAGAAAGGTCGCAAACTGGTTGAGAAAGAGATCTTTACCGCGGCGGCCGAGAAGGTGCGGGTATTCGGTATCGAACTGCTCGACATTCGGTTTAAGCGGATTAACTACAATGAAAGCGTACGCCCTAAGATCTACGATCGAATGATCAGCGAGCGGCGGCAGATCGCGGAACGCTTCTTGTCGGAGGGCAATGGGGAGGCCGCCAGAATCCGCGGCAATCGTGTGCGTGATCTGAACAAGGCCCAGTCCGAAGCCTACCGACAGGTCGAAGAAATCCGTGGCGTGGCCGATGCAAAGGCCACTGAAATCTACGCGAAGGCATATAATCAGAGCCCGCAAGCGGTGGCGTTCTATGAATTCACACGGACGATGCAGTCATATAAATCCATCATCGGCGAGAAGACGACCCTTGTCCTATCCACGGGCAGTGACCTTTTTAAATTTTTGAAGTCGATGGCGCCGAATGGCATCACTGTCCCGGCGCAACCTGCCAGAGACAAGCGATGAAATTATCGATTGTCAATAAGCGTCATGCGTTTGATATTCCGAATGACAGCAGCAGTTTCGATGAAGCAAGAAACCGCATCTGCTTGTGGCTATATGATGTCCGTCATCAAAACATTTGGGACGCCTGAGCCTGTTAACTATCGGAGGAACTAGCTCATCTGGATAGGTTTGTGGGAAAATGCTTGTACGGTACTCCTCCGTTCTCCCAGTACTAAATTCAAAAACTTCTTCCCAAGATCAATTCATTAATCCGTAAGGTTAAATGTTTCGGAACGTTTTACCGATCGGTTATAGAATATTGCATCCATGGTTCTTTCTACTATCCGCTGAATGAGGTCGTTGGGTAACAGGAAAGAATTGATACAGATGTAAAAGAATAAGCAAATAAGCAACTTGAGAACCTTATCTTAAATGGGATGGGGTTAAATTTTATCTACGGTGCCTTCTCAAAAGGGTATTCATTCGCACCAAACTTTGGTGGTTTAGATTCTCGTTTTGTCTTAGTTATTTCCTTTGCAACAAGAACATTCACCACTTGTCCATAGAACCTAGTTACATTTGTAGGTTAGGGTTTCCCTTTCACCATAATCTGAAGTGGATTGCGCCTGAAGGTAGAATGACATTCTCAAATTGAGACCTAGCGATAGAGAAGGTTATGTACGGCGGAGAACCATCCAGCGTCCTCGGTGGAATAGTTCAGGCGATCCCTTCTCTAGCTTCGCGGAGGGTCGCGGCGGCATCGATCATCGTATCCGCAACAAGGTTTCGCGCCCGCACTAACTCGGTTTCGAGTATCCAGCGGGTCTCGCCTTCCGGCAGTCCAGCCAATTGCGGTACGTCATACAGTACGGGGATCATGCTGCCCTGCGGCGTGTACCCATATGGATCGTGACCGTAAGTTCCCTTCGCCGTACTTGCGAGTGGGATGAGCAGCCGATTGACTCGTTTCATCGCCTCATTTAGGTGCGCCGCCGGCGCGTCGTCGAGTGCGGGGTCTTTCTTGTAGCGATCGCGCCATGCCGCTGCCGTGGCGTCGAATGTTATCGCCGCCTCCCGGAAATCCCGAGCGCTCTCCAAGGCGCCGCCCAATCCGATGCACTCGCCTGGAGCCTGCAAGTCGGAAAGACGGTCCACGAACTGATCTGCTGCATCGACGAATTCGCAAGGGAGCACCGCCTCGGTGCACAGCCCCCAAAGATACCCAGCATAGACCTTCAAATGCGTCTCCAGGAAGTTGAGGTCGATCTTGTCCATGTTGCATTCGATGGAATGGTGCCACCAGCCGAGGCGCGCGAGACCGGTTTCTTTGAGTTCCTGTTCGGTGTAATGCCCGATCCCATACATGGCTGGGACGCCGAGTCCCATTAAGGAGGCATCACCGCCTTTTGGGAGCCGATGCCAATAATGCTCCATGTTGCCGAGGTGCCGCGCTTCGACTGACTGGTGGAAGCGGCGGAGTTGCACATTCGATCCGGTGCCCCAACGGGTTGTGCCAACGCAGGCCGGCTGGTCGATCTGGACATAGGCGCAAGCGTGCTGGCGCAGCCGATCCCAGTTGCGGTCGGCAAACCAGGTTGAACCGACCATGGTTCCTGTCTCATGCGCCGTCCAGAACCCGCATACCAAGCCACGTCGCAACTCCTCGCGATGACTGTTGATCACTCGCGCTAGCTCGACGATACAGGCATTACCAGCCGCGTTGTCCGTTGCCGCCTGCCCGAACCAGGAATCCTGATGCCCGCCGAGCAGAATGAAGTCATCGCTCTTCGGGCTCGGCACATCGCCGGTTGTAACTTGTATTTTGCGCCAGGCATTTTCGACGACCGCTCGAAACCGAACGCGTACGGGTTGGGTCTCGCAGCGTTCTTTGAGGCGTAAGCCCGCGGTGCGGGATATCCCGATAGCCGGGAGGGTCGGCATTTCAGTTTTGATCGTCTCCCGCGTGGGATTGCCCCAAGCAGGTTTTATCGAGCCGAATGGGACGGCTTCGTTGTCCGGACCGCCCCAGTTCATAAGCACCATGCCGATCACTCCTTTCGTCGCGGCAATCCGCAGCTTTTCATGACGCGCGGGGTGATAGGACGTTTCTGCAAGGATGATCTTTCCGGCGACGTCCTTACCGGCATAGTCCGCCTCCGTGCCAGAGCCGACAAAGATCAACTCACCGCTGAAGCCTTCTGGTCCCGTGGGCAAACTGTGGCCGCAGGTGAAAGCTTCGATCGCTTCTTCCGGGCCACTGACAACGTGCAGCATTGTCGCTTCCGGAAAGCTGACGAGACCGGGCAGGTCGTGGACCTCCGCGGAAATTCCATTTCTTGTCAGGGCGTCGGCGTTGTATTGAGCGGCATGCCGCGCATTTTCGGTTCCAGCGAGCCGAGATGGAATCTCTAGACAAAGGTGTTCCATGTGCTGACGCACATTCTCGAAAGACAGATCGGATAGAAAGGCTGTTTCGCTCATCGGTGCATCTCCTATTGAATTGCGTCAGGGAAGCATGCCTAGTTTGTAGCGGCGCTAATTCTTGAGCAATGGCTTTCAAAATAATACGCGACTCCCGCGCCTACCAGCCGCGAGTCATCGCGTTCCAGGATTTGGGCTCAGACTTCGTGGTGTTTGCCGCTTAGTATAGTTTTCATAGTTGTCTGAACCCTGTTTCGGGTAGAACGTTCCACCGGTGACTTGACTGACCTAGCTGTATAGTCGGCGGGTGTATCCCGATGTAATCAGACCAACCACGTTATCCTAATTGCTTCTGTTTTCGGTTGACGAATGGTCAGGGGAAACTTGACCTTGCTTAAATCTGGCCCTTTCGATGGTACTGCAAAAAAGTCCATCCACTCACTGAATGACTATTTGGAGGAAAATGAACTCATATTCTCACCCTACCTTGCTGTCCTCCTCTGATGGGATGAATACTATCCCAATGGGTGGACCACTTCAGTGGGGCTGCTCCAAGACTGCTTCAACACTCTTGATGGTGTCAGGTCTTTCCCGCCCGGATTGGTGAGTCCAGATTGAGTTAGTCGGTGCCCAGCAATTCGGTCAGCCGGCATGCAAAGCCGTAAGGTTTAGAAGTTACCTAAGATATTAATCTGAAACGGGTTATTTCAAACAACAACTCTGGGCAGACGCGCATTCAACTTAGTGATGATGGATAAGAATCTGACTCCGGTTTTCTCAGCCACACTCTGCGGGGTAATCGCTGGGTCGTCAGGGCCGATCAGGGTCGCCACATCACCAATCTCTACGCCTTTATCATCACCAATTTCGACAATCACATGGGCGCAACTAACAGTACCGATGACAGGATAAAGACGGCCACGAATCAACACCTGGCAGGTATCAGCAGCTGTAGGTGGATAGCCATCAGTATGTCCAATAGGCAGCAGCGCTACCCATGTAGGCCGCTGCGCGACATACAGGCGGCGAAAGTTTGTGCCATCCCCAGCGCGTAATTGCTCGAGCCGCGTGACGCGCGCACATAGTCTAAAAACGGGACGCAGATCAGCTAATGTTTCCATACCCTCTACATTTGGATAGTTGCCGAAAATTGCGTTGCCAATGCGTACCATGTCCAGATGCGCGGCAGGCATCTGGAACAACTCATAAGAAGGGGCGGCGTGAATTCTCCCCAACTCGATATCCTTTTTTCTGGCCTCCGTTATAAGCGCATTGAAACGCGTTAACTGCTCATTATCGAAATCCAATTCATGGGTAAAGGTCATATAAGTTCCCATGATTTCCACCGACGGCTGTTGATGCAGTGTTTCAAGCCAGGGGAGGGCCCGATAGTCCGGCATTCCTTCCCGTCCCATGCCCGCATCGATAAATAGATGGACAGGTACAGGGCGTCCCGCCCGTTGGGCAATGCGTGTCAGTCGTTCTGGGGCATCATCCAGCCAGGCCGAAAGCCAGACCTGATGCTGCATTAACGTAACGCCTTCCTCTTCTGAGACCTCCGCCATGACCAGAATTGGCTTTTCTACACCTGCCCGACGCATCGCGATTGCCTCGGCCACACGCACACAGGCGATAGCTTCCACTTCCTGACAGCTATCTAGAATGGGGCCGACAATCTCATCGCCTAAACCGTAGCCATTGTTCTTGATCACCGCCATTATCGGCCGCCCTCCGGCCAGCCGCGCCACCTCTCGGACATTATGCTGAAATGTCGCAGCGTCGATTTCCAACCAAGGGTCGTAGCTGTCTATGTTCTTCAATCGCTCTCTCCATTTGATGAATCGCAGTCATTGTGCCGAAATTCTCTGGCCAGTCTGGGCAGGTACGGTGATCAGTCCCCACCGAGTGGTCCGAGTTTAATGTTAGTGCATAGTCGTTCTCTCCTCTAGGAGCAGGACCTCAATTGAAAGTCGGCAAGTATGACGTAGCCGTCGCAGTGATACTGTTCGATTTATTCGGCAGAGAGCATACTTCTCCTTAATCGAGGTGGGCCGCGATGCTGTCATTATGGAATTGTATGAAACCCATGGGTTGTCAAAATTCGACCTGAAACAGTCGAACCTTGTTTAGGCGTCCGGCGCACGCTTATAAACTCATCTGATCCACTCAAAATAACCTTTTGCGGAGACCTCATATGGCAACAGTCACCTCGACACATCCAGCATCATCAAGTTGATTAAGCCCGATATTGAATGAATAGGTTGCGGGACTTAGGTCCAGCAGTACAGCGGGATAGCAAACACCCTTTTACCGGACCGCGGTAGGACAACCATATGATGGGCGACAGGTTTAAAACGTTACCGGCGGCGGCGCGGGCCGAGTGGCCGCATCAAGCACGTACGGTGCAGGTGAACGGTTGGCGCATGCACTATATCGACGAAGGGGCGGCTGATCCTGTGCTGTTGCTGCACGGCAACCCTACCTGGGGATACCTGTGGCGTAAGACGATCCCGGCGCTTTTGGCTGCTGGTCACCGTGTCATCGTGCCTGACCAGATTGGCTTTGGATTTTCTGAAAAACCAGTCAGCGAGCACGCGCACAACCTGGACAGCCATATCGCCAATCTCGTCTCCCTAACCCGGCAGCTCGATTTGCGCGATCTGACCGTAGTCTGCCACGACTGGGGCGGGCCAACCGGTCTATCCCTGGCACTTAAAGAAGCCGCACGCATACGCGCTCTCGTCATCATGAGCACCTGGGCCTGGCCCACACCGCCGGCAGAATTTCATACCCGTATCTTCCCTTGGCGGATGATGCATGCACCAATGGTTGGTCCATATATGCTTGGTAATCATGCCGCCCTCGTAGGCCGTGGGACCTACTTGTCGGTGGTCGGGCGCGAGCAATTTCGCGACGAAGCTCAATCAGTCTATGAGGCGGCCTTACCGGATCCGGCAAGCCGGCTACTTACCTGGACCTGGCCTCGATGGATACCGCTCGACGCGTCAGATGCTGCTATTGCCCGGTTTGAGTGGCTGGAGGCGGAATTGTCGAAGACCGATTGGCCGACGTTGATCATATGGGGCCGCGAGGATGAGGTCTTCGACGCGGCGACTTTCGCGCTGCGTTTTAAACGGATGCTGCCTCATGCTGAAGGACCGCATATGGTCACCGGACGCCATTTTCTGCAGGAGGATTCGGGCGCTGAAATTGGCGAACTCATCTGCGACTTCCTGGCGCGACATCAAACTCAGGAGGGTTAAAGCATGAACGATATCACCATCGTCGATGCACCCGACCTAACAGACAAACGACACGCCTTTGTGATGCGCGAGGAACGGGTTGGCCATTACGCAGAATTCCGGGGGTTCTTCTCCCAGGCTTTTAATCTCGACCGTATCGGATTAACCGAACCGGGCTACCTCCAGGCACCGTCTGGTATGGTCTACGCTCTCGTTTTTGTCGGCCGCAGTGGCGAGCCGTTCCCGAGTGGCTTGGATCTCTTCGCCTTGCCGGAAGCCCTAGAACCGCTGGACGATGTGGTTACCGACCGTGACCTATGGGAGATCCTGTGCTGGATGATCGATGGTGTCGGCCCGCCTTGGACGCGCGATGATTTGGAAAAGACCGGCCGTGTATACCGTATTCCGGCAGTGCGCTGAACGGAAAATGCCTGGGCAACGAACCTGCGTTTAACTTATATTTGTTTGTGGATCGCCGCCATGCGCAATCGGTTCCTTTAAATAGGAAATTTCGATGCTGGCAATATTCACTGGTTCATAGTTGAAATTGTATTCTTTATAATTTCTGAGTGTATAGAATAATGTGCGATTAAAGAGAAATGTTTCAGTTGTTCCTTACCATATATTTTTACTTTCTCTCCGGTTTTTGGGTTTATCCCCTGTGGAATAGAAGGCGTCGAAAAAGTTAATCCAACCAATTTACCCGTAATGCAGTCATAAACACCACCGCCCGAGGAGCCTTCAATACTATAAAAAGGATTTTCATCATATATAACAAGGTAATTAGGGTTAGAATAAGCGTAAGCGATAGAAATTAATGGGTTGCCACCGGGAAATCCCATAGAAATTACTTTCCCAGAGAAATTACTTTTTTCATACAATGGTTTTGATACAAAATTTAATTGGTTTTTTCCTATGGGGGTCAGTACGGCCAAGTCTATTGCGATATTTTCATCAATTATATCTTCGTTTTTATAGTTATTAAATATATTGGAGTGTTTAAATTTTAATTTAGCTTCGGAATAATTTCCCCTGCTATCTATGAGAAAAAATCCATGTCTCCCATGTACGGAATGCTTATTAGTAATAAATAAATTCTCATTATTGAGATTTACCGAAACGGCACTGGATGAATAAGAATTTCCAAATTCGTCAAAGGATAATAATTTAAATGCTAAGAATTCTTTAAATTTACCACATTTTAGAGGAAAATTTTTTATTTTTATTTTATGTTTTTTAATGTTTTTGGCGTCCTGAATTACGACGCGTGGGGGATAGTTTTCAATATTCCAAATTGAAGAATAACCAACGCCATTTGATGGAAAAATGTCGACTGTAGAAATACAGGATGGCAAAATTATAAAAAAAGAAAATGGAAGTAATCTGAAAATATATTTCATGCGAAAGTTAAGTTTTTGTTTTTTTATGCAACATTCTGTATTAGCCGCATTATTTAGAATGGTGTCATTATGAATATGCATGAAATTAGCGCCGTCCATGCAGTTAGTGGTCCCACTGGACTGAAATATTTTAGTTGATACCTATCCTAAAGAACGTTCTTGATAGAAGTTTCGACTGCGTGCAGGAAAGATGGTGCTGAGGACCGTGGCGACATGAGTAAATAACTGTCTTTGTCATTGTGTAGGACAATAACGCCTAAATGTTCCATAGCGGTGCGTGCCACGCTACCTAATGAAAACCTAGTAGGAGCCAGATCAAGAGTGCAAATGCGTTCCAGTGAGGTGAGGGCCAGGGGGCCCGAAAGCAGCAGCATAGCCCAACCGTCAGATTGATCAGTGTAGTAGGCCGCCTCTCCTAGAGCATTGGAGATTATGCCAACGGCTTCGTTACCGTTGCTTTCGAACAGCGCAAAGCATTCCTTTGATTGGAGGCCCAGGAAACGTATTGAGCCGTCCGTCGACAGGATGGTGCTGCCAGGCGCAGGGAAAGTTGCGCCGTAAGCGGAGGTCATTGCTTCTCGCAGCGCATCGTCGCCTCCAAGCGGCACTGCTATTGACACTAAGGATTGGTTTGTAAGCTCCTTTAACGCAGTGTCGCCGAACTGTTTGTGATAACCGTCTAAGGCTAGGCAAGCCGTCAAGGTCGTTTCAGGCACGGAGCCGTTCTCCTTCTGGATCGATGAAATGTGGGGAGACGATTTCGACTTCTATTTGTTGACCGCGCACAGGATCGGCTGCGACGACAGTTTCGCCTAAGCGCGCGGCACCCCGTTTGATAAAACCCAAGCCAATAGAATGGCCAAGGCTTGGCGAGAACGCGACCGAGGTCATCCAACCTTCGTCATTTTCCATAGTGATATCTTTGCCGTACGAAATAAAATGGGCACCCGCACTGAGGATCTCTGATCGGTTGACAGGCACACAACCGATCAGTGCTAAACCGTCCTCTCGGTTCAGTTCGGTCCGTTCCGATAGGATGCTGCCGATACTATCCTTTTTCTTCGAGACCATGGCGCCCATACCCAAGTCCCTGGCGGTGGTCTGTCCATTGAGTTCGTTGGCGGCCGCATGGCCCTTTTCGATCCGCATGACGCCGAGTGCTTCCGTGCCTTAGGTGACTACATCGTTCTCTTCGCCTGCAGTCATCATCGAACGCTTCAGTGCGTCGCCATAGCGAGCTGGTACCGCGATCTCGTATGCCAGCTCACCGGAAAACGAAATCCGGAACAAACGACCGTGGATGCCACCGCACAGCGTGACCTCGCCGCAGGCCATGAAGGGAAAGGCCTCGTTAGAAATATCATGAGTGTTATCCACGATTTTCTGCAGGAGTTTCCGGGAATTGAGACCAGCCACCGCAATTTGTGCCCATTGTTCAGTGACTGAGATCAAATGGACGTCCATTCCCGGCCACAGACATTGGCGGCAGAACTCCATGTGTCGGAATACGCTAACTGCGTTGGCAGTGGTCGTAGTCATGACAAAGTGGTTATCGGATAGGCGCGCCGTAGTGCCGTCATCCATCGCCATGCCGTCTTCACGTAGCATCAACCCATAGCGGACTTTACCAACAGGGAGCTTCGCGAAACCGTTCGCGTAGAGCCGGTTAAGGAATTCCGCGCTGTCCCGGCCTTGCACGTCGATTTTGCCTAACGTCGTCACATCACATATGCCTACCGAGGCTCGGGTCTGCAGGACCTCACGGTCGACAGATTGCCGCCAATGGATTTCGCCCTCCTTGGGGAACCATTGCGCGCGCAGCCACATGCCGGCATCGACGAAAGCCGCATTCTGTTCTGCCGCCCATCTATGGCTTGGGGTCAGGCGGGTGGGTCGAAAATTTTTGCCGCGGGACCGGCCGGCGAATGCGCCTATCGAGACGGGTGTGTATGGGGGGCGAAAGATTGTCGTCCCGATTTCTGGAATTGATTTACCCATGAACTCCGCCATGATGGCCAGCGCGCCTATATTCGCCGTCTTACCCTGGTCGGTGGCCATGCCGAGCGTCGTGTAACGTTTGAGATGCTCTACTGAACGAAAACCTTCCTGGGCAGCCTGCTGAACATCCTTGACGGTAACGTCGTTCTGCAAGTCTAACCAAGCACGGTTCTTGCTCTCGCTGACATGCCAGAAAGCGATGGTTTCGCATGGTTCGTCTTCTGCTTGTGGCGCTAACATCGATGCGGGTTTTTGACCGGTATTTTCTGCCACCGCGTTGCCGGCTTCGGTTCCCTGTTTGAGAGCAGCACCAAGGCTCAATGCGCCGTTCGCGGCGCCGGCAACCATCATGCCGGCGGGTATCTCGTCCCCGGGAACAAAGGCCGCGATGTCATTGCGCCACTGTGGGATCCCGCGCTGGTGGCATGTTAGTTGCACGTTGGGGTTCCAACCGCCGGCTACGGCAAGGCAATCCGCGTCGATGGTCTGGCCATTCGTTAGCTTTATCGCTGTCACACCTTTGCGCCCTGCGACATCGAAGACCCGCCCGTTGGTGATGATGGTTGCGCCCGGCACCGGTGCGAAGGCCGGTTTGTCCCGGCTATCAATGATGGCGGTTACGTTAATCCCTTTCGCCGCGAGATCCTGCGCGGTGCGCCAACCGTCGTCATTGATGGTAAATATCGCAACACTCTTGCCAGGGGTGGCTCCCCAGCGATTGACATACGCGCGAATACTACCGGCCAGCATCACACCGGGGCGATCGTTGTTACCGAATGCGATTGGGCGTTCCGTGGCGCCGGTGCATAGAATGGCCTGCTTGGAATAGATCCTCCACAGCACCTGTCGCGGCTTTCCGTCCGACGTGGCCAGATGGTCGGTCCGCCGCTCAAGCGCGCCATATATCCCATGATCGAAGGCCCCATAGACGGTGGTGCGCGTCATCACGCGCATGTTTGGCATGTTGGTCAGTTCCTTTAAGGTCTTTGCTGCCCAGTCTGCGCCCGGGATGCCATCGACCTCCAAGGTTTCGGCGTTTAACCGGCCGCCAGGTAAAAAGTCCTCGTCGACCAGAATGACCCGAGTGCCGGCGCGACCGGCGGCCAACGCAGCTGCGAGGCCAGCCGGCCCTCCGCCGACGATGAGAACATCACAATGCAGGAACCCTTTATCGTAACTATCCGGATCAGCTTCGCCGGATAGCCGGCCGAGCCCGGCGGAGGCACGGATAGCCGGCTCGTAGACCTTCTCCCAGAAGGATTTTGGCCACATGAAAGTTTTATAGTAAAAGCCAGCCGATAGCAGCGGCGACAGTAGGTCGTTAATCGCCATCAGGTCGAACTTAAGTGACCCTCGATGGTTTTGGCTAGTCGCATTGAGACCATCATATAGTTCCGCAACCGTGGCCCGAGTATTAGGCTCTTGAAAGGCACCATTACGGAGTTGTACCAGAGCATTCGGTTCCTCCGAACCGGCGCTGAAAATGCCGCGTGGGCGGTGATATTTGAACGAGCGTGCGACGAGACGATGCCCGTTGGCGATTAATGCAGAAGCGAGCGTGTCGCCGCTATATCCCTCGAGTTGCTCACCGTTGAAGCTGAAAGAGAGCGGTTTATCGCGGGCGATTAGACCGCCGTTTATCCTATACGGCTGGCTCATTTCTAGCGTCCCGCGGCCAGAGCTACGTCGCGAGCAAGCTCAACTTTCGTGATCTCGTGGGTTAGCGTGTTACGTGTGACCACGAGCCAGGACCGGTCCCCTTGCTCGTGGAACCACAATTCGCGGGTCACACCGGCTGGATTGTCGCGCAGATAGAGGTATTCGTAAAATTCGTCTGACGCGTTTTCGCTTTGCCAGTCGGGCCGGTTTATCAATGATGCGTCGCCAAGATAGACGAACTCCGCGGCGTCGCGTGGGCCTAGGTGCGGATGATTGATTAGCATCTGAACGCCCTCCTCAATGCAGGTTTGGTTGGGCGCCGGCGCCCTTTTCGTCGATCATGTGACCGAGTTTGTAGCGTTCGAGACGAAGTTCGGTCGCCACTGGATGCGGTTCTTCCTTGGCCAGCAGATGGGCGTAGCACCAGCCACTCGCTGGCGTAGCTTTGAAGCCGCCATAACACCAGCCGCCATTAAAATAGAGACCGTCCACGGTAGTTTTGTCGATGAACGGAGATCCATCCATAGACATGTCGACGAGACCCCCCCACATACGCAATAATCGGGCGCGGCCAATCATAGGCATGATCGCCATGCCGCCTTCGCAGACGTCTTCTACGATCGGTAAATTTCCGCGCTGTGCGTAGGTGTTGTAACCGTCAATATCACCGCCGAAAACAAGCCCGCCTTTGTCCGATTGCGAGACGTAAAAATGACCGGCACCGAAGGTTATGACACCCGGCAGGATTGGCTTTAGCCCCTCGCTCACAAAGGCTTGGAGAACATGACTTTCGATTGGCAGGCGGAAGCCGGCTTGGGCCATCACGCGGCTAGACGATCCGGCAACGCAGACGGCTACTTTTTTTGCGGTGATCGGACCGCGTGCGGTTTCGACACCGATGCAGCGGCCGCCTTTGATCTGAAATCCGGTTACTTCGCAATTTTGGATGATATCGACGCCACGCTGGTCTGCGCCACGCGCGTAACCCCAAGCTACAGCGTCATGACGGGCTGTACCGCCGCGTCGCTGCCACAAAGCACCCTTGATGGGAAAGCGCGCGTTGTCAAAATCGAGAAACGGGCAGAGCTCACGTATGCCCTGTTCGTCCAAAAGGATCGCATCGGCACCGGCCATGTGCATGGCGTTTCCACGCCGAGCAAATGCGTCGCGTTGCGGATCGGAGTGGTACAGATTGATGACGCCGCGTTGTGACACCATCGCGTTGAAATTGAAATCCTGTTCCAGATTCTCCCACAATTTCATCGAGAGTTCATAGAACGGCTCATTGCCGGGCAGCAGATAGTTTGAGCGGATGATCGTAGTGTTTCGGCCTGCATTGCCTGAACCGATCCAACTCTTCTCCAATACGGCCACGTTGGTGAGACCGTATTCCTTGGCAAGGTAGTATGCTGTTGCCAACCCGTGGCCACCGCCGCCGACTACGATGATGTCATAAGCGGGCTTGGGGGCCGGGTCGCGCCATACGGGCTCCCAGCTCTTGTTGCCGTAAAGCGCTTGGCAAAAGACCTTCCATCCCGAGTATTTCATACACTGTTGCCTCTAAAGGGTTCTTGCTAGGCACATGATCAGTGACGTTTGCCAGCCTTGACAGTCGAAAAAAAGACGGTTTCTTTCTTAAAATGGAATTACGCTATCTAAATAAAGTCCCAATCCGTGTTGGCTGTCTGTCAATCGACGGGTTTGCCTTGCTGTCATACTCGGCTGTCGTTGAGCCCCTACGAGCCGCAAACCTGTTAGCAGGCCGCTTGGTCTACAGTGTCCGTCACATCGCAGCCCAGGGGTCGCACGCCGAAAGCTCCGATGGTATGGCTGTGGAGGCAACAGCCCGTGTAGGCGAGCAGTTCGATTTTGACTATGTGTTCGTTTTCGCTGGCGGAGACCCAGCGCGGTTTCACGATGACCGGGTCTTCAAATGGTTACGGCAACTCGCACAGCGAGGCGTGGTTCTGGCCGGAATTTCGGGCGGCCCCGTGATACTCGTAGCCGCCGGTGTCATGGTAGGTCGGCGTATGACCGTCCATTGGGAGCATGCTGGCATGTTGGCGGAGGCGTCGCCTGATCTGTTTATCGAACGCACCTTGTACGTCATCGATCGGGACCGGATTACCTGTGCTGGCGGCATCGCGCCTCTCGATCTGATGCACGCATTAATTACCGAACATTGCGGTGGGGATCTCGCGCAGAGGGTTAGTGATTGGTACATGCATACTGATATTCGCCCCTCTGGTGGACCTCAGCGGGCGGGTATCGCTGAGCGTTACGGCACGGCCAGTCAAACTGTTGTTCGGGCCATTGAGGCGATGGAGAACCACATTGCCGATCCGTTGACCCTCCCGCAGCTGGCTTTGCTCTCGGGCGTTGGCGCGCGTCAGCTAAACCGGTTGTTCAGAGAAAAGCTCGGCCAGTCGACGATGGAATTTTATCGTTCGCTGCGCGTGGAAAAAGCACACGGCTTTCTGACCCAATCGCCTATGTCCATCAGCCAGGTAGCGCTTGCTACCGGCTTTTCGAGCCCGGCTCATTTCTCGCAATGCTTTAAAAAGATGTATGGAAAACCGCCTTCTGCCCTCAGGTAAAGTATGCGACCTCGTGTGTTGGTCACCTTGTGACTAAAAGGTTTCCGGCATGTGTTTGACACCGAATGGAGTGTTTAATTTCTCAAACATATCCATGAGTGGCTTGCGCGCAACCGCCTTCGGCAAGCCGGATTTTCTTAAATTTACCAAATAAAGGATTATTAGCGCTGTTAGAGATAGCGCGCAGCGTTGCGGTTTTGTGTGTCAGCGAACCCTCTTGTCAGAGATTACCTCATCGGCGAGGCTGTCGTCGACTTCTCCCATTCGTTTCAGAATGTGCTGAGGTAGTTTTTCGTATGCGGCGCGGAAGTTTTTATTCACTGCTGCTACACCTTCCGCCGCTAGCGAGGCACCAGTGCAGTCGCCATCGACGATGAACGGTCCAAAATTCTCTACGTTCAGGACCCACATCGCTTCTGGTAGGCCGAGTTCCTCTTGCCAGTAGACTGCCTCGACGCCGGTGACGCCGCGGCCGTACTTGGCCGCAATTCCGTAGCCCACGGTAGTCAAGAAAACCGCGCCGTATTCAGCGAAGACATCCTCGTAGAGACTTTGGTCCATGCCGCCTTTGCCAATGATGGCCCGTACCCCAAAACGTTTCATGTAATCGCCTACATAACGCCAATAACGGAAACTCGCCGTTGCCTGAATTGAAGAGACCCGGAATTTTCCTGGAGCGTCCTCTACACCTGCCGGCGCGCCGTGCATCTGGACGTTACAAGTGTTTGCAATATCGATCGGCGGCTCATTGTCTCCCTCCAGTGTGTGTTGGTAGACCAGCGCGCGACCGGTGTGAATTTGGCCATTTAAATAGACAAAGTCGCCGATCCGTAGGTTACGGACATCGCTCTCGCTAAGTGGCGTTTTCAGATAGATGTCGTCGTTCATAGTATGCCCTCCCGTCGCGAATATTCGGAAAACCAGGCGGGAACGTCGCGGGGTTCCATTGTGCCGTCTGGGCTTACGCGAATGACCGCACGTCGCGCGGCTTGACAGAGTTGATGGATTCCAAGCGGAGTTAGTGCGCTGTGCGTGTAGGCGATCTCCATATGTACGTCGGTGGCATAGCCGCCGGAGCCGGGGTACCCCATGGCTCCAAGTCCCAGCCCGTCGACCATCTCATGCAACTCGTCTTCTAGTTCTGCTACGATTGGATCAGGGTGCCGGTCGCCCACGGGGCGAAGTTGGGCTGCTTGTTTGGCAATGGCGAAGGCCTGGTCCTTGGTGCCGCCGAGCCCAACGCCTATTGTCACTGGCGGACAGGTAAGTCCGCGTCGTCCAAACTCGGCGACCGCGTCAAGTAGGCCCTTACGGATACCATCGGTGCCGTCGCCATCGACCAGCATCCGAAAGTCGGACCCGAATGCACCGCCTTTGTGCACAGCGGTGATCTCGAACCAGTCTACATCTGGCTCAAACCTGTATTCGATATTGGGCGCGAAAACACCGACATTGAGACCTGGGTTCGCGCGAGTTAGCGGGTGGCACCTGTTTGAGCGCATTGCGAGATCTTTGGTGATACGTGCAGTCGCTTCGCGGGCGGCGCGTTCAAATTGCACAAAACCATCCGCTAATTCGCACTTGTCGCCGACCACGACATATAGGCGAGGAACCCCGACATCGGCACATATCGGACGCTGGTCCATCTCTGCAATTTCTACGTTGTCCAAGATTTCGGACATCACACGTTCCGGCAGCGGCTGGGTCTCACGCTGGTGCATTTGTTTGAATGCGAGGCGGACATCGGTCGGCAAGACCGTTGCCGCCAAACGGTGCGCTTCGTAGACAGCTGATCCCAAATCGTTTGTAGAAATCATCGTTTGCCCTCTCCTAATGTCCAGCACCAACGACAGTCTTTTCGAGCCGAATTAAGCTTCTGGCGTCCAGTTTTGGCGGCGCCGGACCAGCCGCGTGTCGGTATTTTCGCCTTCGAAGTCGGTCGACGTGACAGCCATTTCGGATAGGTCCACATCATCGAATGTATAGGCATTGACGACGGCATACCGGTGTCCGTCTATTGGGCAGGTCACTATAGGAAGCACTCCGCAGTTTGTGCAGGTATTGAAATCAGCCGTATTGGTGCCAAACCGGTATCGGGACATTTTACTTTCGTCTTCGACATACATCGTGAACTGTCCCTTCGGGTTGGACGTCCACGCCGCATTATGCTTGCGACAAAGGGTGCAACCACACGCCCGAATTGGGATAGTTTTAGGCGCATCAGGCCATGCCAGGGAGAATTTGATGTTGCCGCAATGACAGCTGCCGCTGATGTGCCGCTGTCTTCTAATGTCACCCATTTCTGTAGCCTTTCTGTCTGGCTGCAGCTTATTAACTACGCCAATGGAACACGTGTAGGCAGTCCGGCGTCAAGGCTGCCTAAATTTCGGAATAGGTCGATACAACCATTGCTTACACCGGGCTGTGCTTCAAAATATTCCGTATTAATTGTAGCTTAACGCCGTGTCTACTGACGGCGCTGATACTAGTCTTTGGGATCGTCGCCTGCACTGTCAGCTAGTAATCAGTCCGCCGTCCACGTTGTAGGCCTGCCCTGTAATGTTTCGGGCGCCAGGGCTCGCCAGAAAGACAGCCAGCGCGGCGATATCTTCTGGTGTGTTGGCACGGCCTATAGGGATTGGACGGGAGATGTCAGCGAGCGCTTCTTCCTCTGTCTTGTTCTTTCGTTTGGCGAGATCAACCAGCATCGTTTCGACCAATGGTGTCATGGTCACACCCGGACAGATTGCGTTAACGTTTATATTGTGCCGACCGAGCTGCTGGGCTGCGGTTCGGGTCATTGAGATTACAGCTCCCTTACTCGCCGCGTAGGCAGCGTTTGAAGTATCCTTGAACCCACGTCCGGCAATTGAGGCCATATTAATAATGCGGCCGCCGTCCTGCTGCATCATCTGTCTTGCCGCGCGCTGCAGGCAGAAAAATACACCCTTGGCGTTGACCCGATGAATGCGGTCCCAATCTTCCTCGGTCAAATCCATAATGAAGGCGGAGCGCGTGACGCCAGCATTGTTGACGATGACATCCAGTTTGCCGAACTTAGCTACTGTCGTATCGACCATCGCGTTGATGCTGGTGACGTCGCCGCAATCGGCTTGAACGGAGAACCCCCGAACGCTCTTTGCGGTGACGGTATCCGCTGTCTTACTAGCGGCCGCAACATCGATGTCGGCTGCGATCACGTCCGCGCCCGCATCTGCCATAGCCACGGCAATTGCCTCGCCTATCCCGGTTCCTGCGCCCGTCACCAAGACGTTACTTCCTTTCAGGTTCATGGTTTTCTCCTTGGCTCTAACGTGGCGTCAAGGGTTTCAGTACAGCGCTGGCGGCCAGTAATGTCCGGTTGCCAACGAAAACACGACCTCGCGTGAAGGCGAGACTTCTTGTTCGTCGTACGAGTTCGCCCTCCGCTTCAATGATGTCGCCGTCTTGTCCAGCGGCGATGAATTCAGAGTTGAGAGAAACTGTTACCAATTGTTCGTCCCATTTCTTTTTTGCGCTAACGACCATGGTGAGGTCAATCATCGTCATCATCAAGCCGCCATGAACGATGCCGTGGCGGTTGCAATGCCGTGCCTCTGCTGTGAGGGCAAAGTGATGCGTGCCGTCTTCGCACTGTTTCCAGAAAAACGGGCCTGCTCGATTTTCGTACGGATCGATTGGGTCGTAGATCGTGTGACCCTCAAAAGGGGGCAACGCATCGGTCATTCTGAGGCTCCCTGCTCCTGTCGTTGCGGCACTATAGACCATGGACTCATGCCATTCGACGGCAGGGACGCCGTGCGGCAAGATGAGAATTACGGTCCCGGCGAAAAGGAAAGGCGGTCTATCATGACGAAGGGAACATTGCGCACACCGATCTGCGAGCGGCTCGGTATCGAGTATCCAGTTTTCCAGGCCGGTATGGGGTGGGTGGCACGTGCAGAATTGGCGGCAGCGGTATCGGAAGCCGGCGGGCTCGGCGTGATTGGTGCTGGTTCAACCTTGAACAAGGAGGGACTTCTGGCGGAAATAAATGGTGTGCGCGAGCGTACAGATAAGCCCTTTGGTGTCGATATTCTGTTCGCGACCATTCGCGCGGAAGGCGCCGAGGTGGCGCAATACACTGACGCGGTTCAGGGAATGATCGAGGTCGTGCTGGAGGAGAATGTCCCGGTGCTAATTTCTGGCCTTGGCAGTCCAAAAGCGGTGGTCCCTGAAGCCCATGAACGGGGCATTTACGTGATGTCTGTGGTTGGTGCGGTGCGCCATGCTCAGAAGGCAGTAGCTGACGGGGTTGATGCGGTGATAGCGACAGGCTGTGATGGTGGTGGCCATGTCGGCCGTGTCGGCACAGTGGCGCTGATCCCAGCGATTGTCGATGCGGTCGATGTGCCGGTGCTGGCGGGCGGCGGGTTGACCGATGGGCGTGGTCTGGCCGCCGCGATGGCATTTGGTGCCCAGGGGCTGTGGATGGGGACACGCTTCATTGCAACAGAGGAGGCCTTTGCACACCGAAACTACAAGGACAAAATCGTTGATACCGACACCGCTGGTACGGTGATTACCACAGCGCATAGCGGCAAACCTTGCCGCCTAATCCGCAATGGATATACGACGTCTTGGGAAAGCTGCACGAACGAAATCTTACCGTTCCCGCTGCAGGGTCAAAAATACGGGCACCCAGCCTCCGAATTGGGTCGACACAAGGGCGATGTGGAAAACGGGGTGCTGCCGGCTGGCCAGAGCTCGGGTCTGATCCACTCGATCAAACCGGCTGGTGATGTCGTGCACGATATTGTTGCCGAGGCGGAAGGGGTATTAGGACGCATCGCGTATCGGAGTTGCTAGGATACGGCGATCCCAAAAACTTGCCTAAAATGTAAACAATCATCCAAATAAATTGTGTCTTTTAGCCGTGCGACCAATGCTATGAGATAGTAATTGCCGCAATTCGAAAGGATTTTTTGCATGGCGAAGCCCACCAATCGCTAAATCGAACCGCTGCCTCCTGCGAGCACCAAAGCTCGAAAAGCGACGATAATGGAAACTACTTGCACTAGTTTTGGCTTAAACATCATTAGCTCCTATCATGCACATTGAATTGAGGGAGACCGATGGTGCGCGCGGCTTTTGATATTGGGGGAACCTTTACGGATTTCGTCCTTCAGGGACCGGACGGGACACGCACGCTGAAGGTTCCGACTTCGCAGCCAGATCCCGCTGATGCGGTCCTGGCTGGATTTCAGCGGCTAATGGAAGAATCCGGAACATCGGCTGAAGAAATCGAAGTTGTGTTGCATGGTACGACGGTCGCTACCAACGCTATTATCGAGCGCAAGGGAGCGAAGACGGCGCTGATCACCACGCGTGGGTTCCGTGATATCGTGCTAATTGGTCGCCAGAAACGCTACGAGACCTACGACCTCTACATGAACAAGCCTGTACCCCTAGTTCGCCGGCGCGATATTTTCGAGGTCGACGAACGGATGGCCTTCGATGGTGCTGTTTTGCTATCGTTAGACGAATCTTCCCTGAGCGCAATTATCAACAAAATTGTCAGTAGCGATTATGAAGCCGTTGCTGTTGCATTGCTGCATGCCTACGCCAATCCAGCACACGAATGGGCTGTACGCGACAGAATTACCGAGCGCATGCCTGATATGCTTGTCTCGTTGTCTTCCGACGTGTCGCCTAAGTTCCGTGAGTACGAGCGGACTAGCACGACAGTTGCCAATAGCTACATCAAGCCGGCGGTGACCCGCTATTTGGGCCATTTACAGGGCGCGCTAGGTGATCAAGGGTTCCGCAACGACCTATTCATCATGCAGTCCAATGGTGGTCTCGTCTCTCCAGATTTTGCACGCGAATATCCAATCCGCATTGTCGAGTCGGGGCCTGCCGCGGGCGTTTTGATGTGCGGTGATGTGGCATTGGAAGAAGGGGCTGATCAGGTATTGACCTTTGATATGGGTGGCACGACAGCAAAGCTGGGGGCGATTGATGATGGTGTCCCTGCGATCATGCCGAGCTTCGAGGTAGACCCGGTTCACTACAAGGCAGGCAGCGGCCTGCCAATTAGCTTGCCAGCGGTGGAACTGTTAGAGATTGGCGCGGGCGGCGGCAGCATCGCCCGCACAGAGATGGGCATTGTCCAAGTCGGGCCGGAGAGCGCCGGCGCTAATCCGGGGCCTATCTGCTACGGGAATGGGGGTAAAGCGCCCACTGTGACTGACGCCAATCTAGTGCTGGGTTACCTTAATCCGGATTATTTTAGTGGCGGCGAAATGAATCTCGATCGGGCAGGAGCGGAGGAGGGCATCATGCGCAATGTTGGCGATCCTTTGGGTCTTGCGTTAGGCGAGGCGGCTTGGGGGATCCATACGGTTGCGAACAGTAATATGGAACGTGCCATGCGTATAGTGTCGCTGGAACGCGGACGCGATCCACGGCGGTGTGCGATGGTTGCCTTCGGTGGTGCCGGGCCTCTTCACGCCGTGCGGCTGGCCCGCTCGTTGGGTGTTCCCAAAGTGATCGTGCCACACGGCGCCGGCGTCGGGTCTGCCTTTGGGTTGCTTCAGGCTGAGCCGCGCATCGATGTCTCCCAGACAAAGGTGATGACGCTGTCGGATGACGTTGCACCGGAAATCGAAAGGATCTATTCAGAACTTGAAATCCAAGCACGCGGTGATCTAGAGCGGCTGTGCATGGCGGGTGAACCAACTTGGTCGCGCTCTGCATATATGCGTTATGCCGGGCAAGGCTATGAGGTGCGTACCGACCTACCAGGTGGATCTGTGGATGCGGGCTTCGTTGCCGCAGCAGAAGAGAAGTTTCATGAAGGCTATGAACGGCTGTATCGTTACCGAGACGCCGAAGCAGCCATTGAGGTGGTCGATTGGTACCTGGTCGCCAGCCTGCCTCGGGAGAGAGCCGGACAGTCAGGTGGTTTTGCAGGCGTTGCGGAATCCGCACGGCTGCCGGCGCGACGACAGGCCTATTTTCCGGAAAGCGGTGGCTATACCGAAGTCCAAGTGCTCGACCGTACCGGATTAGTGGTCGGTGAAACGGTCGAAGGACCCACGCTGATCGAGGAGACGGATTCCACCACTGTTGTGCTGCCAGGTGATAGCGCAACGATCAGTCCGCGTGGCCATTTGGTGATTGATATCAGAGGAAAATGATTATGCGTGACACGGAGAAAAGCAATAATGAACCGATAGACCCGATCGCGCTTTCGGTAATCTGGAACGGATTGCTGTCCATCGCAGAAGAGGTCGGCAGCACCCTGTGCTGCACCGCCTATTCCGAAGCCGTTCGCGAGGCGCAGGATTTTTCTACCGGGATCTTCGACCGGCACGCGAGGTTGATCGCTCAGGGCAACTTTTCGCCTGGGCATCTCGGCTCAATGCCCTACGTGGTTAAGAGTGCTCTTGAGTATCACCCGCCGGAGAGCTTAAAGCCGGGTGATGGCATTCTAGTCAATGATTCCTACTTGGGCTCCGGGCATTTTCCGGATTGTTTCCTGATCACGCCGGCTTTTCTGGATGGAGAGGTTATCGGATACATTGTCAATATTGCCCATCAGATCGATGTAGGTGGAGCGGCGCCCGGCTCGCAAAAGGTGTTAGGGGTTACCGAAGCATTCCAGGAGGGTCTTCGTATTCTGCCGGTACGCGTGGTGAGGGACGGTGATTTTGATCCCGATATGCTTCGCCTGATCTTGGGCAATGTCCGAGTGCCGGAGAAGGTGCGCGGCGATTTTCGTGCCCAGCTCAATGCCAATTGGACGGGCGCTGAACGCTATGTCGAGTTTTATAAGACCTACGGCACCGCTCAGTTGGAGCGCGCCTATGACGCTATCCTCGACCGGTCGGAGGATCGGATCCGAAATGTGCTGCGCAACGTGCCGAATGGCACATACAGCTTTGAAGACCAAATGGACGATTATGGCGAGGACACGCCGCCGATCAAGGTCGCAGTAGACGTCATCGTCGAGGATGATCAGATCACCGTGGACTATTCGCGTAGTAGTGAACAGGTGCCGGCTGCGATCAACTCCTATATAAACTATACGCGGGCCTACACTTTGTTCGCGGTGAAGGTATTTCTCGATCCTATGCTGCCGCAGAATGCAGGCGGCATCCGGCCGATCATCACTCAGGCTAAGGAAGGCAGCTTCTTCAACCCTATCTTCCCCGCCCCGAGCGGTGGCCGGGCTGCGCTGCAAATTCGTATGTTCGATGCGATCAATGGCGCCTTCTCCAAGGTCCTTCCGGAGAAGGCGATGGGCGCCTTCTCGCACTGGTGCAATCCCAATCTCGGCGGCCTCGATGACGAGACGGGTGAGCCTTTCGTTGTCTATGATTTGATTTTCGCTGGCTATGGTGGGCGGGTGAAAAGCGATGGTGTCGAGGCGCTGAGCCCTGTCATGAACTGCGCCAATATTCCGATCGAAGTGCAGGAGACACAAAATCCGATCCGCATCCACCGTTTCGAGATGATCACAGATTCGGCCGGCGCGGGGCGGTATCGGGGGGGCTGCGGCGTGCGTAAGGACGTGGAAATGTTGAACAGCAGCGCCACGCTTTCGATACTGAGTGACCGTCACAAGTTTCAGCCCTATGGGGTGTTCGGCGGCCAGCCAGGGCAACTGGCGGAGATTATCCTCAATCCTGATGGCAACGCCGAGCCCCTCGGCTCAAAGGAGATGCGCGAGATCAATCAGGGCGAGGTGATCAGCTATCGGCTTTCCGGTGCCGGAGGATACGGCGATCCGAAGGATCGTGATCCGCAGGCGGTGCGCGACGATGTGGCTGACGGCTATGTCAGTGCTCGGGCCGCGTTTGAAACCTATGGAGTGAACGAGAAATAAGGTCATGCTTAAGCTGAATTATAGGCTTTCGTTGATACAAAAAGGAGAGAGCCATGCCATGCATCCTCACATCGGATCAGGTGCAGGCCTATCAAGAAGACGGATATGTTATTGCGCGGGAGGTCTTTACACCGGCTGAAGCAGACTTGCTGCGCCGGGCGATGGAGGAGGACCCCAAGGTTTCTGCACATTCGCTGATCCGGCCGGATACGGAAGGTGGTGGGACTCGGATTTCCCTATGGAATCGGGCGGGTGACAGCGTCTATGGGCTAGCGGCGCGCAGCGCCCGCCTCGTTGATACTGCAGAGACCTTGATCGGCGAAGCGGTATACCACTTCCAATCCAAATTGACCGCGAAGGACCCATTCGGCGGCGGGGCTTGGGAATGGCATCAGGATTACGGTTACTGGTATTATAATGGCTGCCTGCGGCCCGACATGCTGAGCATGATGATCGCTCTCGACCGGTCGGACCAAAACAACGGCTGCCTGCAAGTCGTTAAGGGCTCGCACAAGCTGGGTCGTATTGACCATTTGCAGGTTACGGAAAAACAGAACTCTGCCGATCCGGCGCGTATGGAGCATATCACCGCGCAGCATGAGGTCGTGCTGTGTGAACTCGACCCTGGCGATGTTTTGATTTTCCACAGCAACACATTGCACCGATCTGCCCAAAACCGTTCGCCGAAACGACGTTGGACCCTGATTGTATGCTACAATGCGGTTAGCAACGACACGATCACCAAGATTGATGACCGTTATTACGTGCCGCTCGAAAAGGTCGGTGATGAGGCTATCTTGGAGGCGGGATTGAAATTTGCTTCTGGCGATGAGGAGCACTTCACAAGCCAGGCCTACGTGCCCGAGGCGATTAAGGCATCGTGACGAAACGCCATGGCCGCGTCCGATCACAATATCCGCTTCAGCCTAGCGGGGCGCAACGCGCTGGTGACTGGTTCGGGCCGCGGGCTAGGCTGGGAGATTGCCAGAGCTATGGCACAAGCGGGTGCCCATGTTTTGCTGAACGGACGTGATCTGTCGGTTCTCAGCATGCGCGTGGAATCGCTTGTAACGATGGGCCTGTCTGCGGCGGCCGCGCAGTTCGATTTGGCGGATCGCACGGCTAGTGATGCTTGGATTGCTGGGTTCGAAGGAAAGATCGATATCCTGGTCAATAATGTAGGCATGCGGCACCGTAAAAAGATTCCGAATACACCGCCTGAGAAATTCAGCGAGATGCTCGATGTTAACTTGACGTCGGCCTATGCCTTAGCGCGGGCTATCGCGCCTGGCATGGCAGAACGGGGTGATGGTGCCATCGTCAACATTACTTCGATCGCCGGACCCTTTGCGCGAGCTGGCGACATCGCCTACACCGCGGCGAAGGGTGGTCTCGAGGCATTGACCCGCGCGCTCGCAGTAGAATTGGGCGGTGACGGTGTGCGCTGCAATGGGATCGCGCCGGGCTATTTCGCGACGGAGACGAACAAGGAGATGGTGGATAGTCCCGCGGTGAATAAATTTTTACAAAACCGCGTGCCGTTACGCCGCTGGGGGCGGCCGCAGGAAATCGCCGGAGCTGCTGTGTTTCTCGCTTCGCCGGCCGCCTCCTATATCAACGGCCAAATTCTTACAATCGATGGCGGCATGACTGCATCGTTTTGAGACACTGCGGAATTAAATCGATGCTTGCGTACGTTTTTCTAATTCTTAGACGGTATGGTTCGAATGAACAGTGAATCTGGGACAGAACATAAAATTTCGATCTCGGACCTCACCAAAAAATTCGGTTATAAGCATGTGTTGAAGGGGATCAATCTTGAAGTTGATCACGGCGAAACTTAGGTGATTATCGGTCCCTCTGCCTGCGGCAAAACAGTGCTACTTAAATGTACAATAGGCCTGCTCATATCGGATAGCGGCACGCTCCGGTTCTATGGTGAAGACACAGCCAGCTTTTCCAACCGAGATCGCGAGCTGTTCAAGGCCGATGCCGGCATGCTGTTTCATCAATCGGCGCTGTTCGACAGCATGACAGTTTGGAAAAATATCGGGTTCCGATTAGATCAGACCCAAGACATGGGCCGAACGGAAGTGCGGCAGATCGCGGTCCAGAAATTGAGTAATGTTGGACTCAACTCAGACGTCGCCGACCTCTATCCCAACGAACTGTCGGGTGGCGTGAAGAAGCGGGTGGGTCTCGCACGGGTGATCTCGGACACACCGAAAATTCTCCTGATCGATGAGCCGACGGCGGGACTAGACCCCATCATGACGAATAACATTAATCAACTCATCAAGCGCAATGCGGAAATTATTGGCGCCACGACTGTCTCTGTAACGAGCGACATGGATGGTGCACGGAACATCGCCGATCGCATTGCCATGATTTTTGAATGTAAAACCGGATGGTGCGGCCCGGTGGAAGAGGCTGATAAATAGGGTAATGAGTATTTCGATCAATTAATTCACCAGTGTGGTACTGGCCCAATCCAAATGCGGTTGCGACGATGTTAAATAATTTGGGACTGTGCGCCTGGTGAAGCTGGTTTTTCCCGCGGTACGCTTTGTCCGCCATTGGAGTATTTTTAATGCGCCGATTTTCTCTCGATACAGAGTCTGGTGGTAAAGGATCCTACAGTCTTGAGAACTACGAACGGCTATCCTTCTTACGCTCAGCGTTGGCGTTTCAGGATGGGGATGACACACCACGAGCTTTTTTAGAGCGGTGCTTGGAAACGATCCATGCGTTGGAGCCGGCGGTCCGTGCCTTCGCTTATATTGACCAAGAGGCAGCGCGTCTGGCGGCCGATGACTCGACCGAACGTTATCGGTTGGGCCGTGCGCTCGGTCCTCTGGATGGCTGTCCGTTCGGCATCAAGGACACCATCGAAACAAAAGATATGCCGATGCAGCAGAATGCTCCTCTGTTCAAGGGCTGGTCCGGTGGCCGCGATGCTGCTTGCGTCTGGGCCCTGCGGCAGGAGGGCGGCGTGATCCTAGGCAAGACCCAAGTACCCGAATACGCAATGGGTAAATCGCCGCCGACGCGTAACCCCTTCGACACTGCACGGACCGCCGGCGGTTCTTCCAGCGGCTCCGGTGCTTCTGTCGGCGCCCGCATGGTGCCTTGCGCTATTGGTAACCAGACGATGGCCTCGCTGATTCGACCGTCCTCATTCAATGCGGTGTATGGTTTCAAACCGACTTGGGGTGCGCTCAATATTGGCGGGATGCACCCGTTAGCGCCGAGCCAGGATCATATCGGCCCGATGGCCGCGACATTGGCTGATGCATGGGTGACCGCGAGGTTGATAGCAGAGCGGGCTGGCGGCCATAACGGTCATGCTGGACTAGAAGGGCCGTTAGATCTACCGGTAGCGAGGAAGCCCGCGCGTTTGGTGCGCCTCGATACGCTCGGCTGGTCTCAGATCGACGATTCTATACGCGAGCTTTTTGAGCTGTTCATCGCAGCGCTCGTTGATGCCGGTGTGGATATCGTCGATCGCCGCACCGCCCATAAAGTCGAGAAACTCGAATCCATGCTCCTCGACTGTGATAATTTCGCGACTGATATTGTTATGTATGAGGCGCGTTGGCCATTTGTCGCCTATATCGACGCCTACGGCCGTGAACGGGCCATCGGCGATACGGCCTATTCCCGGCTACAGCGGGGTATCAGTATGACCAGGGAGGAATATCAAGCAGCGCTTGTTAAGCGGGAAACCGCGCGACGCATAGTCGCGGAGATTGGCGCTGGGGTTGATGGTTTCATCACTTTGGCATCCAGTGGCCCGGCGCCTTTCGTCGATCGGCCAAATGCGGCTGCCGACGCGTTAGACCGTGCGGGCGCGCATATGGAAACCGGCAGCCGAAGTTTTGTCAGTCCCTGGACGATGATAGGCGGCCCGTCGTTAGCTCTTCCCTATCTGGCGGTGGACGGCATGCCGCTGGGCGTGCAGTTGATGGGTGTGCCCGACAGTGATGCTGATACGGTTGCTGTCGCGCATTGGCTTGACCAATTCATTACTGAGGCGGCTCCATGACATCGCTCCTGTTCGCCCATCACTACAAGCCGGAGCCATTTTGGTGGGAGCGCAGCCCGCTGTCTGTCGAACCGGAACCTACTCTGCCCGCCAAAGCTGACGTGGTGGTCATTGGCTCGGGCTATACTGGGCTATGTGCCGCGATCCAGACGGTGCGGGGCGGTCGGCACACGGTCGTCATCGAGGCGAACGCTATCGGCAGTGGTTGCAGCAGCCGCAACGGTGGGCAGATTTCTACGGCGATCAAGCCGCAAAGTACCGATCTACGCCGCAAGGTTGGGGATCAGTTGGCCTATGATATCGTTAAGGAAGGTCACAATGCACTCAAATGGATGGGTGAATTCATTGCGGCTGAAAATTTGGATTGTGATTTTAACGTATGCGGTCGGTTTTATGCTGCACACGCGCCGGGTCAGTTCGAGGTCATCGCCAAATCCATAGAGAACCCGCTACAGGGTTTAGAAACCGACGCCTATGTCGTGCCGAAGGCGGAACAGCACGCGGAGATCGATAGCCCGGATTACCATGGCGGCGTAGTCTTTCCGCACCATGCTGGACTCGATCCTAGCGCCTATCACAGAGGATTGCTCGACCGGGCGCGGGCGGCAGGTGTGGCCGTCATTGGTCATTGTGGCGCGACGGGGATTTCGGGATCTGCGGGCGATTTCACTATTGAGACGGTGAATGGGCCGATCCAGGCGCGCTACATCATCGTCGCCACCAATGGCTACACGGGAGGTTTATCTTTTTGGCATCGGCGCCGGATAATTCCGATCGGTAGTTACATAATCGCAACCGAAAAGCTGGCGCCTGACGTGATCCAGCGGTTAATCCCGAAGCGGCGGATGATAAACGATACGCGGAAGCTGGTGGTCTATTACCGCACCGACCCAGCCGGCGAGCGGATTGTTTTTGGGGCTCGAGTTTCGATCGCCGAGACAGACCCGACATCCGCGGTGCCCGCGCTGCACGCCGAAATGGTGAAACGCTTCCCTGATCTGGCCGCAACTAAAGTCAGCCATGCCTGGATGGGATTTGTCGGCTACACATTCGACGAAATGCCTCATCTCGGTGTGCACAACGGTATCCACTACTCTATGGGATATTGCGGCTCCGGCGTGGGGCTATCCAGCTATTTTGGCACTAAGATAGGACAGCAGGTGCTGGGCCTAGAAGATGGTGACAGCCCGCTGACCCAAATTGATTTTCCGACACGACCCTACTATTGGGGCAAACCATGGTTTCTGGCGCCAGCGGTGCGTTACTATCGTTGGAAGGATGCGCGTGCGGATTAAAGGCTTGAGCGTACGCTATATTGCCCTGCAACGGAGCGAGTGCAGCCAGTGAAAAATTATCAGGACGGTGGCGAGGCCATTCTAGAGGCATTCCGTCGGCTAAATGCGGATTATGTAATTTCGTCACCGGGTTCCGAGTGGGCGCCCCTCTGGGAAGCGCTCGCGCGGCAAAAACGCGACGATGCTGAAGGCCCCACCTATATCGACTGCGGGCATGAGAGCATTGCCGTCAATATGGCGACGGCTTACACAAAAATATCGGGACGTATGCAGGTTGTGTTGCTGCATGCCGGCGCTGGCGTGATGCAGGGGGCCATGGCGGTGGATGCGGCGGGGACCATGGAGACGCCTCTCGTCATCATGTCGGGTGAGGTGCTGGGTTACGGCGAAGGCGAGACTGATCCGGGCTCACAATGGTATCGCAATCTGAGTGTCGCGGGTGGCACACAGCGGCTGATCGAGCCGATGGTCAAATGGTCCCAGCAGATCGCGTCCATCGATACGCTGCACGAAACAATTGTGCGTGCGGGGGAGATGGCGCAGCGTACGCCAAAGGGACCGGTCTATCTGTGCGTGCCCATGGAAACTATGCTGGAAGCTTGGGCCAAACCGGTAGCGCCCCGGACAGTGCCCGAAGCGCCGAAACTGCAACCATTGCCGGAAGATATCGACAGCGTTGCCAAGACAATTGCCGCGGCTGTATGTCCGGTCATTTCTGTCGAGAATATCGGGCCAAGCCAAGAGGCTTTCGATGCCTTGGTCGAATTGGCGGAGCTCGCTGCAATTCCGGTGGTCGAGGGGCAGGGAGCTTTTTTCGGAAACTTCCCCAAATCGAACAGCTTATATCTCGGCCAGCGTATTGATCCTCTGCTGGCTGAAATGGATTTGGCATTGTTGGTCGAGAGCCGCGCGCCATGGTACCCGCCGAGCAATACGCCATCGGATGCGCAGATCGTGTCGATCAGCGAAAATCCACTCAAGGAGCACATGGTCTATCAGACCATGCATGCGGAGACCTATCTAGAAGGCGATCCTGCGGTGACGCTTCGTCTCCTTTCCACAGCGCTGCGGGCACATGGCCTTGATAGTGATGCGGTTGCCCAAAGACGGGCACGGTGGAAGACCGTCCATCAGGAATGGCAGGATGGTCTTGCGGCGGCTGAAAGCGCTGCGGGAGGGAGCGTGACCATGACGCCGCCCCTGGTGATGAAAGTCCTGCGTGAGGTTCTGCCCAGGAAGGTTTGCATCGTTGATGAGACTATTGTCCACCAAACGGAAATCCGAGAACATCAAATGTGGGACGATCCGTTTACCTTCTACCGGGCGCCAAGCGGCCTCGGACAGGGTTTGGGCTACGCACTTGGCGTGAAGATGGCACTTCCGGAGCGCACCGTGGTGGTGACGATCGGTGACGGCAGTTTCATGTACAACCCAGTGGTGCCTACATTGGCGCTGGCGGCCGAGCATGATCTGCCGCTGCTAATCCTCGTCTTCAATAACAGCCAGTACGCGGTGATGAAGCATTTCCACAAGCGCTTCTATCCCGACGGGACCGCTGTGACCGACGATGACTATTACGGGGTCAACATCAAGGGGCCGAATTATGAGCAGGCGGCCGCAATGGTGGGCGGCTATTGCCAGCGCGTTGAAGATCCTGCGGATCTCCCGGCAGCGATCGAGGCGGCCTATGCCAGCGTTAAACTAGGTAAGCTAGCCATCTTGAATTTGATCATGCCGGGCGATGGTGGTGTCAAGTAACGGGTAAAGCCTTAGTGCCCTTTAAAGGCTGGGTCGCGTTTTTCGGCGAAGGCGCGTGGCCCTTCCTTCGCGTCGTCGGTCTGGCCAACCACCCACCGCATAGCGCCGCCGAACCGCATCCCTTGCTCGAAACTCTCATTCATGGCGGTGAGCGCTACTTCCTTCACCGCACGCACGGCAAGTGGCGCGTTGGCGGCGATCTTTTTTGCGAGATCCATCGCTACTGGCATAAGCTCTTCAGGTGGCACGACGTGGCTGACGATGCCTGTACGCAGCGCGGTTTCCGCGTCGATCCGGTCGCCGGTTAGGATCAGTTCCATGGCGATCGATTGTGGGATGCTGCGAGCGAGGCGTTGGGGGCCGCCACCGCCGGGAAAGAAGCCGCGGATGATTTCCGGCAAGCCGAACTGCGCCGTTGTCGAGCAGATGCGGATGTCGCAGATCAATGACAGTTCCATGCCACCAGCAAGGCAGTAGCCGTCGACCGCAGCGATCAAGGGTTTTTCGATTTTCATTGTCGTCCAGCGCGCTGCCAGATCGGCTTCGATAACCGTCGCCGGTAACTGGTCCTCCCGCCGTTTTCCACCGCCGGCTGCGCGCTCCTTAAGGTCTGCTCCAGCGCTGAATGACCCCCCCGAGCCGGTGATGATGGCGATGCGGATATCGTCGTCGTGCCGAACCTGCTGCAGATACTCGGTCAGGTTTCGGCTCATTTCTTGATTGATGGCATTGCGTTGAGCGGGCCGATTTAGTGTGATAATGGCCACGTGGTCTTTAACCTCGAATAATAATGAACCGCTACTCACGTAACCTCTCCCCATATACATTGGCCTGTCTATCGCCAGAATATCCAATCGCTTCCGACATTGTCTAACCGGTGAGTATTCAAATACGAAATAGAATGAAAACAGACGAATTGCAGATGAAAGATTGTCTTGATTACGACGTGATTGTAATCGGTGCTGGCATGTCCGGCTTGTATCAGCTCTACAAGCTCCGTGAACTCAACTTGCGCATCCGCGTGTTTGAAGCGGGCACCGGCGTTGGCGGTACCTGGTATTGGAACCGCTACCCCGGCGCGCGCTTCGATTCGGAGAGTTATTCCTATGGTTATTCATTTAGCCGAGAACTCCTCGACGAATGGGATTGGACCGAGCATTTCGCACCGCAACCGGAAACCGAGCGCTATCTAAATTATGTCGCCGACAAGTTCGATTTGCGTCGCGATATTCAGTTTTCCGCACGCGTCACTTCGGCGGTTTTCGATGAGGGTTGTAATTGCTGGGAAATAGAACTGGAGGATGGCAGTCGCTATCGAAGCCGCTTCCTGATAACAGCCGTCGGACCGCTCTCAGCACCTACCATGCCCAAATTTGAGGGTATTGATGACTTCCAGGGCGAGTCCTACCACACCGGTTTGTGGCCCAAGACGCCGGTCGACTATGACGGTAAGCGAGTTGCAGTGATAGGCACGGGCGCGACCGGTGTGCAGACCATTCAGGAATTGGCCAAGACGGTTGGGCACCTGACAGTGTTTCAGCGTCGCCCGAACTGGTGCAAACCGCTACGCAATAAGAAAATCTCGAAGGCGGAGATGGCGGAGATTCGCAAGAAATATCCTGATATCTTTAAGCGTTGCGAGGAATCGACAACATGCTTCCTACATTCCCCCGATCCGCGCAAAGCCATGGACGTGTCCGAGGTGGAGCGCGAGGTGTTTTGGGAACAACAGTATGCTGAGCCCGGATTTTCCATGTGGATCGGCAATTTCAGTGACATTCTGAGGGATCGTGAGGCGAACCGGCTAGTCTCGGACTTCGTTGCTCGCAAAATTCGCAAACGCGTTTATGACCCGGAGACGGCTGAGCTTCTGATCCCAACTGATCACGGGTTCGGAACGCGTCGGGTGCCGCAGGAGACTTTCTATTACGAGGCTTACAACCAGCCGAACGTCGAATTGGTCAGCATTCTAAAGTCACCAATCGAACGGATAACGCCGACTGGCATAAAAACTAGCGACCGGCAGTTCGAATTTGACATCATTATCTACGCGACCGGCTTCGATGCCATCACCGGGAGCTTCGATCGGATAGATATCCAAGGTGTGGCCGGTGAGCGCCTGAAGGCAAAATGGCGCCGGGCACTGGAAACCTATCTCGGCGTTCAGGTTGCCGGTTTCCCGAACATGTTCATGTTGATGGGGCCGCACACGGCGCTCGGTAACATTCCGCGCAGCATTGAATACAATGTCGATTGGGTCACAGGCCTAATCGACTATATGGGTAAAAATGGTCTGACGAGGTCTGAGCCGCCGCAGAAATCCGTCGATGCCTGGACCGACTATGTCATTGAGACAAGCGAGGGCTTGCTGACCAACGAAATCGATTCCTGGATGACCGGGATCAACTGGAACGTCGAGGGTAAGCAGAAGCGCATCGTCGCCCGTTTTGCCGGCAGTGCGCCCTACTACCGCTCACGCTGCGATGAGGTGGCAGCCGACGGGTACAAGGAACTAATGCTGAGTTAGAAGGACTGGAAGGTATGCCGCAAATTACCGTCAATGGCATCAATCACAACTATCGGTTTGATGGGCCCGACCATGCGCCAGTTTTGACTTTGGCGCACGCGCAGGGCTTTACACTCGACAGTTGGGCTGCTCAGTTCGACCACTTCGCCGACCGATACCGGGTACTCGCTCCCGATCTGCGCGGCCATGGTGGCAAGGATCGAGCCGGCACCGCCTATAGGATAGAAGATCTGGCGGCGGATATTGTGGCGCTGCTCGATGCCTTGGACATAGAACGGACTCACTATGCCGGCGCTTCGCTGGGTGGCATGGTCGGCTTTGCCCTGGCGCTCGATCATGCAGAACGTCTGAGGAGCGTCAGTTTTGTGACAACTCAAGGCATTCTCCCGCAGGCCAGCATTGATGGGCAGCGCGCCGCTACTGAGGTGATGCGCCGTGACGGTGCCGAGGCGCGGGTGGATGCGATCCTTGAACGCTATCTCCGTAAAGGTTATCGCGAGGAACGGCCGGATAGCTATGCCGAGCTACGACGGCAGTTCCTTGCTGTGCCGATTGAGGGATATGCCGAGGCGGGGGCGGCTATCTTCGCGATGGATTTCGACGGGCGCATCGGCGCGATCGATTTGCCGACCATGGTCATCGCTGGCGAACACGACATCGCCACCACACCGGAGCGCATGGCCCTTTACCGTGACGGGATTACCGGCGCGCAGATGGATATTGTGCCGAACGCTGGCCACATGCCCTATGTAGAGGAACCGGCGGCGTTCAACGCAATCTTGGCGAAGTTTCTCGATGCGCAGCCGAAAAACTAGGTTGCCGTCCAATTCAAACGAACATGAACTTTCTCTGACGAGGTAACCGTTTATGCCCGACTCAATCGAAACCCGTTATTCACCCTTGGTGCCCCCCGACATGCAGGATGAGATCTTCTGGAAGGACGCGCGCGAGCCGGAGGATGAGCGGCTATGGATCCCGGGGGGACCCGGGCGCTGTTCGCGGCCGCTCTGCTACAATGTGAGCCAGGGCTACTGGGTTCATCTGACAAAGGTGACGCAGGCCGGTGTGGTCTCGCGGCATCGTCACCCGGCTCCCGTACACGGCTTCGTGCTGGAGGGGCGCTGGCGCTATCTTGAACGTGACTGGATCGCGACCGCCGGCAGCTATCTGTACGAACCGCCGGGCGATGTGCACACGCTGGTGGTTGATGAGGGTGATACAATGCTCACCCTTTTTCATAATTCCGGCGCACTCCTATTTTGTGACGAGGACGGTAACACAATTGGCACCACGGATGTGTTTGATCGGATCGCCGCCGCGCGTGAGCATTACGAGGAAGTGGGGCTAGGGTCTGACTACGTCAAACGCTTCATCCGTTAGGGGCAGTTTATTCTCTCACGATAGGGGATGCCTGGTTTTCCAGTGTTATTGTTGTCAGTGAAAATCGCAACGACACTCACTGTCGCATACAGTTTGTGTCTCAAAGGCGCGGATTGCTGATTTTGATCCTAGTAACGAACCCATGTAGCACGGCGGTCTACTAAAAACCCTCGTGAGACTGTTACATCGTTCAATTCAGTATTAGTCGGGGTCTCCCGGGATGCGAAACACCGGCTCAATCTCGACGATAACCTCTGGCGACTTCAGCCGCGACACCTCAACCAGCGTGCTATCGGGACCGCCGGTAAAATAACGCCGCCACTGGATGGGATTATCACAGGCTTGGTTAACGTCAGTGACGAAGACCGTAATCTTCATCTTCTCGTCGAAACTCCTCTCGGCTGCGTTGGTAAGATTTTGTAGGCAAATGATGATGCAATTGAACTTTTTTGCCATGTTGCCGAGGCCAACCTGCTCACCCGAATTGTCTCTGGCGGTCAGCACTGACGTATAGAGTATCGACTTGCTGATCCTCTCACCCAACGCGAAGGGCAGAGGGTCTTAGAAATCCAAATTGATGCTAACCATCTGTCAGACCATGCCGATACTTCAGTAAGCTATTTTTAGAATTTCCAATACCTGCTCTGGCGTCTGGATTTTTCTGGGATTAGAGAAGGTCCAATCGTCGAGCATGCAGTTCTCAGCCAGTCGCACCAGATCACCTTTGTCGACACCGGTGTCGCGAATGCGGCGCGGCATGTCGAGTTTGCGAATGAATTGGTCGAGCACGTGCGGTAGCGGCGTGTTGGCCTGTCCCATCGCTGCGGCGATATCTTTCTGCCGGTCGCCGTTGACTGAGGCGTTCCAGTCCAGGACATAGGGCAGCATGATACAGGAGGTATGTCCGTGTGGCACTCCGGCGCTGCCGCCAAGAATGTGCCCGATGGCGTGGCTGGCGCCGAGCCGAGCTCCAGTGATGACGCCGGTCATCGACATCCAGGCGCCCATCAGACAGTTCAGGCGCGCCTCGAGATCTCCCGGATCGGCCTTCACGCGCGGAAGGCCATCGCCGAGCAGCTTGAGTGCCTGCAGGCAGGTCCCGTCGGTATAGTGGTTGGCATCGATTGAAAGATATGTCTCGACTGCATGGTCTACCGCGCGGATACCTGTCGACAGGAAAAGCCATTCCGGCGTCGGCGCGGTGACCTCCGGGTCGAGAATCACCGATACGGGAATAATCCCAGGATGCATGAAACTTTGCTTCAGACGTAACTTGGAATTGGTGATGCCGGCGCGGGGGTTGAATTCGCCGCCGGATAGGGTGGTGGGTACGACGACCTGGCGCACGTCCGGTGCGGCATATTTTGGGAAATGCCGTTTGCCTTCCTTGTCGACAAACGTGCGCAACGCTTCCATTCCGTCAATATCGGTGATGCCGTGTTTTAGGCAGATGGTCACTGCCTTGCCGCCGTCGGTTGTCGAGCCACCACCGACACTGACTAGGAGGTCGGCGTTGGCGTCTCGCGCGGCGTTGGCGCAGGCGACCACCGCCTCTCGTGGGCTGTGTGCCGGCATGTCGTCATGCGTGCCGCAATAGAGATTGCCCAGTGCCTCGCGGATTTTTTCTACCTCGTCGGTTTCCCGGTTTAGGGTCCCGCTGACCAATAGAAACACCCCAGTGGCACCTCGGCGCTCGGCCTCCGACTTAACCGCTTCAGCGGCGGGTTCGCCGAAGATCACTTTTTCCATCCGCGTAAATTTAATCTGACCTTGCTGCATGCGCATTTCTCCGCGCCGAAAATTAAAAGGTGATGACCAAGCGCCCTCGCGTGCCGCCTGCTTCAAGCCGGCGATGGGTCTCACTCGCTTGAACAGCGGGATAAGTATCGGCAACGCGAAGGGTCAGTGTTCCATCTTCCGCTTGCTGCCGAAGCCGATCGAGTTTCTCGTATTTGCCGTCATATTGACGGACCCAGGTTGGCATGAACCGGATGCAACGCTCCGGCTCACCTTCGAAGCCGCGCACTGCGGTGAAGGCGCCGTTGTCACATACCGCCGCGACAACCTTTTCGTTGAGGACTGCCCCGTCGGCGAGCCCGTTGACGCCTTCCGGGAAGTGTTCGCGGAATCGCTGGGCCACATCATCACCGCGCGGCACGATGATGTCGGCGCCAAAGGAGGCGACCAACTCGCGGTCACTATCGGCGGCGTCGGCGATGACGGTTAGCCCCTCTGCCTTGGCAAGCTGAATAACATAGCCGCCATAAGCACCAGCTGACCCGGTTACCGCGAGCACCTGACCTGGCTTTAGCGCCAACCGGTCAAGCGATTGCTGCGCCGTCAATCCGTTCATGGGCAGGGTGCAGGCTTCTGCATGAGACGTTCCTTTCGGGGCGGCGACGACTGCTCGTTGATCAAGGACAATCTGTTCGCGATATGCACCGTGGCTGCCTTGCGGCACGACCATCGCCATTACCGCATCTCCGACCTTGACACCGGTCGTCACCCCTTCGCCGACATGATCGACAACCCCCGCCGCGTCCATGCCAGGTACGTAGGGTGGGGGATCTACCTTCTGCTGCTCGGCTCTTGATCCGTTGCGCGCCATCGTATCGGTCGGGTTAACTGCGGCTGCGTGGACACGGAGCCGCACCTGGCCTGGGCCAGCCTGAACTTCCGGCACATCGACAATCCCCAAGACTTCGGGTCCACCATGGATCATCAGACCAACTGCGCGCATTGACTTGCCCCCTTTAGACCGGTTTTGTGCCGGCGCAGGTCATCCGGTGCATGATCCGTGCCTGGCTGTGATAGTCATTAATAGCGTAGTGCTGGGTGCAGCGATTGTCCCAGATCGCGAGTCCCTTTTCGCCCCAACGGATGCGGCAGGTCAATTCCGGCCGTGTCGCATGTTTATAGAGAAAGCCGAGGAGTGGCGCACTCTCGGCTTCTGTCATACCCTCCAGCCGGACGGTATAGACCGAGTTAACATATAGTGCTTTACGCCCAGTCTCGGGATGTGTGCGGACGATGGGGTGTGGCAATTCCGCATCGCCTTCTGGACTGGGGTTAACAGCCATCCGGGTGGCGTTTGGGTCCTTGGCGAAGCGACCATCCGTACCGTAAGAACGTTTTGCGCTGTGCATCGCACATCGACCTTCCAAAACCGCCTTCATACCAGCTGATAGCGAGTCGTACGCGCCGTACATGTCGGCGAAGAGCGTGTCTCCACCAGTTTTCGGGATGAGGCGGGCGCTGAGCAAGGTCAAGCTCGGTGGGGCTTCCTGAAAACTGAAATCGGAATGCCAGCGGCCGCCGAAGTTAGGTGTGTCCACTTCGTCAGCATCTTTACGGACTTCGATGACATCCGGGTGGTCAAGTATGCCTTCGATGAAAGGAGTTATTCCTAATGGTCCGAAGCGCTGGGTCAGCGTTTCCAACTGGTCGTCGTCGAGCGACTGATCGTCAAAATAGAGTAACTGGTGATTTAGCAGCGCCCTGTGAATTTCGGTAAACGTCTGATTACCGAGATCCGTCAAATCGACGCCAAAGACTTCTGCACCTAGCGCTCCCGCCATCGGTCGCACGTCGATAGTTTCGTAGGCCATATTCCTCCCCTTTCTTGCCGGCCCATTGAACCAGTGCGGGTCAGTGTGTTCAATGCTGACAAGACTTTGCGAGGGGGAAGCAACATGAACAAGTGGCAGATAGGCAACGTCAAAATTACCCAGATCATTGAACTGGAAGCGACTGGCGGCAGTCGATTTATCCTGCCCGATGCAACACGGGACGTCATTCAGGAAATCCCCTGGCTAACTCCTCACTTCGCGGATTCCAATGGTCGCCTCATTATGAGCATTCACGCACTGGTTATCGAGACCAAGGATCGGCGCATTATGGTTGATACTTGCCTCGGAAATGACAAGGTTCGGGCGATCCCAGGCTGGAACATGCGGACCGGCCCTTTTCTCGATGATATCGCAGAGGCTGGCTACCCACGGGATTCGATCGATACGGTGCTTTGCACCCACCTGCATGTCGATCATGTCGGTTGGAACACCATGTGGGTGGACGGGAGGTGGATGCCCACCTTTGATAAGGCACGATATCTGATTGGCGAGACTGAATGGAACCATTGGAGTACGGAAGGCGCGACCCAAGCACGCGGCGAGAACATCATGGGGGATTCGGTGCAGCCGGTCTTCGATGCCGGCCTTGTGGACTTGGTTCAGATCAACCACAAGATCTGCGACGAAGTTTGGCTCGAATCCACGCCTGGTCATACGCCTGGTCATGTTAGCGTCCGCATCTCGTCCGAGGGCGAGGATGCGCTGATTACTGGTGACTGCATGCACCACCCTTGTCAAATGGCGGTGCCAGACATGTGTAGTAACGCGGATTCTGATCCCGAAAAGGCGAGAGAAACGCGGCTAGCGTTGCTCGAAAAGTACGCAGACGGTCCTGTTCTGGTCATTGGAACTCATTTTGCTTCGCCAACCGCCGGTCATATTGTACGCGATGGTCATGCATTTCGGTTGGCGGTTTGATAGTTAGATTGACTTTGCCGTCGGCGTCATTTTTTTGCCTTCGTAGAAGCGGACATGTGGGAGGTTAACGCTCCGTGAATTCTCGCAGGAGAAGTCGGTTCCATTTAGTGGGGAGCTGCTTTTTTTTGGGCCCGTTGAAGCTAACCAGTGGACAGTCGGTATCGTTGAGAATTATCTTGCGTAGGACCGTCTTGTTAACCTTCTTATAAATTGGATCAATAGTGGCTCGCCTTAGCGTTAATACGCATAAAACTGCGTCGCAAAGGTTCGTCAGGCTGCTAAGGCGTCGCTACGCATATTGTAATAAGACAAACCACCGTTATAAAACTGGGTTTCACTAAATTTGCCTTCCCGCTGTGCAGCGTTTGTGTAGTTTAGTGGGATAGCGTGCAGATTGGCACCGCACAAATAAACCCTATTGGTCGGTGTGGGTGAGTTCAAAAATACTAAGGTCACTGTATCGCGCATTTCTAAATGCTCATTTTGGGAAAATTCGATAACGCAGCTGCTTCAGAGATTTTCTATTTAGCCAGCGACTGAATTAACGAGTTAAAAAATGTCTATACGACAAATGCATTGCAGAAATACCCATCAAACCAGTTCTGTAGCTTGACCCGGAAGACCGTTTTAGGGGCATCGCATTCAATTGTCGGAAGGGAAGAGTAGGGGATGACCGAAGCCAGTTTGTCACTAGACCATGTCGGGTTCATGGTGCGCGACCTCGATGCGGGTGAAGCCCGATGGCGGGATCTCGGCTTCCAACTCGCGGCGCGCAGCCCGCAGATGGGGGCAACACCGGATGGTAAAGTGATGGCCCCGTGGGCGACCGCAAACCATTGTGTGATGTTTGAGCGCGGCTATCTGGAACTAATTGGGATTACTGATCCGACCAAGCACAATCCCTGGACGGCTTTTCTCGACCGGTTTGAAGGTATTCACATCACCGCCTTTCGTTGTCCGGAGGCCGATATGGCCTACGCCGACCTGGCGCAGCGTATTAATGGTTTCGACCCGCCGCTGCAACGCCGGCGCGACGCACCGTTTGGCGCTGGCGTGCGAGAGTTCCGCTTTCGCAATATTTTCAGCCAGGATGCGTTGTTTCCAGAAGGACGTTTCATCGTTATCGAACACCAAACGCCGGAGGTCATCTGGCAGCCATCCTTAATGGCCCATGCCAACGGCGCCGTTGCATTCGAGGAAGTCGTGTTCTGCGCCAATCCGGTTGGGCCCACTCAAAAGAGGCTCGAGGCCATTATCGGCGTATCCGCTGATCAGGGCAGCATCACCTTATCCGGCGGTGGGTTGGTGACGGTCTTGGACCCGGGTAATTTTGTGACGCGGTTCGAGGGTATATCGGCGCCTGCTTTGCCGTGTGCGGCTGCTGTCGTCGTGGCGGTCGACGATCTCGCAAAACCGCGCGCTTGCTTAGCGGCGGCAGGGATCACGCCGCAGGAAATGACCGATGGTACACTATGGGTTCAGCCGGAGATGGCGAACGGAGGAATCGTTGTATTCAAACAGGCCTGAACTCAGTGTTTTGATAGAAAAGCAAGCATTACCTTGTTGAATGCGTCGGGTTGTTCGACGTTCGCGAGATGTGAGGCTCCCGGGAGAATTTCGAGTTCCGAACCCTCTATTTCTGCGTGGATGATGCGTGACATTTCGGGTGTCGTTGCGGGATCTTCTGCGCCGACGATGATCAACGTCGGTGTCGTGATGTCCTTGAGAATACCGGTCTGGTCCATTGCCTTGATTGCGTGGCAGTTGGCAATGAAGCCGTCGACTTTTGTACCCCGGATCATCGTTGCGATACGCCCGATTTCGTCTGGGTTATTTTCGTGCATGGCGGGAGTGAACCAGCGCTCTAAAGTCCCTTTGAGGACCGCTTCGATGCCCCCGGATTGCGCAGCCTCAATTCGGTCGTCCCAAATCTCTGGGTGAGGCATCTTACTGGTCGTGTCGCAGAGCGTGACGCTGTGTAGCAGGTTGGGATGTCTGACCGCGAGCAATTGCCCAATCATACCGCCCATCGATAGGCCGACAAAATGGGTTTTCTCGATGCCAAGTGCCTGATGAAGCGCGTAGACGTCTTTAGTTAACAATTCGAAATTGTAGGGGCCAGGAGTAACTTCGGTCTCGCCATGTCCTCGTGTATCGTAGCGCAAAACGCGATATTTTTCGGTCAAGATCGGCATTTGCGCGTCCCACATCGTGTAATTCGACAAGAGGCTGTTGCTGAACGTGACCGTGGTCGCCTCTGCGGGCCCTTCGAGGGCGTAATTGACTTCAATTCCGTTGGCCTGGATCGTTGGCATAGCGTTCTTCTCCCTACTTGGAATGTTCGCTGACAATAACATCTGACGCTATCAGCAAGCGATAGGCAGTAACGCTTGAATTGGTGTTGTCGGAGCACCAGTTAATTTTGGCTGGGACGCCTAGATAGGGTCACAGCAATACGGTTACTTGCTCAGTTCAAGGAGGAGATAACTCATGCCACGCCTATCTGTTTTTAATAGCCCATTTTTGTTGGGTTTTGAGCAGTTTGAACAAACGCTCGACCGTATTTCGAAAATGTCGGCGGAGGGCTATCCGCCTTATAATATCGAACAGGTGGGGATAAATAGTCTCCGCATAACGCTTGCAGTCGCCGGCTTTACGGAAACCGATTTGTCCATAGAGCTCGAAGACAATCAATTGCTCATCCGAGGTAGGCAGAGCGATGATACCGATCGTGTCTATCTGCATCGCGGCATCGCGGCGCGACAGTTCCAACGCAATTTCGTCTTAGCTGAAGGAATTGAGATCGTTAGTGCTGAATTGGACAACGGTTTGCTGCATGTGAATCTCATGCGCCCGGAACCGGAACCTCGGATCCGGAAAATTAAAATCAAGCGGCGCTCAACAAGGGGCGGACCAATGGATGTTATCTCTACCGCACGTGCGCCCAAGGAAGATTGCTGAATGATATGTGAGCACCACGCTCGGTATCTCTCGCAGGGAGTATTCTCTCGCCTCGGCGTTGAGGAATTTATCAAATCCAGAGGAATAAATTTACATGTTGATGTGGGCACTCGGCCAGGAACTGGGAGCGGCCCAATAATAATGCCGATTACTAGGGTCTATATGAGCAATAAGACCTGAAAATATGATTAACGTGGGTAGACTAACGCCCGATTAGAGCGCTTTCCCTTTCATACGTTTGCGCTGTACCGATGATGGAATATTTAGTGTTTCCCGGTACTTGGCCACCGTGCGGCGTGCGATATCGATGCCACTGTCGCGTAATCTTTCGACGATTTGGTCGTCCGAAAACACGCTGTCTGGCGTCTCGTTATCGATAAGTACCTTGATACGATGTCTCACTGATTCCGCCGAATGGACCTTATCACCATATGCGCTAGCGATGGCCGTCGTGAAGAAGTATTTCAGCTCGAACAGTCCGCGAGGTGTCGCCATATATTTATTTGTCGTCACACGGCTAATAGTGCTTTCGTGCATTTTGATCACTGCTGCAATGTTCCTTAGAACGAGCGGGCGTAGGTGTTCTACACCGTGAATAAAAAAGGAATGTTGTTGGCGCACTAATTCGCTTGCGACCTTCAGTATCGTGTTGGCGCGCTGGTCGAGCGTCTTGACCAACCAGCTTGCGGACTGAAAGCGCTCCGCGAGATATTCTTTTTCTTCCTTTGTCTGCGCGTCCCTACTGACCTCGGCATAGTAGGTTTTGTTGACCAGGATATGTGGCAGAGTGTCTGGATTGAGTTCTACGGTCCATCCGCCATCCTGTTTTGGCTTCATCAGGATATCGGGAATAATGGCCTGTGTGATTTCATGATTAAAGTTCAGGGCTGGTTTTGGATTCAGTGCGCGGATTTCGTTGACCATGTCCGTTAGGTCGTCAGTGTCAACCTGGCAAGCTTTCAAAAGATTCTTGACATCGTGTTTGGCTAATAGCTCGAGGTTTTCGAGCAATGCTTCCATTGCCGGATCTAGTCGATTTTTCTCGCGTAATTGCAAGGCGAGACATTCGCGCAGATCGCGTGCGAAGACCCCCGGAGGGTCGAAATTCTGTATTGTCTCTAGTAGAGATTCGATCCGGGAGAAATCACAATTGAGCGCGCTGGAGATGGTGGTCAGTTCGCCGGCCAGCCAACCAGAGTCATCGAGCATGTCAATTAGGTGGACACCTATAATACGGTCGATTGGGTCTTTGACATCGACGTTCAACTGTTCGGTGAGATGTTCGCGTAAGGTCAGCCTTTTACTCAGGGCGGATTCAAAATTCTGTTCGACAATTAAACTGCCGCTGCCGCTGCCGCCACTAGAACCGGTGAAAGCCGGTTGGGATACATCAGAAAAATTGACCAGACCATCGGCTTCGTAGACATTTTCAAAATCTGCATCGAGCGGTGAATCGTTTTCCGTTGGCAACGTTTCAGCACCGGTCAGTTCCACCGTGTCAGGGCTATCGGGTGCTTCTAGTTGCTCAAGTGAGTCGTTTTCGGCAGCAACATCTCGGTCCGTCTCACGCTGGTTGTCGTTCTCTCGCTCGTTCCGTTCGAGCAGCGGGTTTTGTTCCAGTTCGGTCTCGACATAGGACGCAAGCTCGAGACTTGATAGTTGCAGGAGCTTGATCGCCTGCTGCAACTGCGGCGTCATCACCAGTGTTTGAGAGAGCCTGAGTTCGATACCCGGAGAAAGTGCCATTCTGTGCTAAATGCTCACGATCAATGACTTCTAAAGATTGAATCGTTTGCCTAGATAAACACGTCTAACTTCATCATGGTCGACAATTTCGGCTGGGGAACCCTGCATCAACACTCTGCCGTCATGCAGAATATAGGCGCGCTCGACCATATCCAGAGTTTCGCGAACATTATGATCGGTTATCAAAACACCGATGCCGCGGTCTTTCAAATGGTAGACGAGATCGCGGATGTCATGGACCGCGATTGGATCGATCCCAGCGAGCGGCTCGTCGAGGAGCATGAAAGCAGGTTGAGAGGCTATAGCGCGCGCGATTTCAACTCGCCGCCGTTCCCCGCCCGACAGGGCGACCGCCGGGGTGCGCCGCAGGTGCGAGATCGAGAATTCAGCCAGTAAGGCATCGAGCATCGCTTCACGTTGATCGCGGTCCGACTCTACGACTTCTAGCACGGCGCGGATATTATTCTCTACGGTAAGGCCACGGAAAATTGAGGCCTCCTGCGGCAGATATCCGATACCGAGACGGGACCGGCGGTACATTGGCAACTGGGTGATACCTGCACCGTCCAGCGAGATCGAGCCATAATCCGGCGAGATCAACCCGGTTATAATATAAAAACAGGTTGTTTTGCCTGCACCATTGGGTCCGAGTAGACCGATGATTTCGCCACGATGCAGTTCAATACTGACGTCCCGCAGCACAGGGCGTTTCTTAAAACTTTTGCCGATCTTATCGATGACTAGCCCTTGTGTTTTGGCAACCAATTGAGGTCCGCGAGTGTCGCGCCCGACCGTGTCCGAATTTGCGACATGGCTGTCATCGGACCATTGTGGCGGCACGCCGTCAGGGTTTTTGTTTGTTTCGTCGTCCACGATATTCGCGCTATTCCTGCCTATTGCTTTGGTTCAAAAATGCCTTTAACGCGCTGGCCTCTGCCTAATAGGCGGCTCCTACCAGTCTTAAGGTTAACTTCCGCGCAGGCGCCATTCAGTTGATTTTTGCCGCGTGTAATCTTCACGTTTCCGCACAGCGTTGCGATTTCCGTTTGCGGATTATATACGCCTTCGTTGCTCCGCGCGATTTCTGAGCCGGTCGACACCAGAACATTGCCGAAAGCATCAATTCGGTCGATATTCCGCTTACCGGTCTTTGCGATATGTGCAGTGAGGATATCGGCGCGTAATCGACCATCTGAGCCTACTACGATTGCCTCGCCTCGAGCGACGGCTAAATTTCGCTTGTCCCAATATTCCAGCGTTTCACGTGCGGTTATTATAGCGCTATTTGTCTCTAAGCGAAGATTCGTTCCGACGAGTACGAACACCGCTTGGTCGACGTGATAAACACCTTTGTCGCCGAAGGCCTTCTCGGATTTCGTCCGCACACGGACGTTGCCATCTGCGTCGATCCGAAAGATCTCCTGATCATCATCTTTATTTCCGTCGCGATAGAACGCCATCAGTGTGTCTGCTAGCACTTCAATGCCGCTCTGTGCAGCACGGGCATTGCCGCGGGCGATATATGCTTTTGTATCGCGCTGCCACTCGATGCCGTTATCCGCGTTTATCTCGACTGGCCCACCGCTGTTCGACACAACTGCTCTTTGAGCCGCGGACGGTCCCGTGAGTCCCAGCAGTGATATCGTTAATACGATAATGGTAAGTCGCATTAGTTTGCTAATTTTCCCGAGTACGGCTTAATGGTCAGTTGCGATTTTCCCGTAAACTCCACCCTTTCCCCCCGGTTAAAAATTCGAAACCCTTCAGCCTTGAGATGACCGAACGGGCCCTGACCTTCAACAGGTTCGATACCTATAGCGTCCCCGGCGGTCAGGTCGAACACGGCGCTTTTTGTCCGGAACTCGTAGCCGCGATCATGAAATAAATTGACATTGCCAGTCAGTTCGAGTAGTTGCCGTTCGCGGTTGAAGTTGCCAATTGTAGCTGTCAGTGCGACCCACGTGCCGTTGCCCAGCAAAATATCTGCTTTTGGTGCGTCGAGCGCGATATCAGGCGACATTGCGTCCGATTGATCAGCGGAGTCGGCGGTCACCGCAAAGGGCCGCCGACTAGTGTCCACCCCGGTGAACCGAGCATTCAGCATTTGTAAATTTTCTGCATCTGATCGGTCGACGCCGGATGCTTTGAGCGAGAAACGACTTTGCTCACTTAGTTCAGGCCATACGGCGATTGCGACGATCAATGCCGTTGCAATAATAGGCAGGCAGAACTTTGCTATGCCAACAAAACGTCCGTAGACTGGGTTGTAGCGAGGTCGTTCACGCTGAATAGAAAGTTGCGCGAAACTGGATTTTCTCGAGGCCGCCGTTATCGGCGGTGCGTTACCGGATTCCGGCTCGGAGACAGTCATGGATATGCAGTATGCCAATAGGACGATCGTCTTCCAGCACGAACAGGCTTGTAATCGCCCGATCGTTCATCATAGCGAGTGCTTCCACAGCTAATGCTAATTCTCGGATTGTTTGTGGTTCAGCCGTCATCACTTCGACTACGCTGAGGGACAATAAAGAGTCATCCATGCGCCGCCGCAAATCACCGTCGGTGATGACGCCAGTTAATTTTCCGTGAATGTCGACGATACCAACGCAACCGAAATGTTTTGTCGTCATCGCCAGAACCGCATCGCTCATGCGCGACGAGTCGCGCACAAGAGGCACCTCGTCGCCACGGTGCATAAGGTCGCCGACTCGTTGCAGGCTGGACCCCAGTTGCCCGCCCGGATGGAAGACCTGAAAATCTGTTGGCGAGAAACCGCGCCGTTCTAACAATGCAACGGCCAGTGCATCGCCAAGCGCTAGTTGCATCGTGGTTGAGGTGGTTGGCGCCAGGCCCATCGGGCACCCTTCCGGAACCGGGGGTAAGATAAGCGCGACGTCGGCTAGTTCGGAAATCATACTCTTGGCCCGGGCGGTGATCGCAATCAGGGAAATAGAGAACCGCCGCGTATATTCGACTAGATCGCTGAGCTCTTGTGTGTTGCCGGAGTTAGACAGGGCGATAACCGCGTCGTCATGCGCAATCATGCCAAGATCGCCGTGGCTTGCTTCCCCGGGATGGACAAAATAAGCGGGCGTACCTGTCGACGCCAGAGTGGCTGCGATTTTGCGGGCGACATGTCCGCTTTTGCCCATCCCGGTTACGATGACCCGACCCGTTACGATGGATAGTTTGTCCAACGCTCTGATGAATTTGTCGTCCAAAGAGTCCGCAAGGGCGTGAATACCTTGTGCTTCGAGAGACAGCACGCGGGAAGCGGACTCGAGATCGGCGCTTGTTTCAGTTGCGGCGTTCTTTTTTTGCGTGGAACTCAGAGTATTAGTCCTTTTTGCGTCTTTGGTCATCGTGGCCAAGTGGGAGCCGAATTTTGCCTCCTTCGATTAGGGGAAACATAGTCGTGAGTGGTTAATAATTAAAGGGTTCCTTGGACCTTAGTAGCCCTGTCAACTATGCGAGAATATATCTTCGTTCGCCCAGCCAGCCAGGTCGAGCGCGGCCCGAGTTGGCAGGAACCCGAAAGCGGCCTGAGCCAGATGCATCCGGCCTTCCCGCAGCAGCATACGGTCCAATCGCGTCTTTAGGGCGTGCAGGTGTAATACGTCGCTCGCGGCATATGTCAATTGTGCCTTTGACAAATTTTCGGTGCCCCAGTCGGAGGATTGCTGTTGTTTCGACAGGTCGATATCGAGCAACTCGCGGCACAAATCCTTAAGACCGTGCCGATCAGTGTAGGTACGGACCAACCGAGATGCAATTTTGGTGCAGTATATCGGCGCACAAGAGACCCCTAAGCTATGCTTCAGGGCGGCGATGTCGAACCGTGCGAAATGAAATATTTTTACGACGTTAATGTCGCTGAGCAGGTTAACCAGGTTTGGGGCATTACTCCCTTTAGCAGGAATTTGCACCAAGTGACAATTGCCGTTCCCTGCCGACAATTGGACTAGGCAGAGGCGGTCGCGGTGCGGGTTGAGCCCCAATGTCTCCGTGTCGACAGCGACAGAATTGCCAAAGTCGACACCGTAGGGCAGATCACCTTGATGCAGATCGATCGACAATAGACTCCTTTCACCCACGTAGGGGCGCTGTTGGTGCCCAAAAAAAAGGGTTCGCCAAGGATAATAACTAATTGATTCCATAGAGTAAAAATGAAGGTTAGTCAATAAGGATTACAAGCTTAGTCACTTTTGTTGCGCCTTTGTATTCTTGCGGCGCGCTTCGACGTTCTCCGTCATCCGTTTCCGGTCCGCTGACCCAGTGTGTTTTTGAACCATACCTAAGGTCCTTCAACCGCTCAGCGCCCAAATCTCTTTGGTAGTGTTTGTCGCCCTCGATCTTATGGCACGGCACTGGGGCCTGGGTGATGGGAAAACGATGCGTTTGACAGAAAGTATTTTTCCTGACCGCGCTCCGACGCTTAAATTGCGTCGGAACCGTGCTTAGCAATGGCTTATGTGTTACTCCTGCATTCTGCCTAAACG
>CAYYUG010000023.1:39663-54223 GCA_964474755.1 uncultured Rhodospirillaceae bacterium | reverse complement strand
GCCACACCTAGAGCACCGGGTTGGCGTATTGCAGCGCCTTTGATAAGAATGGGAATTCCGTTACGCTGGTGCCGTGCCTTCGATCGTGCAGCGCTGCATTAGACGCCGTAGCGGCAGTTCGTAATCGTTGGTCGCCTTGTGCTGTACTGCGCAATTATCCCACATCAGCAGGTCACCGTCGCGCCATTGATGGCGGTAATGGAAGGCTGGGTCGGCAAGGTGGTCGAACAGATCTCGAAGCAGCGCGTCGCTTTCATCCTGCGCCAGTCCCACCACTTTATGGGTATAACCCTCGCAGACATACAGGCATTTGCGCCTGTTGACGGGATGGATCCGCACAATCGGATGGACGGCGTCTGGAGGAAAGCGCGCTTCGAGCTCTTCCTGTCTGAGGACCGGACGCAGCCCGAATTCATGCGCTTTCTTATTCCACATATAGCGATAACCGTTCGCCGCTTCGAGTCCGTTCAGGCGGGTTTTCATCGTCTCGGATAGAGCGTCATAGGCCGCTGTGGCCGAGGCGAACTGCGTGTCACCGAAAACTTGTCCGCCGCGTGCTGGGACCTCGATCGCGTTCAGCAGGGTTAGTTTGCTGGGCGACTCCAAGTAGCACAGGTCGGAATGCCAGTAGCGTCCAGCATCGTGGGAGCCGACGGGTTTGCCGTTCTCCGTGATGTTAGAGATCCAGAAGACCTCCGGTGTATCCGCATTGCGGGCCTCGGCGCGAACATTAATTTGCGGCGACCCGAAACGGCGCGAGAAAGCGGCGAGTTGCGGCGGGGTTAGTAAATTGCTGCGGATGACGATGACCGCATACTGGTAAAGTGCCGCCTCTATCGCTGAAAATGTTACATCATCAATAGGTTCACTCAGGTCGAGCCTACTGATAGAGGCACCAATCGGACCAGGCATTGATTGCAAATCTAAAATTTTCACGGCCGTTTTCATGAACCTCTCCAATTGCTGTTTGGGTTGGCTTTCTGAAACTATTGAAACATAAAATCCGGTATAGACGACAGCGACGCCACCCCGGTTGGTTTAGCGTCGTAGATCAGCATGCCTACAATTAAATTTTCCGAAGGTATAAAATTTTACATAGACCTCCATCGTGAAGGTGACGTGCGTGTGGTATTAGATCGGAACTTTCAGACTCTGCTTAGTCCCCGCGTATGGCGATCAGGTCGATTTCGACTCGGCAGCCGCGAGCCAGTGCCGTTACGCCGACCGTAGTACGCGCCGGGCGGCGGTCCGCTGGGAAATAGGTCTCGTATACCGCGTTCATCCGTTCGTATTCTTCCTCGAACATTGTTAGGAAGATCCTAACGCTGACAACATTGGCCAGCCTTGAATTGCAACCTTCCAGGACAGTGTTCAAATTCGCCATCACCTTGTGTGTCTGATCTTCTATCGAATCTGGAATTGGATCGCAATCCTCACCGGTCGGAAGCTGGCCGGTCAAGAAGATGAAGTCGCCCGTTGACACCGCGTGGCTGTATGGTGCGACTGGTGAAGGCCCATTGGCTAAATGGTGAAAGATTGGTTCTTCCATAGGAGACCCCTCAAGTATGAGTTCTACACCGGTCCTACCTAACCTTGGAGAGAGACTGACCGGCAAGACAGGAAGGTGAAGGGAAATAGCGCTTTTATAAATGCCGTCAGTCCAACTTCACTTCCTCGTAAAAAGCCAACGGCGGCAAACCCTCGTCCTTTCGGCGTTGCTTAAGCTTCTTCAACGTTTCACGTCGTGCTTCCTCGCTCCAGCGCGGCCAGCGGGCGATTTCCTTGGGTGTACGGAAACAACCGAAGCAGGTGTCTGTGCGGGCATCGATGACGCAAACGCCGAGGCACGGGGAATCAAGTGCGGTCGTCATCAGACCAGTGCCACCGCGTCTAGAGGGTCCGGGCGTGGGGCTGGTAGATTGTCCTTTAGATCGGCCAGAAGATCGCTGCGAAGACTGGCACGGGCTGGGTCGTCCCATAAATTCGTCCATTGCAATGGATCCTCGTTAAGATCATAGAGTTCGCCCTCTTCACCGGTGTAATAGTTTGATTTTTCGTAAGCTGTGCAGACATAGCCGTCACGATATATTGAACGTAGTCGTATCTCGTTGCCCAGATAGTTGCTGTCCCACTCGGTAAGGGTACGTTCGCGGTCCGACTCTGCTTGCTGCGGCAATGGTGCGCCTTCCATACGCGTATCTGCGTTGATTCCGGCCACTTGGCAGAAGGTCGGCGCGAGATCGAGATGGCCTACTGGAGCGTTGACGGTTTGCGGCGTCACTCCGACGGATGGGGCTGGGCGCCACACCATTGGCACTCGCATCAGCGCATCGACATGGTATGGCCCCTTGAATAGCAGCCCGAACTCGCCCTGCATTTCACCATGGTCGGTCGTGTAGAACACGTCCGTATCCAGTCCCCAACCACGTGCGTCAATGCGGTCAAGTACCTGTCCGCAGGCCTCGTCAATCAATTCGTTGGAGATGTGGACCATCGCGTTCACTTCGCGCACCTGGTCCGAGGTCAGTGTATTAGGCCGGAAAAGTGGTGGGACCTCGTAGTTGAACTGGCCCTTCCCCTCATACCATTCTAGCCAATGCCGAGGTTTTTGTTCCAGAAGTTTGACTATTTTTTCCGGACTGTCTGGGTAAAAGTCGGGCAGGTTGAGGTCACGCCAAGGACAGCGGTGCAATTCCGAGATAGGTGGGTCCCACGGGTGGTGTGGGTCTGGGAAGGACATCCACAAGAACCAGTCGTCGTCTTCCGACAGAGAATTGAGCCAAGCGATAGCGCGCTCAGCGACCCAATCCGTGTGGTACAATTCGCGGGGCATCTCGTTGTGCCAGAGTTGTGCAAGTTTCGTATCTCCACCGCCCCGCGAGCTAATTTCTTTCTTCTCCGTCACGTACTCGAAGAAGCCGTCCACCGCATCCGGGTGGTTTTGGGCCAGCCATTTCGGGTAGTGGAAAAGGCTGCGGCCTGCACGGCCGGTATGGCCTGCGAGTTCCATGCGCTCGAAACCGCGATGCGGGCCTGTACTGTCCTCGCGTGCAGCAAAATTTTCGAAATAGCTTTGGTCGGGCGCCGAAGCGGGTTCGAAATGCGCTTTGCCGATCAATGCTGTGCGATATCCGGCCTGATCGCGTAGTTGAGCCGCGACGTCCGGCCCATTAGTCGGTAACGGGATGCCGTTCATGACGACGCCGTGACTGCGCACATATTGGCCGCTAATCATGGTAGAGCGCGCTGGCATACAGACCGTGTTCTGATTATGGGCACGGCTATAGTTTAACCCCTCTGCTGCCAAGCGATCGATAACCGGGGTGCGGGCAATCGTTCCGCCGTTGCAGCCCAACGCGTCGTATCGCTGTTGATCGGTGGTTATGAACAGGATCTTTCGTCCCATAAAACGCAACTCCCTTCATTGTCGGGTCGATCGATAGCATTTCCAAGGTATGAACGCACGGGCGGGTTGTGCTGTCACGCGCGGCTGGGGCTCGAGTGACGAGTATGGCACCAGGATCATCACGGCCGTCCAGGCGATAATGTTGAGCGCGGTGAAGACACCTTAGGGGTCGCTAATCATGGAGTAGACGGCTGGTGAGATCGCGTAAAAATATAGTTTGGGCGCTACAAAGAGTCCCAAGGTAGGCAGTTATTTTACATTCGCTTAGGAGACTGTTAATTACGATGCACCCTTTTGCGTGTAACCTCGGTGATCCACCCTATGCCAGAAACGGCTCTCGCTTTTTTCGTCGACCTTGAGCCGGCGGTTGCGGATTTTCAGGAGTCGGTGATCAAGGGGCTGTCGCAGACCCCGAAGCAGCTTGCGTGTAAATTTTTCTACGATGAGGTCGGGCTTGACCTTTTCAGTAAAATTTGTGGGACTGAGGAATATTACGTCACCCGAACGGAGCTGGCGTTGATGCAGAAAATCGGACCAGAACTCGCCGACTTGGCAGGGCCACGACGCACCGTGATCGAACTAGGATCTGGCTCCGACCTGAAGATTCGTCTGCTGCTCGATGCATTAAAAGCGCCGGCACAGTACGTGCCGATCGACATTTCTCCGGTGCATTTGCGCGCTTCGGCTGAAGCAGTAGCGGCTGACTATCCGGAGATCATTGTTGGTGCGGTCTGTGCAGATTTCACGGCGCCGCTATCGATCCCAGCGGATGCGATCGATAATACGGTCAGTAGACGGCTTGGCTATTTCCCTGGTTCGACGATCGGAAACCTGATGCCTGCGGAAGCCAAGGCGTTTCTGCACGGGCTGCGTCCGCTATTAGGCCAGGATGGCGTCCTGATCATTGGAGTGGATTTGCAAAAGGATACGGACCGGCTTAATCGAGCGTATAACGACGCAGCTGGATATACGGCGGCCTTTAATCACAATATTTTGCATCGAATTGCCGGAGAACTCGATGCGTCGATCGACTTGGCTGCCTTCGAGCATTATGCCTTTTATGACGAAAATGAAGGCCGGATTGAAATGCACCTACGCAGTGCGAGGCGGCAGACCATTCGCGTTGGGGAGGCTCGGTTTGAACTTTCCGCGGGTGAGCTAATCCATACCGAATATTCGTACAAATACACGCTTGATGGGTTCTCTGCGTTAGTGGAGTCAGCGGGCTATCTTTCACCCTCCCGGTGGACGGATGCTGAGGATCTGTTCAGCATCCATTTCCTGACTGTCGCGGCCTAGGGATCACCACTTCCAGAAAAAAGGAACAGGGTACATCGCAACTAACGGCGTCTATGAGCGCAACGCCTTGCTATAGAGATCAACCTCCTGCCGTTGGCTAGCAATGCATCGTGCGACTGGCGTGACCTCTGCGAGAACGCCCTTGAAGTCTGGTTCGTCCCAAAAGACCAGGCAATTGATGAATACGTCGTTATTAAATGTTCATACCAATCAGCCTATTTATTGTGCAGCAGGTTAAGCCAAAACAGTTTTCCGGTTGCGTGACGTAGAGCAATTAGCTCGGTTCCAGATTGATTGTCTAGGGGCAATTGAATTTGGAGAAGCCGATGCCCTCCTCGAAACAGGGTTTGCCTTCCACCGGTGCCAGCGTGTGGAAACCCTGCAGGGCTTGGCTATTCAGGCCGATATCCGTTTCGCCCGGACTGTTGGAAGGTTGCAGCTGGTTTCAATTCCAGGAGAACTCCATATCGTCGACCTAGACACCAATCGGTAACGGGATAAATAAATTGGCAGGTCATGATGTCAAGGAAGGGCGAGTATTACTTTTTTTTATATCAGCCTAGGACGGTGGGCTTGGCCGATGTCGACTTGTACAAATGATCCAACAGCTCTTTGGAGCACCGGAAAATGTTGTCACGCGCCAATCGTCTCCAGCCTCCTAGGAAGCCAACTAAGGCGTACGCAGTCACAAAGCCCAAGATAGTGCGGCTGCGTTGACCCTCTTGAACCTAATCAGCATATTACTAATCCTTCGCTTCTGGCGCGAAAATGTCGGTCAAAAAAAGTAGGTGGGTTGCGTACGAATGAGTAACGAGGCGCGGTTGGCCGTTGATATCGGTGGAACCTTCACCGATGTAGTGCTCGAACATGTTGGTGGTCAGGATCAGTTAAAGCTTTTGACGACGCCGGATGCGCCAGAGCGCGCGGTGCTTGAAGGGGCTACCGCTGTGCTGGCGCAGGCTAATGTGCCGGCTTCTGCGGTGACGCTCGTTTTCCACGGTACTACCCTGGCTACCAATGCGTTAATCGAACGCAAGGGTGCGAAAACCGCTTTGGTTACGACGGAGGGGTTTCGCGATTCCATTGAGATTGCTTACGAGCACCGGTTCGAGCAGTACGACCTCTATATGGAGCGACCGAAGCCGCTGGTCGCACGCGATTGGCGGTTCACTGTCCGGGAGCGGGTTGCCGCCGACGGAGAGGTTTTGCTGCAGTTGGATGAGAATGAGTTGCGTCGGCTGGCGGATGAGTTGATCTCGCTGGAGGTGGAGTCTGTCGCCATCTGTTTTTTGCATTCCTATGTCAATGGCGATCACGAGCAGCGGGCTGGAGAGATCCTCGCGGAAGCGATGCCGGATGTATCGATCACTCTCTCCTCGGTTGTTTGCCCAGAGATTCGCGAATATGACCGGATGTCGACAACATGCGCAAATGCCTATGTTCAGCCGCTGATGGCGGGCTATCTGGGTCGCCTGCAGGAAGGGTTGCGCGAGATGGGTATCGTTTGTCCTATGCTGCTAATGATGTCGAGCGGCGGCGTCACGACGGTCGAGACCGCTGCAGCGATACCGATCCGGCTGGTAGAATCTGGGCCAGCCGGCGGCGTGATCCTGGCGCGAGATATCGCCAAAGATAATGATCTAGTCTCCGTCCTGTCGTTTGACATGGGTGGAACTACGGCGAAGATCACCTTGATCGACGATTTCACACCGCAGATCGCACGTTCCTTCGAAGTCGCACGAATGTATCGTTTCCTTAAAGGTAGCGGCTTGCCGCTACGCATCCCAGTGATCGACATGGTGGAAATTGGCGCCGGTGGCGGGTCGATCGCAGAAGTCGATGCCATGCAGCGCATCCGCGTCGGTCCAGAGAGTGCGGGTTCGGTGCCGGGTCCCGCCTGTTACGGGAATGGTGGAGAAAAGCCAACCGTGACCGATGCCGACGCGGTTTTGGGTCGGATCGATCCGGCGCGCTTTGCTGGCGGACAGGTTGTGCTCAAGACGATGCGATCAGTGCAGGCGATTGATAGTGAGATTGGCGGTAAGCTGGATAGCATGCCCCATGTAGCCGCCGCCGGCGTCACGGAAATCGTTGATGAAAACATGGCCAATGCGGCCCGCGTACACGCGATCGAGAACGGTAAACCGATGGCTGGTCGAACCTTAGTTGCATTTGGTGGCGCTGCACCGCTGCACGCCGCGCGACTAGCGGACAAACTAGGAATCGAGCAGGTTGTAGTGCCGCAGGGTGCCGGCGTCGGTTCTGCGATCGGTTTTCTGCGGGCACAAATTTCCTATGAAGTGGTGCGTACTCGCTACATGGATCTGCGGGAGTTTGTTTCGGGACGGATCAACGAACTGTTCACCGAAATGCGGGCAGAAGCTGAGGCAGTTGTGCGGCTTGGCGCACCGGATGAACCGTTGGTAGAGACGCGCGGCGCCTTTATGCGGTATCGCGGTCAGGGACACGAAATCATGGTACCATTGCCGGATCGTGATCTGACAGTAGATGATGGCCCGGCCCTGGAAAAGTGGTTCGCTGAGGCCTACAGCGCTCTGTTCAGCCGCTCCATACCGCACCTTAGTGTCGAGGCTTTGAATTGGACATTGTCGCTAGCGACTGATCGGCCGCGTGCGGAGGCGGTCACTGAAATCACCGAAAACTATACGCCCCACGCGGAGGCTACGCGCAGCCTATTCGATCCGGCCAGCGGCGATTGGATTGAGGCCGCCGTCTATTCTCGCGCCGCGCTAAATCCCGGGGCGCGCATTGTTGGCCCAGCGATACTTGTTGAGGACGAGACAACAACCTTGGTCACCAGCGGATTTGGCGCTGCAGTCAACAGCCTCGGTCAGATTGTGCTCACAAAAGAGAAGGCCGCAGTTTGACCGGCGTCCCGTATGGTGACCTGGTTGTAGATATTGAGCGGGATGCGAACGAGGTGTCTGTGAAGCTGCGGACGGCAATTCGAGAGCGTCAATGTTCCATGGACGACGCGATGACTGCTCTACGATTAGCGGCGTTGGAAGCAGACCGCGCTGGCAATCCTGCGGCGGTGAAGCACCAGGTAGGCGAAATTGCGAACGGGCTGCGCTTCGCTGATATGACGGCTTTCAACGACTGGGTCGCGCGCAATGGATCCGTGCTGGGTCAGGGTGTAATCAAATATATGCCGGATGAGCCGGAGAGAGACTACGAACGGCCGACACTGAAGAGTATTCTGAAGCGGGTACTGTTAGGCCGGGAATAGCAGGAAAGGATAGGGTGCGATGAGCGACGCTAACATGGAGCGTATCCGGTTCCAGGTAATGTGGGACCGTCTGCTGTCGGTAGTTGAGGAGCAGGCGCAAACCCTTGTGCGGACCGCGTTTAGCACCTCCGCGCGCGAAGCGGGCGACATCTCTGCTGGTGTGTTTGACCTAAAAGGACAGATGCTTGCCCAGGCAGTGACCGGCACGCCTGGGCATATCAACTCCATGGCCCGCGCCGTGGTGCATTTTCTCGACGTCTTCCCGGCGGAAACCATGAATGAGGGCGATGTCTATATCACGAACGACCCATGGAAGGGCACCGGCCATTTGCACGATTTCACTGTTGTGTCGCCTGCCTTTTGCAACGGCCGCATGGTCGCTCTGTTTGCCAGCACAACTCATGTAGTCGATATCGGGGGTATAGGCATGTCGCCGGACGGCAAACAAGTCTATCACGAGGGACTGTTTGTGCCGATCATGCCTCTCGCTGTGAAGGGGGAAATGAACGAATGGTTCCTTAACATGGTGCGCGCCAATGTGCGCGAGCCGGTGCAGGTGGAAGGCGACATCTACGCGCTGGCGGCTTGCAACGAGACCGGTGCGGCGCGGTTATTCGCGATGATGGACGAGTATGACCTCCATGATCTCGATGCACTCGGCCATCACATCATCGAACAAAGCCGTACTGCGATCACCGCCAAGATCAATGCGATGCCACAAGGTAGTTGGTCGCATTCGATGCGTATCGACGGGATGGAGGCGCCGATCGATTTTGTTGCCAACCTGTCGATCTCTAATGGTCAAATTCACGTCGATTACACGGGATCATCCGGTACGTCTGACTACGGCATTAACTGCCCGATGTGTTATACGGAGGCCTACACCGCATTTGGCGTGAAATGCGTCGTCGCCCCAGAAATTCCCAATAATGCGGGTACGCTTGACGCAATCACCGTCTCCGCGCCAGAGAACACGATTATGAACGCTCCACATCCTTGTGCAGTGGTCGCGCGTTCGACCATCGGCCACATGTTGCCTGATGTGGTATTCGGCTGTTTACACCAGGCGATGCCGGACGTGGTGCCGGCGGAAGGCACGTCGAACCTATGGAACCTCAAGCTCGGTGCTGGGCATGGCATTACGCCACGCAGCGATGAGGAAGCGACCGCGTTCATGATGATGACTTTTCATAGCGGTGGCTCTGGTGCGAGGCCGAAGCAAGATGGTCTTTCCGCGACCCCATATCCCAGCGGCGTGCGCAATGTACCGGTGGAAATTTCCGAAGCTATTACCCCGATGGTCATCTGGCGCAAGGAACTGCGCTTGGATTCGGGTGGGCCAGGCGCGCAGCGCGGCGGACTTGGCCAGGTGATGGAAGTGACTAGTCGCGAGAACGCGCCCTTCGGCATATTTGCCAGCTTCGAACGCGTGCATTATCCAGCCCGTGGCCGCGACGGCGCCGGCTCGGGTGAAAAGGGCCGGTTGCTGTTAGAGTCGGGCGCAGTACTGCGCAACAAGGGTATCCAGACAATTCCCACTGGCGACCGCCTAATTATCGAAATGCCAGGCGGTGGTGGCTATGGTGACCCGATGAGCCGTGATCCGGCAGTAGTCGCTGACGATGTCCGGCTCGGCCTGGTTAGCGCCGCTGCGGCGCAACAAAAATACGGCGTTGTGTTGACGGATAGCGGCGCCGTTGATGAGATTGCAACAGTCGCACTGCGTGCTTAAGTGCGCTTCCCTTCTAACGAGGTGATACCGGTCTGGGCCGTCTTTTCCGCTGGATTAGCGCTTGCCAAAACGACCGGACGTTTGATCGAAGATGCTAGGTCTTGAAACATTCGCGCTTTGCGCAACATCGCACCCAACCGACCAGCTCTTTTATGGTATTGCGACTGTGCGTGTAGTTCGCGAAACCGATACCTAAGGACCGATCCATGGAACGTAAATCCTTTGGCCGCACAGGTCTCGAAGTCTCTCGGTTAACATTTGGTTGTGGTGCGGTCGGTGGTTTGATGACAAAGGGTCGAGCGGAAGATCAGGACCGCGCAGTGGCGTGGGCGCGGGATAACGGGATTAATTTTTTCGATACGGCTGCGAGCTATGGAAACGGTGCCTCCGAGACAAATCTCGGTAGGGCCCTCGCCGGCAACAAGGACGGGCTCATTGTCTCGACTAAGGCTGGTATTACCACCAGCGAACTGGACGATGTTGCTGGGGTGGTCACACGCGCACTCGAGGCTAGCCTCGTGCGGCTAAAGCTTGATCATGTGGACCTCTTTCAACTCCATAATACGCTGGGTCTTAAGGATAAGGTTGCACCCGAACGAGGTATGCTCGACACCGATATCGTCCTCGGTGAAGTTGTCCCTGCTTTCGAAAAGTTGCGACAGGCTGGCAAGACGCGGTTTCTTGGCTTTACGGCCAAAGGCGCTGCAGACGATCTCCACAAACTTGTCGAATCGGGTACTTTCGATAGCGCCCAGATATTTTACAACCTACTCGTCCCCTCAGCGGGTGAGCGGGTACCGACGAGCTATCCTGCCGACGACTTCAAGGAGTTGCTGGCCGTGGCAGCCCAAAACGGGGTCGGCACTATCGGCGTTCGGGTGTTGGCAGGCGGCGCGCTATCGGGCAGTGCGACGCGGCATCCGTTGGGGATGCCCACAGTCGCGCCGATTGGATCGAACACGGATTATGCGACAGATGTTGGCCGGGCCCTGGCCTTTCAACCGCTGGTCTCTGCGGGCTATGCCCCGGAATTACCGGAACTCGCGATACGCTACGCCGTGTCCAATCCGGACCTATCGACGGCGGAGATCGGTATTGCAACGCTTGAGGAGTTGCAACGCGCAGCTGATGCGGTGAACAAGGGGCCGTTGCCGGACGAGGTGCTGGAAGAGATCAAGCAGATCCAGAATGGTTTTGTCGCGACAGCGTAGTTACCAGCGTCAAATAAACTGTGGAGCCATCAGGAACCGAGCGGCGATCGCTACCGTAACCGCCGCTAGGAGGCCCGGAAATGACTTTACCTTTATCCAATTGTCTTTGGGACCAATTGCGGTCGCCCTTGGGGATGCCGTTCTCAGATCTTTTGGAAGCCACGGGTTCGGTTCTCGTTTTGGTTCGCCGATTAGAGAATTATGGCGCTATACTTCGCGGCTTATCGCGAACCCATAGCAAAGTCACGCTCGTTGAGGCGATATGCCGTGAGCAGGCTGTCACCGGGCCTGGTTGCAAATTTTTTTAAAGAATACAAACGCATACGTCTTAATTGGGCCGCGTTTACGCTCGCTTGCCCGGGATTGGCCGACGGCGGGGATAAGTGCAATTCAGAGACTGTATTGCAGGTCGGGGGTTCGTCCAACGTGGAATGGACTAGTGACGGGTCACAAAAATATTGCTAGGTCGTGCTAATCGTCTAAGCGCTCATGATAGTTACAGTCCAAAATTAGGTAGGTGGTCTATATTCGAATAGGTGGGATCATCCACGGGGATCACCTTGTTCCTAGAAGAGGTGTTGAGCATGTCCTGCACTGAGTTCTAAAACCATCGCCTAACCGTAATATAAACGGAATAGATGCGCCATTGGCTGTGCGGCACCACACCGACTACGTGTTTAGATATGGCTTGGCGGTTCAGGTTGAGTCAAAAAACAACCCAGCTTTTCCCCATGGCATCGAATGCACATAATTGAAAGAACGGATTTGCACCGGCCAAGACGATGCAGTGGTCATCGATAGGCTTGTTGGGTCTCCCCCTAAGGCGGTGATAGAATTTTCTATTGCACAATATAGCAGCAGTGCATGTAGGTCGCTGTTTCTGCGCCTTGCAGCACCGAACTGCATCGGCTACGCATTGGTGAGAGTGGCAAACGATAAAGGTACGGCGACAGCTAATTTAGCCTTTCAATTTTACCGCTGTATCTGCATCCGCCTTCACCGCCGCGGCGTAGGAAGGCAGCGCGGTCACCCGGTCGAAATAGGCTTGGTAAGTGGCAGGGAGCGACTCCGTCACCATACGTCGGTATCCGCGGGTCGTGTAGCAGATGCTGAGATCTGCTGCACACATCTTTTCGCCCAGTAGGTAAGGCCGGTCGGCCAACGCTGCGTCAAGTGCCGCCACGCAGGCCGTTGCGCGGCTTTTCATCTCCGCTACGACATCCTCCAGTTCCGGATTAAACTCGCGCCGATGATTTACGATTTCGCCCAAAGGTCGGGCGAAGGTGGCCTCCGCGAACCAACTCCACTGCAGATAATATGCGTATGTGCGATCGTCTTTGGCCGGCTGCAGCCGACCCTTGCCATAACGATCCAACACATAGTGCATCATGGCGCAGGATTCGAAAATAGTGATGTCTCCATCACTCATAACCGGCACCTTGCCCACCGGATTTAGTGCCCGCCATTCAGGTGTCGCCCGGTAATCGGAGGCGAAGTTTACGGGCACGATCTCGTACGGTACAGATAGTTCCTCGCACACCCAGATGGTGCGAAAACCGCGGGTTCCCGGAGAATGGTATATCTTCAACATAATGGTGCGCCTTCCGTTTTTGTATCTGGCAGCAAAGATAGATGGAGAGCGGAGTATTGGCGACTCAGGAGTTGCTGAGCTTAATTAGGATCATTCGGTAGCATGCGGCTCAATAGGCTGGCCGCGCACAGTGGTACGGATCATTCGACGTTGCTGGTCGCGTGGGTAGTCGATCCGGCCGCAATGCATAGAGCCACCGCGGTTCTCCCACATCAGTGTATCACCGAGCTGCCATTCCTGCTCCCAATGGAATTTGGGTTGGTCGATCCGGTCGTATAGTTCGGCTAATAGCGCCTCACTTTCCGCCTCCGCCATCTCCAGAATGCGGACCGTGATCAGCGGGTTAACGTAGATAGCCGGTCGCCGCGTCACTGGATGAACGCAGATCACCGGGTGGGTTACTGTGGTACTTTCGCGCCCTTCCTTGTCCAGCGAGTTAGCAGCCAGGCTGGTAAATTTGTTGCGCGTGTTGCCGCCATACGAGAATTCTGCGCGTAACCCGGCGAGACGGATCTTCATCACGTCTTGCAGTGAGTCGTAGGCTGCGTGTGTGCTGGTAAACGCCGTGTTGCCACCGCGGTTCGGGATTTGTACCGCGTGCAGTAAAGTTGCTTTTGCTGGTATCGGATCGTAAGACAAGTCGGAGTGCCAGCCGTCGCGAAGCCGCTCCATGGAACCGCGCGAGGCTGCGGCGATATCGAAGTTACCGTTATTGTCGTAATTGCGCATTTCGACGACGTTTGGTTCTTCCGGATGCTGGAACTTGCGTTGCACATGCGGCTGCAAATCACCGAATTGGGCCGAGAAGGCCGCGAGCTCCTGAGCCGTCAGTTGCTGGCTCCGGAAGCGCAGCACCTGGTAATCGACAAATGCCTGTTCGATTGCGGCGACATCGTCTGCTGCCAGGTTGTGGCGCAAATCAACGCCGTCGATTTCCGCGCCGAGATACTCGCCGAGCGGTGTAACAGTGATACCCATTGTATCCTTTTCAAAGACTGAATCGCGGAACAATCATGGAGGACGGCCCGAGGTGTTGCAACGGGCTAGAGGGGCTATGTTCTTGACAGTGCACGATCCCGGATTAGATGCTTGCGCTCTTGCAAATATTTTCGGACAAGGAGGTGGTGCCGTGCTTCAAATAAATCGCCTGGGCCCAGAGATCGGGGCGGAAATCCTCGGTGTGGATATCCGAAATATTGATCAGGAGTCGTTCGACGTTATCTATCGAACATGGCTCGAATGCAATGTCATCGCAGTGCGTGATCAAACCCTCGAGCTCGACGACTTTTTTGCCTACAGTCGGCGCTTTGGCAATCTGTACGCTCATCCATCGAAAAGTACCCGACATCCAGATTACCCGGAACTGACGGTATTGGGCGTTAATAAGTTCGATTTAGACGGCAAACTGGACAAAGTGATCTACGGTCGTGGCTCGGACAACTGGCATACCGATGGCGCCTACGATGAGATCCCGTTTAAAGCCACGCAACTCTATGCATTGGCTATTCCAAGCAAGGGCGGCGATACTCTTTTTGCCAGTATGTACGCGGCCTATAGTGCGTTGCCGCGGTCTCTAAAGAACCAAATTGGCGGCCGGATGGGTGGTTTCACTTATGGTGGTAGGCGCAAGGCAACAGCCCTTCTAAATATGGAAGATCGCGCCTGGACGCCGGTCTGGCACCCGATCATCCGGACTCATCCAGAAACTGGGCGCAAGGGGCTCTATTTCGATCCGGGTAAGATCGTTGCCATCGAAGGGCTACCGGAAGACGAGAGTGATGCACTAATCAATGAACTAACCGCCTATATGATCCAGCCAGATGCGGAATATCATCACAAATGGCGCAAAGGTGACGTGGTGATCTGGGATAACCGTTGTACCTATCACCGGGCTGCTGCCGACTACCCGCCGGAGGAAGACCGCATCCATTGGCGCGTTTCCATCAAACCCGCCGTGTAAAGGCAGCGACGGTGTCTCCTGCATTCGGTTCGTCGAACGCGAACTCAACAAAGTTAAGTAAGCACGCGATTTGCCTATACGCACCGCATGGACTGGAACATATGGACCGGT
>CAYYUG010000023.1:0-39563 GCA_964474755.1 uncultured Rhodospirillaceae bacterium | reverse complement strand
TGCCCGCGTGTCACCTTGATCGGTGTCCGAAGAATTTGTTTTCCAACCGTCGCCTTCGGGCCAGGTTGCGTTGAGTTGGACAATTGTCTCGGGAGCGCTTGCCGTTTGGAATGCTCGCATTGCGTCGCGGACGATCGTGTATTGCTGTTTTTCATCGAAGGGTGGTCCAGAGGAATGACCGAGCGGAAAATCAACGAAAGCCGCTCGCGGCGGCCTGCCTGCTTGCATTATGTCCAGGGCGCTGCCCAGGCAGAAGGTTGGGATACCGGCAGCTTCGAGATGACGCGCGATCAGACACACGGTCTGATGGCAAACTGGTCACATGGGTATGAGAAAGGCTGCGTCGATATTTTGCGCCCGGTAGGCGTTGAGTACCGTTGGTGCAAGTTCCTCGCGCACCCGACGTTGCGAGTAGATCCCGCCCATGCATGAGAATATCTCGGGCGCGACTTCGCCGATAGTCCCTTCGTCTTGCAGGCGTCGCAAAGCCTTCAAAGGAACCATGCAGTCAGGGTCACGCCGGGGGTTTTCCAGATAATTTTCTGTGATATGGGAAAAATGAATCCGATCCTTCGGCGTATTCTTGGGGATCGCGCGTGTCGACGTGTCGTCCTTGTAATAGTAGGCTGTTTGCCCCACCACATAAGCCCCGGAGGTGCTGAGAACGCCGATCCGACATTCGGCAAGCGGCTTTTCAAGCGGGACAAAGGGCGGGCCTTTTTCAGCATGGTACCACTGGTAGATTGGGTACCCAAGCTTGCCATACCGCTCGGCGATCGAACTCATATATTCAACGTGCATGCGCGTCTCCTTTTCGGAAATATTATCGGTAAGCGGCTGTCAAATCGACCCCTGCACTTCGAGGATTAACTTTCCACCGATAATGGCCAACAAGGCTGCGGTGGTGCGGTCGAGCCATGGTCTTACTTTTGTGTAGGAACGCCGAAACACTGGTACGGAAAAGAGGCAAGATACAAACGCGAGCCAACCTATTTCGTTGGTGAATACGATGCCGATGGCGGCCATAACAACCCATAACGGGGCATTAGCGGGGAGCAGCGCAACAAAGATCGAGCCGAAAAAAACGGCTACTTTCGGATTGACGATTTGTGTTATGAATCCAAGCCGCAGAGCGGCGAGAATGGATATTGACTGTCCGCCGGATTGCTCTATGGCGTCGGGGGCCTCGGTATTTCGCCACAGCATGACTGCGAGAAACAGCAGATAAAATCCTGCAGTTAGCTTCAGCATTAGGTAGAGCCATGCGGTCTGTTCGAACAGTATGGTGAGACCGACGATTGCACCGGTTGCCCAGAACACCGTACCTATACCCATGCCGAACGCGACAACCAGCGCAGATGTTCGGCCGCTTGCCAGAGCGGTGCGCGAGACAACCAGAAAAGATTGACCGGGGCTCATCACACCGAGAAGCTGTGTTAGCGCAAGAGTCGAAAGGGGGAGTAGATATTCTATGCTCGGTATTCCCAGTTGTACTATCGAATGCAGAGGTTGCCGCTGAGACCCAATGCAACAATGCTCTCGTTTTTCAGATTGGCTTTCATCAGAAATAGTCAGATCGATGCGGGATTTAAGAAAGCATCGGAGCGACTATGTCCGAAATGGTTATGTTCTGGCATGGCTAGACGCTACTTGCCAGTCGGCGGAAGTTTTAGTGCAACGCTGCGCAGGCTTGTATTATCAGGTCGCCGCCGCGTTTTAGGTCTTCCTCCGGAGCCACGAAGCTGGCGCGGAAGTAGGGGCTGAGCCCATACGCATTGCCTTGCACTACGGCCACTCCGACTGAATCGAGAAGGTACATGGTGAAGTCCTCGTCGCTCTCGATCACCTTACCATCCGGCGTGATCTTGCCGATGGTGCCGGAACAGGAGCAGAAGATGTACATTGCGCCATCGGGCAGTGCGCAGGACAGTCCCTCGGCTTTGTTCAGCTTCTCGAACAGCATATCGCGGCGGTATTGCAGGTTGGCTGTGCGTTTTTTGACGAACTCCTGTGGGCCTTCCAGAGCGGCTACAGCGGCCGCTTGACTGACGGCACTGACGCCGCTAGCACTCTGCGATTGCATTTTTGACATATTGGCGATGACGTCCTTCGGTCCACCGGCAAAGCCAATGCGCCAGCCAGTCATCGAATAGGCCTTGGAGCAGCTATTTACGGTGACTGTGCGGTCGTACAACTTAGGCTCGATCTGCGCAAAGGTGGAAAACACGTGTCCGTCGAAGATCAGATGTTCATATACGTCATCTGTAAGGATCGAGACATGTGGATGATCCATCAGCACGTCGGCCAGCCCGCGCATCTCCTCCGGCGAATAGACAGCACCTGTCGGATTGCCCGGCATGCAAAACATAAGCCATTTGGTGTTCGGCGTGATCGCCGTGTCGAGATCTTCAGGCCGCATCTTGAATTGGCTGTTTTGGCCGCTATTAATAAAGACTGGTGTGCCGCCCGCTAGCTGAACCATGTCGGGGTAGGAGGCCCAATAAGGTCCGGGAATAATTGTCTCGTCGCCCTGGCTGACCGTCGACATTAGGGCATTGAACAGAACCTGCTTTGCCCCGGCGCCAACTGCGATTTGGTCGAGCTCGTATTCCAGGCCATTGTCGCGCTTGAACTTAAGCTGCGCTGCCTTACGCATTTCAATCAGCCCGTTGATCGGGGTGTACTTGATCTCGTTGGCATCCATACAGGCTGTCGCCGCTGCCTTGGCATGATCCGGCGTCGGAAAGTCTGGCTCGCCCGCCGTTAGTTTGACAATGTCGCGGCCCTCCGCGATCAGGTCGCGTACGCGCGCGGACGCGATTTGACTGGGCGAAGCCTTGAACCGGCTCATACGTGGGGCGAATTCCATATTATTAGGCTCCTCGAACGGCAAAGACCGCAGGGTTAAAGCCTATCAGGGCCCTGTAGGGAAATAAAATTCGCATAGTCAGCCTGTCAATTAGCCGATAAACGGGATTATTTCCACAGAAACATCCTTGTAATTGCTTGTTGTATCGGCCTTGAGAGCAGTGCTTTTGCAGCCGGTAGCCAAACATCGCTTTTGGTAATACCGATATGAATCTGGCTTTGGTTCGCTATTACCGACGCGGTGGCAAGCCTTCTTAAGGTGCCCCAACATACCAATCACAATAGCCTGTATGGCGTTCGATCTAAAACATAAGGTGCCGGCATGAGGTAGGTCGTTCTGTTGGCAGGTAGCCACCATCACTACTGATCACGGTCGCTCATGCTTCGTGCCTGCGCGGCCACGGTGGCACAATTGTTTCGTTGATCGATGACCCAATCCGCCGCATTGTTTATTTCTTGCCTGACGTCTATTAGCAGCGAAGGTTCGCACTGGCACCGACGAAACGCTTATGGTGGGGAGCGAACCTACAATACGGATTCCGTTCTTTGTCGAAACATTCCGTCAAACCCTTTTTTGCGATCCTCGCCGTTGGTCTCGGAACGACTATCGTGCCGCTGGACTCATCGGTCAACATCGCCTTTCCGGACATCACGCGGAGCTTCGGCATCCCGCTCGACGCGATCCAATGGGTTGTTATTTGCTATGTACTTACCTATTCCAGCTTGATGCTAGTCTGCGGCAAGTTGGGTGATCTGTTTGGCCACCGACGTATTTTCCGCATTGGGCTGGCACTCAGCATAATTGCTTTCGTGCTATGCGGTGGCGCTAGTGACTTCGGCTCATTGCTTTTTTTTCGGTTCTGTCAGGGCGTGGGCGCTGCGTTGGTGATCAGTTGCAGTCCGGCGCTGGCGACGGCCTGCTATCCGGAGGAGCAACGTGCCAAAGCGCTCGGACTTTACACTGCATTGTTCGGCCTCGGTTCGGTCGTTGGTCCATCACTCGGCGGCGTCATGGTCGAGGTGTGGGGTTGGCCAGCAGTTTTCTGGTTTCGGGCACCAATTTCTCTAGTCGCACTCGCGGCCACCTTGTTGATCCCTAGCCCGTTGCAAGCAGACACCGTTAAGCCTTTTGACGGCGTCGGCGCGATACTCTTAGCAATAGCGCTCAGCACTTTGCTGCTTGCCATAAATCAGGCACAAAGCCCACATTCGACAAACCTAGTCGTTATGGCATTGGCTGTGGTATCCGTCATCGGTTTTGCTGGATTTGTTTATCAGGAATCCCGGTTCGCCGAACCAATCATCCGGTTGGACGTTTTCCGCAACATCGATTTCTCTGTCCTCAACCTGACTAATTATTTGGCCAATCTGGTTGGGTTCGCGGTGTTGCTGCTCGTTCCTTATTACTTGATCCGTGTGGTGGAATTTCCAATCTGGTTCGGCGGTATCTTGCTTGGCTGCGCGCCGTTGGGCGTCGCACTCGCTGGGCCATCCGGTGGTTGGGCGATCGGCAAATTTGGGGCGCCCCGCGTCGCACTGGTGGGAGCGTTACTGTTGACCGGTGGCCTATTCGCGGTGTCCCTGTGGCAACAGGATAGCCCTATCTCCGTTTTGACCGCATCACTCCTCCTGCACGGGCTGGGTCTTGGGTTTTTCCATACCGCTTATATGCACATCGTCACCGGAACCCTGTCGCGTGGGGATCGCGGGGTTGCCGGAAGCCTTGGCATGATGACCCGTAGCGCCGGCGTGGTAACGGGCGCGGCCGTTCTGGCAGGCCTGTTCGCCAGCATCGCACCTGCAGTCGGTTTTCTGCCGGCATTTCAAGCTGTTTTCCAATACGCTGGGCTCGGCTTCGCGCTCTGCTTGGCCCTAACTTTTCTGCGGCCGAGGCTCTGGTTTAGAAACCCTGAATAGGCAGCATTAGAAGCACCTTTCTAGCATTTGACCGAAAGGTTTTGTTCTCTGTGGTGGTAGGGAAAGTAGTCGAATTAGTTGGATTGAGCTCAATCCGGAATGATGACTTACTGCAGAGGATAAATCGCTGCGACGAATTGTTACCCAGCGCCGCAGATGATGCTTCCTATACTATTATTCAGTAAAAGTAGCGGACCGGTCATTCTTGCCGAAGTGCAGGCTGCAAGCCTGCTCTAAGACGGCATGAATTCTTAATATTAAGTGGTATCGGGATCACCGACGACAAACGTTGGTGTACCTGCCGCAAGCGCTTAAGCTTGGTTGAAACGGGCTAATGGGGAGGTGTTTGTGGCTCAAGATCTTGGACTAAAGGGCAAGGTCGCTATTGTTGCAGGTGGAGGCGCACGCGGCGACGGAATAGGCAATGGCCGGGCGGCTGCAATCTTATTAGCGCGGGCAGGCGCGCAGATCTTTGTCGTCGATCGAGACGAGGCATTGGCGGCGCACACAGCGGAAATGATTGTGGCCGAGGGCGGCGACGCTACGGCCCATGGCGCTGATCTGACGAAGGAAAATCAATGCGAAGCGATGATCGTGGCGGCACTTAAGCGATTTGGGCGGCTCGATATTCTGGATAATAATATTGGCATCGGCAGCTCAGCCTCTGTTGTCGAAGAGAGCGCGACGAACTGGGAGCGCGTCATGCGCATCAATGTCGAGGCAATGTTTCTGACAAGCAAGTACGCTGTGCCTGCAATGATAAAATGCGGTGGCGGATCAATTGTTAATATTTCCTCGATTTCTGCCCTACGACCCCGCGGTCTCACTGCTTACAGCACATCCAAAGGTGCAGTGATCGCGCTGACCAGCGCCATGGCAGTTGATCATGCCACCGATGGCATCCGGGTCAACTGCATTGCGCCGGGGCCAGTCTTCACACCGATGGTTAATCGCGATGGCGATATGAGCGACGAGGCACGCGATCGACGACGCAAATCTTCACTGTTGGAGGTTGAGGGTACCGGCTGGGATATTGGTAACGCGGTCGTATTCCTTTGTTCCGACTGGGCGCGGTACATCACTGGACAGACTTTGGTAGTCGATGGTGGATGCACACTCACTTCCCGCTCGCGCGGCCGCGACTCCGAGAACAGCTTCTCAGTAGATGCGGAGCATTAAACTTTGTTATAGATCAACAATAAAACAGGGGCACAAAGGGGGATACCATGAATGAATTTTTAAATCCGAAAAACTCACATAAGCCGGTCGGCGCCTATTCCCATAGCGTCCGCATTCCACGCAACTCGGATATTCTGATGATTGCCGGCCAAGTTGGTGTGGATGCGAAGGGCAAGTTGCAGGACGGGATCCGTAAACAGGCGGAGCAGGCGTTTAGAAATGTGATAGCTGCCCTTCGCGCTAACAAGATGGCAAAGGGCGACTTGGTCAAGCTCACCGTGTTCCTTACTGATCCACGGTACATTGACGCTTATCGTGCGGCGCGCAAAAGGATAATTGGCGAAGATACATTGCCCGCTTCTACCCTGCTGATCGTGGACGGTCTAGCCTCGCCCGACATGCTAATCGAGGTCGAAGGGATGGCCGCGAAGGCCTAGCCCACAATCCCGATTTGCCAAGGGATGAATTCATGGCGACCGAGATCGAGGGCCTCGCTTTTGGTTTTGCCACCCGAGGCGATGTGCAGGAAATAGTTGAAAATTCGCTGCCCAACCTCGTCGACGCTGGCGGTGCCGTCGATGATGTCACCACAATTGATGTCCATATCTTCTTCCATGCGTTCGAACATCGGTGTGTTTGTGGCGAGCTTTATGGACGGTGTAGGCTTGGCGCCAAAGCAGGAGCCACGTCCAGTTGTGAACGCTACAATGTTGGCCCCACCGGCGATTTGTCCTGTGGCTGAGACGGGGTCGAAACCGGGTGAATCCATAAAGACGAAGCCCTTTGTTGTCACCGGTTCAGCATATTTATAAACCTCCATCAGCGGCCCTGTGCCACCCTTCATCGACGATCCCAGCGACTTTTCCAGGATGTTGGCGAGTCCTCCTGTCTGGTTGCCGGGGCTGACTTTGCCGTTGATTTGCACGTCGCGGCCTGGGGCGTACTCGTCCTTCCACCAGCGAATCCGTTCGATTAGCTTTTTGCCGATTTCTGGTGTCGCCGCGCGGGCGGTCAACGTATGTTCCACGCCATAGATTTCCGGTGTCTCCGACAGGATGCCCGTGCCACCGTGCCGTGATAGAAGGTCGACAGCAGCGCCGAGTGCGGGGTTGGCGGTGATCGACGAGAAGCCGTCCGAGCCACCGCATTGCAGCCCAACCGTAATGTGGCTGGCTGGGACGCTCTCTCGTTCACACTTGTTGGCTTCGACCAGCATCTCCTCAATGATCCCAATACCCGTCTCGATAGATTTTCGCGTGCCACCGCTCTCTTGCATCACCATGGTCCGCAGTTGTGGGCCTGTGGTCAGATTTTGAGCGCTAAACAATCCGCCAACCTGGCAGCGTTCACAGCCGAGGCCGATAACTAGGGCGCCCGCGATGTTTGGGTGCCGGATGTAGCCGGCCAAAGTGCGTTGCAGTAGATCCATCGGTTCGCCGGTCATTTCCATGCCACAGCCCAAAGCGTGAGCAAAGGCGGCGACACCGTCGACATTGGGGAAGGCAGCAAGGTGCTCCTTCGTGAAGTTGTTAGCAATCTCATGAACCACAGTTGCTGAGCAGTTCACCGTCGAGACGACGGCGATGAAATTTCGCGTACCCGCTTGTCCGTTCTGTCGCCGATAACCTTGGAAGGTGGCTCGATCGACTTCTGGGAGAAGTTCTAAGGGCTTGTAGTCGCGAGAATAGGCGTAATCTCGATCGAACTCGCCAAAAGAAATGTTGTGATTGTGGACCATCGTGCCTGCCGGCACGAACTCCGATGCGAAACCGATCGTCGTGTTGTATTTTAGCACTGGCTCGCCTTCAGAAATGTCGCGGATAGCAATTTTGTAGCCGGCCGGCACCAGGTTTCGGGCGACAATATTGTAACCTTCAACTGACGCACCGGACTGAATATCGGTTCGCGCGACGACCACATTATCGGCGTTGTGCAAGCGGATTGTCGGTCCCGTGACTTGTTTTTTGGTAAGGTCGAGCATATCCAATCCTTTGAATTTGAATTCTTACGATAGCGTGATGCTGTGTCGGTTTCTGTCCCAATCCTCTGCGTCGCATGTGGCCCGTTCGACATCTTCGGATAACATGAAACCATCATTCTCCAGTTGTTCCGCGGCTGCAATGATCGCTTGTCGATAAGCGTCAGCATCTTGATATCGTTCGAGGATTGCTGCTCGCGGGTCACCGGTCGCTTCCCTCATGCTGGCGGTCTCCGGCAGCGGGATGGTGCTTCCTGTGAACTCGTGCGTCGCACCTTCGCCATGACCGCGGGCGCGAATATTCCAGCCGGTATAGGTTGCAAGCGGGGCTTGCACCATTGGCGCACGAATCCCCGCAACGTCGTTGCCATCCGTATCGACGGCGGGCACCAGGATCGTGTAGCCACGCGTATTGGCGACCCGAGGTGGCTGCTGGCTAAGAATACCGCTTTCGGCTTCGGGACCGAAATCTAGACGACGCAATGATGCTGGCTCTCGCGGTGTCGCAACACCCGGGATCTCAGGGAACGTTTCACGCCACTCATCTATGGTCACCAGGGTGCCGTCTGTTCGGTTGGGGATACGACTACCGGGCGGTGGCGTACTATCCGTCGCCCAGCGGTCCATCGCGTCGAGCAAAGCGCGAAAGAACATTGAAGTGCGGACGACGTTCACGACGTTTTGGCAGACCCCACGGGTGGGGACCCCTAGGCGCGGGTTTGCAAAATGTTGCGAGCTGGCCCAAAGATAGGCGCGCACGTTGTCCGGCAGCGGCAGGTCGTTGCCCTCTGTATCCGTATGTACCAGTGACCCGTGCCGCTGCCAGTACTCGGTTGCGGTTTGGGTGTGGAAAATCAGCGGGTCGGTATCGGGACGTTTGCAGATCGCATCAGATTTGTCTGTCAGATGATCGATAGATTCTGCATAGGCGAAAGGAAAACGGTCGGCGATATTATCGCGTTCTTCGTATTGCTGGCCCGCCTGCGAGATAACGTTGGCGAAGCGATGGTTCATCCACATCAGACCGCCGCCGGCGACATGGCTTAATGCGCCATCGAACACCTTGCGGCCTTCTGCGTCGCCGTTGAACCCGCGGTAAATCGAGTCGCGGATACATCGCCCGGTTTGGGAGCGTCCCCAGCAATAAGCTTTCTCGATGGCATCGCCCAGGGGGTTCTCGTTCCCGGCAGCGTCTCTTTCGCCATATTTCAGAAAGCTTACCAAGTCGCGGACGGCAACATGGCCGAGACCCAGTACCTGCGGGTCGCGGCCGGTATAGACAATCTCGTAAATCCAGCCAGGCTCAAATCCGGCAGGCAGATAGATGTGTGTGTCTGAAGGCACTACCGCCAACTCTGCTCCCTGATTGTCGAGGCCGAGACCGCCCTCGATGCGCGCAAAAGCCCATTGGTCGGCGGCAATTGGCTCACGCGGATCGTTCGGGTACCGCCGCCGTGTCAGGATAGCGTCCTCCGTATCCAGGGAGACTGTGGGGTGGCTGCGGGTTGAAGCGCGGCTGCTTAGCGGCATACAGGTCTGGCCCTTCGCTTCGACAATAAATTCTGAGCGCACGGGGCCGGTGATGGGTGATCCGCACTCGTTGCGGGCGATAGGCACGTCGAGCAGCATGCGGCCATCGCCGGGCAGCAAATCACCCTGCCAGGCGCCCCAGACGACTGAGTAGCCGCGCCGCATCAGAAAGCCGTTGCCCGCATGATCTATGGTTGCGGGGTCGTTCGAACCCGGCGCATCGTTGAAGAACTGCAGCGCACGAATATTTCCACGGTTACCATAATCGAAGAACAGCCGATCATTGCCACATGCCATATCTACCGGCTTTAGGATGATCAGGTCGGTGGCAAACGCTACCAGACCATCATCGTTGGTTGGCGCTTTGTCGAGGTCAACTATCCCCGCCTGCGCCGTAGCACATGGATCGACGGTAAAATGCGCGCGCCCGGTCAGTTTTTCATAGGCCCCGCTTCCCTCAAAGGCGTGCCCGTCCGCGAATTGTTCGCGTTGTTCGATAAGAATTTCGATCTGGTTCGTCACGGTTGGTCCCTCCCTGCGAGGCGATTGTTGGGGTGGTTTGGTAATCTGTCAAACGGCCGTTAGGTTGGTTTCTGGGCCAAACTGCGACGGTCGAAAGAGATACTCTTAACCAGCGCGAAGACTGGTTTGCCGGTGGTTAGCTTTAGGTCAGCTGCGGCTTCGCGCGTGATCCGTGCTCGAAGCCGGCCGCCTCCGATATCGACTAGTGTTTCGGCGAACGCAGTTCCGGGCTCCTCTCGAAGTTCGACGACCGTTCCGGCAAAAATATTACGAATACTCATTTCGGCAGGACGCAGTGTTGACAACGCTACGTCGCGGGCGCGCACACGCAACCGAACTTCTTCGCCGACCTCCAGGTTAACTGCCGGGATTGAAAAAAATTGTCCGTGATGGTCAAGCCGCGTGAGGTTGAACGCTTTGTCCTGAGCCGTAATTCGTGCGGTTAGAACGACGCCGGCCTCGAAGCGCCCGGTTGCTGGTTGCAAGTCGAGCCGTTCCAAGACATCTACTAGCGATCCTTCCGCAACCTTATGCCCATCCGCCAGCACCACCATGCGGTCGGCAAGCTGCGAGACTTCGGCAATATCATGACTTACATAGAAGATGGGTAGTGTGAGTTCTCGGTGCAGCATCTCGAAATAGGGCAGTAACTCGTCCTTCGTCTGTCGGTCCAGCGCGGACAGTGGCTCATCCATCAGTAGTAGGCGCGGTTGTGATAGCAGGGCCCTGCCGACGGCAATGCGCTGTCGCTCGCCGCCCGATAATGTGTCGGGGTTGCGATCCAGCAGGTGACCGACATCGAGCAGGTCGACGATATCGTCAAAAGCGAAGGTGGACGCATCAAGCCTTTCGCCCCGTGCGCCGTAGTTGAGATTGTTGCGGACTGATAGGTGGGGGAACAGGCTCGCTTCCTGGAAGACGTAGCCGATAGGCCGCTGGTAGGTGCGTTGAAACAGGCCAGAGGTATCGTCCTGCCAGGTTTCAGAGCCAACTTTCAGATGCCCTGTCATCCGATCGAGACCTGCCATGCAGCGCAAGATCGTCGTCTTGCCCGAACCGGAGGGCCCGAACAGCGCGGTGATCCCTTGCATAGGCGCTTCGAACGTCACGTCAAGGCTGAATGAGCCGCGGTGTCCGGCAAAGGCTGCGTCTATTTTAGGTGCGCCATCGCTCATGGGCCTGGACGACCAAGCCGTTTGTCGAGCGTCATCATCGACAGGATGACCGCGAAAGCAAAAATTAGCATTCCGCCCGCCAACAAGTGAGCCTCTGCCCATTGTAAGGTCTCGACGTAATCGTAGATCGTAATCGATAACACCCTCGTTTCTCCAGGTATGTTGCCGCCGATCATCAGGATGACGCCGAATTCCCCAACCGTGTGGGCGAAGCCTAACACCGCGCCGGTGACGAAGCCCGGCCGTGCGAGGGGGACCGCAACCGTCCAGAAGGCCTGCCAAGGAGAGGCGCGCAATGTCGCGGCCACTTCGAGCGGCCGTTCGCCGAATGCTTCGAAGGCGTTCCGGATCGGCTGGACGACGAAGGGCATGGAATACAGTACCGAACCGATGACTAGGCCTTCGAAGGTAAAAGCGAGTGACCGACCACCGACCATTCCCGCGATCCAGCCACCCGGTCCGTCAGGCCCCAACGCGATCAATAGGTAGAAACCCAAGACAGTGGGTGGGAGGACGATTGGTAGGGCTACGATGGCGGCGACGACTTCCTTCCAAGCAGCTTGCGAACGCGCAAGCCACCAGGCGATTGGCGTGCCGAGAATGAGCAGCACGGCCGTTGTGATCGCCGCTAACTCGAGTGTCAGCCGGATCGGCGGCCAGAGTTCTGCGAATACCATCGATGCCCCCGCAGCCCGTTATGGTCTGGCGCTGTAGCCGAACATCTCCGACACACGTCGCGCATCGTTGCCCTTGAGAAAGGCGAGAAATGCGTGCGCGGCTACGTTCTGAGCGCCGTGTCGCAACAGAACAGCATCCTGCGCGATGGCGGAATGTAGGTCGTTGGGTACGAGCCAGTGAGATCCTCCCGTTCGCCCGGCGATTTGGCTGAGAGCGACAAAGCCAAGCGAGGCGTTCCCGGTAAATGCGAACTGATAGGTCTGAGCAATATTCATTCCCCGTACCAGGTGTGGTCGAAGCGCCTTGTAAACGCCGAGTGCCTGCATGACAGAGACAGCAGCGACACCGTAGGGTGCGGTAACTGGGTTTGCGATTGCGATGCGTAAAAGCTTCCCTTCGGTAAGCGTGGATTTGCCAATTTCGCGGGACGCGTCTCGGGTGAACAAAACCAATCGGCCCTCTGCATAGGTGAACCGGCTGCCACGGACGGCATATCCATTCTCAACCGCACGTGCGGGCCGTGCTTGGTCGGCTGCAAGAAAAACATCGTATGGGGCGCCCTGTGTGATCTGCGTGTATAGCTGCCCCGTGGCGCCGAAGCTAAAGATTACCGAGTGTACGGTCTCCTTCTCGAACAACACGCCAATCGCTTTTGCCGCAGAGGTGTAATTGGACGCAACGGCGACCCGTGTTTTTCCGGCGATTGCGTCGGTATCGACTGCAATTAGTCCAAAGGCGCAGATCATCCAGATATGGAATGCGCGGACTATCGGTCTAAGGAAGGGCTGTCTTCGCATGGGCGTAAATTAATAGCGGAATTTTGGCCGGATTTCACTGCTTTCGCTGGGTACGGTTCCATCCAGGCCCCAGCACTCGCTTGCGACGGTCCAGGCGGAGCCTTAGGATTGGGCGCCGTTTCCTTGAAATCACTGTAGTCGAGGTGCCCATGTCTCCTGAAATCGTTGCCCAGTTGGCACCTACCGGTGTGTTGCGTGCTGGAATCAACATGTCAAATTTTCTTCTGGTCACAGGAGAGGCCTCCGACGGTGACCCTGATGGCGTGTCGCCAGATATGGCTCGGGCAATCGCTGAAAAGCTAGGGGTTGAATGCACGCTGATCCCGTTCAAGACGCCGGCGGAAATTGCTGATTCGGCGGGCAAGGATATCTGGGATATTGGTAATATCGGAGCCGAACCACAGCGCGCGGCGGTGATGGATTTTACCGCTGCTTATGCTGAAATCGAGGCGACCTACATGGTTCCAGCCGGTTCGCCGATCCAGTCTATAGGGCAGGTGGACCGCGAGGGCATTCGCATCGCGCATCCGCCGCGCAGCGCCTACGGTTTGTGGCTCGAAAACAACATCAAGAACGCGGAGCTGGTGCCGGCCGAGGGACTGGCGGGCGCCTTCGAACTTTTTGTCAATGAAGGTTTAGAGGCATTAGCTGGCCTCCGTCCCGGACTGATAAAAGATGTCGAGAAGCTGCCTGGGGGGCGTATTCTGGATGGCCAGTTCTCTGCCGTGCAACAAGCGGTCGGTGTGAATAAGGGCAATGATGTCGCTTACGCTTTCCTCAAAAAATTTGTCGAAGAAGCAAAGGCGTCCGGATTTGTCGCCAACCTGATCGAAAAGCATGGCGTTCAAGGCCGGCTTTCGGTCGCTCCTCCGGCCTAATGTTCTGTCGTGGCTTATCAGGCCGCGTCTTCCAACACCATGCTGGCCGCCTTCTCACCGATCATAATCGATGGCGCGTTGGTATTGCCTGACGTTAGCGTCGGCATGATTGAGGCGTCGGCAACCCGTAAGCCTTCTATGCCATGTACGCGCAGCCGTTCGTCGACGACAGCCAGTGGGTCCTGTCCCATCTTGCAGGTGCCGATTGGATGGTAGGTCGTTTCGGCTGTTTTCATGACGTAGTCTAGTAGCTCCTCGTCGGACTGGGCATCTGGTCCGGGAGCAAATTCATTCCCCACGACGTCCTTCAGCGCTGGTGCTGTCATGATCTTGCGCACGATCCGCATGCCGGCGACGGTGACACTACGGTCGATTTCCGCTGAGAGGAAGTTAAAACGAATGGCGGGGGGGCTGGCCGGATTGTTGGACGCCAGATGGACGCTGCCGGTACTTTCCGAACGAAGCGCATGCGCGATAACCGTCATGCCTGGTTTTTTTGCTAAACGGCGCGTCCCCTCAGCCAAAAAGGGTTGCCAGGAGATACCAACATCTGGTGAGCTGAGTCCTTCGCGTGTGCGGACATAAGCGCGTACTGGCGAGGCGGGCATACCAAGTAGCCCGTCGCGTTTAGCCGCAAAACGCAGGATCTGGCCCAGCAGGCCAAGTCCGCGTGCCGTCTCGTTATAGGTCATCCCTTCGGCAGCCATGTCCCATTTCATGCGCGGTGCGTAATGATCTCGCAGGTTTTCGCCAACGCCGGGCAATTCGTGGTTCATTGCAATGCCAAGCTCGTGCAGACGCTCCGGTTGTCCGATGCCGGATAGTTCTAAAACTTGCGGTGAGTTGATTGCGCCAGCACTAACGATGACTTCGCGGTTGGCGCGGGCTTCGTGTTTTTGCCCGCTGGTCGCATAACGCACGCCGATGCATTTTTTACCATCGAGCAACAGCGCCTCGGTCAGCGCGTTGGTCTGAACGGTAAGGTTATGTCGGTTCTGCGCTGGATCGAGATAGCAGCGCGCGGTGCTCATACGGCGGCCTTTGCTGACCGTCATCTGCGACATGCCGATACCATCCTGGACGCCACTGTTGTAGTCAGTGGTACGCGGTATACCGGCCTGCTCCGCCGCTTCAACGATCGCTTCATAGAGCGGGCCGCTTTCCAGGGTATCTGTGACCTGCAGTGGCCCGTCGCGGCCGCGCAATTCATCCTCACCCCCGGTATAGGATTCCATGTTACGGAAGAAGGGCAGTACATCGTTAAAGCTCCAGCCGCGGTTTCCTAGCTGTGCCCAAGTATCGAAATCTTGCGCCTGGCCACGCACGAAAACCATGCCGTTGATCGCGCTGGATCCTCCGAGCAGCTTGCCCCGCGGGACTGGTATGCGGCGCTCCGTGGTGTTCTCTTCTGGCTCCGACTCATAGCACCAATTTGCAGCCGGTAGATCGATCATGCGGGAGAAACCGATTGGGATCTTGGTCCAGAAATGATCAGGCCGTCCCGCCTCCAACAGCAGCACACGATATTCACCGCTGGAGGTCAGGCGGTTGGCGAGAACGGAGCCGGCTGATCCCGCGCCGACGATAATATAATCGTAAGTATCAGTGGTCATGTTCCAATGCTCAATAAGTAGTGAAAATTCGGTGTAGTTCCTCCGGGTCATCGGTTTTAGTCAGCGCTATCATTAGCAAGATGCGTGCCTTCTGAGGGTTGAGATTATCGGCGGAAACTGCGCCATTCAAACGCATGGTCTCGCCCGGAATTACTCGCCCGCTACCTGCACGTGATCCCTGCACTACGACGACACCTGCCGCTTGGGCTTTCTCTAGCGCAGCATACTCGTCCTTTGTGCAGGAGCCGGGCGCCAAGCCCGCAGCGACGATCCCTTTGGCACCGGCCTTAACAAAAGCGTTGACGGCAGCTCCATCTGATCCGGCATAGGAGTAGAGGATGTCAACCCGTGGGAGGTTGTCGTGTGCCCCAACGTCAAATTCCGTGTCTGGTGCGTGTCGCCGTACCGGCTGGCGATAAATCGCAATGGTCCCGTCTCCGTCCGCGTGACCCAAGACCCCGAAGTCAGGCGAGCGAAATGTTTGCAAACGGTAGGTCGATGTCTTGGTCACCTCGCGCGCGGCTTGTATTTCGTCGTTGAGTAGGGCCAGTACGCCGAGCCCGTGCGCCTCTGAAGACCCTGCGACGCGAATTGCGTTCAGCAGGTTCATACCTGCATCCGTTCCGAAAGCACTGGCTGGCCGCTGCGATCCGACCACTACCACGGGTATGTTGACTTTGAGGGTGAGGTTCAGGAAATACGCGGTTTCCTCTAAGGTTGCCGTACCGTGTGTGACGACGATGCCGTCGGGCGGATCGATGCGTTTGGCGATGTCGTGTATCGCACGGACCAGCTCGAGCCACTCCGCAACGCCCATAGCGGTGCTCGATAGGGCACGGAACAGGACCGGCTCGACCTCGGCGACCTCACGCACCTCGGGGAACGCGTCGACCTGTTCGACTGCGTCGTACTTGGTGTTGTTGTGGCCGTAATTGACCAGGTCGAGACTGTGTTTTCCAACCGAAGAGATTGTTCCGCCGGTGCCAATTACCGCCACGCGCGGTTTCGCTGTGCTGTTCATGCTGGAGGTCTCCTTTATAGTATCGGTCCGCTGCGTATTTCGTCCGGGACATAGCGTTTGAGGTACTTACCGTCTTTCTCGTCGCCAAAGAATTTGCCGTTTTCGACCATGATCTTGCCACGCAGGATGGTAATGGTCGGCCAAACGGCGACTTCCCGCCCTTCCCAGGGTGTGTAGTCGGTTGAGTGCAAATCCTCCTTTCGCACGGTGCGTTTTTCGTCCGGGTCGAGGATTGTAACATCAGCGTCGCTACCCGCTGCCAGTGCGCCCTTACGTGGGTACATCCCCATGATGCGAGCGGCATTCGAGGAAGTCAGATCAACGAACTTTTCGATTGAATAGCCACGGTTTTCCACCATTTCGGTGAACATCACGGCTACGCGCGGCTCTACACCGGAATTGCCGCCGGTGGTGTCGTCGATTTTGTCGCCCTGTACTTTGGTGGAGAGGGAGCAACAGATTTCGTCGGTAGCGACGGTGTTAATCGATCCGTTGAGTGTACCTTCCCATAGCCCGTCTTGGTCAGCCTGCGACTTCAAGGAAGGGTACGTGTGAAAAATCTGTCCGTTTGGCCGTTTGTAGTCGTCACTGGTGTACAGCATGTATTGGTGCAACGTCTCGCCATACATCGGGAAGCCTTTGGTGCGCGATTGCTGGATTGCTGAGACGCCGGAGGCAGCGCTGACATGCATCATGTATAGCGCTGCACCCTCGATATTTTCTGCCAGCCGGATGATGCGGCGGAAGGAAATGTCTTCAGACAGAGCGTTATGCACTTCGGCTAGGTTATGGAAGCTGGTGCGGCCTTCGCGGAACAGCTTGTCGTACATGTGCATGACTATGTCGTTGTCCTCGGAATGAATTACGCCGAGCCCGCCTTCGCGCGCCAGCACTTTGAGGATTTCCCAGATATCGCCGAAATGGACCATGCGTCCCTTGCGGCTGGGCGTGATGTCGGTGGTGAAGACCTTGACCGTCGCGTAGCCGTCCTGAACTGCTTCGCCGATTTCCTCAATAATGGTAGACGGGATAGCGCCGCGCAGCATGATGTGATACGCGAAGTCGCAATAGCACTGATCCACCCATTCCTTATCGCGGTTCTCGACCATCTGCTGGATGGTGTCGCCAGCCTCACCCGAAGCAAAATCGATCATAGTTGTGGTGCCACCATAGAGAGCCGCCCGGCTGACCACGGATGGGGGTGCGGTGTAGGTTGGTTCGCTGCCTTCCTCCAGAGCTGGGATGTGCCAGGCACAATGAACGTGTGGGTCGATGCCACCTGGCATAACGATTTTGCCCGTCGCATCGATCACACGTTTCGCCGCATCGTCATCCAAAGTATTAGGCGCGGTAAGGGCAGCGATCTTGTCGCCTTTTACGGCAACGTCCCAAGCCCCCATCCCGTGTGGCGTGACGACCCTGTCGCCGCGAATGATCAGATCGAACATCTATACCTCCCTGTGTTAATTCTGCCGTTCGTGAGCTTCCGCCACTTCGGCGTTAATCGCCAGGAGCAGATCTTCAAACCATTGCCCGGGCAAATCTTTTGTGATGAACACCAATTTGCTGTTGCGGTCCTCTCCCGGCCAGCACTCGAGCCAGACTGGAGGGTGAAACACGTTTTGAACGCCATGCACGACCGCTGGCCGGTCGGTGCTTTCTACAAGCTTGACCAATCCCTTCATCCGGAGCAAGTCGGCCCCGCAATGTTCCGCTAAAATCTCCAGGAAAAGAGTGAGCGCAATCGCGTGGATTGGCGTCTCGAGGACCATTGCGTGGGCGGTGATGCCGTCACCGTGTCTATTAACATCATGCGCGTGGTCATGGGTATGCCGTTCCGCGTCAAGCCAGGCCTGCACATTGGCTGGTTTGGCTGAGGGGTCGAATACACCGTTGTCGAACAATCGGTTGGGCGCAATATCGCCTTTGATAGCGGTCAGGAGGCATGCAGCCGGGCTGACGGCAGATAAACGTGCTCGTAAATCTTCCGCTTCTGGCATGTCGGTTTTAGTCAGGACAATTCGGTCTGCGATGGCAGCTTGCTTAACGGCTTCCGGATGTCGGTCGAGTGTCGCGGCGCCGGTCACCGCATCCACCGTGGTTACGACGCCATCGACTTCGATATCGCCAGCAAGCGCGGTATCTGTCATAAGCGCTTGAAGGATTGGCACTGGGTCGGCTAGACCGGTAGTCTCGATTACAATCCGCTCGAACGCCATCACTTCCCCTCGATCGCGCTGACCCAGCAGGTCGAGCAGTGTGAGAACAAGATCGCCGCGGATTGTACAGCACAGGCATCCGTTGTTGAGCTCAATGATGTTTTCGTCACTGGCTTCGACTAGTATGTGGTCGAGGCCTACCGTGCCGAACTCGTTGATGATGACTGCGGTCTTCGCCATATCCGCATGTCGCAATAGACGGGACAGCAAAGTCGTTTTGCCGGAGCCGAGGAACCCTGTGAGGATGGAGACGGTAACCACTAGTTAGTCATCCCCTTGCGGTCCGATGACCAGCCGTTTGCCAGTTTCGTCTGCATCGGCCGCTTCCCGCACGGCGCGCAGCATACCCTGAATGCCGCTGAAGGGGAGAGGTGGCAGATCGCTGTCGCTCGGTGTGACCTCCCAATAGGTGTCGCCGTCATCGGTGATGCGCGCGACAGTTATTGTGGTCCGCTCGGTTTCGACGGTGCACTTTCCAGAGACGTTGCGCCCGACCTTGCCGTCGATTCGCCATGTCGTCAGCGCTCCGGTCAAAATTGCTTCCAGCCGTTGACCCCAATCGAAATTTTTAGACATATCCGCTCCATGCCTTGGTAAAACTTTAGCGGGAAATATACGGTGGGTTAAGGGTTCTCGGTATTTGTTGTCGGACGAGTTGGCAGAATATCATGAATCGAATTCCAAAGAGATACCCAGAACACTGGATCATAAGGAGGAAAGTCAAATGGTAGGTAATTGTGAATGGGTTGTATTGGGGGATGGCACGCGCGCCTATTACGGGCGCCCTGATGGTGACGGCCCATATCCGGCTGTCCTGATTTATATTGAGGCCTTTGGCGTCAATGATCATTTCGAACATCTAACGCAGCGGTTTGCTGATGCCGGCTTCGCAGCGATCACGCCGGATATCTACGACAATAAGATCTACGAATACTCCGACTTGGATGGCGCAATAGGCCATCTAAAGGCGATGGATGATGAAAAGGTCATGGCGCAGTCTGCGGCGTCGCTCGATTTCATGGAAGGGCGCAACGAAGTGAAAAGCGGTGCAAATTGCGTGACTGGCTTCTGTATGGGAGGCCGCTATGCCTTTCTCGCAAATTCGGCCCTGGCGTCGCGTATCAAGGCGGCGGCGAGTTTCTATGGCGGCGGTATCGGGCCTGTCGAAGATTTTGCGGGTCGTAAGATCCTGCTCGATAGGGTCGGCGAGATGCAAGCACCGATTCAACTCTGGTACGGTGCTGAGGACCAGTCAATTCCGCCAGAGGAGCATGGCCGCATTGCTGAAGCGATGACGGCGGCCAATAAACGCTACACGATGAACGTCTTCCCGAATGTTGGGCACGGTTATTTTTGCGAGGATCGGGAAAGCTACAATGAATCCGCAACTAACGAATCCTGGGACGCAATGTTAGCCCTGTTCCGGGCGTGCACAGCCTGAAAGAAACTTTACCCCAAACACACGGCCACACCGCTGACGGTGTGGCCGTCGTTTTTGGGGTGCGGGTTCGTTCACGAAATATCAAGGTTGGGATAAATAGGTACTGAACTACCGTAGACTTACACCTCTTACTTAAGCGAGCTTGTACCCCGTAGAGGCGATGAGTACGTTCTGGCAATATTACGGGCGAGACCCATGGCAAGCGCGACTGACGATATCGAACAGGGCTGGGAACCGCCCTGGACCCTTGAGGAGCGGCTGAAGTTCGCGCTTGTGCCCGTGCCACTCTACATGCGTTACCGGATTGCCAAGGAACGCCGGCACGGTGAGGCGGAAATCGCATTGCTGCCGTTTCTGGCTGATCCGGCTCGGGTCAGTCTTGATATTGGCGCTAACAAAGGTGTCTACGCCTGGTTGCTGAAAGATTATTCGCGTGCGGTTCACGCCTTCGAGCCGAACCCAAAGATGTTTCGTTTCCTGCAGCGTCTTGCCAGTAAAAAAATCTCCGTTTCGCCGATCGCCCTGTCCGATCGATCTGGAACAGCGATCTTACGCGTGCCACGGCATCGGCGTGGCGGCTTCTCCAACCAGGGGGCTAGTCTAAGCGACGTCAAAGTGGCGGATGATTTTATGGGTGTCGAGATAGAAGCCAAGAGGCTTGATGATCTTGACCTCGAGGATATCGGCTTAATCAAGATCGATGTAGAAGGGTTTGAGCAAGCTGTTCTCGAAGGTGCCCGCGAGACGATCATCCGGGACCGGCCCTCACTCCTTATTGAGATGGAAGAAGCTCACACCAAGCAACCGATCGAGGAGGCAATCGCAGCTGTCGAAGCGTTAGACTATCGAGGCCTATTCTTAAAACACGGTGTGCTACTGCCGATTGATGCCTTCGATGGGAACCGCCATCACAGAAAGGCGGAACGTCGCGAAGACTATGTTTTTAATTTTGTCTTCCTGCCGAAAGAGACGCGAGATCGCGATTAGGGTGTTGCTGTATTTGCGTAACTGAGAGATTTTGTTTGCTGGCTCGTGTAGCCAGTTGATTACGCCTTCGCTAATGCAGCCGATTCCAGCAAGCCTGTCGCCTTATACGACGGGGTGTGCAACTAAGATTCAACAGTTTATTTTTGCTCTTGTAGTACAAATCGGCGATGTGAGATAAATAAATAAAAACAATAGGTTAATGTTTATCACAATCCCATACGAATAGGGTTTCAAAAGAAGAATCCCTTGGTAAAACTAACTTTTTGCCGAAACTGATAGGATTCAAACCATATTTACTTTAATTGATCGATTCGGGTGCGAAGTTGCGCACGCTCTGGGGCGCCTGCCGGGAACTGCAAAATGGCCCGTTCCCAAAGTGACTTTGCCTTTTCCTTATTGCCAACCTCGGCGGCGGCGTCCCCCAGGAACCAGAGCGCTTCAACCTGAGTTGGAGCCAGGGCCAGAACTTTGCGCATGGCGTCAAGGGATTCTGATGTAGAGCGGTTGCCATTCATTTTCCGCACCGTGCGGCCAAAGAGTACCAGTAGATCCACATTGTTGGGCGCTGCTCTGAGCCCCGAACTAAGCGCTTCCTTTGCCTTGTCCAATTTACCCAATACAGCGTAGGAGCGCGCGAGACGCGCCCAGCCGGCAAGGTCGTCGGGGTTTTCCTCTAACCGTTCGGCCAACTGAGCTACCATGGACTCGATCATTGCCTGGCGGTCTTCGGGCGACATCTCCTGTGCCGCCTTCACGTCTTCTTCAGTCGGGCCACGCGGTGCTTCGCCTTGGAGGCCTAGTTGGCTGGCAAGCGCGGCGAGCTGCTGTTTTGGAAATGGCGCTCTCGCAAAAACCTCACGAGCCTTCGCCAACGCCTTTTTCGCCTTATTCGTTTCCTTCAGGACGGCGTAGGAGCGGATGAGCTGCATCCAGCCCTGGAAGTCGCGGGGATTGTTTTCCAGTTTGGCGGCCAATCCGTCGACCATGCCTCGGATGCGCTCGTCGCGTTCCTCGGAGGAGAGGTTGGCCGCTTCTTCGATACTGGCAGGCATCGGCCCCCGCGCGGGTTGTTGGCTCTCTTCCACATCACCACTTGGCGGTAAGGGTTGCGGTATTACTGTTGCGACATCGAGACCGAGTTCCTTTGCTGCCTCAGCGGCGCGTGTTCGCACGGATGAAAGCCAAGGCGCATCAGCAGGCGAATCGCCGACCAAAGCTGCCCAACCGTGAAGCGCTTTCTTTTTGTCTCCGGCCTGGTATTCGGAAAGAGCTAGATAGTAGCGTGAGCGCGTATCGTCTGGTCGTATTTTGAGGGTTTCTTCGAAGGCGGTGCGACTTGCTGGCGTAACCACTTCGCCCGCCGCAAGATAGAGAGCTTCGCCATAGCTAGAGATGATGTTGGCGTTATCATTTTCGAGACTAAGCGCCTTTTCAAAGGCGGAAACCGCTTGCGGGAATTGCTGAATCGATACGTAGGTTCGCGCCAGTAGCAACCAGCCCCTCAGGTCGTTAGGGTTTTTTGTAAGTCGCTCCCGAAGTTGCGTTGCCGCTGCTTCGAGATTCATGGGCGGCCTACTTCGCGCGGTCTGAGGTTGTTCCGAAGTGCGCTCCGCAAAAGGCATGCCGGCGATGCCCGGCGCACCCTGATAACTGTAAAAGCCGAGTGCCCCGAGCGGAACGATTAGAGCGACTAATGCAATCACTGCAATTTGTCGTGTGGGTTTTGTTTTTGCAGAGCGATTGAGAGACACTTGGAGCCGTGTATCTGCTTGCAGCAGCCGGCGCGATATCTCGGTTTTAGCCGATTGCGCCTGTTCGGCGGACAGCAGCCTACGGTCGTAATCCTGCCCGACTTGATTGAGCTGATCTTTGTAAACTTCGATGTCGTATGCGGCGGAATTTTCTCCCCGGTTGCGCCTCCAGACTAGCGGCAGCAACAAACCGGCCGTAGCGACGGTCGACATGAGAACGGCAATGATCCAAACCGTCATTTCATTTCCCTATCGAGCAGCCTGTTCAGTTGTTCGCGCTCCTCGCTACTAAGACGTGAAGAGCTGTCACTGGTATTTGCCAGTTCGGCCTGACGCCGCCGGAAGTAGATAACGAGACCAATTACGGCAAGAACGAAGACAAAGAGAGGGCCAAGCCAAAGGATAAAGGTGGACCCCTTAAATGGCGGCTTCAGCATGACGAAGTCGCCATAACGTGAGATTAAATAGTCCAGAACTTCAGTATCGCTATCTCCGGCGATAAGCCGTTCGCGCACGAGAATTCGCAAATCGCGCGCCAGGTCGGCGTTTGAGTCGTCGATCGACTGGTTCTGGCAGACAAGGCAGCGAATATTCACGGATAGGGCGCGTGCACGTTTTTCCAGTAGTGGGTCGTCCAGCACCTCGTCGGGGTTGACCGCCATAGTGCTAAAACTAGACAGCAGGATGATTGTCAGGCCAAAGATAAGCGCCTTCACTTCTTCAACTCCTCGATTAGCGGCAAAATCTTATCCTTCATCGCATCCGGCTGCATGGGGCCAACATGTCGATAGCGAATACGCCCCTCACGATCGACGATATAGGTTTCCGGTAATCCGTATACGCCCCATTCGATACCAACGCGGCCGCTGAGGTCCTGGCCGATACGTTTATAGGGATCGCCGAGCTGCTTTAACCAGTTCACAGCGTCAGTTTTCTTATCCTTGTAATTAATGCCGTAGAGAGACGTTTTGTTGGTCTCGGCGAAGCGCATTAATAATGGATGTTCGACCCTGCAGGGACCGCACCAGGATGCGAAGACATTGACCAGCGTGACCTCGCCAACAAGATTAGCTTTAGCGAAGCCGTCCCTACCGGTGTAGAGCGAAGGTAGGTCAAACTCCGGTGCGGGCCGGTCGATCAGGGCCGAGGGCAGTATGCGAGGGTCTTTTGTCAAGCCCACTGCAAAGTATGCGGCGATGGCACCGAACAACAACAGCGGCAGGATGAATAGCAGTCGCGGCATCCGGGGTCACTCCGCGGGTGCCGGTGCGTTTGTCGGGGCGGGTGCCCGTCCGCGTGTCGGTGCGCCAACACGCAGTCGCCGGTCGGTCAGGGAAACGATCCCACCCAGTACCATGATCGCTCCGCCGAGCCAGATCCAGGGGACCAGAGGTTTGAAGTATACCTTGGCGATCCAGCGGCCTTGGCCTTGAGGTTCACCTAGTACGGCGTACAGGTCGGCGATGCCGTTACTGTAGATTGCTGATTCTGTTGTATCTGTACCCTGCACCGGATAGTGCCGTCGTTCCGGTGCCAGCGTTGCCAGCAGTTTGCCGTCTTTCGATACCGTAAAGACGCCACGCTCTGCCACATAGTTCGGGCCGCGCACATTGTCAACGTTGCGGAGCACAAACTCGTAACCGGCGATGGAGATTGCGTCGCCGGTTTTAATGTTTTGGATAGCCTCGTCCTGCCATACCGAAGCACCCGTTGCCCCGGCAGCCAGGATGGCGAAGCCCAGATGAGCCAGCATCATGCCCCAAGCGGCGCGCGGCAAACCGGTAGCCCGGTGGAACACATCGCTGAATTTGGCGCGGCCAATACCAATGCGCGTTCCGAATTCGATCAGAACACTGGCGACAAGCCAGCCAGACAGACCGAGCCCAATAGCACCGAAAATTGAGCGGCCCCATGTAATATAGGCCGCCACAGCTGTGACGACTGCAGCCACGGCCAGGGCAAATTTCAGGCGCTGCACCACGCCTATAAGATCGCTACGTTTCCAGGACAGCATCGGTCCAAAGCCCAGGGCAATGATCAGCGGGATCATCAACGGCACGAAGGTCGCGTTAAAGAAAGGCGGCCCGACCGAAATTTTGTCACCGGTCATCGCGTCAAGCAGTAAGGGATAGAGCGTGCCGATGAACACGGTTGCGCAGGCGGTGGTCAACAGTAAATTGTTAAGGATTAGCCCGCCCTCGCGGCTTATAGGCGAGAACAGGCCGCCGCCCTTCAGCGCTGGGGCACGCCAAGCATAGAGTGCCAGGCTGCCGCCGATGGCAATTACCAGCAGTACCAGGATGAATACTCCGCGTTCCGGATCGGTGGCGAAGGCGTGTACCGAGGTTAGCACGCCGGAACGAACTAAGAAGGTGCCGATGAGGCTGAGCGAGAAGGTCAGAATTGCGAGCAGAATTGTCCAAGTCTTCACTGCGTCGCGTTTCTCGACAATAATCGCGGAGTGCAGCAGTGCGGTGCCAACAAGCCATGGCATGAAGGAGGCGTTCTCGACCGGGTCCCAATACCACCAACCGCCCCAACCAAGCTCGTAATAGGCCCACCAACTTCCGAGCAAGATACCTGCGGTGAGAAATATCCAAGCGAGTAGCGTCCAAGGACGCACCCAACGTGCCCAGGCTGCGTCGACTTTACCTTCGATCAAAGCGGCGATTGCGAAGGAGAAGGAAATCGAGAACCCGACATAGCCGACATAGAGCATCGGTGGATGCAGGGCCAAACCAATGTCTTGCAGCAGCGGGTTGAGATCACGGCCATCGATCGGCGGTGGGTTGAGCCGCTCAAATGGGTTCGATGTGGCGAGAATGAACAGCAGAAAGCCAAAGGCGACCATCGATTGCACGGACAGGGTCCGCGCCTTAAGGGTTGGTGGCAAGTTGCCGCCGAACAGTGCCACCATTCCGCCGAAAAGCGCGAGGATCAGGACCCACAGGACCATCGACCCTTCGTGGTTCCCCCAGGTCGATGAAATTTTGTAGATCATTGGCTGTAGTGAATTGGAATTTTGCGCAACGTTGACGACGGTAAAATCGCTGACTGAGAAACTGTATAGCAGGCAGCCGAATGCCGTTGCGGTGCATAGGAGTTGCACGATTGCCGAGGGGGCAGCCGTCGCCATCCAGCTGTGATTGCCGCGGGCGGCACCCGCCATCGGCAGAACTGATTGCACCAGAGCGACGATCATTGCGAGCACGAGCGCGAAGTGGCCGATTTCGGCAATCACTTTTCGGACTCCTTCCAGTTACCGGATTTTTTCAGCGCGTCTGCGACTTCTTTCGGCATGTAATTCTCGTCATGCTTGGCGAGTACTTCCGAGGCGACGAAGGTGCCGTCCGGGCCGAGTGAACCTTGAGTGACAACCCCCTGTCCCTCGCGGAATAGGTCTGGCAGCAAGCCGGCATAGCGCACCGATATGGTCTTGTTCGTATCCGTAATGACGAATTCGGTTGTGACACCGTCGGACGCCTTCTTGACGCTGTCGGCCTGGACCAGCCCGCCGAGCCGGACGGTTTGGCCGGGGCGAAGTGCTTTCTCAGCAATATCCGTGGGGCTGTAGAAGAACACGATATTGTCTTCGAAAGCGGTTAGCACCAAAGCTGCCGCGACACCGAGCATGGTCAATCCAGCCATGACTGTGTAAAGCCGTTTTTTTTTCCGGGTTACTGGTATGCGGCTCGTTGAATTCGCGCTCATGAATCGGCCTCTTCAATTGCGCTACCATGGCGTTCTGCTCGCAACTTCTTTAGCGTGTTCTCATTACGATTTAGGTCGCGGATCGACAGGCCTAGAAGGGTCACCAAAATGCCCGCGGATATCAGATAGGCGGGCCATATATAGGGCGCATAGCCGCCCATCGCAAAGAACTCGGCTACGCTGTCCATCAGCTGTGCACCTGTCCAAGACGAATGTTACGAATTTTTGCGGCCGCGATTTCGCTGCGTGTTCGGACGACCAGAATGGCCAAATAGAAAGCGGTGAATCCAACTATCATCAGTAACAGTGGCCACAGCATCGAACTGTGAATTGTCGGACCGTCGAGCCGGACCACACTGGCGGGTTGGTGAAGCGTGTGCCACCATTCCACCGAAAATTTGATGATAGGCAGATTTACTGCCCCTACCAGGGCTAAGATACTTGCGGCACGCTGACCACGGGTCGTGTCATCGAACGCGTCGACCAGCGCCAAATAGCCAACATAGAGAAAAAACAGGATCAGGACGGAAGTCATCCGCGCGTCCCATTCCCACCAGGTGCCCCACATGGGCTTGCCCCACAACGAACCAGTAGCAAGACAGATCACAGTGAAACAGGCGCCGATGGGTGCACTCGCCTTGGCGATTAGGAACCCCAGCGGGTGGCGCCAGATCAACGCCATGGCACTAGCGATCGCCATCGTGGCATAGCAAAATAGCGCCATCCAGGCTGCGGGGACGTGCACATACATGATCCGCACCGTCTCGCCCTGCTGGTAGTCGGGCGGAGCCTCAAAGAGGCCCAGGTACAAACCGGCGGCGATACAAAGCGCTGCCAGCCAGCCGACCCATGGCAGGAGCGGATTTGCAATACGGAGGAACTGGTTGGGGTTCGCGAACCTATGCATAAAGTCTTATATAGTGGGGAAATCTTGCCGTGCCAAAATTCTTTTCGTCGCACTACGGTCTAGGCGTGTGACGTCGGAATATTAGCTAAAAGCATCACACCGTTAACCATAGAATAAGCTAGAATAGAGACCTATTTCTATTTCCTTAACTTCACGGCGTGTCTAATTGCCAGGGCAAAGGCACCGTGTCCGGGTAGCCCGGCCAACGACAACTGCTAACACACGATTGTCAGTTAATCGACAAAACTTGTCTTTGCGAGCAAATTGTTTGCCGTGTATCCATAGGTTTAGCGCTGTTAGAACATTTTGTTTGTGTGTCATCGAGTAGTGGTCCGAAAAGGATGAAGCGAATGTCGAATTTGCGGATTGGGACCATCGTCATAATCGCTTGTGCCGGCGTTATTTTACTCATTTCGTTCGGCGTTCGTTCCAGCTATGGCGTATTTCTGCAACCGGTCTCCACTGACTTAGGCTGGTCGCGCGAGATTTTTGCGCTCACGATTGCGCTGCAAAACCTGTTTTGGGGATTTGCACAACCTTTCGCGGGTATGATAGCTGACCGTTATGGCTCCGCGCGGGTTATCGCTGGAGGTGCACTGTTTTTTGGCGCCGGCACGCTTTTGATGGGTTACGCCACCACGCCTCTTACGGCGCATATCGGGGCTGGCTTCCTGGTCGGTGTAGGGATGGCCGGTTGCGGCTTCTCAACCGTCTTGGCGGCGGTTGGTCGAAGTGTGGCCAGTGAGTGGCGTAGTATGGCACTTGGCGTGGCGTCGGCTGGCGGTTCCCTAGGCATGTTGGTCATGGTTCCGTTGGGCCAGGCCTTTATAGATTCGGTTGGTTGGTCGTTGGCTTTGGTCTATCTGGCAGCCTTCTCCTTGCTGATGGTTCCATTGGCCTCGGTGTTAGCCGGCAAGCCTGCGGCGCCTGCGGCGTCACATGACCAGACAATCATTGAGTCGCTGCACGAAGCGGCGAATCATAACGGTTTTCTGTTCCTCAACGCCGGTTATTTTGTCTGCGGATTCCATGTCACTTTCATCATCACCCACTTTCCAGCCTACGTGGTGGATCTCGGTCTTGGAGCAAACGTTGGTGCTTGGGCGATTGGCATCGTTGGAATCGTCAACGTGGTCAGCGCGCTTGGCGCGGGCGCGTTAGGCGATAAGTTCAACAAGAAATATGTGCTTTCGACACTTTACCTGTGTCGCGCAGGTGCCATCGCCATTTTTATGATGTCACCTCCCACGGTTACGAGCGTGCTGGTATTTGCCGTCGGGATAGGGCTGTTTTGGTTGGGCACGGTGCCGGTCACATCGGCTCTGGTGATGCAAATTTTTGGCCTGAAACATGCGTCTATGCTGCTCGGCGTCGTCTTCCTGACCCATCAGCTGGGAAGTTTCCTTGGTGCGTGGTTCGGCGGTTACATGTTCGAGCTATCCGGGTCCTATGATTTGGTGTGGTGGATTTCCGTCGGTCTAGGAATTGCAGCCGCTGCCTTACATTGGCCAATCGATGAGCGCCCGATCGAGCGGCCTGCCACTGCATAACTGATCAGTTCAGCGCCTGCCGTATCGCGGCGGCGCTGGCCCAGGGGGCGAGGGGTAGGGCACCGGCCAGCATCGCGCCGAGAAAGAGCAGATGTGGTCGAACTGTTAATGACATAGAGGCGGCGTCAATCGCTCCTACGGCAAATATCAGAACCGGGATGTAGAGTGGCAAAACCAGCACCGATACCAACACTCCAGCACGGCGGGCTCCTAGGGTTAGCGAGGCACCGATAGTGCCAATTAGGCTCAACGTCGGGGTGCCCAGCAACATCACCAGAAACAGGGTCAAATATCCTTCTGGCGCCATATTCAACAGGGTGGCGAGTACTGGGGCGGCGACGATAAGCGGCAGACCCGTGACCAGCCAGTGGGCGGCAGCCTTAGCCAGCACAATTGCCTCTAATGGCAAAGGCATTAATGCGAGTTGCTCCAAAGAGCCGTCTTCATAGTCGTTCAAAAACATTCGGTCGAGAGACAAAAGGGTTGCCAACATGGCGCAGACCATGACTACGCCAGCGGCGATTTGCGCAAGAGTGTTGCCTTCCGGCCCGACACCGAACGGGAACAGTGCAACCGTGATGACGAAGAACATCACGACGACGACGATATCGGATCCCTGGCGCAGGGATATGCGCAGATCTCGTATCAATATGCGCATCATCGCTTTCATATCGATACTACCGCCGCGGCGAAATTGTTGACTTGCAAGATAGCCGCTTTTTCGATCCTAAGGTCGGTGTGGGTGGATAGGATAACGATGCCACCCTGCGCCTGGTGCGCGGCAATAAGAGACGTCAATATGGCGACCGATGCGATGTCCAGTCCGACAGCTGGCTCATCGAGTAGCCAGAGGGGCGCTGGATTGGCTGCGATCCGGGCTAAGTTTAGCCGGCGGCGCTGGCCAGAGGAAAGGAGCCGGGCAGAGATTCCTGCGAGCGGCGCCAGCCCAAATGTCTCTAATGCGTCATCAACTTGAGTGGTATCGCCGCGCAAGGCGGCCCAAAAGGAAAGATTTTCCGCAACGGTTAGCACCGGCTTTACCGCGTCCAGATGTCCGACATAGTGCAGACTATCGTGGTGGACCTCCGGGTCGTTCAGGATCGAGGCGCCATCGCGTATTAGAGTGCCTGCCGCAGGAGCTATAAGGCCAGCCATCACACGCAGCAGGCTCGATTTTCCGCTACCGTTTGGACCGGACAGGATCAGCGCGTCACCGCTCGAAACGGCGAAGTCGAGCGAGGCGAAAACGGTACGTTCGCCGCGAATGCACAGCAACCCTTCTCCAGTAAAGCTCTTAGATTCGTATGCAGGCATCTCTTTATGGGTCCACACGGGAGATATGCCGCTATATAGCATATCGGCGGGACGTCGTAGGGGGCGGTTGTCGTTTTGCAAAAAAACAGGAGGCAGTTGCCGGGGGTGGCTATCAACCGCTCAAAGAGTACAGTAGAAGATCGTAATTCGAGACTGAAGGGATCAGCCCCGACTGTTAAGAGAGATCTCAGCGATCTCGTATCACAATTCGGGAGCGCCAAGATATGCTCGGAACAGGAATTTTTTTGGCCTCTTAAAATAGGCGCTTAGTTAACGTTTCTGGAAATTGTAGAAATTGCTTAACGGTCAGCCGTCCCAAACCGGGTTCTATACATATTCTCTAATATCATCTATGACCTTGCCGTCTTTTGGCAAACTGTCGACGAATTCGACAGTCGCCCGCACTTTGCACTCTGCCTGGAAGGCGGCAGCGATTTTCTGAGCCAAGGCATCGTCTTGCGAAGCCACTTCGCATTGCAGGTTTACAGTGTCCAAACCGCCATTTTCGCTGACGACAAGGCGCATACCCGTAACGTTACCATGGGCTTTCAGCACACGGTCGATTTGTACTGGATCGACGAACATGCCGCGGATCTTGGTGCGTTGATCTGCGCGGCCCATCCAGCCATTTATTCGCGGTGCGGTCCGACCACAGGGGCTGATACCGGGCAGGATTGCCGATAGATCGCCGGTGCCGAAGCGGATCAGCGGATAGTCTTGGTTCAACAGGGTCACAACCACTTCACCGACCTCGCTCTCGGGGACGGGATCGCCTGTTCCGGGGCGGACAATCTCGAGAATAATTTCCTCCTCTACGATCATGCCTCTCTGCGCTTCCGATTCGTAAGCGATATTGCCGACATCGGCGGTGCCATAGCTTTGCAGTACCTGAATGCCACGGTCAGCGTATTCTTTGCGCAGGGGCGGCAATAGCGCTCCGCCACCGACCAGGGCTTTGTTGATCGACGAGGCATCGACACCCAACTCATCAGCCTTGGTAAGAATAATCTTAAGAAAATCCGGCGTGCCGGCGTATCCTACTGGTTGGAAATGCGCGATCATGTGACACTGCTGTTCGGTTTGTCCGATCCCAGCAGGGATAACGGCGCAGCCGACGGCACGGGCCGCGGCGTCAAACAGGAAGCCGGCTGGTGTCATGTGGTAGGAAAAACAGTTCTGAATAATGTCGCCAGCGCGGAACCCGGCCGCGAATAGGGCGCGGCCCATGCGCCAGAAATCTGCTTTCTGACCTTCTGGTTCGGCGATTGGTCCCGGGGACAGGAAAAGGCGCGCCATTTGGCCAGTTGGTGTCGCGTTGAGGCCGCCGAAGGGCGGGTTACTGGCCTGGAGTTCAATGAGTTCGCTCTTTCGCGTAACCGGTAACTGAGCCAGCGCCGTTCGGCTTGTGATAGCCTGCGGATCGACGCTGCTAAAAAGCTTCTTATAGCCTTCTGTCGACTTCGCCAGTGCAATTTGCTTCGGCAGGGCCGCTAAGTGCTGGGCTTCGCGCTGTGCCGGATCGCGGGTTTCGAGTTCGTCGTAGTATTCGGTCATGGTCGCGTCCCATAGTTTGGCGCGAGGGTTACGACTTTAGAGCCAACGTTTGCGTCGCCGATAGTGTTTGACATCGCGAAAGCTCTTACGGCCGCCTCCCGACAGGCCAAGGTAGAATTCTTTTACATCTTCGTTTTCGCGCAGCTCCGCTGCCTTACCGTCCAGCACGATCCGGCCGCTTTCCAGGATATAGCCATGGTCGGCGAAGCGCAGGGCCATGTTGGTGTTCTGTTCGGCCAACAGGAAGGTAACGCTTTCCTCTTCGTTCAAGCGTTTTACGATCCCGAAGATCTCTTCGACAAGTTGTGGGGCAAGGCCCATGGATGGTTCATCCAGAAGGATCATGGATGGTTTTGCCATCAGGGCGCGGCCAATTGCGACCATCTGTTGCTCGCCACCGGAAGTGTATCCTGCTTGCGATTTGCGACGATCTTTAATGCGCGGGAAATAGCCGTAGACCATCTCCAGGTCATCATTGACTGCGGCGCGTCCGTCGGAGCGTGTATACGCGCCGGTCATCAAATTCTCTTCCACGGTTAAATGTTCGAAACAGTGCCGTCCCTCCATAACTTGAATGACGCCTTTTTTGACTAAATCGTGCGGTGTCAGCAAATCGACCCGCTCTCCAAGATATTCAATCGAACCCTTGGTGACGTCGCCACGTTCTGCCTTGAGCAGGTTCGAAATTGCCTTCAGAGTAGTTGTCTTTCCGGCTCCATTCGCGCCCAAAAGCGTAACTATCCCTCCTTTTGGAACGTCGAAGGAGACGCCTTTGAGAACCAGGATAACGTGGTTATAAATTACTTCGATGTTATTGACGGACAGAATTGTTTCGCCGTTTTCGCTCATAACAGATAGTCCAGCATCAAAATTTTATTCAAATACAGTAGTAAATTGGGAGAAAAGGCGGAGCGCCGACCTTTCAATCGACGCTCCGCAATCAACGTTTGTGGCAAATGTATGCCCCAGTGTCTATTAGCAGTCCCGCTTCTTGTAGTTCCACTTTTTGGCTTCTGTAGCCGCTGCTTTTTCGAGCATCGGGCGGACAGTTGAAGTCATTGGTTTGACCCAGTCCGAAACAATTTTCCACTCAGAACCGGTCCACTCCTGGAACAGTACCGGCCCACTTCCTTCGTGATCAGCGCAGGAAATTTTGATGGGTTTGCCAAAGCCACCCATACCGAGTTCGGCGAGACGTTTTTCGCCAAGATCTAGATTTTCAAGACCCCAGCGCATCTCCTTCCCGGTAATCTTGGTGCCGTGTTTTTTGATAGCTGTACGGGCCGCCTCGATTACAAGCATCGCGTTGAACATACCGCGATTGTATAGAACATCGCCAAAATTGGCCTTTTTTGCGGCCGCCATGTCATTTCCGTAGAGATGATTTAGGATATCCTTGTGCACGTCGGCAAAGGCGCCAGGTGCATGGAATGTGGCGGCTCTGTAGCCCTTTGCCTTTGGTCCAGACGGTTTAGTATCTAGCTCATCACCAGACCACCATACGCCAATGAAACGGTTCATTGGGAAGCCAAATTCATGTGCACGGGAAACCGCTGTTGGGTTCATCACACCCCAGCCCCAGATGAACAGGTAGTCTGGGTTCCAGCGCGTAATCTTTCGCCATTGGCTACGTTGGTCAGCCATCTGTTTGCCGGGAACTGCCCAATGCTTGAAAGTATAGCCGTATTTTTCGCCGAGTTTTTCGAACAAGGGGATTGGCTCGCGGCCGTAACCGGACTCAAGGAAAATGAGGCCAATCTTTTTGCCTTTTAGTTTGTCCATACCTCCTGATTCGGCACCGACGTATTTGATGAATGCCGAGGCTTGCGACCAGTAACTGGTTGGAAAGTTGAAGACCCATGGGAAATATCGGCCGTCGGCGGCACCACTCATTCCGTAACCCATCGATAGGATCGGAATTTCGTCAATCGGAGCTTTTGGGACCAGCTTGTAGACAAGCCCCGTGCTGTTTGGGTGCGAAATAATACTGCCTTTGCTTTTCAAACGCTCATAGCATTCTACGCCACGGTCGGTCTTGTATCCGAACTCGCATTCCTCGAACTTTATATCGACGCCTTCAACGCCGCCATCGCGCTTTTGAACTAGTTTGAAATAGTCCGTATAGCCATTAGCAATTTTCGCTCCGCCTGGAGCGAAGGGGCCGGAGCGATAGCTAAAGACGGGTATGAAGATGGAATCTTTTGCGAGCACGGGTGTGCTCTCTATGGCGCCAACGGTCGCAACGGCCGCCAGCAACCCGATCGCGAGGTTCTTAAGTTTCATGTAAATCCTCCCTAGATTTTGGAGCTTTTCAGCCAGTTCGATTGTTTACTTTTTCTTTGACTGTAACACGGCCTGAATTTCATTAACAATTATCGTATCTTGCTAATTAAACATTTAACGTTAGTGCGGAAATGGCCAGAGACGTAATTTCTCTTTCACGATCTGCCAAAGCCGGGCCAGGCCATTTGGTTCGACAATCAGAAAAAATACGATAAGTCCGCCGAACAGCATGAACTCAATATGCTGGATTACGTGCGACGCTATATCAATTCCGAGAGCCGGGAACAGGTTCCGTAACAGGACTGGAACCATTACGATGAAGGCCGCTCCCATGAACGCTCCCATGATGCTGCCAAGGCCACCTATAATAATCATGAATAACACTGGGAACGACGTTGTAAGTATTTCGAAAGCCTCCGGATCGACGCTTTCCAGATACATCAAGACGTAAAGCGCACCGGACACACCGATATAAAAGGAACTGATCGCAAAGGCGAGGAGCTTAGTCTGCAAAGGCTTGATGCCAATAAGTTCGGCTGCGATATCCATGTCGCGGATTGCCATCCAGCTGCGACCTATCCTGCCGCGAACCAAATTTTTTGCCGTGAAACCTAGAGCGACAACCACAATCAACATTATTATATATTTCGCAGCTGGGTCGGCTTCTGGCCCCATCACTGCAATCCCGAACATATCGCGTGGCGGACCACCTATCGTATGCGACGGGCTGTAGTTTGAAAGCCAGTCGATCCGGTTAATAGCCCATTCGATAAAGAAATGCGCCGCGAGTGTCGTAACGGCGAGATAGAAGCCTTTAATCCGCAAGCTCGGCAGACCGATCAGTATTCCAAACAGCGCGGAAATTAGACCTGCAAGGATAAAAACAATGAAGATGTTAAGATCTGGAAAGGCCGTTGTGATTTTAAATGCCGAATAGGCGCCGATCGCCATAAACCCGCCTGTCCCCAAAGAAATCAGGCCGCAATATCCTGTGAGAATATTTAAACCCAGTGCGGCAAGGCCAAGCGACAGGATAGGATAGAGGATGACCTCGTATTGGTATTCGGTAGCGAATAGAGGCGGGATCACGAATAGGAATACTAGGAAACCATAAATGACCCAGCGATCCTGGTTGATCGGGAAAAGCTGCTGATCGGCGGCGTAGCTCGTTTTGATTTGTCCGCCTTCGCGATAAATCATGGCCTAAACCCTCTCGATAATCTTTTCGCCGAACAGGCCTTGTGGCCGGAACATCAGGAATGCCAACGCCAATACATAGGCGAACCACTCCTCGATCGATCCGCCGAGCGCATCGCCCCAGTAAATTTCCGCAACCTTTTCGCCAACTCCGATAATCAATCCGCCGACAATGACGCCGGGGACTGAAGTGAAACCGCCTAGGATTAGGACTGGCAGCGCCTTCAGCGCGATTACGACTAGGCTAAAGTCGACGCTGCTGCTGGCGCCCCACATGATCCCTGCAACCAAGGCCACCAGACCCGCCACTGACCAGACCACGACCCACATCCATTGCAGCGGGATGCCAACCGATAGTGCTGCCTGATGATCGTCGGCAACTGCGCGAAGCGCGCGCCCAACCGGTGTTTTTTGGAAAAACAGGGCGAGAATGCCGACCAGCAGCGCGGCGATCACGCCGGCGGTAAGATCCAATTCCTGGAGCCGGATGGAGCTTCCAAACATCGGAATAATTATGGCGTCACGCCCGAGATGGAGCGCTTCGACTGGCACCAGTTTGGAGTCGCCACCAAAGATGGTTTGGCCGAACCCTTCAAGAAAAAAGCTGAGACCAATGGTAGCCATGAACATGATGATTTCTTCCTGGTTCACCATGTTCCGTAGAACGATGCGCTCGATCGCCCAGGAAAGCGCCACCATGGCCAGGAATGCGATGATCACTGCCGGGATGATCGGGACGCCGTACTCGAACACGGTGATCATACACAGAACCGCGAAGACGATAAAAATACCCTGTGCGAAATTGAACACGCCGGAAGCCTTGTAGATCAGGCAGAAACCGAGCGCGACCAGCGAATACATCACGCCCGCCATCAGGCCTTCGGCGATCACTTGGATGAAGAAGACCGGGTCCTCGACAATTTGCAGGACTGGGTCGATACTTACGTTGTAGAGAAAATCCATCGCCTATTTTCCAGCCATCATGGTGTCGGCGGGTCAGTCGTGGGAAACGCCGAGATAGGCGTCGATCACGGTTTGGTTGCTGCGCACTTTATCCGGTGAGCCGTCGGCGATCTTAACGCCGTAGTCGAGTACAACAACCCGGTCCGAGATGTCCATCACGACACTCATATCGTGCTCGATAAGTGCGATTGTGGTGCCGAACTCGTCATTAACGTCAAGGATGAAACGGCACATATCTTCTTTTTCTTCGGCATTCATGCCGGCCATCGGTTCGTCCAGAAGCAAGAGCTCGGGTTCGGCGGCTAGAGCCCGCCCCAATTCGACTCGTTTCTGCAGACCATAGGGCAGTCGACCGACAGGGACCTTGCGGATAGCTTGGATTTCCAGGAAATCGATCACTTCCTCAGCCTTTGCACGATGCGCCAGTTCTTCCTCCTTAGCGGGACCGAGATGCAGCGCCTGCCACAGGAAGTTTCGGTTCATCATGGTGTTCCGGCCGGTCATGATGTTGTCCAGTGTGGACATGCCGGAGAACAGGGCGATGTTCTGGAAGGTTCGCGCGATGCCGCTGCGTGCAACGATGTCTGGCCGCATGTCCGAGCGGGCCTCACCCTTGTATGTGATCATGCCTTCGCTGGGGTGATAGAAACCGTTAATCACATTTAGCATCGACGATTTGCCGGCGCCGTTTGGGCCGATTATTGCCCGAATTTCGCCTCTACGGATATTGAAGCTGACATCTTGAAGTGCTTTCACTCCGCCAAAATTGAGCGATACATTGTCGACCGATAGTAAAATTTCGGCGGTGTGGTCTGGGCGTCCGGCGATTGCTTGTTCGACAGTCGCGTCTTGACTCACCGTTTTGTTCATTCTGCGGCCTGCGGCATTGCGGTAGGGGACGTAGCAACGTCAACAATAATTAAGTCGGCTTTCACCGAACCCTTGCGACCGTCTTCAAACGTCACCTCGGTTTCTATCTCGCAATGGTCCCTGTCGGAGTAGAGCGCATTGATCAGCACACCGTACTTCTCCTCGACCGTGCGGCGGCGCACCTTTTGCGTGCGGGTCAGTTCGCCGTCGTCTGCATCCAATTGTTTATGTAAAACGAGGAACCGTTTTATTTGGGATCCCGCGAGCTGCGGGTCCTCGGCGAGGCTTGCATTCACACTTATGATGTGACCGCGGATGATTTCATGAACCTGTGGTAGGCCGCTGAGCTCTTGATAGCTGGCATAGGCGACGCCGTGTCGCTCCGCCCAGTTGCCCATCGCGGTTAAGTCGATATTGATGAAGGCAGCAACATAATCCTGCTCGTTGCCAAAGGTGACGGCCTCGTAGATATCTGGAAAAAACTTCAACTTGTTCTCTATAAACTTTGGCGCAAACATTGAACCATCGTTTAGCTTGCCGACGTCCTTGGCTCGGTCGATGATGCGTAAATGCCCTTCCTGGTCGAAAAAACCGGCGTCGCCGGTGCGGCACCAGCCGTCCTCGGTCTTGGTTTCAGCAGTCGCTTTCGGGTTTTTATAGTACTCCTGAAAAATTCCAGGGCTCTTGAATATAACCTCACCATTGTCATCGATGCGGACCTCTACATCATCGATCGGCCGGCCGACTGTATCCATGCGAATCTCATTATTCGGCTGGATGGTGACAAAAACGCTCGACTCAGTCATACCGTAAAGCTGTTTCAGGTTAAGCCCGATACTGCGGTAGAAATTGAAAATGTCCGGCCCAATTGCCTCACCGGCAGTATAGGCGAGCCGCACCTTCGTAAATCCGAGCACATTCTTTAACGGTGCGTAGACCAGTAGGTTGCCCAACCCGTACATCAGCCTGTCGCCAATACCGACAGCATCTCCATCGAGCAACTTGGGACCGACCCGACGTGCAACATCCATGAAATAATGAAACATTTTTCGCTTCAGAGTGCCGGCATCTTCGATGCGGATCATCACCGAGGTAAGCAAGTTTTCGAAAATTCGCGGCGGTGCGAAGAAATATGTTGGCCCCAATTCTTGCAAGTCTATCAGCACGGTATCTGAGGATTCTGGGCAGGCCGTGCAAAGCCCCGACGTCAGTGCCTGGGCGTATGAAAATATATGGTCGCCGACCCACGCCATTGGCAGGTAGGCCAAAATCTCATCACTTTCCTGAAGATCTTCGAATTTAACCGCGTTGTAGGCAGTCTTTAGAATGTTGTCGTAGGTTAGCACCACGCCCTTCGGCCGGCCGGTCGTGCCGGAGGTATAGAGCATGATCGATGTGTCAGCGCCTTGGCCCTTAGCGATTTCCGACTGGTAGAACTCCGGGTTTTTAACATTGTACTGACGACCCATCGCAACAACGTCGTCGAAATTTTTCAAGAACGTCTGATTATAGTCGCGCATTCCGCGGTCATCAGCGTACAGGATAGTATCGATCCTGGGACATTCGTTCTTGATCTGCAGCACTTTGTCGACTTGCTCCTGGTCTTCGCAGATGATGAACCGCGACTCGGCGTGCTCCAGGACGTATTGCATCTCCTCCGCTACTGCGTCCTGGTAAACCGGGACGGGAACCGCGCCGATAGACTGTGCTGCGATGATCGACCAGTACAGTCGGGGTCGGTTGTCGCCGACGATCGAAATGCGGTCGCCGCGCTCCAGGCCCAGTGCTTTGAAGCCGCCAGAAATGGCTTCGACTTCGCTGGCCATTTCGTTCCAAGACCAGGTCTGCCAGATGCCGAGGTACTTCTCGCGCATGGCTGGACGGTCGGCTCGCTCTTTCGCGTTCCATAGGAGAAGCTTTGGTCCGGTATCGTTAACGGTCAGATCAGGACTCGATATCATCGTGCACAGCTCCTTCGTTTCAGGGTGCTACCGACGAAAATATTTTGCACGAAATGCCGGACGCGCAAATGCGCTGGCATTCTCGTTTCCCTGCCACGTGACTTTTCGTTCCAGCATTGTTTGCTGGCAATTTTTTTGAACTGGTAGCTTCTGTTGCATCAAAGGTCAAGCGGCCAAACGCTGCGGCTACCCGTGCAAAAATACGGTGATCATTCAGCGCAACTGGATGTCGCGCTGTGGGTCTGGCCTTTCGGGGCATGGCTGCTTAACCTGAAAACAATCCTCGTAGATTGTTTTGTAACAGAGACACAAGATTGATCGGCTCCGGCGAAATACTGAAAACGATGGTTGTTGAAGATATCTTGAGTAACGAGTTCTGCTACGAAGTTTGTTATGCTGACGTCCTCGGCGGTAAGATCGCTGTGCGTCGAATTGCAGCGAAGGACACGCCCGATACCGAAATGCCGACCCTAGTGTTTCTGCATGAAGGTCTTGGTTGCATTGGTATGTGGAAGGATTTCCCCGCCGCGCTGTCAGCCGCTACGGGCTGTCAAGCACTGGTTTACGATCGTTTCGGGCATGGAAAATCAAGCGCAGAAAAGGTCGATCGCGATCTCAGTTTTTTCAATAGGGAAGCCCATGAGGTTCTACCTGCACTCTTTGCTGCCTGTGGCGTGACGGATGCGATCCTGATTGGGC